>DASYVR010000043.1:0-2014 GCA_035936995.1 Candidatus Dormiibacterota bacterium | reverse complement strand
AGTCGGACCTTGCTCAGATGGCGGCGTTTGGCTTCAACTCGCTCCGGTTGCCGCTGTCCTGGAGCCTGCTCGAGCCGCAGCGCGGACGCTTCAGCCAGACCTACGTCGATCGTGCCGCCCAGGTCGTTGACTGGGCGCGAGAGCTAGGCATCTACGTGATCATCGACATGCACCAGAACGCTTACTCCCGTTATGTGGGCCCCGGCCAGGGCGTGGACCTTTCAGCCAACAGCGGCGCGCCCGCCTGGGCGACGGTGACCGACGGGATTCCGTCGGGCCTCTTCCTGAAGAACCAGCGCGAAGCCAACGGGGCAGTGTTTGAAGCGTTCAGCAACTTCTGGTACAACCGCAGCGGAATCCAGGACGAGTACATCGCCGCGGTCAGCTTCCTGGCCAAACGCTTCAAGGACGACAGCACTGTCGCCGGGTACAGTGTCTTCAACGAACCCCAGCCGGGCTGGAACCTGCCGCCCGGGTTCGAAGACCTGCTCCTGTTCCCGTTCTATCGCCGCGTCATCGACGCGGTGACAGGTGCGCATGACGGCTTGCCATGTCCAACCGGAATTTTCATGCCCGCCTCCTGCGGCTATGCCGACGCCGGCGTCCACGACGGCCGGCACCTGTTCTTCCTGGAGCCTGGTTTACTGCGGCAGATGACGGACTTTCCGACTCACCTCGGGCTGCCGGTGAGCTCCTATACCAACCTGGTATTCGACATCCACGCCTACACGCACGGTTTCACCCTTGAGGCGCTGCTCCCGGGCACTCACGATCCATCCAAAGCCACGTATCCATGGGGCGGCTATGACCAGACCTACAGCCTGGGCGGGCGCGAGGCGAAGGCGATGGGCGCGGCACTCTTCGTGTCCGAGTTTGGGAACGATCCGAAATACGACTCAGTGCTGCTCGCCCAGCAAGCCCTGGAGCAGGAGAAATTCAACGTCGGCTTTGCCTTTTGGACCTGGAAAGAGAACAGCGGCATCGGCTGGGGGATGTTCGACCCGACAAAAAAGGACGTCTCGCCGATGCAGTCCAGCGGCTGCCTTCGAGCGGCGCGTGAGCGATTGCTGGCAAGGGTCTACCCGCGCGCTTCGAGCGATCCCGCTCTCGCCTATCACTACGATCCGGCTACGGGTGCCTTTACGTTGAGCGCGCAAGGGCGCGCCGGCGATCCCGCCACTGTGATCTCGATCCCACCCGAGGTGACAGGTGCGGTGACCGCCTCGGGCACGGATTCGCCTGTGACGGAAACGAGCTCCGACGGCAGCCGCCTCGTGTCAGTGACGCCTGCTGGCGGCCAGTTCTCGATCACAGTCGCGCCGGCTCAACTTGCCCTGAGGGGGTGTAGCTAACTTTTAGTAAGTAACCCGTCGGACTCATAGCGAGTTATGAGGGAATCCTGAGCTTGGCTTGGGCTAATCTTGGACATTGGGTAAGGGTGGGTAGTCAACCTGTCAAAGCTGTACGCAGTCGCGTGTCAGCCGGCCGCGCCGTGAATGGCGCCGACGCGAATGACGCCGCTCTGAACGGCGCAACGGGCCACGCCGTCAACGGGACCGCGACTAACGGCCTCGCTTCCAATGGCCACGGCACCAATGGCCACGCCGCCAACGGCGTCGCGGTGAAGGCGTCGCCCGCCAAAGAGACTACAAACAAGAAGAACGGGGCCACCAAGGGCCGCGCCACCGTCGAGCCGGTCGTCAAGCTCACAGGTGTCGCCAAATCGTTCGGCCGCAACGCTGTCCTCAAGGAGATCAACCTCACCGTCGCGCCTGGAGAGCTTGTCGAGGTCATCGGGCCGAGCGGCGCGGGCAAGACCACCCTGCTCCGCCTAGTCCACGGCCAGCTCCGGCCGAGCCGTGGTCAGGTCCTGGTCCAGGGGCGAGGCCTGCATCGGTGGTGGCGCCGAGGCCTGGGCCGGATTCGCCGCGACGTCGCGTTCGTCTTTCAGGAGCATCACCTGCTCCCGCGCCTGACCGCGTTCGAGAACCTGACCCTGGCGCTCCAGGTCACC
>DASYVR010000042.1:0-87226 GCA_035936995.1 Candidatus Dormiibacterota bacterium | reverse complement strand
GGGCAAAGGGTCGCTGCCGACGAGACACTGATGATCCTGGAGTCGATGAAGATGGAGATCCCGGTCAACGCCCCCGCCGCCGGACGCGTGACGAAGATCCATGCCCAGGAGGGCGAAACCGTGCAGGAAGGCCAGCTGCTGATCGAGCTCGATTAGGCGCGGACGGGCTTAGGCTGCCGCCTGCTCCCGCTGGGGAGCGAAGAAGGCGATGCCCACCACCGACATGCCGTGCTTGCAGAACTGGCAGAAGGTGACGGTGACGCTCTTTCGGCTTTCCCAGCGCCGCTGCTCACGGCGGCCGCAGTGCTGGCAGACCAGGTCGAACATCATGTCGGCCATCTCGCCGCGACCGTAGCACCCATCGAGTCGGGTCGAGGCAACAGACCGCCTACGGACGAGTAAGGAGATGTAAAGCTAAGGGAGGAGCTGGTCGATGGCGGCTTTGAGGTCGTCCGCCGCAGTCGCCGCCTCGAAGCGGGCCCGGATGATGCCCGTGGTGTCGATCAGGAAGATCCAGGGCTCCGATTGGAGCCGCCAGTCCAGCACCGTCTGGGCGATCTGCCTCTTCGATGGATCCGGCTTGTAGTCCTTGTAGATCTCGACGTGGATGAACGTGAGCCGATCCCGGTAGGTTGGTTCCAGGCTCTGCACCACCTTGATCTGGGGGCCGCAAGTGTTGCTGGTGCAGAAAGCCGGCGAAGCGAAGGCGAGCAGCGTTGGTCGGTGCTGGGCGATAGCGTCGGCAATCGACAGCTGGTGCATGTCATCCGGCGGATTGCCGGTATCGATCGTCCCGACGTCGGCCACGTCCTTGATGGTGGGGTTATGACTCAGCGGCGCCGGCTGGCCAACCCCCGGCACCACAGGCAACGCCAGCACAGTCATGGCAAGTTGCACGGTCGTATGCGCGCCGTTGGGCCGCGAGGCCGTGACCTCCACCCCCCAGTCGCCGGCTTTATCGAACGTCAGGTGCGCCACGTATGTGCCGCCTCCCTGCAACCCCTCGCCCTTGAAGGGCGCGTCGGACTCACCTTTGAACGTGCCGGTGTTGCCGTTGAGCACGAAGGAGCGGACATGCACCGTCGCGTCGCTCACCGGCGTGTTGTGATCGAGGATCCCAATCGGAACCCGCTGCTGCTGGCCTACCACCAGCTCGGTAGCGACCACCTGGGCCTGTAGCTGGCCGCCCGACTGGCCGGTTGTCGGCGTGGACGGGGCGGCGGATGCGCCGCAGGCGCTGAGTAAAACCGCGAGGGCCAGCGCGGCGGCCGTTTTCACCTGGCCCGGGCGCGTTCGATGAACAGCTGCGGGCGCTGGATCTCGGCCATGGTGGGGAGCCACGCCGGTCCCTCCCAGACCCGGGCGAGGAGCTCCCGGCCGCCGGCGTCCCGCACCTCGCGGCAGAAGCGTTCGCCCAGCACGTACTGGCGCATCTTCATCTCCAGCCCGGTCAGGCGGAGGAAGGCCCGCTCCAGCGGCGTGCGCTGCTCCTGCCGGCGGCGGTAGGCACCTTCCAGGAGCGCGAAGTGGGGCAGCTCCCGGCGACCCACATCGTTCATGACCAGGTTGCTGTAGCCCTCCAGCAGGCTCATCACCGCCTGCACTTTGGCGATCGCCTTCCACTGCTGCCCGACGCCCACGGTCAGGGTGCGGATTAACTCCAGGCGGCTGGGCCGGTGGCCGTCGCTCAACCCGCCAACCAGCACCTGCTTCAACAGCCCCTCGAGGTACGACTGCAACCAGGGATGGGCCCGGAACTCCCAGGCGTGGGTCATCTCATGCATCGCCAGCCAGCGGCGCAGCTCGTCGACCGGGAGCTTGTCCTTGTGCGCCCAGGCCTGGAGGTTCGGTTCCACCAGGATCAGCGACGAGGTCTCGACCGGCTCCCGACCGAGCAGGGCCGGGTCGTACTGGCCAAGGACGCGCCGAGCGAGGAGCCCGAGCATGAGTCCCAGGTAGCGGGTCAGGCCCTTTTGCCCGACGTTCAGGATCAAGGACCCCGGGATCAGCTGCTGGAGTCCCTCGAGGGGCTCGAACATCTGCCGGAAGATGCGGATGTTGAAGCGCACCCACTGCCGGCGCCCCACCGCCGTCAATCCGGGGTAAACGCGGCTCCCCGACTCGGCCGAGCCGGGCCCGAGCGCCTCGCTGAGCAGGGGCGCGAGTTCGGCCGCAATCTGCTGGTAGGTCTGCTCACTTCTGAGATCGGCGGGGGGGTCCGTGAGCTCGCCGCTGCGGGCCAGCGCGATCTCCTCGACTCGCCCCCAGTCGATCAGGCGGGCCGGCCGCTCGCGGGGTCGGACCAGCTCGCGCAGGACGACGGCGCCGACGCCGATCGCGACGCCCCAGGCCATGGCGCGACCGACACGTCGGGTGGGGTCGACAGATCTGGGCATACTCATCAAGGGAGGCCGCCGAGGCGGCGCCCTCATTCTACCGACGCCTCCCGCTGCTGGCGCTCGGCCCCGGCGACTGCTAGCACTCACCGTTTAGGAGTGCTAAAATGCGGGTAGCTACCGCCTGGTAATACTGGCCGTTGCCCACTCATCACTAAGAACAGGAAGGAGGACGATCGAATGGCAAAACAACTGGCATACGATGCCGACGCCCGTTCCGCGCTGAAGCGCGGCGTCGACAAGGTCGCCGACGCGGTTCGAATTACGATCGGCCCTAAGGGCCGCAACGTCGTACTCGACAAGAAGTTCGGATCGCCGACGATCACCAATGACGGGGTGACGATTGCGAAGGAGATCGAGCTGGAGGATCCCTTCGAGAACATGGGCGCTCAGCTCGTCAAAGAGGTCGCCAGCAAGACCAACGACATCGCGGGTGACGGCACCACCACCTCGGTTGTGCTGGCCGCGGCAATCATCGGCGATGGACTGCGCAACGTCACCGCCGGCGCCAACCCGATCGCCCTCAAGGCCGGCATCCAGAAGGCTGTCGAGGAAGTCGTCAAAGCCATCAAGGAGCAGTCGGTCCAGATCTCCGATCGCGAGAAGATCGCCCAGGTGGCGACGATCTCGTCCGGCGACACGAAGATCGGCGAGATGGTCGCAGACGCCATGGAGAAGGTGGGCAAGGACGGCGTCATCACCGTCGAAGAGTCGCGCACGATCGAGGACGTGCTGAACCTCGTCGACGGCATGCAGTTCGACAAGGGCTACATCTCGCCCTACATGGTGACTGACGCCACCCGGATGGAGGCGGTGCTCGAAGATCCCTTCATCCTGATCACCGACAAGAAGATCTCAGCGGTCGCTGACCTTTTGCCGGTGCTGGAGAAGGTCGTGCAGAGCGGCAAGCCGCTCTTGATCATTGCCGAGGACGTCGAGGGCGAGGCGCAGGCCACGATCATCGTCAACAAGCTGCGCGGCACCTTCACCGCCGTCGCCGTCAAGGCGCCCGGGTTCGGTGATCGTCGCAAGGCCATGCTGGACGACATCGCGATCCTGACTAATGGCCAGGTGATCTCCGAGGACCTCGGGCTCAAGCTCGACTCGGTCCAGCTCAACCAGCTGGGCAAGGCGCGCCGCGTGACCATCACCAAGGACGACACCACGATCGTCGAAGGCGCCGGGAAGGCTGACGCGATCAAGGGCCGCATCAACCAGATCAAGGCGGAGATCGAGAAGACCACCTCCGATTGGGACAAGGAAAAGCTCCAGGAGCGGCTGGCCAAACTGGCCGGTGGCGTCGCCGTCATCAAGGTTGGCGCCGCGACCGAGACCGAGCTCAAGGAGAAAAAGCACCGGATGGAGGACGCCGTGTCGGCCACCCGGGCCGCGGTCGAGGAGGGCATCGTGCCCGGCGGCGGCGCCGTGCTGGTGCACTCGATCAAGTCGCTCGAGAGCCTGCGGCATTTGACCGGCGATGAGGCGACCGGCGTGCAACTGGTGCGCCGCGCGCTCGAGGAGCCGCTGCGCCAGATCGTCAACAATGCCGGCTTTGAAGGCTCGGTCGTCGTCGAGAAAGTCAAGGGCCTGCCTAAGGGCCAGGGCTTCGACGCCAATAAGGGCGAGTACACCGACATGGTGAAGGCGGGCATCGTCGACCCGACCAAGGTCACCCGCTCGGCGCTTCAGAACGCGGCCAGCATTGCCGCGCTGCTGCTGACGACCGAAGCGCTCGTCTCGGACATCCCGGAAAAGAAGTCGGCCGCGCCGGCGCCTTCGATGCCGGATTACTAAGCCGTAAGGCTGAAGGAAGAGCCGCCCAACTCGGGCGGCTCTTTTGTTTTGTCCCGACCTGGAGCGGGCAGGCGCCAGCCCGATAGCATGGCGGCATGAAGCCGAGCGGCATCGTAACGCTGCTGACGGACTTCGGCCTGGACGACGCCTACGTCGGAGCCATGAAGGGCGCGATCCTGGCGGTCCACCCAAAAGCCTCGATCGTCGACCTCAGCCACGGCGTTTCACCCTTCGCGGTGCTGCAGGGCGCGTTCTTGCTGGATAGCGCCTGGCGAAGCTTCCCCGTGGGGACGGCGCACGTGGCGGTCGTCGATCCCGGCGTCGGCACCGACCGCAAGGCGATCGCGTTCAAGGCGGCGGACCAGTTCTTCGTCGGGCCCGACAACGGCCTTTTCACCTTCCTCACCGAGCCCATCAGTGAGACGGTGGAGCTCGCGACGCCCCCAGAGGCCGCCCCCACGTTTCACGGGCGTGACGTCTTCGCACCTGCGGCAGCCCGGCTCGCCGGGGGCGCCGCGCTGGCGGGCCTTGGCACCCCTCGCCGGCAGGAGCCGTTGCGACTCCCGGACGCCTGGGCCTCGAAGGTGGGTGAGGCATGGCGCGCGCAGGCGTTGCATTGTGATCACTTCGGCAACGTCATCACCAACCTGCCGATCCGGGCGCTGGCACGGATCAAGGCGATCAACGGGACGCGGGTTCGAACCGTCGAGACCTACGAGGAGGCCGAGCCCAACGAGCTGGTCGCGCTCGTCGGCAGCAGCGGCCGGATCGAGTTTGCGCTGCGCGAGGGATCGGCGGCCACGCGCTTGCACACGGCGCCGGGCGAGACGCTGCTGGTCACGTGACCTGGCCGACTGTCTCGTGGAGCCAGGTGCGGACGATGTCCTCGACCGCGCTGCGCCAGGCGGATGCGGAGGCGCGGTCGACATTCGGCATCGAACCTTTCCAGCTGATGGAAGTCGCGGGCTGGCAGGTGGCCCGGTTCGTCAACGCCTTCATGAACGGCATCCGAGACAAACGCGTCATCGTCGTCGCCGGGTCGGGCAACAATGGCGGTGACGCGCTGGTCGCGGCCCGCTTCCTGCAGCAGCGCGGGGCGATCGTGAGCGCATCGATCGTGCCCTCGCGCGACCCGAATAGCCTGGCCGGGCGGCATGCCCTGACCATTCGACGCCTGGGCATCCCGATTTTCGACGCCCCCCAGGGCCTGGACCCGTTCGCCGACGTCCTCATCGATGGACTATTCGGCACCGGCATCCAGCTGCCGCTTCGAGACCCGGCCCCCCGCATCATCGAGGCAATGAACGCGAGTGGCGCGCCGATCGTCGCCGTCGATGTTCCCTCCGGGATGGACGCGGATCACGGAGCAGGTCAGGGCGGCGCCGTGCGAGCGGCAGCCACGGTGACCCTGGTGGCGCCCAAGACCGGACTGAGGGGCACCGTGAATGCGGGAAGAGTGTTTGTCGCCGACATCGGGATGCCGGTCGGGGTCTTTACGGCTGATCGGGAGGCGCTGGCGGCCCTCTATCGGATCGGGGACCTGGTCGAGCTGGTCGATCCCGAGTTGAATTCGGCCAGGTGACACCACTCCGAGTTGACGGATTCATGCCGCCTGACTACACTGCAGGCATCCGCCCCACGCCCCAGTAATGGATCAGGTACACGTCGAAGCTCCAGCGTTAAGCGCTCGGGCCGCGTCCGTGGAACGCGAGTTCTATTCGGACTTTCCACTCGTTCTGAACTACGTCGCCCGGCTGGTGGATGATATCGACGGCGCCACGGCCATCACCTGTGCCGCGTTTCGACAGATCGCGGACGGCCTGCGTCATCGTCCCCCGGGCGAAGGGCTGCGTCGTGCCGACGTCTTTCGCGCCGCCACCGAGCTCAGCCGTCAGTCGCTTCGGCCCCGCCGCTGGTTTCGGCGGCGTCGTTCCGCGCAGGTGAGCCTGGAAGGCTTTCCCCAACCTGAGGCGCGGCGGGCGCTCCGCCGTGACACCGTGCAGCGGGCGCTGACCGCCCTGCCCTTTGAGGCCCGGGCCATGATCCTACTCCGTGATTTCGTCAAGCTCTCGTACGACGAGCTCGCCGAAGTTGCCGACGTGGCACCGCGCAAGATGGTGCACGCGCTCGACCGCAGCCGGGCCGAGTTCGGGGAGATTTATGACTACATCAAGTTTTGAGCGCAACCGCTGCACCCGTATCTCCCCCAGCGCCGTTCTCGACGACCGGCTCGACGGCAAGGACCTGGAATGGGCCCGCGACCACCTGCGACGCTGCGAAGCCTGCCGTGAGCGGGTCGAGGATTTCCGTGAGATGCTCTTGCGGGTCGGCCGCCTTCCGAGCGCCGCAGTCAGCGCTGGGGCGATGGACGAGGCCTTCGCGCTGTCCATCCCCGAGCGATGGCGCGCCCAAGCTGGCTCACGGTCCTTCGACATCGCGCCGGCCTCGCCGGCGCCGACGGTGCCCACGGCTTCTGACTTGCCATCGCCTCTGCGTCCCGAGGTTGGCAGCCTTCCCGACCTCCTGACGGAGCTTGAGCGGGAGATCTTCCGGGATGAGCCGGTCCAGGACCATCCGACTCGACTTTCCCCGACGCCGGAACCGCTCTACCCGGCGATGGCGGAGCCGACCGAAGAGATCGAGCCGGTGAGACCCACCGAGCCGGTCCAACCGATGCCGTTTCTCGAGCTGGAGCCGGAGCCGTTGGAAGCAGTCGGGGAGCCCGAATCGATGGCGCCGGCGCAAGCGGAAGCGTTTTCCGCACCGCTGCGAGAGGTGCCCGTCGACTCGCATCGTGAGACCGAGCCGCTCGAATGGGCGCAGGAACCGGAGTCGGCTGAGGCGGAACCGCCACCAAGGGATGTCCCCGGGCCGGTGACGAGCAATCTCATCTTCGACCACGAGCCGGCGTTTTCGTTCGATCCCGAAGCTGAAGCGCCGGCGCCCGCACCGCCGCCGAAGTCGGACACGGCGATGCGGATCGCGGTCGGACTGGGAGCCGCCGCCTGCGTCCTGCTGGCCGCCGTGCTGTACGAAGGAGGACTGTTCAAGCCGAGCAATAACGTAAGTTCGACTGCGGTCAAGGCGACCGCCTCCGTCCACCCCTCCGCGACCACTCGGGCATCCGTCTCGCCGAACGCTACTCCCTCCGCCTCCGTCGCCCCAGCACCCGTGCTCTTCACGCTGGGGAACGGGGTCAGCGGCGGCACCATGTTCCGCATCCGGCCGGGGACGGCCGTGGCCGGCTACACGCGGTTGGTCTTCGATATCCACGGCGCCGGATTACCGACCCTGATCGTCACCCGCCCCGATGACCTGCATGTTGCCGTGACCTTCAAAGACACGAATGCCGCGGGCGCGCCGGTGAAGGGCATCACCAGCTACCAGGTGGCGGCGGTCGAACCTGGCGTTCAGCAAGGCGCCGACGGGACCATCACCATCGACCTGGCGCGAGCCGCGCGGATCACGGCATTTACGCTTCCCGCCACGGGGAGCTACGCCTGGCGCCTGGTGGTCGACGTACACACGAGTTAAGCGGGTAAGCGGCCCTCGGGCCGCGGCGCGATGGCGCACCGGCGCGGTTTAGTTCAGAGATGTGCGGACGGCGGCGGCGTCTGTGGCGTGGACCACCATCTGCTTGAGCAGAACGATCTCCTTGCGCAGCAGTCGTAGCTCGAGCATCAGGCGGGCATCGGTTCGCGGTTCCGCCAGCAGCGACTGCTTCTCCGGTACCTGCAGGTTCAGGGCAGCCGCGATCAGGTAGGAGAGCAGCTCCGGCTCCATTGGTGGCTCGGCCTCGTCCGGTTGCCGGCCGACTAGCTCGCGCAACAGGTTCGAGTACTGACGGAAGGTGATGGCGGTCGTCTCGGTCAGGTGGGCCGTGGCATCCAGGTCGTCACCGGCCTCCGGGATGATGCGGATCTGACCGCGCAGGTAAGGGCGATCGGCCGCCGTCCGGACGATCTCGAAGCGGGAGGCGCCCATCACCAACAAATTCATGCGGCCATCATCCAGTCGATCGATGCGCACGATCTTGGCCAGCGTGCCGACCTCATACGTGGTCGCGGGCCCGGTTTCAGTCCCCTCACGGATCGCGACCACGCCGAAGCTATGCCCTTCTTCGAGGCACTCCGCGATCATCTGTCGGTAGCGCGGCTCGAAGACGTGCAGCGGCAGCGCCATGTGCGGGAAGAGCACGGCGTTCAAGGGGAACAACGGCAGCCACTGGGTGGGCACGAATCCCAGTATATGGAGCGGATTCCGCGGGGCGTTGCCCCACGCGTCTAGCTCGCGGCGGGTGCAGGCGCAGGCGCCGGCTGGCGCTGGGCGGATGGGGTGCGCCGGCCCGTGATGGCGGTCGTCAGCAGGGCGCCGAACAGCAACACCACGATCGCGACGGCGAGCGAGGGTCGCATGGCGTTGATGAAGGCCTGGGCGAACACATCGTGCGCGAGCTGCTGGACCCGAGCGGCCTCGGTGGGCGGGATGCCGGCAGGGAGCGGCACACCGGACTGGCCGCGCCCGACCTCCAGCACGCCCCCGGCGGCCTTCGCAAACCCCTGCACGAACTGCGAGCGGAACGCGGTTGGCAGGCTGCCGGCCTGCACTTGCGCCTGGCTGACCAGCTCGCTGGCGAGCCGGGTTTGCAAGATGGCACCCACGACGGCGCTGCCGAACGCCCCACCCAATTGACGGGTGGTGTTGAGCACGCCGGACGCCGCGCCGGCGAGCCGCGGATTCACGCGCTGCATGGTGACGGTCGTCATCGGCGCGAAGGTGCAGCCCAGGCCGATGCCGGCCAGGATCAGCGGCGGCAAGAAGGTGAATTCGCCGGCGTTGAGCGACGACACCAGGATCACCAGGCCCATGCCGACGCTGAAGCAGGTGAGGCCCGCCATCAGGATGTACTTGCCGCCGAAGCGGTCGGTGGCGCGTCCGGCGATCGGCGCGATCAGCATCGAGGTGAGCGACATCGGGGCCAGGGTGAGGCCGGCCTTGAGGGCGCTAAACCCCAGCACCGACTGGAGAAAGATCGTCAACGGCAGGAAGAGGCCCATCATGCCGAAAAAGACGATGGCGGCGAGCGCGTTGCCGATGGTGAAGTTCCGATCGGCAAACAGTGAGATCGGCACCAGTGGCTGCTTCTGCACGCGGTCCCAGAGCACGAAGAGCACGAACAGGATGACGCTGGCGATGAAGAGACTCGGGATGCCGAAGAGGCCCCAGTGGCCGCCCCCGGCGTCGAACGACGCGACGTCGGTAAACGTGCCCCAGTGATAGTGCTGGCCTTCGATCAGGGCGAAGACGACGGCAAACAGGGAGCCACTGGCGAGTAGCACGCCGACCGGATCCAGGTCCTGGTCGCGGCCCAGCCGGATTTCCGGAAGCAGCCAGACGCCCAGCGCGAAGGCCGCGATCCCGACCGGCACGTTGACCCAGAAGACGGCCTGCCAGCTGAAGTTCGTGACCAGGAAGCCGCCCAGCGTCGGGCCGGTCACCGAGGCGACGCCGGCGACGGCACCCCAGACGCCAAACGCCGCCCCCCGCTTGTCGGCGGGAAAGATGTTGGTCAGGATGCTGAGCGTCTGCGGTGTCAGGATGGCGCCGCCGACGCCCTGGATGACGCGAGCAACAATCAGCTGGCCGGGGTTCTGCGCCAGGCTGCAGGCGATCGAGGCGAACGTGAAGACGGCCAGCCCAATGAGGAAGAGCCGCTTGGCGCCGTACATATCACCCAGCCGGCCGGCGGTGATCAGCAGCACCGCGTACGCGAGGATGTACGCGTTCAAGACCCAGAGGATCTCGTCGAAGCCGGCGTGCAGACCGTCGATGATGCTGGGGATCGCAACGTTCACGATCGTGAGATCGAGCAGGATCATGAAGAAGCCAAGGCAGAGGACGAGCAGGATCACCCACGGACTCCGCTTGGTCTGGACCGCCGCCTGCATATCGGGTGAAAGTTTAGAGAAGAGTTCGCTTCGGCGCCACTTGCAATTGCCTCAGCAGGCGGCCGCGATGTAGCGAGACGCGCCGTGGGCCATCGCCATGATCGTGATCATGGGGTTGACGCCCGAGGCGCTCGGGAATGCACTTCCGTCGGCGACGAACAGGCCCTTGACCGCATGCGCCTGGTGATCGGGACCAATCACTGAGGTCGCCGGGTCAATGCCCATGCGGCACGACCCCATCTGGTGGAAGCTGACGTAGCCCATGTGGCCGGGGCCGTAGCCGTGGCGGTCAACTTCGTTCATGAACGCCTCGACGCCGCCGCGTTGGCCCGGCCGGTACGCGACGTACGCGGCCTGGCTGGTGAAGATCTCCTTGGCGCCGGCGGCCTCCAGGATGCGAACGCCGGCCTCGATGCCCTTGCGCATATGGACCAGATCCGGGCGTGAGAGCCGGTACTCGACCCGGGCGATGCCATCTCTCGTGATGACCTGACCCGCTCCGCTGTCGCGGAGCAAGATCCCGGTCAGCGACAGGTTCGGCAGCGACCGCATCAAGCGGCTGTACTGATCCGGCTTGCGCCAGGGCGTGACCAGCGCCAGCAATGCCGGATGCAGCGGCGCCGACTCGATCTTCGGCCCGAAATGTTGCCCGTCGAGGTTCGCGAACTCGTCAGAGTAGAGCGCCTGGAGCGTTCCCTCCCAGGGACGCAACACTTCGTCGAAGATGCCGGAAACGGCGGTCGACGGATGGAGCCGAAGCGACTTACCGACCGCTTTCGAGGGAACGGCGGAGCGCTGCAGCAAGGCGGGCGTCCCGATCGCGCCGGCAGCCGCCACGACGGCGCGACTGCGCACGATCAAGGTGAAGGCCGGCATCTCGGGTTGGCGCACGGTGGCGCGCACGCCAACCGCCCGCCCGTCTTCGATCAGTACCCGGTCGACGGTGCAGTTGACGATGATTCGGGCGCGCCGCCGGTAGGCGTCCTGTAAGTAGGTTTTGAGCGTGGATTGCTTGGCGCCGATCTGGCAGCCGTAGCCGCAGAAGCCGCAGCGCGCGTCCTGGGTGCAGCCCTGGACGTTGCGCGGCATGTAGCCCGTGTGCCAGCCAAGCTGCTGCATGCCACGTTCCAGCACTCGCTCGCGCGCGCTGACCCGGCTGTGACTGACGTTTACCCCCAGCCGCTCGTAGACGGCGTCCATCGACGCGGTGTAGTCATCGGTCGCAAAGGCCGTGAGGCCATAGCGATTCGCCCATTCGTCTCGCAGCCAGTCGGGACTGCGAAAGCTGGTCGTGTAATTGATAACCGTGCCGCCGCCGAGGCAGCCGCCCGCGATCAGGGCGATCGCCGCGTCGGCGGTCGCGGCGAACCCCCCCTGGTAGTACAACTTTCGCATCATGGAGAGTTCGAGTTGGTTGAAGTCGGCCTCGTTGTAGTAGCCGCCCTCCTCCAGCACGATGACGTCCTTTCCCGCGGCGGAAAGCTCCCCCGCCACCACGCCGCCTCCCGCGCCGGATCCAATCACGACGGCATCGCAGGTCAGCGTCGTGTCGCCGTCGAGCGTCGTCGTCCGGATGCTCTTGGGCGTAGGGGGAGGCGCCGATACCGGTCCCGGGTAGCCGATCTCCGGCCAGACCGGATTGGTGCCGTCATCCTCTGTGTCGCCCAGGAAGGCCAGCAGCGAAAGGCGCTTGAAAACCTGGAAGAGCTGGCGCCGGAAGGCGAGGCGGCTGGTCGACCAGGACGACATCGCGGCCACGCGCTGCTCTCGCGACCAGCGATGGAACGGGACGGGGCGGCCGGTCAAGAGGAAGGTCCCGGAACGCAGGCCGAGCACGCCGACGATCAGGCGCAGCCGGCGGCGGTCGGCCTCGGAGGGCAGGCGGCGGAACGTCTCCTCCATGGAGGCCGCCACCCGTATCGGGGAGCCGGGATGGCCCATGCCGCCGATGAAGGTGTCGGCGATAGCGACGAGCACGGGCGACTGGCTGTCGCGGGCTTTGTTGGTCGTCAGCGGCGCCTTCACCGCGGTAGCATGCCTGATACCCCCCTGCCGAACTGCTCAGGCTCCAATCATAAATCGAATTCGCGCCCTCGTTTTATGGCGGGTTCAGGCGGGGCCCCTAGGCTGAAAACCGAGGCTCTGCGGAGCCAGTAACGCACCAGGAGGTGAATATAGATGAAGACGCTCAACATCAGGCGAACGCTGCTGCTGATCGGCGCGCCAGTCCTGCTGGGTGGCGCCGGGTTGACCACCATGGCGGCCAGCGCCGCAACGCCAACCGCAACGCCCTCGCAGCAACAGCAGGCGGAGAAACCCGGGACCACGGCCGAGCCGGCCGACGCCGCCGAACCCGCGGGCACCGCGGCGGAAGCAGCCGCTGAGGCCAGCGATAAGGCGCTGCCCGGAGGCGGCAACGCCGACAGCGCGACCGACGCGAACGCCGACCACCAGTTCGACGGGGTCGAGTAGGCTCTCACACCCCAGCGACCGGGCGCGACGTGCGCCCGGTCTCCCTTCGATCAAACGCGGCACCACGCTGTCGCGGCACAATGGTCGCTATGTGCTACACAAATGAGGCCCGACCTCCGCTCCCACCGATCATGGGTGGCTCAACCGACGAAGGCGACCTGGTGCTGACTGCGGCCGACGGCAATCGCTTCAAGGCCTACGCGGCCCGAGCGGCGGCACCCACCGGAGCCGGCGTCGTCGTCATACCCGACCCGCGCGGCGTGCACCCCTTCTACCAGGACCTGGCGCGCCGGTTCGCGCAGGCCGGCGTGGACGCGGTCGCCATCGATTACCTCGGCCGAACCGCCGGCATGGCGGAACGGCCGGACGACTTCGACTACCGCGCGCATATCGGCCAGACCAAGCCCGAAACGATCGCGGCCGACGTCGCGGCCGGCATTGCGTATTTGCGTTCGGCGGCCGGGGGCGCGGCGGACTCGGTGTTCACGGTCGGCTTTTGTTTTGGCGGCGCTCAATCATGGCGACAGTCGGCGGCGCAGCCTGGTTTGGCAGGCTCGATCGGGTTCTACGGGATACCGTCCCGTGTCCGCGATGCAATCCCCCAGATGCGGGCCCCGCTGCTGCTGCTGCTGGCCGGCAACGACCAGGCCACGACGCAAGAGGATTTCGCTCAGTTCGACCGAGAGCTCACGCAAGCCCGCGTTCCTCACCAGATGGTGGTCTACGAGGGCGCGCCGCACTCCTTCTTCGACCGCAGCTTCGAGCAGTACCAGAACGCCTCGGCGGATGCCTGGCGCCAGATGCTGGCCTTCATCAAGGAGCACACGCGACAACCCGCGCGGGCGTAGACCTCGGGCGCGCCGGCGTCTGGCTCGGCTCGATGGCGTTGCTGGCGACGCCGGACCTGCGGCGGGCGGTTGCCGAGGTCGAAGAGTTGGGTTTCGGAACCATCTGGATCGGCGAAGCCCTCGGGCGGGAGCCGTTTGCCGCCGCCGCGATCATCCTCGAGGCGACCAGCCACATCACTGTGGCGACTGGCATCGCCAACATCTGGGTACGCGATGCGATGGCGATGATGAACGGCGGCCGAACGTTGGCGGAAGCCTGGCCGAATCGATTCGTACTCGGCATCGGCGTCAGCCACGCGCCCCTGGTGACTGCTCGCGGCCATCAATACGAACGCCCCTTGACTGCGATGCGCGAGTATCTCGACGCCATGGAAAAGGCACCGTACCGCGGGCCGGCGCCGAATCCGCCTGCGCCCATTGTGTTGGCGGCACTTGGAGTCAAGATGCTCGAACTGGCCCGCGAACGGACCGCTGGGGCCCACCCGTATTACGTGCCGGTCGAACACACGCGGGAGGCGCGTCGCATCCTGGGGCCAGACCGGCTGCTCGCTCCGGAGCAGGCGGTCGTCTTCGCCAAAGACCGCGAGGCGGCTCGCGTCCCCGGCAACATCTATATGCGCACCTATCTGTCGCTCCAGAACTACCGCCAGAACCTGGTTCGGCTGGGCTGGCCCGACGACGAGCTCACGCCGCCCGGCAGCGACCGGGCCTTCGATGCGCTGGTCGCGTGGGGCGACGACCAGGAGATCGCCCGCAAGGTGCGCCGGCATCACGAGGCCGGCGCCGACCACGTGGCGGTCAGCGTCCTTACGCCGACGCCCGATCGAGCTCCCACGGCCGATCTTCGGCGCCTGGCACCGCTGCTGTTAGACTCGGGGCCGCGAAACTCTGTCGGGAGGTGAGGTCCACGTGGCTGCGATTGTCCTGCGTCCTGTCTGCGTGGCGTCCATCTCCCCGGGGCTGCGCTAGCCAAACCCGCGAACAGCCTCCCCCGGCGAAGGGCGCCAACGCCGTTTGCCGTTACCCACATCAGGGAGGTTCTTGGATTGAAGTCAGACGATCGGGCCGAGCTGGAAGAGCTCGGCTGGAACGACCGATTCGCCTCAGCATTCGATGCGCTCGATGGCCAGGACTTGCAGCCCGGCCGGCTGGCGGCCGACTACGGCACGAAATTTCTCGTGCAGCTTGCCGGCAGCGCGCCGCTAGCCACGCTCGGGAGCGCCCTGCGCGAGGGCCGTCTGGTCGCGGTTGGCGACTGGGTGGCCGTTCGCTCGACGGCGCAGGCCACCGAGATCCGCGCCGTGCTGCCACGGCAATCCGCGATCACCAGGGAGGCACCAGGCGCGGAGACCGCCCAGCAGGTCATCGCCGCCAACGTCGACCTGGTCTTCATCGCCACCTCGGCGGACTCCGATTTCAACCTGCGCCGCATCGAGCGACTGCTGACGGTCGCCTATCAGAGCGGTGCCGCGCCCGTGATCGTGCTGACCAAGGTGGATCTCGGGGATCCTGATCCATTTGAGGCGGAGCTCGAAACGATCGCGACCGGTGTGGCAGTGGTCGCCGTGAGCGGCCGGACCGGCGCAGGGATCGAGGCGGTTCGCGCGCATCTTTCCCGGGGCAAGACCGCGGTGCTGGTGGGATCGTCGGGCGTTGGCAAATCTACCCTGATCAATCGCCTGGTCGGGGAGGAGGTGCTGCGGACTGCTGATGTGCATAAAAGCGGGCAGGGGCGCCACACGACGAGTCATCGCCAACTGCTGAAGGTGCCCGGCGGAGGCCTCGTCATCGACACGCCCGGCTTGCGGGAGATCCAGCTGTGGGCCGGGGCGGAGGCCCTCGCTGAGGTTTTCTTGGATATCGAGGAGCTGGCCCTCGGCTGCCGGTTCACCGATTGCCGGCACGAGACCGAACCGGACTGTGCCGTCGTCGCGGCGCTCGAGGGCGGGACCCTGGACCCGAGTCGCTTCGCCAGCTACCGCAAGCTGCAGCGTGAGCTGCGCTCGATCGAGGTCAAGGCCGACGTGCGCTTGCAGATCGAGGCGCGTCGGAGATGGAAGGTGATCCACAAGAGTGTGAAGCAACACATGCAGGTCAAGCGTCGCTGGGACTAAGAGGTTGAGGGGTTACTGGCGCTTTCGTTTCGGGCGCTGCAGCTGTCCAGAGCGGTCAGGACCCTGATAGCCGGCCCAGGGGTCATAGTCGACCTCCAGCGCTTCCTGCGGTGGCCGCTCCGACTCGGGGACGTTGCGCAGGTTGATCCGGATCCGCGTCCAGGTTGTGTTCCGCCCCCGCATCGAGTCCACCAGGATATCCGAGGGCGCGAGGTGTGACCAGATGTCGGCATGGCGGGCCCGCCAGCGCTGGAGCCCAGCCCGAGCCTCGGTCTCAGACGCCGCCCGGGCAATCTCGATCAACGGCATGGTGCTGCGGCGGCGACCCGTGGGACCCACGGTTTTGCCGGGGGCGGGAGGCGGGACCTGGCCCCTTGATGCGGACGGCCGATCCTCGCGCCGCCGCCTCGAGAGCTGGACACGCGCGGGCTCACCCGCCTGCTTCGCGAAATGCGGCGGCCAGGGCGCGTCGCCGAAGCCGGCCGCCTCGTGTTGGTTCGAAAGCTCGAGCAGGGCGTCCAGTGAGCCGACCGCCTCGTCGATGCCTCTCGACGGATCGCCGATCCGGGCAAACCGCTTGGGCACGGACTCGAGGGTGAACGCCTCCAGCTCGCTGGTGGGCACTTCGTCCCAGGTCAAGGGCGCCGAAACGCGGGCGTCGGGAGTTGGGCGAACCGAGTAGGCCGAGGCGACCGTCCGGTCCTTGGCGTTCTGGTTGTAATCGAGGAACACGCCGTGCCGTTCTTCCTTCCACCAGCGGCTGGTGGCGATCTCCGGCGCACGTCGCTCGACCTCCCGCGCCAGCGCCACGGCGGCGCGGCGGACCTCGGGAAATGTCCACCGTGGCTCGATCCGGCAGTAGATGTGAATGCCTCGCGAGCCTGACGTCTTCGGCCAGCCGACCAGCCCGAAATCCTTGAGCACCTCGCGGCTGACCAGCGCCACATCGCGAATCTGCGACCAGGACACGCCCGGGACGGGATCCAGATCGATCCGCAGCTCGTCTGGATGGTCCAGGTCGCCGGCGCGCACCGGGTGAGGATTGAGGTCGATGCAACCGAGGTTGATGATCCAGGCGAGCTGCGCGGCGTCGCGCACGACGATCTCTTCGGCGGTTCGGCCTGAAGGAAAGCTCAGCTCGACGGTTTCGATCCATTCCGGCCGCGAGGTTGGGGCGCGCTTTTGAAAAAATGCGTCGCCTTCTGCCCCATTGACGAACCGCTTGAGAGCCATGGGTCGCCCGTCCACGCCGCGAAGGGCGCCCTCGGCGACGGCCATATAGTAGCGGACCAGGTCGAGCTTCGTGTGGCCGGTCTTTGCAAAGAAGATCTTGTCCGGATTGGTGATCGTCACCTGCCGTCCGGCAGCCTCGATGATCTCTTCCCTGGGCGCGGCCATGCGGATACCTTAACGGCGCGCCGTCCAGGCACTGGGATCAGGGGGCGACCCAGGCCGCCGTCGGGATGGGTTAACCGCGCCGCGGGAACACACCGCCGCCGTCGGCGCGACGCCAGAGCCAGATCAGCGGAACCAGCCCGATGAGCGAGACCACGACGTAACCGAGGACGCCATTGATCGAGTCGAAGGCACCATGAAGCACCGACATCGCGAGGTAAGTGCCGATCACGCCCGCCGAAAGCCGCAAACGGCCGTGGCGGGCGGCCGCGCTGAAGATGGCGGCGCCGAGAATCGCCGACCACATGCCGTGGCCGAACGGGGACAGCACACCCCGGATCAGCTCCGTCACGACCACCGAGGTGAGCGAAAGGACCAGCTGATGGCCTTGCACAACGAAGAGCGAGGCGAGCGCGTAACCGCTACTCTCCAGGGCGGCGAAACCAAAGCCGACGGTCGCCCCCAGCACCATGCCATCGCGGATATGAAACGGCCGGATGCCCAGCGCCACGACGGCGATGAAGACGCCCTTTACCGCCTCCTCGATCAACCCCACCTCGAGGCTGCCCAGGACGCCGACGCTCACGAGCCAGTATTCGAGTAGCGAGGCGCCGAGGATTCCAAAGACGCCGGCGATGATGAAGGCGGCCAGAATCCGCCGCGGTGACAGCGCCGGACTGGGATCGTGATCCAGGTACCAGACGACGGCCGTAACCGGAACCAGGAAACTGCCCAGAAGAACGATCGTCGGCAGGAGGATAACGTTGTGCGTGAGGCGGGCGACCCCAAAGGCCGCTGCCCACATCACGAGCCCGGTCAGGAAGACCGCCCACCACGGTGGCGCCCAGCGCTCCGCCGTCACTGCTTCCGCTTGCATCCCCTTGCTCCTCTCACGCTAGCAGGGGCCGGGTCGCCGGGGGGAAGGGTCAGCCGGCGTCCAACTGCGGGATCGGCGGATGGACAGCAAGGTAACTGAGCAAGACGCCGATCGCCCCCGACACGACAATCGAGCCGAGCCAGAGCGTGATCGGCCAGCCAATCCCACGGGTCAGCCCAAGGAAGAGAAGGTAAAGAGAACAAACGCCGACCGGACCGAGAAATGAGGCAAGCCGAAGCGCAGCCACCCGCTCCGGTCCAGGCCGGAGCCACAACATGATCAGATCGGCGGTCAGTCCGCCGATGATCGCGACCGGGATCAACTCGAAGTGCTGCTCGAGCGAGCCCAGGAGCGCGCCGTTCAGTCCGGCGAGCAGGGTGATGCTGCCGAACGGCAGCGTGAAACGACTGAGCAAGTAGAGAACGACGCCGGTGAGGAGGGCGGTCTGCACCATGATGCCCAGGATGCCCAGCTCCTGCAGGTACCGGATCGTATCGGGGCCTGCCGCGTTCGCTGCCGCCCAGGTGTTGACCAGCGGTTGGTCGAACTGGTCGAAAAAGGTGAACATCGACAACAGGAGGCTTGCCGAGATGACTGCGGTAAATGGCGCTCGGCTTTCTGGGCGTCGCCAGGCCGCGCGTAATGGCCCGGTCACGATCAGTCCCAGCGCCAGCATCAAGAGCAGGTGGGGTGGGCTGATCAAGGCCGCCAGACTGACCTCTATTCCGAAACGGAGATGCCAGAACATGTCGATCACACCTCCGACGCCGAACAACACGCAGCCGACCAGCGAAAGACCATAGCCGGCCGGCAGGACCTGACCCGGGCTCTGTCCCCGCGCCCGGTTGCGCAGCGCGGTGAAGGCCAGGAAAATCAGGACGGCGAGCATCCCTGAATACAGCACGGCATGCCAGGGCGTGAAGAACGTCTCAAGCCTCGCCAGGTGCCGGTGGGCCCAGGAGTCCAGGTAGGCACCCGCCATCAACCAGGTGCATAGGCCGACCACTAGCCATTCGAATCGCCGGGTAGCCGGAATTGATCCCTGGTCTCGAATCAGCTCTCGTGCTGCCGCCGCCTCTACCCTTGCCAGCTCTCTAGCCATTACCAGCACGACCAGCCCTCTTCACAATCAGTAAATTCCGTGATGACGCTGCCCTGGGTCCGCCATAGGCTCGACGCGTGGACCAGGATGAGCGGCTTCTCGTCGAGCGGGCGAAGTCTGACGCCGATGCCTTCGGCATCCTCTATGACCGTCATGTCGATGGTATCTACCGGTTCGCCCGCGCACGCCTTGGTAACGCCGCCGCGGCCGAAGACGTAACGGCCGAGGTCTTCCTAAAGGCGCTTCGGGGCATTTCCCGGTATCGGGACTGCGGTCGCCCCTTTTCCTGCTGGCTTTATCGGATCGCCGGCAACGCCGTGGCCGACTACTTCCGCCACGAGCCGGTGAGTCGGGAGCTGTCGGACGGGCTGCCCGATACCGCCACCCAGGTTGAGGCGACGGCGATCCGCCGCCTCGAGGTCCAAGAGATCTGGCGGCTCGTGGAACGGCTGCCGCGGCAACAGCGCATCGCGATGACCCTGAGGTTTCGCGACGACCGAAGCGCCCGCGAGGCCGCCGCCATGATGGGGAAGTCGGAAGCGGCGGTGAAGCTGCTCATCTACCGCGCGGTGGGTCGCCTCCGTTCGGAGTTGGCGACGGTTCCGGACGGCGCGCTCGGGCGACCAGCTCTCGCTGTGAGTTGATCCCCAGCTTGCGATAAATGTGTTGAAGGTGAGTCTCAATGGTGTTGGCACTCACGAATAGCTGGTCGGCAATCTGTCGCGATCTGACCCCTTGCTCGGCAAGGCTGCGCACTCGGAGCTCGGCGGCCGTCAACGCATCCGGATCGACCAATTGACGATGCTGCCGCCCGTGTGCCAGCTTCAGCTCGTCGCCAGCCTTCTTTGCCAGGCCTTCGGCACCGCACGCCTCCGCCAATTCGATCGCCCGTTTCAGTAGCGGTCGGGCCCCGCGATCGTGGCCGGATCGCCGCAATAGTGCTCCGAGCCGGTGTCGAATTCGAGCCTCGAGCAGAGGCATTCCACTTCCAGTCGCGAGCGCGATCGCCTCGTCGAGCAGGCGCGTGCTCGCCTCCTGGTCACCCTCTGCTTGCTTCAAGGCGGCCCGGGCCCCAATTGCAACGATCCGCGGGAAGCGGCAGGGCAGGCGTTCCGCCATCGCATCCAACGACGCAACAATTGCCAGCGCGTCCTGGATCCGCCCCCCATAGAGGTATGCCGTGATGGCATCGCCCGACCAGGGAACGATGCAGGGCTCCAGGATTTGCAATTGATTGGCGAGGGCCCGCAGGCGGTCGAAGAGCGCGCAGGCGTCCGCCGTCCGCCTGGCGTGCATGGCGAGCACGGCCTCCAGGTGGAGCAGCCAGACGCGCCCGGCCCAGTTCTCGTTCGGATCGGCGAGCGCGCTCGACCGTCGGTACCACTCCGCGCACTCATCCATCTGACCCATCTCGTTCAGCGTGTAGGCGTGGATGATCGCGGCCCAGAAGGCGCGCTCAGGCGCGAGGTCCGCAAGCATGGTGGCGCGGTCGGCGAGTTGAAGCGCCTCCCGCAGCCGGCCCGTTCGAAGGCAGGTGTCACCATGCATGACGGCCACGGCCGCAATGGCCACGGGTAGCCCCATTCGTTCGGCCGCTTGCATGCCGATCTCATAGGCGCGGGTCGCGTCGGTGAATTGTTCCGTCCATTTCGTTACGTTTCCGTAGGTGCCCAGGGTTCCCCAACTCCACGCGAAGTCGGTCGTATCTGCCTCGGGGTTGGCGAAGGCATCCTGGACGGCGCCGGCAATCACCGCGATTCCTGTCGGGTCCCCTCCAACAAATGTGCTGAAGGCCCAGGCGGTATCGGCACGCACTCGGAGCCTCGGCGAGCCATCCACCGCCAGATCACGAGCGCGTTCCAGCAAGGGCGTCGCCAGGGCCGGGCCTCCGGTAGGCCAGGAGATGAATGCCTCGTCGAGTAAGGCCCGAACCGCCTCGGACTTGTCCGACGGTAGCGCGGAGGCGACCGCCACTCTGAAGGCCTCACCAGCTTCCTTGACGGCGCCGCGGATGAACAGCGCCCGCCCGAGCATGCGCTGGGCCCCGCTCCGCAGCTCCCCAGTCAGATCGGGCATGGCAAGGAGACGCCGAAACGTCACGATCGCACCTCGCCCATCGCCGCTGTCCAGCAGAACCTCACCAAGATCCATCAACAGGTCGGCAGCGGCCCGGGAACCAGCCAGCTCGACGGCCGCCAACAGCCGCTGTTTGGCGCGGGCGATCGCGCCCTCGCGCATGGCCCTTCGGCCTGCCTGCGCCAGGACCGCCACGGCGTCCTGGTCACCGATCAGGCCCGAGCGGGCCGCGTGCTCGGCCGCCTCGGCCGGGTCAGCTGCCGCTGAAACGAGCAGGCGGAAAGCTCGGGCATGCCACGGCGCACGCATTGGCGGCGGGATCTCGTCGTAGACGATTTGCCGCAGCAAGGGATGCGCGAACTGGGCCCAGCCAGACGCGTCGGATCTGAGCAGGCCTCCGAGCGAGAGCGCCTCGAGCGCCCGATCGCCCTCCCCGGGCGAGAGCTCGGCCATCGCCGTCGCGATCATGGGACGGAACCGGCTTCCCAGAACGCCCGCCGCCTGAGCGTAGCGCTTTTCCTCGGCCGACACGCCCGTGAACCGGGCGCGCAGGAGCCCGGTTTTGGTCGTCGCAGCGTGGCCATCGGATTCAGGGAGGCGCTGACCGCGGCGTACATTCATGACCATCCGCTCGAGCAGGAGCGGGTTGCCGGCCGCCAGCCTGGCTGCGCGTCGAGCGGAGGATGGCGAGATCCTACCGCCGGCCCGATCGTTCAACATTTGCGCAGCGCCGGTTTCGCTCAGGGGCAGCAGACGTTCCATGATCGCGTCACCGTCATTCGTGAGGGGCCCGACGGTATCGAGAGCGGTATCAGGCCACGGTCGAAGCGTCCCGATCAGGGCGATTGGCAGATTGGCGATCCTGCGGCAGAGATAGGAAAGCAGTGCCAGCGAGTCCTCGTCCGCCCAGTGGAGGTCATCAAGCAGCAGCAGCGTCGGTGAGGGGAGTCCCTCCAGGAACTGAAGAGCCGCATACAGCCGCGCGGCCCGGGCTTGAAGGGCAGATCGTCTCACGCTCTTTGCGTCACCAGGACTCCGGAACCCGAGTCCCCGGAGCGCCTGGTCGATGATGCCAAAAGGGAGGCTCGATTCGGCGGCGTCGCCCCGTCCGATGCTGATCTGGAACTGACCGCGAGCGCCGGCCTGGGCGCGATCGACCATCGTGGTCTTTCCAAGGCCCACTTCCGCAACGATGAACAGGCTCCGTCCCCGACCCTCACGGGCCTCGGACAGCAGGCGCTCGATCACCCGCAACGTCCCGTCGCGCTCCCAGATTTGTGCCTGGGTTATGCCCTCGCTCCCCAGGCAATCCTAAACCCTCAGTGACTTACCCGCCGGTGGCGCGTAACGGTCAGTAGTTCTGCTGACGGCACCGCTACACAAGGCACGTAGCATGGACCGGGCCGCCGAGTAACAAGAAGCAGGTCGCCTAATCCGGTGGAGGAGGCGACTCCTCCAGCCAGCGCGTCTCGCCGATGTTAACCACAATATGGGCGAAAGGGCCACTCCGGCCCGCACCATGCCAGTGTTCCTCATTCGGGTCGGTTGCGGCCGTGTCCCCGACACGAATTCGTCGAGCGTCGGCCCCCCGGGCCTGACCCAGCCTTCGCCCTCGATGACGTACAGCAGCTGGCCACCCGCGTGCGCGTGCCAGTAGTTCCGAACGCCAGTCTCGAACCGGACCAGCGCGGCGGACGTCGAGAGCGGCGGAGCCGATGCCGCCAGCAGCGCGTGCGAGCCCGCCTTTCCCGTAAAGTGGGCCGCCTCCATGGACTCGAGGTCAGGTAGCGCCTCGGCTCGGGGGATGATTTTCATCCACCAACGCCACGCGATCGTAGCTACACCGGCTGATCAGTCTTCCCTACGCCGCCGCGCGAAGCTTGCGCAAGGCTCCACGGAGGACGTCCGCCTGGTCCTGGATCGGACAGCGAAACTCCGCCCACCGATCGACCGAGGAGTCAAGACGAGTGTCGACGGTGAGATAGGCGACATCACGCTGGTGGGCGGTCCGCCGAGCCAATTCGCGCGATGAAACCAGCCAGCACTCCGGAAAGAGGGCGGCATGGCGCCGGTCCCAGAAGTAAAAGGCCAACCAGAAGTCGTCGGCAACCACGAAGGTGTTACGGCGCAGGTGGAAGCGGACCAGGTCATCGCCCCGGCGCATCGCCGTGCCCTTGACCTGGACGAACACCGCGTGCGGAGAGCCGACCAGCTGAACCAGGAGGTCTCGGCCCTTGATGTCGAAGGCGGGGCGAAAGAGCAACAGGTCTTTGTGGTTTCCTCGCAGCAGTTCCGTGAACATGGCGAATTCGTAGACGCCTCCCTGGTCGACGCGTAGGATGGGGAGCTGCCCTCTCGCGGCCTGGCGGAGTCCGGCACGGGGCGCGAATCCCTTCCATAACTCGCTGCCGGTGCAACGGTAGGGAGCGAGCCGGTCGTCGTGCGTGGGAGACCCATCCAGGCGGTAGACCTCCGTACCGAGCGCGGCATCGTACTCGCGGCGAGCGAGACGGCGGACGAGGGTGGAATCCAGCCGCCAGAACACATCGCCGATCCGGTTGGATATCGGATCGATCAGACCCAGCACGACGGAGAACTGACGGTAGGCGGCGAAGGAGCCCACCCGCAGGTCCCAGCGGTGGCGGCCCTCTTCATCCGCGAAACCGCTGGTCTTTATCTGGACGAAGCTCGGGGCCCCGACCCCGTCCCAGGTGTAGGCGCGGTCAACCCCGTGGGCGTCCACCAGCGGGAGCCACGGGATCAACCGACCGCCGCTGCCCACCACAAGCTCCTGGTCAACCGCGAGCTCGCCGAGCCAGCCGATCTCAGCGCGTTCGAGTTTTGCCAAAACGTCATGCCTCCAGCGACAGGTCGTCGACTTCTGCTGGTTGCAACGGGCGGCCGCAACGGACCTGTCATGGGCGCGGTGCCGACAACGCTCGGGCTGGATTGAACCCCGGTTGGGATATGATCGTCGCGCCACCTGGCCGGAGCGCCATCTTATGGGAGGGCGGACGTGATCCATAGAGGTCCCGCTGTCGAGATCCCGGATATTCCACTCGTTCCGTTCGTGCTCCACCGAGCTGGCGAACTGGGGGACAAGCCCGCCCTTATCGATGGCCTCACCGGACGCAGGCTGACGTACGGCGCGCTGGCCGACGGCGTGAAACGGGTTGCCTCCGCGCTGCGGCGGCGCGGGTTCAAGAAAGGTGACGTGTTCGCGATCTTCAGCCCAAACCTGATCGAGTACCCGATTCCGTTCTTCGCCGTCGCTTCGCTGGGCGGCGTCGTCACCACCGTCAACTCCCTCTACACGCCTCGCGAGCTGGCGGATCAGCTCGAGAATTCCGGTGCCCGCTTTCTATTGACGGTGCCGGCATTCATGGATCGGGTGACGGTGGCAGTCAAGTACTCTGCCGTCGAGGAGATCTTCGTGTTCGGCGACGCCGACGGAGCCACATCGTTCAGCGAGCTGCTGGCGGAGCCGGCGGAAGACTTCACCGTCGAGATCAATCCGGCGGAAGACCTGGTGGCGCTGCCCTATTCGAGCGGGACAACCGGCCTGGCGAAAGGCGTGATGCTGACGCATCGCAACCTGGTGGCCAATGTTTGCCAATCCGAGCAGTGCTTCCATCTGCGGGAGGGCGAGCGGGTGCTCGGGGTCATGCCCTTCTATCACATTTATGGGATGACCGTGATCATGAACCTGGCGCTTCACTCGGGGGCGACGATTGTGACCATGCCGCGGTTTGAGCTGGAGGCCTTCTTGCGGGTCCTCCAGGACCATCGTGTCTCGCGTGCCTACATCGCTCCGCCGATCGTGGTGGCGCTCGCCAAGCATCCGATGGTCGACCAGTTTGACCTCTCGTCGGTGACCACGGTTTTCTCAGGCGCCGCTCCTCTCGACGAGGCGCTGGCGGCAGCCTGTGGCCGGCGTCTGAACTGCAAAGTGAACCAGGGATACGGCATGACCGAAGCCAGCCCGGTCACGCACGCCGTCCGCGACAACGTCGAGTGGACAAAGGTCGGCTCGATCGGTCCCGTCATTCCCGGCACGGAGTGCAAGGTGGTCGACATCAACACCGGAGCCGCGCTCGGCCCTGACGCAGACGGTGAGATCTGGATCCGCGGGCCACAAGTCATGAAGGGCTACCTGAACAACCAGGCTGCCACCGAGCAGATCCTCGACCGGGACGGCTGGCTGCACACCGGGGACATCGGCCATGCGGACCGAGACGGCGACTTCTACATCGTCGACCGTCTCAAGGAGCTGATCAAGTACAAGGGCTACCAGGTCCCACCGGCCGAGCTCGAGGCCATCTTGCTCACGCACCCATCCGTCGCCGACGCGGCCGTGATTCCCAGCCCGAATGAGGAGGCGGGTGAGGTACCTAAGGCGTTCGTCGTGCTCAAGAGCCAGGTAACGCCCGAAGAGTTGATGCAGTATGTCGCGGAGCGGGTCGCGCCACACAAGAAGATCCGGCTGGTCGAGACCATCGACGAGATCCCCAAGTCGGCCTCCGGCAAGATCCTCCGCCGCAAGCTGGTGGAACGGGAGCGAGCCAGGACCAGCGCGCCCGCCTCGTGATAGCCCCGATCGACTCGCGAAGGGTTTCGGTGTCTCTAGATCCGCTCCGGCTGAGTGACCGTCCGTTCGCTGGCAACTGCTCCCGTGTTGATCGTTGTCTTGGCCTCGATCAGCAGCGCATGGACCTCATCATCGGCAACAGGCAGATGCTCTACGCCGCGCGGGATAATGACGAACTCTCCCGGGGCTAGCTGCACCTCCCCGTCCCGGAGCTTGATCAGAAGGCTGCCCTTGGTCACGAAAAAGAGCTCGTCCTCGTGCTCGTGCTCGTGCCAGACGAACTCGCCCTTCAACTTGACCGCCTTCACGTAGGAGTCGTTGAGCTCGCCAATGATCTTGGGCTTCCAATGCTCCTGGAATCGGCCGAACTTCTCAGCTACGTTTACTTTCTGAACCACCGACCGCTCTCCTCATAACCTCTCCAGCTTATCGCTGCGGGCATGAGAAGAGTCCTTTAGCGACACTATTTGAGCAATGCCGGATCAGGGGAAGACGAAACGCGCCCTTCGTCGGCGGCAGCGGATCGGCCCGTTCCTCTGCTGGGCGGTCATCTTCGCCGACATCGGCACCTCTGTTTATTACACGCCGGGCATTCTCTACGGACACGTCGGAACCCGAGCGGCGCTCTTCGTCGCGATGACGCTGGTGGTTTTCGTCCTCCTCGCCATCAAGTACGCGGAGGTGGCCGTCCGCTACCCCGAAGGCGGCGGCGTGGTCACCGTCGGCACCCGGGCTTTTCATCCCTTCGTCGGCTTGCTCGGCGGCATGTTCATCCTGGTCGACTACTTTCTGACCGCCGCGCTCAGCGCACTCTCAGGGGTGATCTATCTCAGCGTGGTGTTCAAATCGTTAGGAGCCGTCGTGGTCCTCGGGACGGTTGGGGCGTTGGCCATCCTCGCGCTCCTGAACCTCATTGGCGTCAAGGCGAGCGCGGAAGCCAGCGCCATCTTCGCCGCGATTGCCGGGGTCCTGCAACTGGCGGTTGTCGGTGCGGTCGCGGTGCGACTGGGGCCGGCCCATATGTTCGACTCGGTGCACCAGGTCCGCGCGGGACCGCGACTGACTCCGATTTTTGTGCTGACCGGATACGCGGGCGCCTTCCTCGCCTTCTCGGGGCTCGAGAGCATCGCGCAACTCTCGCCCTCCATGGCCGAGCCCCGCCGTCGCGTCGCCAATTTGAGCATGGGCCTGGTGGTGATCACGATCGCGCTCACCAGTCCTCTCCTCACGCTGTGGTCGACGACGCTGCTTGGAAGCCATGCCAACCCCGGCCAGTTCATCTCCCTTCTGGGTGACTACGCCGCCGGTCCACTGCTGGCTTCGGCGGTCGCGATCAGCGGCGCCCTCCTGCTGGTCTTCGCCAGCAACACGGCGCTGATCGGCAGTTACCACGTGTTCCTCGCCCTTACCCGCACGCACTTCCTGCCCCAACTACTGGCCCACCGAAACCGCTGGCGGAATACGCCACACTGGGCGATCGCCGTCGCCGTCCTGATCCCGGTAGCGGTTGTGATCTTTGCCCGCGGCAACGCCGGCACCCTGGGCGACCTCTACGCGTTCGGCCTCCTGGGGGCGTTCGTGCTCACCTCGCTGTCCCTTGACGTCATTCGCTGGCACGAACGGACCACGGCAGTCGTGATGGTGGTCGGCGTCATTACGACGGCGGCCGTAACGATCGCCTGGGTCACGAACCTCTTCGCCAAGCCGCTGGCGACCATCTTCGGCGGTGGCCTGACCGTGGTGGGCGTCGCTATCGGTCTGGCGACCCAACGGCTGGCCCACCGGCGCGGCCTGCCGGTGGTCTTTCCGCATCTCTTGCGGGACGATCGCCCGCCGATACTCATCTCCCGCGGTCGTCGGATCGGGCCGTGCTACGTCCTTGCCGTCGTGCCGAGCGACCGGGGGCCGGCGGTCGCGCTAGCGAGAGCCGCCGTGAAGGCGGCCAAAAACCAGCCGATTGTCTTCTTGTATCGAGGCGAGGGCATCCCAAGAGCCGGGTTGCCACATTTGATGGAAATCGTTGATCCGTATCTGAACGACCCAACCGCCCAGGACATTCTCGGGCGGGTCGAGCGAGAAGCCCGGACACATGGCGGGCATCGCAAGTACATCTATGTGGGGAAGGGAACCGCCGCGGAGGCCGCGAACCGGATCGCGGCCGCCCTTCACCCGGTGCATACGCTTGTGGTCGACAGCCCGAACGAGAGGACAGCGCCGACTGCGGCTGGCCGCCCAACACGGATCTCCCAGGATTCGGTCGCCATTCTCGACTACGGGATGCTCGGATAGTCCCGCCGATCCGTAACGGTCGAGGTCACCCCTGGGTGCGAAGGGCGCTCCACCCGAGGACTCCGGTGACCCCTTCCAAGCGGTCCTTGACCGTGAGGCCATGTCGGTCGATCACATATTCGAAGACGCCCTTGTCGTGGTTGCTGGTTCGCATCTTGATGACGTTGAGCGCCCGACGTAGCTCGGAGCCGATTTCGAGGTAGCGCAGCATGATCACGTTGTGGAACAGGAACGACAATCCGCCGATCGGCTCGGTCATTGGTCCAAGCGTGGTCGTTTCGCTGGTGATCACCACCGAGGCGCCGGCCGCCCGGATCCATCCCACGAGGCTACGGGAATATGCCGGGAACCGGTCCGCCTCGCGCGCCGCAAACACCAGCTCCGCCAGGCTGTCGATCACGACCCGGCGTACCGAACCCCTGGTGAGTTCCCGGCGCACGGCCGCCGCGATGGCATCGAGGTCCAGCTCTCCGACTGGGACGTAATGGATGACCAGCTGCCCCGATTTCCAGGCTTCCTCGATGTTCCAACCAAAGCTGGCGGCCTTCTTGACGAGTTGGTTGCCGGTTTCCTGGAAGGAGACGTAGAGGCAACGCTCTCCCGCTTCGAGGCCCTGGGCGGCATAGCGGAGCCCGAAAATGGTCTTCCCCGCGCCCGACGGCCCGAGAACGACGGTCGCCTGCCCGGCACTCATCCCGCCTCCCATCAAATCGTCGAGCCGGGGAACGCCGCTGGCGACCCGCCCATCGGCTTCGACGCTGCCGTTTGGCGCCAGCGTCTCCAGTCGGGGAAACACCTCGAAGCCCCCCTGGCGAATGCGAAACGAGTGTTTGCCGACCAGGTGGTCGCCGCCTCGCAGCTTGACCACGCGCAGCCAGCGGCGGTCCACCGGCTCATGGGGCTCGTAGGCGAGCTGGACGATGCCGTCCGCCAGGGAGAACTCGACTCCGCCCTCGATTTCGGCCGGCGTGTACTCACCCACCAGCAGAAGCAGGGCGTCAGTGTGAGCGACCCGGCTGGCCAGGCCATAGAGAGCGGTCCGGAGCTCGTGGTCGCTGACGAAGTCGCGAAGCGCTTTGGCGCTATCGATCACCACCACGGCCGGCCGGGTCTCAAAGCACTCCCGGACCACCTCGGAGACCATCGACTCGAGGCCCTCCTTGGCGGTTTCCTGGACCAGCTCGCCCAGATGGATGAAGTCCACGCTCTTGCCGAGGGCCGCTGGTTTGAAGAAATCGAACGGCTCCAGGTGCCGGACGAGCTTGGAGTGCGGCTCGGACAGCGTGGTGTAGTAGAGGGCCTTGTGCTCGGGCGTGGCGTTGGCGAAGCAAATCTGCTGGGCAAGGATGGTCTTGCCGGTGCCGGGGGCCCCGGCGAGGATGACGAGCGAGCCCGGCTCGAGCCCGCCCCCCAGAATGAGATCGAGGTCCAGAATGCCGGTTCGGAGCCGTTGCATGTCAGGCTCCATTTTCTCTGATCAGGAGGGCCGCGGCGCTCAGGAGCTCCTGCGCCAGGAATGGTTTGCCTATGCGGGTATTGGCCGCGGCGGCCAGTTCGGAGTTGCCGCTGACGACCAGGATCGGGATCGCCGCTGTCTCGGGATCGGAACGCAGGCGCTCGATGAATTCGAGTCCGTCCATGGTCGGCATCATGACATCCGTGATAACGAGGTCCGGCGGCGCCGACTTGACCGACTTCAAGCCGGTCGCGCCGTGCCGCGCCTCGGTGACCTTGTGGCCGGCTGCCTCGAAGATCAAGCGCATCATGAACCGGACGTCCGGTTCGTCATCGACGATCAGAATCCTTGCCAGCGGTTCCTTCCCCTGCCTCTTCTCTTAGTTTATTCGGCCCAGATTACGGAATTGTCCAGCCACCCCATTTGTGAGCCGTTTCGAGCCACAGAATCGAATCTCTCACAGGCTCCGACAAGATGTCTGCAAAATCAGGCCTCAATCGAAACGCAACAAACTGTTTCCCCAATCGCGGCACCCTTGCAGAATGGCTCCGCAACAATTGTTGCGATACCTCGGCCGGTGTACGCAACAATGGAGGCTCGCGTTATCCTACCCGGCAACTTCAACGCGTCGGAGTAGTCCACACTATTTCCTGAACAAGCCGATGAGGGGTGGGGAATGAGCAAAGACACCAAGTCTCGGCAGGCGAGGCTTCCTCGGATCCTGGTTATCGAAACCAATCCCGGTTACCGATCCGTCATCAGCCATGTCGTCGAAATCGCCGGAGGACAGTGGGAGAGCGTGTCAGAGATTGAACACGGCAGAAAGCTTCTCGAGGGACCTCGGAAATTTGACTTAGTAATCATTGGGGTCGATGCCGAATCCCGGATCGACCCAGAGGTACTGAAGGAGATTCGCTCACTTGCCCGCGCGCCCCTGATGATCCTCGACGAGACGTACCACGGAGCGCTGGAGACCTATGCTGCTGGAGCTGAGCAAATCCTCCCCAAGCCGTTCGTGCCGGACGCATTGATCGGTGCCATAAAGGTGGAACTCCGTGGTCCGAGTCCTAGTTCACTCGTCCCGCTCGCGACGCGGATCGAGCTCGGTGGGCTGGTGTTCGATGCTGAACGGCGTGTCGTTCTGCGGGGCGAGACACAGGTCCGCTTCACGAAACGTGAGTGGGAGGTCCTGGCGTTCTTCTTGGCCAGTCCCAATCAGTATTTCCGAGCCGAGGAGATCCTCGCCCAAACCTGGGGGACTGACGCTTCGGCAGAGCAACTCCGAACGTATATCACCCGAATGCGACAGAAGCTGTCTCCTTTCCAGGCATGGTGCAAGCTGGTCACCGAAAAAGGCCGTGGGTACTGCCTGGTTCTCGAGGGAGCCCCGGAGAAACCATAATCTCGACTGCTCCGCGCCTGCCCATCACCGAGGTGACACTAGGATACGAGGGACTCCAACAGGTCCAGGGACGGCACGAAGAAAAGGCTGCCGGTGATGGCGCGACTGAAGTCCAGTATCCGGTCGTAGTTGCCAGGCGGGCGGCCGACGAACATGTTCTCCAGCATCTGCTCGATCGTCCGCGGTGAGCGCGCATAGCCGATGAAGTAGGTCCCGAACTCCCCGTGCGCGACCCCACCGAATGGCATGTTGTCGCGGAGAATCTTGGTCTCTTTCCCATTCTCGACGATGGTTGTCAGCGCGTTGTGCGCGGAGGTGGGCTTGACGGCGTCGTCCAGCTCGATATCGGACAACTTGGTGCGACCGATGATGCGCTCCTGGGCTTCCGTGGAAAGCGCGTTCCACCCGGAGATATCGTGGAGGTACTTCTGCACGATGACGTAGCTGCCACCAGCGAAGCCGGGGTCCTCTTCCCCGATCATGGTGGCAACCTCCGCCGCTTGATCCGTCGGGTTCTCCGTGCCGTCGACGAAGCCAATGAGATCGCGATCGTCGAAATACTGGAAGCCATGGACCTCATCGACGGGCGAAACGGCCGCGCCAAGCCGTGCCATGAACTGTGTCGCCAGCTCGAAGCAGAGATCCATCCGCGCCGCGCGGATGTGGAACAAGATGTCCCCGGGCGTGGAAACGGCATGGCGGGATCCAGCGCGGATCTCCCGGAACGCATGGAGCCCAGCCGGCCGGGCCGACTGGAAGAGCTGATCCCATGCGGATGAGCCAAACCCGATCACGCAGGATAGGTAGCCTTCGAGATCACGGAACGCAACCGCGCGTACGAGCGCGGGGAAATCGTCGCAGAATGCGCGCACGGTCGCGCGGTGCGCATCGCTCGGGTTGACCGTGACAACGAGAAAGATCGCGGCCCGTGTTAGCGGCGCAACCACCGGCTGCGGCTGCCGGTCGCTCATCGACGTGTCCTCCCCATGACATTGCCGGCTCGGCCGGTCACGCTCGGCCCTCAGGAAGCATCCTCAGCGCGATGGGCCAGCTTGTCAAGTTCCGACCCGCCGCTAGCGCTGGCCGGACGTCTCCGAGCTCCCATGAGGGCCATCCGCGTCACCCCGGGCGGCGACCTGATCGGCCAGCTCGCGGAGCGTCAGAAGGTTGCTGGCGGTCCCGTCGTCGGGATGGTGATCCGCAAGTGCCCAGACCGGCACCTCGCCGCTGATCGACGTGCCCTGCCCGGGCGCCGAGCGGATCAGAAGCTTCCCGCCCAGCGCTTCGATCCGGTCGGTCATGTTCTGCAACCCCGACCCCTCGCGGGCCCTGGTCGGATCGAACCCTCGGCCATCGTCTTGGATGGAGAAAGTAAGGACGCCATTAGCGGCGTCGAGCCGGATGGTGACCTGGGTCGCCTGCGCCGACTTCGCCACGTTCTGGAGCGCCTCCAGGCTGCAGAAATATACCGCGGACTCGACCTCGGGGGCATATCGCTCCAACGCGCCGCTCACCAGATCGACGGGCACCGATGACTTGCGCGCCTGCGATTCGAGAGCAGCGGCCAGTCCCCTCTCGGCCAGCAATGGCGGATAGATTCCCCGAGCCAGCTCGCGAAGCGACTGGATCGCCTCATCGGTGTCGTGGTTGAGCTGGCGCAACGCCTGCTTCAGCTTCTCGGGATCCTTCCCGATCATCCGCTCGGCCAGGCTCATCCTGACCTTGAGCGCGACGAGCTGTTGTTGGGCGCCGTCGTGGATGTTGCGCTCGAGCCGCCGCCGCGCCTCGTCCTGAGCCCGAACCAAGCGCTGGCGCGACAGGCGGAGATCCTCGAGGCGCTCCATCAGCTCGGCGGTCAACCCGGCATTGCGCAAGACGAGGCCAGCCTGCGCGGCCAGATCGCTGATCAGCTTGTCATCGGCCGCCGTCAGAGGCTCACCGCGCTTTTCGATCGTAAAGGCGCCCAGCAGCTCACCCTGGTGCCGCACCGGGACGGCGCGATCGACGGGTAGCTCGTCCCCGGCGATGCCGACCGGCTGGGGTAGGGGCGAGGTCGATGGCCAGCGGCTCGAGGGGCGCAGCTCATCGCCGACCTTAAGCCAGACGGTAGCCGTCGAATCAGTCCCTTCCGATAGGATGCGCGCCGTGCGCGTAAGGAGGTCTTCCGCTCCGAAGGTTTCCGCCATTCGGGAAAAGGACGACAGCACCTCATACGGGGTCGCGCGATTGCCGTAGACCAGTCGGTTGGCAAGGCGCTGCACCCGGTTGCGCACAGGTTGAAAGGCAAGCGCTACCAGCCCAGTGGCGAGGAGGGAGAGCAAGAGGCTGTGTTGCTGCACGCCGATCAGGTTGCCGACACCCACCACCACGCCGATGTAGACCGCGCTAACGAAGGCAGCGAGGGCCCCGTACACGATCGTCCGACTGACGAGGCGGTCGATGTCCCAGATCCGGAAGCGGATGATGCCGACGAACAGCGCGAGCGGGATGATCGCGAAAACGGGTTGGAAGAGCCGGAAGAACGTGACCGGCACCTCTTCCAGCGGGCGTCCCTGAAGTGACGGGTTCAACAGGCTGCCCAGGTTCTCGGGATGCGTAAACAGGGCCAGGACAAGGGCCGGGAGCAATGAGAAGAAGAGCAACCGCGACAGCTGGCGCTCCTCCGGGCCTTTGGGTGAGATCCAGCGATAGGCCTGGGCAACGACCCCGACGATCGGCGTCAGCAGCCCGAAGGCGAGGATGATCGCGATCCTGAGCGGCGTCCCCTGGACCGCGTACAGCGCGGCGGCGAGCACGAGCGTAACTGGCAGGTAGAGGACGGCATGGGCCCAGCCGGGCCAGTGAGGGATCAGATGCCCGTCGGGGAAGGTCAGCAGCGCATAGAGATAGGCGAGCATCGCGATCAGCTCAAAGCCGAAATGCAGCCCCGTCTCGAGGCTGGTCGACTGTAGCGCGCCGTAGACGCTCAACGCCTGCAGGTTGAAGACGGCGGCCGTCCCCACCATGCCGACGGCCAAGAAGCGGGCCGTTCGATTGTGCGGCCGAAGGTAGATGAGGTAGAGACCCAGGATGAGGTTCAGGACGCTGAATCCGTAGTCGAGCGCCAGCTGTCCGCCGGACTCGGCCTGGTGCGAGGCCACCGCCATCGCCTGCGCCAGCCGCTCGGGGAGTGTCTGGGGACCGAACCCAAAAAGGTGGAGATTCTGGTGGAGGTCGGGCGAGACATGGGCGATCGCCGCGACGACCCCAAGCGCCAGGATCACGATGGCCAAGCCTGTGTAGATGGCCAGGAAGCCGAAGAAGGCGATATCCCCGGCCAGGTGCCGAACGGACCGATCGGTCACGCTAATGGACGACCAGCGTCCCCACCATCCTTGGATGGATCAGGCAGGCGTACTGGTAGGTGCCCGCTTTCGTAAACGTCAGGCTGTAGCCGACGTCCGCCGGCCCGCCGCCACCGAGCCCGGACGAGATGAAAAAGGAACCGTCGTAGCGCCCGGCGTCGACGATCGTCGGCACGATCTCCGCGGGTGGTGGCCCTGGGCCAGCCTGGGACTGCGGGATCGCCGGGCTGCCCACCGGGTTGATCGCCGGCCCATTCCAGCTCACCGCGCCGTCCTTCGCGACGGTGAACTCGGGAACGTACTTCGGGACGTCGAAGGCGACGTTGTGAAGATCGGCGACGATGAGCCATCGGAGCGCCTCGCCGACCTTGATATCGACGGTCTTTGGGAGGAACTCGCTGATCGAACCGAATCCGTGTTGGCTGTTCTGGCCCGGGACACCGTACCCGGCGAGGACGAACTTGTAGGACGGGAGCTTCACCGGGAAGTGACCTTTCTTCGCCTGGTTGAACGCGTTGAGCAGCGGCGTCGCGACGGCGTTGACCTCCGTCTGCGCCTTCGTGTTCACCTCGGCCTGCGAGGGAATCGCCGTGCCCTTGGGCACGATCGTGAGCGTCCCGTTCATCCCGGGACCGTGGAAGAGGCAGATGAAATGGTAGATGCCCGGCGTCGCGTCGGCGGCGACCGGCACCCGGAAGGTGTTGTCACGGTCGGTGCCCTGGTAGGGGATGAAGCCGCTGCTGTAGAAGGCCTGACGCCCGGTGAAGCCCGGTTGTGTTCGTTTCGGGCATGGAGTGTTGACGTCGGTCGGTGGCGTACCGCTCTCCAGAAAGCAGGCTTGGGCGCCGTTCTGGTGGACGACGTTGTCCTGCCCAACCATGAAGGGAACCACCTGCGCAGCCTGATTCGACGCGTCCAGCACGCTCTGCGGTGGCTGCTGGTCCTTGTCGATGTACGGCCAGACCGGCTTCCCGACCGTCTCTATGATCGAGCCGAATGTGACCGTGTGGGCTTCCCCGTTCCAGGCCTGCTTGAAGACCGCCGTGTCGCCCTGCCGCACGGTGAGCTGGTGGGGAAAGAAATACGCGAACATATTGGCGAACTGGTCGTAGTGGTAATCGACCAGGACCGTCCGCTCGTTCTCGTTGACGGCGGCGCCGAAAACGGCGCAACTGGGCAGCAGGAGGACACCCGCTAGAACGAGCCCGAGCCGTCGCACGACGCCACGGTACGGCAAGGTCACTCCCCGATACTATCCGGCCAGCCCCCGAATGCTGGTGGTGCTAGCTTCCGCCTAGCGTTGGGCGAATCCAGCGAGTCCGATGGCCAGGGTGGAGCGGCGGACTCCAAGCCGCTAAGGGCGGCTAACTGTCAGGACGACGTTTCCTGTCTTCTGCTCCGTCTCGACGTACCTGGTCGCATCGACCACCTGCTCCAATGGGTAACGCCGATCGATGACCGCCCGGTACTTGCCCGCCTCGATGAGCTGCTTGAGGAACCGGACGTCCTGCTTCGCGTGTTGCGGTGGGATCTGAAAGACCACTCTCTTATCTCCGATCCGCGAGGTCCACAGCGCCAGGATGAGATTTCGGAACCCGTCGGTTGCGAGGTAGCGGGCGCCCCGCTTCAGCGAGCCTCTGCAGCGCCTGAACGAGTGCTTGCCGACCGCGTCGAAGATGAAGTCGTACGTCTCGCCGTTCTTGGTGAAGTCTTCCTTCGTGTAGTCGATCACCCTGTCGGCCCCAAGCGATCTCATTAGCTCGAGGTTCTTGGTGTTGCACACCGCGGTGATGTCGGCTTCGAAGTGCTTGGCCAGCTGCACCCCCGCGGTGCCGATGGATCCGGACGCGCCGTAGATGAGGATCCTCTGCCCCTTCCGGAGATCTGCCCCTTTCAAGCACCAAAGAGCATTGAGTGCTCCGTCGCAGACCGCCGCAGCCTCCTCGAAGCTCATCCCCATCGGCTTGTGCGCCATTCGGGCGCTCTCCCGCAGGCAGATGAACTCGGCGTGTGCCCCGAACTTCAGCCCAGTTGTGCCGAAGACGTGGTCACCGACCGCGAACTCGCTGACGGCTGCGCCGACGGCCGCGACCTCTCCCGCCAGCTCGCTGCCGAGGATCCGCTGCCTCGGCAGGCGGAGGCCGGAGACCAAGCGGCTGAGGAGACTGACGGCCAGGCCGCTACGTCGGTTGGCTTCACGAGTCGCGCAGTCCAACCGGTTGACGGTCGTGGCGTGGATCCTGACGAGGACTTCGTCGTCCTTGGGCACGGGCCGTTCGACTTCCGCGAGTCGCTGCACATCTGGCGACCCGTACCTGTCGTAGACAACTGCTCTCATTCAGCTGAGAGTGAACGGTGGATACTGATCGGTCACCAGCGCGAAGGCATAGCCGGTTACTCGGTTGCCCCATCGAAGGACGCCGACGACGAAGTCAAAGAGATTCCGTGGGTACGTACCCGTGAAGAGAATGGCAAACCAGGCAACGATGACCACTACCACGGCAGCTATTCCGAGAAAGAAGAGAACGACATAGTGCGGGACGGCAAGGAGCCACTTGATCAGGGGAAGCCAGCGGTTCAATTGGCGAGCGTCCGGATAGGCGAAGTTGAGGTGGACAGACTGCTCCTCGTCCGTTGATGGGTAGCGATCGTCGAGCAGGGCCAGGTAGGCGGTGACGCGATTGGAGAAACGAAGCACATTAATGTTCCAGTCGAACCACCAGCGCGGGTACTTCTGACGGAACAAGATCATCAACAAGAGGGGCAGAAAGAGGAGGCCGGCGCCGCTTGCCAGTGTAGCCGTCGTATGATGCCGGCCGTCCACAATGTCGCTGGTCAGGATCCGATCAGAAAGAGAATCGGCACGGCGACGATTATTCGGAAAGCCGTGGTGAGTCGATCAAGCGGTCGGGCGGGGAAGTCGACGTCGAATTGCACGGGGTAGCTGCCTTGCATGAAGCTCTCCTCTCCTAGTCGTTTGATACAGAAATCACGACGCTGTCTGCCCACTCATTCCGCGTGCAGGACCTCGACCACGTTGGTGCGCGCCGCCCAGCGCCCCGGAACGATGGCGGCGAGGACCGCCACGACGATGCCTGCCAGCGGTATCGCGATCAGCTCCCAGGGTGCAAAGACGTCATAGAACGCGAGCGGCGTGATGTTGCCGCCCAGGCTACTGAGCTGGTCGAAGAGCACCCGGTAAAGCGCGACCCCTCCCGGTACCGCAACGAGACCACCCAGGAGCGCTAGGAACCCGGCTGAGGTGGCCACCATGCCGATCACCTGTCGCGGGCTCATGCCGAGCGTCTTGAGGGTGGCCGTGTCGCGCACGCGCTCGCGCGTGCTCAGCAGCAACGTGTTGAAGACGCCGGCGACCGCGATCAGCGCGACGACGCCCGCGATCCCGAAGAGGACGCCAGCGATCACGGTGAGGAACGCCGTGTTCCCAGTGCTGTTGGCCTGAACATCGAGCAGGTCTGGCTGCGCCGCGGCCAGCCGTCTCACGTAAGCGTCGACGTTGGAGCCAGGCTTGAGGGTGACCATGTAGCTGGACGGTGTGAGGTTCGGGACGGCGGCGGTGATCGTCGACCAGTCGAGCATCAACACGTGGCCGCCCGGGCCGGCCGTGAAGTCGAAGACTTCGCCCACGATTCGAAGCTTGAGGGCCTGGCCGTGGACCGTGCCGGTAAAGGTGTCGCCTAGGTTGAGGTGGGCGTCCTGGACGAAGCCCCTGTTCGCAACCACCTCACCCGGACCGTTGAACCAGCGACCCGGGGATAGCAGGTAGCCGAGCGCCGCCGAGTCACCGCGGAAGCCGAGCGTGGTAACCGGATCGGCGATTCCGGGAACGGTGATGGTGGCCGTCGTTTCGGCGACCAAACGCGTGGTCTCGGGCTGGGAGTTGATCAACTGGGTGGCATCGCTGTCCGCGAGGGCTGGGCTCTTGGCGACGACGACATCCACCTTTCCGATGTGTCCCTCATACGTATAGATCTTGTTGAAGCTGCGCGCCTCTCCCAGGGCAACGACGACAGTGGCGACGCCCAGAACTATGGCGAGGAGGGTCAGGGTCGCCCGCACCGGCCGCGCCGCCGCTTCGCCGAGACCAAGCACGATGGGCCGCGGCAGCCTGGCGCGAGACGCCAGGCGGCGGAGCCAGCGGCCGCTGTTGCCCCGAGGGGCCGCGGCGTTGGCGATGACGACCGCGGGCTTGAGTCGGCCCGCGCGAAACGCGGGAATCACCGCGGCGATAGCCACGATGAGGAGCGCACCGGCAAGGGCGAGAACGTCGAGAGCCGGCGAGAAGGTCGGCTGGTAGGCGAGACCCAGCGCTTGCGAGTTGCTCGCCAGCAGCGGCTGGCTCAGGATCGTGCCGGCTGGAATGCCGAGGATGCAGGCTGCTGCCGCGGGAACCAGGATCTGGAACACGAAGACGCCTATCACCTGCAGTGGTGTGAAACCGACGGCCTTCATGATCCCGATCTCGCGATAAGCCGAGATCACGATCCCGGTCACGAGGTTGGCCACGATCGCCGCCGTCGCAGCCAGCGCGAAGACGCTGAAGGCGACCAGCACCCCCGTGAGGATCTCGGTCGAGACGTGGAAGACGGTACGGACAAACAGGTAGTTGATCGAGCTGGTGACACTGTCCGGCGGAACCGATGCCCGCAGAGTGTTCATCCGAGCCTGCAGTTGAGCGCTGGTCGGGTCGCTGGCGAAGCGGTAGTCCATCAGGTAGAAAGAGGCGTCCTTCGCGGTCAAGGGAGCGATGGCCGTACCGAGGACCCACGCGTGCTGGACGCCGCCGACGTCCGCCCGGAGTTCATCGATGTCCACCACCTCGGCCACCACGGTGAGAACGGGCTCCTGCGGAACGCTGACAACCTTGAGCCTGTCTCCGATGGAGATGTGATTGAGCTCGGCGAAGGACCGCGTCAGCGCTACCTCGGTACCGCTAGATGGCCAGTGGCCCCCGGTAATGCGGAGCTGTCCGACATCGCCTCCCGGATTGTCGCGCGCGATGGTGGTCACCGCATATTTGTGTCCACCCGATTGAAACTGCATGTCTGTCGCACGATATGGACCCGCGTGCGCAGAGGCTCCGATCAGCGCCGGCGTGCCGACGAGCGTGCTCGGATCGATCCGGTTGTCGAACCCAACTTGCAGGTGAGCGCCCTTCTGCGCCTCGAATGCCAGCTGGTAAGGGTCACGCGTCTGCGCGATGAGTGTGAGCGCCATCGTGCCGGTCGCTACTGCCAAGAGGGTCGTGACGAAGATCACAGCGGCCTGCAGCCGGCGCCGGCGCAAATCGGCCAGGGTTTTCACGAAGATGGCCCTCATCGCGACGCCTCCTCGCCGCGGACGCGGATGACCTCTGAGGGAGCCCGCTCTAGGCTATCGAGGCGCGCGTCGTCAACGATCTTCCCGTCAACGACGCTGATCACACGTGCCGCGTGACGGGTCGCGAGCTTCGCGTCGTGCGTGACGAGCAGGATCGTCTGCCCCTCGCGATGAACGCCGCCGAGGAGCTCCATCACCTGGTCACCGCTGCGCGTGTCGAGCGCGCCGGTCGGCTCGTCGGCGAGCAGCAGCGTGGGCTTGTTGATCAGGGCTCGCGCGATCGCTACGCGCTGCTGCTGGCCGCCGCTCAGTCGTGCCGGGTAGCGATTGGCAACCTCCGCGATGCCGAGCTGGTCGAGGAGCTCCCGTGCCCGCGCGGGCGCGACATTGCCTTTCAGCTGCGCCGGGATGAGGACGTTCTCGAGCACGGTCAGGTTCGGAAGAAGGTAAAAGAACTGAAAGACGAAGCCGATGTGGTCACGGCGAAACCTGGCCAGCCCCGCCTCGCCGAGCTTACCGAGGAGGGTGCCGCCAACGCTGACGGTGCCCGAGCTAGGCCGGTCCACCCCCGCAATGAGGTTGAGCATGGTGGACTTGCCGCTGCCCGAGGGCCCCATGATCGCGGTGAACTCGCCCTTCTCGACGGTGACCGACACGCCGTTGAGCGCCCCGGTGATGCCGCCCTGATAGACCTTGGTGACGTCGGTCAGCCGGACCAGCTCGCTCATTCCGTTTTTGCCCCCTCCGTCCCGAAACGCTCCGACGAGAGTTCGTCCATCCATTTGAGATCTGCCTCCGTATGAAGTAATGCGCCGCGCACGAGTCGCGCCAGGTCGATGCGGCCGTCCCGCCGTGCCTGTTCTTCCAGCCGGTTGAGGTCCCGCAAGCGCTGCAGGTAGGCGCGCTTCTGGCGAGCGAGCATTCCCTGCAGATCGCCGTTCGCGAGGCGGGTCGCGAGAAGGAGTTTCACGTAGATGTCCTCGTGCAGCTGCTGTGGCCCCGAGTCAGGCTGCGCCAGCCACTCCTTGAGCGCTTTGTGGCCCTCGGGCGACAGCTCGTAGCTCTGCTTGCCGCGGTCGCCCCGGGCACCGACGGGCCGGACGAGGCCGTCCCGCTCGAGCCGCTGGAGGGTCGTGTAGATCTGGCCGATGTTGACTTCCCACGTCCCACCGAGCATGGCTTCAAAGCGGTTTTTCACCTCATAGCCGTGGAGCGACTCCTCGGCGAGGAGCCCCATCACGCCGTATTTAAGCGACAATCTTTCGACTTAACATACTTGGTATGTATGCCGAGTATGCATGGTGGCCCGCTAATTGTCAAATGCCTATCTGAAGAAAGTCAAAGATTGGCGGGGGCGCGACGGGAGCGATCCGTCCGGCGACATCGCCAAGGATGCCGCCCAGCGGTTTTGAAGGTGCTCCTCGCAGAGTCCGCCGCGTCCACCGACGTCCACAGGGGTCCATCTACGAATTTGCAAGGAGGACTCGTCAAACCAGATTGTCCGTCAGCGTCCGTCGGCAACCAACGGCTACGCCGTCAGTTACGCCGTCACAGGTAGCCGAGATCCAAGGCCAGAACCTGTCACGGTCATAACGGCAGGTGCGCGTACGTCGAGGCTGAATCGCTCAGCCCAGGCTGCCCGGGAGCACCCCGAAGAGCCAGCCCTGGGATGCCACCCTGCTGGTCGCCCCGGATGCTGTGTCAAGAATCGTCGTGTCGTTGTCGTGTTGATGAACGACTATGTGCGTCGAGTCCAGCCAACCCATCACTACGCCCGCTATGGCGGTCGCTGCCTCGCCACCGTTCGTGAAGAGTACGACCGGAGTCGTGTTGATGTCTGGGCTACCCTGAGCGGTATAGACCGCCGCCGCGATTCGGCTGCCGTCTGGTGATAACGTCGGCCCACCAAAAACTGTGACGTCGATCCGGCTCCTGTTTGGGGGATTGCCGAGATTCAGCCCGGCAAACCAACTTTTCTGCCCATCCCAGCGTTGGATACCCAGCTGCGTAGGAAGCGCGGTTGGCCCACTGATTAGCCTGTCAAATCGATAGCAGGCGGTGCCCGCCGCTACGACCAGACCGTCGACGCAATCCAGAGTGGCGACTCGGTTGCCACTGGTTGCATCCACCAGGTGATACGAGGTAGCGCCGTACACGTTGGGACCGCCCGAATCAATGGGTGGTCCGACCGCTATCAATAGCCTGCCCGCGTGCCAGCCAATAGGCCACTCGGTTACGGATGTCGAGGAAAAGAGATCGACGTGATTGCCGCCCCCCCACCAGGTCCTCCACGTACATGCGGAGCTTGACCGGCGCCTGGAACGAGTCGGTGTATTCGATCACGGAAACGGCGATCCGCCGGTCATCAGGACTGATTGCAAAGCCCACGCTGACGCTTGCACTTCCAGGTAAATGGGTGGCCAAGGCCGTGCTCCCGTCCGGACCAAGCGATCTAACGTCTGCGTTACCGTCGAGGTAGTAAACCCGAGAGTTGGAGATGCTCACCACGGGCAGGGCGGAAAGTCCAGACTCAACACACCCACCACCACCCATGCCGCAAGGCCCCGGGGTGTGGTAAGTAACCGCAGAGTGGACCGTGCACTCGCATGAGCGAGGATCCTCCCGTCGGCCCCGGCCAACTGTACCGTGTACGGGCCGTCGACTGGACTGGAGCTAACAAGCACCGCCACGGGCTCGGCCCGCTGGGAGTTCGGTGCGACTGACGTTGCGGCCGTGGGCGAAGTTGGAAGCGACTTCTGAGGCTCCGGGCTCTTCTGGGCCGTCGGAGCGTTCCCCGAACATGCGGTCAGCCGATCGCAAAAAGAACTGCGGGGATTCGGCCCATCTTAACTTCATCACGAACCGGACGGTTACGCAGCCGGGTCGCGCTGGCCATCGCGAGCGTTAATCGGCGGCTAACCGACTCCTCTCCTTCTTCGGACTTACGAAGCGCCGGAGAAATCGGCTTGGACGTTCGGGAATTGACACGCCGGCTAGTCTTCGGGCCCGGACTCCTTTTCCGTCTCAGGTTGCTCGGTTTTGGTAGCGCGAGGTGTGGCTTGAGCCTCCGGGCTCTCGCCGGGCTCCGGCGATGACTCCGTCTCAGGCGTCTCCTTGGGCTCGGGCGACTGCTTGGCCTCGGGCGTCTCGGCGGCCTCCGGCGATGACTCTACCTCGGGCGTCTCCTTGGGCTTGGGCGTGGACTGCACCTGGGGGCTGGCCTGACCTGCGACCGTCGGCGAGGCTGCCTTGGCGCTTCCATGAGCGGCCAGGCCGGCCACGCCCGCCCAGATCGCGAGCCCGGCGGCGACCGCGACGATGGCAACGAGTTTGATCTTGAGCATGGAGACTCCTAGTCAGGAACTATAGGGGCAGCCACCGGACTGTCAACGGCCGAGCGGCTACCAGGGAAGGCGCCCGGCGCCATAGAGAAATGCAAGCAGCCTGTGCTGGTTGCTCCCGTCCGAGCCCATCACCCAGGTCTCGGGCGGGCCGGCGCGGTTCGTCTCGAAGAGGATCAGGGACCCGTCGGGGGACCAGGCTGGGTTGTCACAGTTTCGCGGCGGATCGCAGTTCGTCAGCGGATGCCGGTTGCGGCCATCGGCGTCGATGACCCAGACCTGGCCGTACTGCGATTCGATGCCCGACCAGAACGCGATCCGACTGCCGTCTGGCGACCAGACCGGGACGTTGCTGTCTGGGAATGACGGCCCGGTCGGCGCGGTGAGCTGGCGCACATCGCTGCCATCCGCCTTCATGACGTACACCTCCGTGCGCCCGCTTCGATCCGATGCGAACGCGATCCGGCTCCCGTCCGGCGACCACGACGGCGCGTTGCTGCCGCCCAGCGTCGGAGTCTGGGTCAGCTGACGCTGGTTGCCACTCGCGGTATCGATCACCCAGATTTCCGGGTGGCTGGTCCTGACCGAGGCGAACGCGATCTGCCTGCCATCGGGCGACCAGCTCGGCACGAAGTTCCCGCTCGCCGGCGGCGCGGTGATCGGCCGCAGGTTGCTGCCGTCGGCCGCGACCACCCAGAGCTCAGGTGGGCCGCCGGCCATGGAGGTGAAGGCAATCCTGGTGCGGTCGCGCGACCATGCGGGAAACGCCTTGGCGGCCGGAGTTTGGGTGAGCTGTCGCTGCTGGCTGCCATCGGGGGTCACGGTGAAGATCTGCGACTGCCCGGATGCATCCGGCGCGACGTAGGCAATCCGGCCGAATCCTGAGCCCGGCGGGTGGCTGCCGAAGCTGGACATGATCCACACTCCCAACCCGAGCGCCGTCACGACCGCGGCTGCCTGCTCCCGCCGGTCGCGCAGCTGGATGCCCAACCTCGATTCCCGCAGACCTAGACGGTGACTCGGGACAGCGCGGTCTCCCGCCGGCTCAACCGGAAGGCCAGGTAGATTGCCCCGATGACGTTGAAGAAGCCCAGCGTGGGGATGAGGAGCGGGGTCGGGCCGCCCAGCGTCTGCACCAGCCGTCCCAGCGTAGGGCCGACCAGGGGACCGAAGAGGGGGAACCCGATGACGAAAGCGACTGCGCCGATCAATGTGCCGATCAGCTTCTCCTGCCGGCTCCAGACCCGCGACAGCCAGACGAGGATGGCGCCGGCCGGCCAGGCCAGGATAGTCAGCACAATGCCGGCCACCTCGATCCAGCCCCAGTGCTGGCCGTTCGATCGCTTCACCTCTTCCCGCTCACGTGCCTCCCGCGCCAGCTCGGCCGGCTCGCCGAGGCGATCGACGATGTTGTGCAGGTCGGCATCGGTCTCCTGCTCGAGGGCTGCCCGAGATTCGCCGATGTGATCGCGGACGTCCTGCACCAGTTCGCGTCGGCGATCGGCCGGCAGGCCGGCCAGCTCGGCTTCGAGCCGGGCGACGTAGCCCTCGATGATCTGGGTCGCGTGCGGGCCGCTCATGGCTTGCCTCCTTTCAGGATTTCGTCGACGGCGGAACGCAGGGTCGCCCACTGTCGGCGGAAGGAGGCCAGCGCCTGGTCGCCCTCCATAGTGAGCCGGTAGTACTTGCGTGGATGGCCGCCCGATGATTCCCGCCATTCGGTAGCCACGAGGCGATCCCGATGCAACCTGGCCAGCAGCGGGTAGATCGTGCCTTCGGTGGTGAGCATCCCATCGACCTTGGCCAGCTGATTCACCAACTCGTAGCCGTAGCGGGGAGCGGAGACGAGCAGGGCCATCACGCAGTATTCGAGGAGCCCCTTCCGCATCTGGGTCACAGCAGCGTCCACACAGGGCATGGTAACGCCATTTACCTTGCATTACAAGCCCATGGCTTCTCACTCCAAAAGGGGGCGTTGACCACACCCTGGCGCTGCAGCGAGGAGCCGGCGACCCCTCCTAATCACCCGGCCAGCATCCCGGTCGGCGGGCGGGCTGGCATTCGGATTCACTTTTGCCCTCCCACACCCTGACTCGGGGCGCGATGGCCTGGCATACGGCTGCTCAACAGATTGAAGATGTCCTCAGAGCTTGGCTAGGAACCCTTGACGCAGCTGCAACCACCTGAGGCACCGGCGGTCCCGATCGCAACTCTGTTTCATACCCGCGTCCTGGAGACGGCTCGGCCTCGCCGGCTGAGAATGAAGATCCCGACCCAGATCAGTCCCCAGGTGGTTTGCGCCACGACCGGCTGCCAGAAAGCGACCGGGATCGAAAGGAAGAACACCGCCGGCGTGACGAAGGCGCGCCACATCAGCCGGCCAGCGGACCGCCGATCCAGGCTGGGAGTTACCAAATGGCGGCGGATTGCGTACCACCACAAGAGCCACATCAACGATCCGGTCGTGCCGAGGATTCCCGCATAAATGACGACAGCCAACGTCTGGTCGCCGTAGCGCCCCATGATTGCCGTCGGAAAAGGCATCACGGCGATGAAAAGCAACGCGCCGAGGTTGAGGATGATCAGCCCCGCGTCCCACCGCCGGACATATCGAAAGATTCGGTGATGCTGATACCAGTACATGGAGATGACAAAGAAGCTGAGCAGGTAACTGAAGTAGCTTGGCGCCTGGTCCAGCAGCCTCGCACCGAGCTGGCCCAGCTCCCCGCGAGGTAGCGCGGGAACGGCAAGCTGCACCACGAGCAGGGTCAACGCGAACGCGAACACTCCGTCGCTGAGCGCCAGGAGACGGGCCAAGCCGTAGGCTTGTTCGGGGTCGTCGACTTCAGGCCTCTCTTCGTGGGGCGGGCCAGGCATGCCGTCCTATTTTCCCTCCCCCTTGCGGGGAGGTGGTGGGTGGTCTGGGGGCGAGAGTCACCCCCAGACCAGACTTTCTAGCGGCTTATGACCGCCGCCGGGATCTCCGTGTAGTAAACCTCGACGACGTCGACCCTGGGATTCCTGGCGCCCACCTGCTGAGCTACCTCCTGGCGGATGCCGGAGACGGCCGCCTCGCTGTTCTGCAGGTCTTTCTCCGTGTCCCAGATCGTGCCGGAGAAACTCTTGCCCGCCTTCCGGTTCACCAGAAGAATGGCCGCCCGGGCACCGCGCTGCTTCTGGATGGTCGGCACGACCCGGGTCTTGTAGCTGGAGATGCCCTCGTTGACCTTGGCGGGATCGCCCTCCACAGTCGTCACCCGGACCCAGGTGCCGGACTTGGGCGGCTGGAACCGCTCCTGGACGGCGACCTCGCACTCGTCCTCTTCGACGATACGGCCGCCGAACCCCCCCATGACCTTGTCTGCTTCCGGCCGAACCTGGGGTTTGGCGTCTTTCATCGCCTGCTCGGTTTCCCAGTAGCCAACCGAGAAACCCTCACCGGTCTTCCGATTCCCCATAAGCGATACGCCAGCGAAGCCCTTCTGCTTCTTGATCAAGGGCAGAATGTGCTGCGTCCATTGGCTGACCGCCTCATCCACCCTGGCGGGATCGTTCTTGAGTCGAAGCACGCGACTATACAATTCGCCACCTCCTTCTGAGAACAAATCTGTCCGGCACGGCCGGGCCCCCAACCAGCCTACTCCTTTGAAAAAGATATTCAACTCACGGTCCCTGAACCGTCCCATCCACCCTTGTCCAGGTACGACCGCCGTCAGTTGTCCTGAAAAAGCCCGGGGTGGGCTCGCCTGGATCCAGGAAACCGTTCTTGGAGTCAACGAAGTAGAGATAGGAGGGTGGCCAATACTTCGGAGCGCGGAGGGCGAGACTCGTGCTGTTGCCAGGCGCCCACGTCTTGCCGCCGTCGGCCGTGTGGTACAGGCGGAAATTGCCGTTGCAATCGACCGGGTTGTGCTCGGGGCATTGAACGTTGGTGTCTCCCGAGCCCACGGCCCACCCTTCGCCAGGGTTGATGAAGTCGACCGCTGCGGCTCCTGCCGGCAACTGACGGACGCTCCAATTGACGCCGCCGTCGGACGTCACCAGTAGGCCGCTGTCTGCCCCGACCAGCCCGTGCCTCACATCGAAGAAAACGGGAGCTTGATTGGGCCGCAGTGGCGTGACTGATTTGCCCCAGGTGACCCCGCCGTCGTGTGTGACCAGTAGCCCGCAGGTGGCGACAATCCAGCCAGTCGTGGGCGAGGAGAACGACATGACGGATTCGTGCAGCCCTGTGACTGGGGCCGGGATACAGTCGGGACCCAACCCCGGGTTGTTTGCGGTCAGGGTCCAATCCAGCCCGCCATCGCTTGTCCGGTAGAGGTCCCCAACTCGCCAATGCGCGCCGACCCACGGCCCGTCAAGGCCTAACGCATACGGGTCCACAGGTCCTGATCCCACGAGCAGCCAGCCATTGCGGGGGTCGATGAAGTCGAGCCAGCTGGCGTGATTGGCGACTCCTGTCCAAATGACGTCCGTGGGAACCGAGAACCTGACCGGGATGGGCGCGCCCTGTTGCCAGGTCCGACCTGCATCGGCGGTCCTGAAGGTGACGACGTGATCAATGCACGAGTTGGCAGAACCAGCGGTCTCAGCTACCCAGGCGTGCGTTGCGTCGAGGAAAAACGCGTCGTTCTTGTTAGTCCGACCCGGAATGGAGGGCGGAGAAACGTTGAGCCAGTGCACACCGCCGTCCGTTGTCCGCATTGGTCCGAACGCCCAGCCGGTCGTGGCGCTCAGCATCTTTGCTGGGTTCGGAGGGGAGCTAGCCCACTGCCTCGGCACCGAACTGCATGTGGCCCCGGCGGACGGTGGCGAAGGGATCGTGTACGGTCTCGGTGTCGTGACGGGCTGCGGCTCCCTGAACAATCTGGTCTCGCGGACCAGGAAGGCCACGGCAACCGCGAATGTAACCAGTGCCGCGGCCGCTAACAGCTGGATCGCCCAAGAGCGACGCCCGAAACGTCCAGGCTGCGGCCCATGCTCTCGGGGAGTCACCGCAATCCGGTCCCAGATGCGTCGCTCCAGATGCGGCACGGTGGGGGCCAAACGCTGATACGTGCCGGCTGCTGAGCGGAGGCGTCTTTCGAGGTCGACGTTATTCACGAGACAACGACCTCCTTCACCCCGCCAACCTCCAAACGACGCCGGAGCTTATTGAGCGCTCGATGAACGAGGACCCGCACGCTGCCCTGGGGACTGCCCATAATCCGGGCCGTGTCAGCAAACGCCTGGTCCTCGAAGTACCGGAGGTAGATCGCCTGGCGCTCCCGGAAACTCAACGTGCGCAGCGCCGCCAGGACCTCGTGATCCTCTGACCGTCGCTCGATCCGTTCTACCGGATCAACCGGCGCGGGCGGCGGAATGGACAAATTCCTAAATCGCAAGCGCTGACGGTGATGGTCCCGGGCAAGGTTCGCAATCACCCGGTAGAGCCAGCGATGGAAGTCCGCTTCAGACGAGGGAGTGTTTGGAGAGGCCCAGCAACGCGCAAAGGCTTCTTGCACGATGTCCTGGGCCGTCTCGATGTCACCAACATTCATTAAAGCGAACCTCAAGGCGCGGTCCCCGAGGCTCCGCACCAGCGGGTCGAACCAGCCACGGTCGTCTGATCTCAACCCCAATTCCCCGCTTTCTCCGGACTTGCTCGCGCCCGATCCAACGAACGGCTAGCCGAAAATGTTTCAACCAGCCGGTTTTTGATGGCGTTGAAACATTCTGCGCTCCTCGATCGTTGGGGAGTGTTGAGGGTGCAGCACCCGATGTCGCCCGCGGAGCGGAGGAGAGCCAACATGCCGGTCGCATCCAAGGTCCCCAGATCGCCGCTCAGCCAGCGTCATGCGCCGCACGAGCGGGATGGGACAGTTCGGCTGAGCGCCCGGCTGGCTGTCATCGGGAGCATTGCCCTCCTGCTGGTGGCGTGCGCGGGTCCGGGGGCAACGGCCCCAACTGCGACGCCGTCCGCGAGCGCGACCACCTCGCAGGTCCAGCACTTTACGCCCACGGAATTAGCCTTGGATGCCGCAGGCGACCTCTATGCATCCGACTGCCACGACGGATATGTCTTCAAGATCAGCCGCTCCGGAGTTATAACGGCGGTCGCCGGCACGGGCCTCTCCACTACGCCGGGGCTCTCAGGGGACGGTGGCCCGGCAATACGGGCCGACCTAGCGTGTCCGTACGGCCTCGCATTCGACCGGAATGGCGCGCTCGTGATCGCCGATCACGCCAACAACCGAGTCCGCAGGATTGGAACTGATGGCGTGATCACCACGATCGTAGGAAGCGGTCCGATCGGCGCCGGGGCCGGGGGATTCGGCGGTGACGGTGGGGCGGCCAAGCAGGCTCAACTCAACGCACCCGTTTCGATCTTGTTCGATGGGCACGGCAACCTATACATCGGCGATCGCGATAACGGGGCTATCCGCAAGGTCGATCCTCGTGGGATCATCACGACCATCGCCGGCACTGGAAGGCGTGGCTACTCTGGAGACCGCGGGCCGGCCACTCGGGCGCAGCTCGACCAACCCGAGGGAATGGTTTTCGACGCCGCCGGGAACCTCTTATTCGCCGACTCGGCGAATAATCGCATTCGGAAGATCGACACTCACGGGATCATCACGACTATCGCTGGCACTGGTGTCGCCGGCTACTCGGGGGATGGAGGTCCGACGACCGAGGCCGAGATGCAACCGGACGACGTCGTGTTCGACCCGGCCGGGAACCTATACATCGCAGAGTTCAATGACCACGTTGTGCGAATGGTCGACATGAAGGGGATCATCAGGACGATCGCGGGAACCGGAAAGGCTGGTTGCTCGGGCTATGGAGGAGCGGCGACCAAGGCCCAGCTCACCTCCCCGCTTAGCCCTGTGTTGGATTCAATAGGCAACCTCTACATAACCGACCAGGGCTGCAAGGTAGTGCTCCGGATCGACCGGAATGGGATGATGCGCATCTTCGCAGGGCCCGCGTGATGACCGGAGCCTCAGTCGTCCGATTCAAAAATTGGCGGGGGCGCGACGGGAACGATCCGTCCGGCGACATCGCCAAGGATGCCGCCCAGCGGTTTTGAAGGTGGTGCCGGAATAATCTGCCCTGTCCACGGGCGTACACGTCGGCCCGTCGTGAATTCGACGCGAGGGAGCGCCTCGCGAAAATCGTCCACCGCCGCCCGTCGTTGGTTAAGGGCTATGCCGTCAGGTACGTTGGCGCGGAGGGTCTTGAATACCCCATTGAAGCCGTTCTCCGAAAGCGAGAAAGTAGGCGCGGGCAGGTGTCAAATCGGATACTGGCCCTTCCCTGCCAGGGACCGTCAGTGCAACTCATGGCGCTCGCGAGGGAGTCCAAGATCCGCAAGAAGCGACCAGCAACCACGGCACAGGAAGCTTCTCCAACCGCCGCTGCCGAATTGGCGCGAGCGTTGGAAGCCGCTTGGGCGGAGTTCAGCAACCTCGATGGGTAAGTTGCGGCTCCACCCGTAGAACAGCCGGGATGGCCGGCGGGTGTGCACCGACGACGTTCCCCGCCGGCGCCGCGAAGTCGCTCTTGATACCGCCTCCCAGCGCCGCGCCCACTCACCCCTCGCCTAAGGAGAGCTGCCTGGCCGCGAGAACTGCGACCATCCGCCGTTGCATGACATGCGTGGACGCGCCAACCGCCATGTGGAAAATCGTTCTGCTCGGGATCATCGCCGCCCTGCTGATCGCGTTGGGGGCCGGCATGGCCGTCTTGCCGGACCCATCGAATTCGGTCGCCGCCTACCAGCAGGCGACGCCCTGCACCGCCGCGAACACCCCCTCGGACAACTGCTATGCCGTGGTGCCTGTCAGCGTGGTCAGGGCGTCCGCCAATCACCTTCGCAAGGGCGGCCCGGAGGAGCACGTCATCGTCCAGGCTCCCAGCGGCCCCAGCGAGATCGTCCTTCCCTGGGAGAGCCAGCAGGATCAGGTTCTCCTGGCTGGCGCGACCGGAACGGTCGATGTCTATCGGGGAGTGCCCGTGCTCCTGGCAGTCGGCGGATACCAGTTCGCCACCATCCAGAACCCGGTCGTCCAGAAGACGCAAACCGGATGGCTCGGCTGGATCTTCCTGAGCCTCGGGCTTGTCTTTGGCGGCGCGGTGGTCCTGACGCTGCTCGCTCGGCGGCGAGCATTCGTCCCGGTACCATCATCGGACGCCCTCCGCCAAGCGATCGTCCAGCTGCCTCCGGACGCGGATCTGCAGGTCGTCGAGAAGATGCACGAGCTCCAGCAGCGTCTCGCCACGATGCAAGTGCAGCCGCAGCGGGGCCAGATCACCAGGGGGCAGACGATCGGAATCGTCATCGGCTGCGCCGTCGCCGTGCTCGGGGCGCTGCTCCTACGCGGTCAGCACTAAATTCTGCCCGGTCATCTTGTACGTTCGCATTCAGAAACTGGCGGGGGCGCGACGGGAACGATCCGTCCGTCGACATCGCCAAGGATGCCGACCAGCGGTTTTGAAGACCGTGGAGCCCACCTGAGCCCATGCACCCCCGTGCGCGCTGAGGCTACAGGACGGCGTCGATCTTCTGTCGGAGGTAGGCCTTGGGCTTGTAGCCGACGATCCGATCGGCCGGTTTGCCGCCGCGGAACAGGATCAGGCTCGGAATGCTGAGCACGCTGAACTTCGAAGCCGTCAGCGGGTTGGCATCAACGTCGAGCTCGGCAATCACGACCCGACCCTCGTACTCGACGGCCAGCTCTTCAACCAGTGGCCTTAGCATTTTGCACGGCGCGCACCAGGTGGCCCAGAAATCGACGAGCACCAGCTGCTGCGCGGCCCCGACCGTCGTTTCGAAATTCTGATCTGTAAGCTGGACGATGTTCTTGGCTGACACGCTCTTCCTCCTCGACTAAGTGCCCGTCTTCTCTTCTGTTTTAGCAGGCGGCGGCGTCGAGGGCGTCGAACTGCCGGTGTCCGGCGCGCTCTTGGTCTTGCTGTCGGTCTTGTTGTCGGTCGTGGAATCGGTTTTGGTACCGGCCTTGCTGTCGGCCTTGGGGCTCTCCGCCGGCGTGATGCTGCCGTCGCTGCTCGATCCCCGCGAGTCGGTCTTGTAGAAACCGCCCCCCTTGAAGATGATGCCGACCGGGTAGAAGACGCGAGTCACGGGAGCTCCGCATTCGGGGCACTGCGTCAGTGGTGGCTCGGTGATCCGCTGCTGAACCTCGAATTGGTGGCCGCGGGTGCAGCGATATCCGTAGACGGGCATGTCGACCTAACTTATACCCGGATTGTGGGCGGCAAAAAACGCCGGGCTCGAGCCGGCGCTCAGTTGATCCAGAGCTTGCTTTTCGGCCGGGGCTCCTCGGACGCCGGGTCGCTGAAGTCGCCTGGCTGCAGCAGCCCGCTCTGCATCATCTCGGCCACCCGATCGAAAAAGGCTTCGTCCGGGGCAGCGGGCTCGACCGCAGCCGGGCGGGGTCCACTGGCCAGATACCGCTGGACCGCGGCGCAGATGATCTCGCTGCGGCTCTGCGGCGAGCCGGCAGTCGCGCGGTTGAGCGCGTCGACGAGGGCATCCGGCATGTAGATCACGACACGCTTCGCGCTCATTGGTCCCAGCATAGTAGCCAAGGGCTCTGGCGCGGGCAAGCCAAATCGGCTGACGAAAATGAAACAAAGCAACCGACCAAATGCATTACCCTCCAACCGGCCCCTCCCCTGCAAGGGGCGAGGGAGTGAGTACACCGTCGAGCGGGTTGAACACGATCCCGGACGCCGGCTTGGGGAAGAAATACGTCGATTTCTGTGGCATCACCTGGCCGGCCCGGGCGACCTGGACCACGTCACTGACCGCCGGCGGTCGCAACAGAAAGGCGGCCTGCGCCGCTCCGCTCTCGACCCGCCTGAGGACCGCGCCGGCATCGCGCGAGTAGCTGAGGTAGCGCTCCTGTTCCAGCTCGGCCTGCTGCAAACCCAGCTGACGCTCGAGGATCTCGCGGTGCAGGATCGAGACGTCGAGTTGAGAGACTGGATCCGCGCCCGTTGCCGGGTCGACGTCAACTGTGAACCAGGACCCCCCTCCCCGGCCCTCCCCCGCAAGGGGGGAGGGAGAAATTCCTCCCGAGGGGGAGGGGGTTGGAGGGAAGACCATGCCGATCCGGTGCCCGGCAGTCCGCTCCTGCATCGCCGCAAGCAGGGACGCCTGGTTGGCTCGAGGTACAACTCGGTGGCGTTCGCCGAGCCGGCGTAGGAGCTCCCCCGCATCGAAGCCTTCGAAATCATGGACGACCCGGTGGGTGGGGAGGATGATGAGGCCCGGGTCCCGGACGTCGACGAGCAGCATCAGCACGTAGTTGAAGGCGGCGTCTGGCGGCGCCTCCGGATGCGCCTGCCGCTGATTGCTCCGGAAATTCAGCGCCGTCTCGTATCGATGATGGCCGTCCGCAATGTAGAGAGGCGAGGCATTGAACACGTCGGCCAGCTCAGAAAAGCGCCTGGCCCCGGACAGCGACCAGACCGTGTGCTGATCACCGTCCTCGCTCATGATCGAGAGCCGCGGCGGTGCGGTCATGGCCGGCGCAACGATGGGGCGGACGGCCGACTGCGGGTCTTCGTAGAGGGCGAAGACCGGGCTGAGGTTGGCGACCACCGCCCGGGTCAGCGACAGCCGATCTGCCTTGGCGCGCGCATGGGTTTGTTCGTGGGGCAGGACCCCACGTCCGAAGGGTTCGAGCTCGACCACCCCGAGGATGCCGAGCCGGGAGCGCGCTTCGCCATTGATCGGGTCCGTGAACTGGTGGCGGTAGAGATAGAGACAGGCGCCCATTTCCCGCTGCAGGACGCCCTCCGCCAGCCATTGCCGGAAGAAACCGGCGGCGCGAGTGTACTTGTTGTCTTCGGGGGTGTCGGACGGACGCACGTCTCCGGCGATCAGTCGGACGACGTTGTGCGGATCCTGCTCGTAGTACCGCCGCTGGTCCGCCGGGCTGATGACGTCGTAGGGCGGGGCGACGACCTGGGAGAGGTCAACGCGGTGCGGGTCGTAAAGAACCCCCTGAAACGGCCGGACGCTGGCCACCGGAATTTAGAGAGTGACCGACAGCACGTCGGCCATCCCGGGGATCCGGCGAATATCGGCCAGGATCGACTCAGGGACCGGATCATCGACCGAGACGATCATCACCGCGTCGCCACGCGGACGGTCGCGCCCCACCTGCATGCTGGCGATATTGATGTTCTTCTGGCCCAGCAGGGTGCCGATCGCGCCGATCACACCGGGCCGATCGGCGTGCCAGCTCATCAAGAAGGTGCCCTGCGGCACGAGGTCGATCCGGAAATCGTTGAAGGTCACGATGTGCGGCTCGTTGAGCAACAGCGTGCCGCCGACCCGGCTGGTGCCGTGATCACCGACCGCCTGCAGGCTGATCAGGTTCGCGAATTCGGTGGCCCGCGCACCCCGCTGCTCCACCACCGCGATGCCGTGGGCGGTCGCCACCGCCCTGGCATTGACCGGGTTGACGCGCTCCGCGCTAAACCGGCCGAGGAATGCCGTCAACAGCGCGGCGGTGAGAACCGAGCAATCGTAGTCGGCGATCTCGCCCGCGTAGTCGACCTGCAGGCGAGTCGGCGGTTGCCGGCCGACCTGGGCGTAGAAGCGGCCGATGCCCTCCGCGACCGGAATGAACGGCCGCAGGAAGGCCATGGCCTCCGGCAAGGCGACCGGCGCGTTGAGGGAAAAGCGCGGGTGGCCGCCCTCGAGGACCGCGACCACCTGGTCGGCGATCTCGAGCGCCACGCTGATTTGCGCCTCCTCGGTCGAGGCTCCCAGGTGCGGCGTCGTCACCACCTGCGGCAGCGACAGCAACGGGTTCTCGCCAGGAGGTTCCTGCTCGAAGACGTCGAGGGCCGCGCCGGCCACCTGACCATCCCGCAAGGCCGTCCAGAGCGCCGATTCGTCGACGATGCCGCCGCGAGCGACATTGATCAGCCGGAGACCGGGCTTTGCTGCGGCCAGCGCCCGAGCGTCAACCAGGTGATGGGTCTCCTTGGTCAGGGGCACGTGCAAGGTGACCAGATCCGCTTCGGACATCAGCTGGTCGAACGGCATCAGCTTCACATTGAGCTGGGAGGCCCGCTCTTCCGAAAGCATCGGGTCGCTGGCGATCACCCGCATGCCAAAGGCCTGCGCGCGGTGCGCCACCTCGCGACCGATGCTGCCGAGGCCGACGACGCCCAGAACCTTGTCGCGAAGTTCGTTGCCGAGGAAACGCGAGCGCTCCCAGCGGCCGGCTTTGACCGCCTGGTCGGCTTCCGGAATGTGGCGGGCCAGAGCGAGCATCATCGCCATCGTGTGCTCGGCTGCCGCGATGGTATTGCCGGAAGGCGCATTGACAACCAGAACACCAGCCCGGGTGGCGGCCTCGACGTCGATGTTGTCGACGCCGGCGCCGGCGCGACCGATCACCTTGAGACGACTGCCGGCCTGGATGACCTTCGCATCCACCCGCGTCTCGCTACGCACGATCAGGGCGTCGTAGTCGGGGATGCGCTGAAGCAGCGCTGAGGGACTCTGCTTTAGCTCGACATCAACATCGGCGTGCTCGCGCAGCCGGCTGATCCCTGCTTCGGCGATGGGGTCGGCGACGAGGACACGCGGCACCGGCTCAGGCGACGAGGCTGGGCTCGGACGACTCCAACGCACGCCGCGCCGCGGTCAGCGCCGCGCCGCGCGTGACCGGATGCCCGTTGGCCTCCAGGCCCCGCTCCAGCCCCTCCACGGTCGCCACTACGTCCTCTTCGTAGACGGCGCCGAGATGGCCGATCCGGAAGATCTTGCCGGCAAGCTTTCCCTGTCCCTCGCCAAGGACGAGGCCCAAATCGCGCCAGGTCTTGAACACCGTCTCGGACTTCGCACCACTCAGCGCCTCTGGAAAATAAACCGCGGTCACGGTCGGTGAGGCGACCTCGGGCTCGGCCGCCAGCAAGCGCAGGCCCAGCGCGGTGGACGCGGCGCGAAAGGCCGCCGCGACGCGCAGGTGCCGCTGGAAAATGGCGGGCAACCCTTCTTCGCGCATCATCGTCAGCGCCTCGCGCAACCCAAAGAGGATGCTCATCGCCGGCGTGGTGAAGGTCATGCCCTTGGATTGCATCGTCCTGGCGCGCTCCCAGTCGAAATAGAAGCGGGGCGCGCGCGCGCTCGCTTGCCGCTGCCAGGCGGCTTTGCTGACGCTCAGCATGGTGACACCAGGCGGGAGCATCCATCCTTTTTGCGATGCCGTCACGGCGACATCGACGCCCCAGCGATCGACCGGAAGGTCGATTGACGCGACCGAGCTGACCCCGTCAACCACCAGTAGCCGCTGATGGCGCTTGACGACGTCGGCCAGCGCCTGCAGGCGATTGGTCACGCCGGTCGAGGTCTCGTTGTGCGTGATCAGCACGGTGGCGATCTCGGGCTCGCGGCCGAGCAGGTCATCGAGATCCTCAGGATCCGCCGCCTCACCCCACGGCAGTGTGTAGCGGACCACCTCGGCGCCAAAGGCCTCGGCGAGGTCGGCGAAGCGGTCGCCGAAGGCGCCGATCGTAACCGCGAGCACGCGCTCACCCGGCGACACGAGGTTGGCGACGGCGCTCTCCAGGCCCCCGGTGCCGGTGGCGGGAAAAATCAGCATGTCGTTCTCGGTCTGGAAGGCCCACTTGAGGCCCGATTCGAGCTCCGGTAGGAGCGCCTTGAACTCCGGACCACGGTGGTTGATCATCGGGGCATCCATCGCCCGCTGGACCCGAGCGGGGACGGGCGTTGGGCCAGGAATACGCAGCTGCTGATTCTGAGCCATGCGCCCTAGCTTACCGTCCGGACGCGGAAACGAGATCGGTCAATATCGCCGTGAGGTCGAACGGCGGCGGCGATAGCTACGGCGACGATACGGCGGCGGCTGTGGCGCGCGGAGCTGGCGCCGGATGGCCAGGCGCATCACGACCCAGAGGAGCAGGAGGCCGCCGATGATGACGCCCCAGCGAGTCGCCGTCACGGTGCGGGCCGCATCGGCCGCTGAGGCGGCGTCGGCCTGGCGCTGGGCGGCCGCCGCAGCGTCGGCGTGCGCGATCTGGAGCTTGGTCTCTTCGATCTGGGGGTCGGCGGCCAGCATCCCCTGGAAGACACCCATGGCGATCGCGTCCCGGAAGTCGCCCTGGAGCAGCAGGCTCCGCTCGCGCGGATTCGTCAGGTAGGCGGGTTCGACGGTGGCGGTCGGGATGTCGGAATGCACCCAGAGCTCCGGCTTGGCCACGACACCATCGTCCGCGATCTGATAGTGCTTCAGGCTCTGGGCGATTCCGGCATCGATCGCCTGCGCGAAGGAGAGGCTATCCGGCTTCGGATAATAGACAGCCGCCCCGTTGATCGATGGGTCGCCGTCGTAGGCGTTGACGTGAAGGCTCACGAACATCCGAGCACCTGAGGTATGGACCCGGTTCCAGCGCTCCGAGATCTCGACGTACTGATCGCCGGTGCGGGTGAGGACGACCTTGACCTTCTCTTTTTGGAGCAGCGCGCGCAGCCGGAAGGCCAGGTCCAGAGTGATGTCCTTCTCCATGACGGCGCCGACCACGACGCCAGGGTCCCAGAGCTGCGTCGGGTCGCTGGTCGGGCTGCCCCCATGTCCTGGATCGATGGCGACCAGGTAAGGAGACGGCATAACAAACGAGGGCTCTGAAGCCACTGCCCGAGCCGGTGACAAGGACGTAAGCAAGACGACCCCGGCCGCGAGCACGACCGGGAGGCGCGGGAAACGCAACTACAGCGCAGTATAGGCGCGTCCTTGAGAAATCCTGACGACGCCTCGATGACCCCACTCTGCCCTCCCCTCAAAGGGGAAGGAAATTAGCTTGCTAGCGCTGGTCGGCGGTGTAAGGCAGCAGCGCCACGTGGCGAGCGCGCTTCAACGCGACCGCCAGGCGCCGCTGGTGGCGCGCACAGGTCCCGGTGACCCGACGCGGGAGAATCTTGCCGCGCTCACTCACGAAGCGGCGCAAGCGCGAGACCTCCTTGTAGTCGATGAGGTGGACCTTCTCCACACAGAAGTTGCAGACCTTCTTGTGCGGCTTGCGGTCGCGCTTTTCGGTCGGTGGTGGCATGCTGTCCTGTCAGTCGCTCCTTAGAACGGGATATCTTCCGGGTCGACGTCGCGTGCGGGCTCCTCGACATGGCTGGCAGGCGCGGCGACAGCCGCCTCAACGGGTTCGGCCGCCGGCGACGGCGCCTGCGACTGGCTGCGTGGCTCGAGGAATTGGACTTCGGTGGCGTTGATCTCGGTGGTCTTGCGTTTCTGGCCGTCCTGGCCTTCCCAGGAGCGGGTCTGCAGCCGGCCTTCGAGATAAACGAGGCTGCCCTTGTGCAGGTACTGGCCGCAGATCTCCGCCAGATTGCGTTTGCCGATGTTCCAGACAACGATGTTGTGGTAGTCCGTGTACTCCTTCTTCTCGCCGTCGGGTCCCTGGCCGTATCGGTTCGTGGCCAGCGAGAATGTCGTCACGGGCGCACCGCTGGGCGTGTAGCGCATCTCCGGATCGCGGGTCAGGCGGCCGATCAGCATGGCTTTGTTCAGGTTCATGACTTCCCCTCATCTTGTCGGACCAATAAATGACGGAAGACCGTGTCCGAGATCTTCAGGACGCGCTCGACCTCTGTGACTTTGGCCTGGTCGAGGTCGAACTCCGCGACGACGTAGTGCCCTTCCCGCTGATCCTTGACCGTGTACGCCAGCCGACGCTTACCCCACGGGGTGACCTTCTTGACCTGACCCCCATTCGTCTGGATCAATTGACCGACCTTGTCGATCTCCTGCTGGACCGCCTGGTCATCAAGCTCCGGCTTGACGATGTACATCAACTCATACGCTGACAAACGCAACCTCCTTTCCTGTGGGATTTGCTCCAACTATGGCCTCGCGGCGGCAGCGGAGCAGGAAAGCGCTCGTAAGTTTAGCAAACCAGGGGGCCCTAAGCCCGAACTGTGGTTTACCGGTGACGAACCGCATAGCTCAGATGAGTCACCATGGGCGAATTAATCGCCTCCACGATGTCGAGCGAGATCGCCCGCTTGTCGACCCCGTCGAACAGGTGTACCCCGGCTCCGAAAAGAACCGGTGACACGGCGATGGAGAATTCATCGACCAGGCCGGCGTTGAGGTATTGGACGATCGTGCGGGCACCTCCCGCAATCCGGATGTCCCTGCCGCCGGCCACTTCGGGCGCCTGCCGCAACGCGCTCTCGATTCCGTCGTTGACAAAGTGGAACGTGGTCCCTCCGGGGCGCTCCCAGGGACTGCGAACCTCCTTGGTCAGGACGAAGACGGGTGTATGGAAAGGCGCTTCTTCGGGCCAGTTGAGTTCCCCACCGTCGAACATTCGCTTCCCCATGAGGCTCACGCCGGTGCGGTTGTAGGTCTCTTCCAGGATGCGGTTGTCCTGACCCGTCTCACCACCGTCGCCAAGCTTCAAGTTCTCGCGGAAGAACCGCTGCTCGAAGACGTATTTTTGGAGTTCCATCCACTCGCCGAGCCATTGGTCAACCGGCCGGCCCACTTCCATAAATTCTGGAGCGATGAAGCCGTCGAGTGACATCGTTACGCTGAAGAACACCTTGCCCATGTTTTCTCCTTTCTGGTGACTACCGGCCTCTAGCGACGAGTGCCACAACGTGCGCCGCGAGCCGGCTGAGGTGCTGCGTACCACCCTCGAGAGCGCCGTACTGTTCGATTACCTCGTCGCATTGTTCCTTCGTCGTGAAGACCGCACGCATCGTGACCTCGGTCGCGGGTCCTCGCTCGACCAGCGTCACCGTTGACGTGAACGCGCGAGGGTCGTCGTCGCTTTCACCGTGCACGTAGACGATGCGCTCGGGCGGCACGATCTCGCGCCATTCGATCCAATTCGGCAAATCGGCGCCGCCGGGGCCGTGCATGATGAAATCCCACACGCCGCCGGGGCGGAACTCGAACGCTCGTGTCGTCGTGGTGAATCCGTTCGGACCCCACCACTGGCCCAGATGCCTGGCGTCGGTGAATGCCTCGAACACGAGGCGCCGCGGGCCCTCAATGATGCGCGAAACGACGATCTCGCGATCTGAAGCCCTGTGACTGCTATGAGCGGATGCCACCCATCTTCTCCTTGTGCCCAAGTTCCTGCACGTAGTCGCTGAGCCGGTCGAAGCTCCCGTTCCAGAACTGCTCGAACCCGCCGACCCAGGCGTGAATTGGCTCGAGGCCGCGCGCGTCGAGCGCGTAGAGCCGGTGCTGCCCGGCCCCGCGGACGCGCACGAGGCCCACCCGGCGGAGCACGCGCAGGTGCTTGGAGGTGCGTGACGGGGTGATGCGCAACGCGCGCGCCAAGTCGTTCACCGGCCGCTCATGGCCCTTGAGCACCGTGAGGATCCGGCGACGCTGCGGCTCGGCGATCGCGTTGAATGCGTCGGAGGTGGTGGCGGCCCTTGCCATGCCCGTCATTATATGCCCATATGGGCAGATACGTCAGCCGGCTCGTGGGTGGTCCGGTTTAGAGCGGCTTATGTTGGGAGCCCGGAGCGATCAAGAAGGCGGCACCGGATTCGGCGTTTGGGAGGAACTGGTCGGCGGGGGACTCGAACCCTCGACCTCTTGGATGTGAACCAAGCGCTCTAACCAGCTGAGCTAGCCGACCGGTGCGGTGATTCTAACCCCCCACCCTGACCCGCTCCCGAAGGGGGAGGGAATTCTCGTGGGCTATCGCCGTACCGCCTTGGCGAGGGCACGCGTGACCGCCTCGGCGGCCTCCATCGGCAGGTATTGGATCGCCTGCTTGACCACCCGGTCGGCCTCCTCAGGCGGGAGCTTGCGCCGAACGACTTCCAGCTGCTGATCGACCAGATCGGCCATGATCTGCGACATCTCCTGCCGGCGGCGCCGCTTGAAGAGCTCCTGCTGGGCGGGGTAACCGTTGCCGAAGGTGACGGGAAACCCGAGCCGCTGCAACTCCGCCAGGTCCCGGAAGACCGTCCTTTCGCTGACCTTCAGGCCCTCCGCCAGATCGACCGCCCGGATGCCCGGGCGGGCGGTCGCCATCGACAGGATGACCAGCAGCCGATGCAAACGCGCCGCTCGATTCACGTTGCTGAACGTAGCACTGCCATCATGGGTCTGCAATTCGGCGAATCTCCGACCGGCTCGGCGGCGAATCCGCGATCATGGCCGTGGCCAGGGAAACGTTTCTGTTGACGATGGAACGGGTACAAGCTACGGGCGGGGCGGCCGGGCTACGGGTGTCCGCCTGAACGCGACTTCAGTTGGTAAGGTGAAGCATTTCAATGGCAAAAGAAACGAAAGACGGAAAGGCGAAGGTAACCAAGGAACCTCAAGCTGAGGTGCCCTCGGAGACCGCCGCCGAAAACGGAGGGAGCGGTGCCATCAAGGCCCGCACCGCGATCGACGATGTGATCGCCGCCATCGAAGCCGCACGCGACAAGGTCATGGCCGATGAGGTCAAGGGCCTGACCAAGCTTGGTATCCCGCGCGCCATGGCCTACCAGATGGTCGCCGCGAGATTCCACCAGAATGTCGTGACCGACGGCGAGGGTGGCGGACCCGAGTTCGAAAACAGTCACTGGAACGATCGGTAATCGTGAACCGCGGCCGTTACTAACGGTCGCCCAAGCCCGCGAGCGGATCCTCGAGCGGATCACCGCGCTCGGCAGTGAAGAGATTGCGTTGACCCAGGCCCGAGGTCGCGTCCTGGCCGAGACGGTTCGCTCCGAACGGGACGTTCCCCCGTTTGCCAATTCGGCCATGGACGGGTACGCGGTCCGAGCGGTCGATGTGGCAGAGGCGTCGGCAGCACAACCAGTCCGGCTGCGAGTGCTCGGCGAAATCCGTGCCGGCGCCGCGCCCCCGGCCGGCGTGCAGGCGCAGAGCGCGCTGCGCATCATGACCGGTGCCATGGTCCCCGAGGGATCGGACGCGGTGGTGCGCGTTGAAGACACCACCGAGCACGATGGCACGGTCGAGGTGCGGGTCGCCGTCGCAGCTGGCACCAGTCTGCGGGCCGCCGGCAGCGATCTTCGCCGCGGCGACCTGGTGGCGGCTGCCGGGCATGTCATGACGCCGGGGGTGATCGGCGTGCTGGCCTCGGCCGGTCGAATGCGTGTGCGTTGCATCCGCCGGCCGCGGGTGCTGGTGTTGACCACCGGCGACGAGCTGCGCGAGCCAGGTGAGGCGCTGGGGCCCGGCCAGATTACGAACACCAACCGCTACACGCTGCTCGCCGCCGTCGAAGACGCGGGCGGAATCGTCATCGATGCCGGCGTGGCGCGCGACGAGCGTGGCGATCTCATCGATCGACTGGGAGCCGCAGGCGGAACCGATCTCGTGGTTACAACCGGCGGCGTATCGATGGGCGCCTACGACCTGGTCCGGGGCCTGCTCGAGGAACGTGAGGCAGTCGATTTCTGGCAGGTTGCGCTGCGTCCGGGCAAGCCGCTCGTGTTCGCCAGCGTCGGCGGCGTGCCGCTGATCGGGCTGCCTGGCAACCCGGTGTCCACCCTGGTGGGGTTCGAGCTCTTCGTTCGGCCAGCCATCCTCAAACTGCAGGGACGCACGGACCTCGAACGACCACGGCTGACGGCGATCACCGACGAGTCCTTGCAGAACCCCCCGCACCTCGAACAGTACTTCCGCGCCATCGCGCGGCGCGACGGTGGCCGGATCGTCGTGCGCCTGACCGGTGACCAGGGCTCGCATGTGCTCCGCTCGATGGCTGATGCCAATTGTCTGCTCGTCGTCCCACAGGGGACGAGTGAGGTCGCGGCGGGAATGCCCGTCGAGATCATTCCCCTGGCGCCGATCGACTAAGGGACGCTGTTCCGATTTAGACTCTCTTTGCAGAGGGAGAAGCGATGGCCAGAGTCGACCCGGAGAGAATCCGTAACGTTGCCTTGCTCGGTCATAGCCACGACGGCAAGACGAGCCTGGCCGAAGCCATGCTCTACGCCGGCGGGACGGTCGACCGGCTGGGACGTCCGGATGCGGGTAACTCCACCTTCGACTTCGAGCCGGAGGAGGTCAAGCGGAAGATCTCGATCGGGACCGCCATCGCGCACCTGACCTGGCGTGAGCACAAGGTCAACCTTCTCGATGCGCCGGGATTCCAGGACTTCACCGGCGAGGTCGTCGGGGCCCTGCGCGCGGCCGAGGGCGCGCTGTTGGTGGTGGGCGCGAGTACCGGCGTTATTGTCGGCACCGAACTAGCCTGGCAGCAGCTGCGGGATCGCAACCTGCCGACCCTGGTCGTCGTCAACAAGATGGACAAGGAGAACGCCGACTACTGGAGAGTGGTCGACAGCTTCAAGGAGTTCAGTCCGCGTCCGGTCTCGATCCAGGCGCCCGTGGGCTACGAGGCCGGCTTCAAGGGAATCGTCGACCTGCTGACGCGCAAAGCGTACGAATTCGATCAGCAGGGGCGGGCAAGGGAGGTTCCGCTTCCAAGCGAGCTCGCCGCCGAGGTCGAATCGCGCCGGTCACCGCTCGTCGAGGCAGCGGCGGAGACCGATGATGCGCTGCTGGAAAAGTACCTGGAAAGCGGCGAGTTGAGTGATGCCGAGGTGACCGCTGCGCTTGCCAAAGGCGTGGCTGCCGGGGCGATCGTGCCGGTGCTGTGCGCCGCGGCCGGCAAGTCGATCGGGATCGGGAGCCTCCTCGACGCTATCGTCGCGCTGCTGCCCTCGCCCAAGCAGGCCCCGCCCGTCGAAGCTGTCAATCCGCGTACCGACCAACCCGAGACGGTCACGGCCGACCCGGCCCGGCCATTGGCGGCCCTGGTGTTCAAGACGACCGCCGACCCGTTCGTCGGCCGGATCAGCTACGTCAAAGTCGTCTCGGGGACGCTGACGGCCGGAACCCCGCTGCTGAACGCGACCAAGGATCAGCCCGAGCGTCCGGGGGCGATCGGATATCCGAAGGGCAAGACGCTGGAGCCGACGACCGAAGTGGTGGCGGGCGACATCGCCGGCATCAGCAAGCTGCAGGCGGCGGCGACCGGCGACACCCTGGCGAGCCGGGATCATCCCTTGCGGCTGCCGCCGATCCAATACCCGGAACAGACCTATAGCGCCGCCGTCACCGCCAAGAACAAGGCCGACGAGGAAAAGGTCAACGCGGCGCTGGTCAAGCTGGTCGACGAGGACCCAACGCTGACGCTGGAGCACGAGCCGATCACGAAAGAGTCGATCGTGCACGGCATGGGGGATGTCCATCTCGACGTCGTGCTCGAGAAAATGAAACGCAAATACGGCGTCGAGGGCATCCTGGCGGTGCCGCGGGTGCCGTACCAGGAAACGATCACCAGCACCGCCAAGGCGGAGAAGAAGTACAAGAAACAATCGGGCGGCGCCGGCCTCTACGGCCACTGCGTCATCGACATTGCCCCGGTCCCGCGCGGTACCGGGTTCGTCTGGGAAGACAAGATCTTTGGCGGCTCCATCCCGCAGAACTTCCGACCGTCGGTCGAAAGGGGCGTTCGGGAAACGATGGAGCAAGGGGTGCTGACCGGCAACCCGCTGGTGGATATCAAGGTTCGCCTGCTGGACGGGTCAACCCATCAGGTCGATGGCAAGGACATCGCATTCAAGCTGGCCGGTGCGATGGCAATGCGCCAGGCGGTCATGGATGCGAAGCCGGTCCTGCTCGAGCCGATCATGGACGTCGAAGTCCTGGTGCCGGAGCGAAACATGGGCGACGTCATCAGCGATCTCAACGGCAAGCGGGGCAAGATCGCCGGCATGGAGCCGTCAGGCGATCACATCGAGAAGGTCAAGGCCCAGGTCCCGCTGTCATCGATGTACCGGTTCCCGATCGACCTGCGGTCGATCACCCAGGGCCGCGGCCGGTACACGATGAGGTTCTCGCACTACGAAGAGGTGCCGGCGCACGCGGCGCAGGCACTGATCGCCGCCTACCAGAAGGCGAAGGGCGGCGAAGAGCAAGAGTAGCCGGTTATGACCGGCGGCCGGGCAGGTCCCAGAGTGGAACGCCAGCCCAAGCCAGCCCGAGCAGTGTTTTCGCATCCTGCAGCTCGCCACTCGAGCGCAGCACCTGCAGGTCATGCCGGTCAAACGGATTGACCATGAAGGATTCGTCGAGCTCGGCCTGGGCCTCGGTCGGTGACAGGTCCTCGGCGAGGAAGAAGGTCATTAGCTCATCGCAGTAGCCCGGCATCAGGTAGGCGCTACCAAGCGTGGTCCAGCGCTTCGCCTTGAGTCCGGCTTCCTCAGCCAGCTCGCGCCGCGCCGCCTCCGGGATTCCCTCCCCCGGTTTGTCGAGGGTGCCCGCCGGGATCTCCCATAACTCCCGACCCGCCACGTACCGGAACTGGCGCACCAGCACGATCCGGCCATCGGCATGGCGCGGGATGATGCCGACCGAGCCTGGGTGGCGGACGATCTCCCGCGTGGTGAGATGTCCATCGGGCAAGCGGACGCGGTCCTTGAAGACCTGGAAGAGTTTGCCGGCGTAGACCTCCTGGCTCCCGACCCGTTCCTCCATACCGGGATTATCATGGCTGCTTAGGTCATGATCGAGCGCACCGTTTTGGAGATCGCACAGCATCGCTTCTGGGCCTGGCAGCGCCGGACCGCCCCGACGCCGCGCAATCAGCTGCGCGAGACGGATCGGCTACTGGGGGCGGTGGAGGAATGCCGCTTGCGAGAGATCAAGCTGATTCCGACGCCGATCTGGCGACGGATCGTTCAGCTCCTCGGCCAGCTCGACGGCGGTTACACGGAGAAGCTCGGCATCGACCGCTCGGTGGAGCGGACCGCGGAAGTCCTTTTCGAGGCCCAGGAGGACCTTATGCTGGCCGCGAGGGTCCACTGGCGCGGTAGGCCGACGAACGTCGTTCCCCTGTTCCGGCGCCCCTAACCCCTCCCCGACCCTCCCCAGAATTGCTGGGAGACCCATGTTTACACCTACGAACATATGTTTGCTTTTCTCCGCCGTTTCTGCTAGCCTGCGCTCATGGGCGAGATGGCAGCGCTGATCGAAGGCACCCCTGGCAGCCGTCCGGTCACCGATGTCTCGACGGTGCCATTGCTCCGCCGTGTGGTCGAGAGCCTGGCGACGATGCGGCCGGGCCGCTATACCGTCTACCTCGGCCGGCCCGATCCGGCGGCGGTCCGCGCCGAGTGGGACCAGGAGGTCGCGTTACTGCGCTGCGCCCGGCGGGCGGTCGTGACGACGCCGGAAACGACCCCGCTCCCCCAGGAAGCCGACCGCCGAGATCCAGGTCTGGGCTGGCTGGCCAACGTCTGGTTCAGCGCGGTAATAGGCGACGACACGGCGATGGCGGTCCTCTGTCGGCCCGACCCCATCCATCCACAAGAGGCCTGGCTGCTCACCGACCCGACCGCAGTCCGCCGCTTTATCGCGGCCGTCGAGGGCGAACTGGCTCGGCCCGACCCGCAGTTGCTCGCCGTCTAAGCCTCCGTAGAATTGGGGCCTCGTGACGCCCCCCAAACAGCCGTGGCCCCTGCTGGTCGCCGGCACCATCACCCGGGATGACGTCCGCACGCCGCTCGGCACCAATGCCGATGGGCTGGGTGGGTCGGCCACCTACTTCACCCTGGCCGCCCGGATGTTCGCGCCGGTGTCGGTGGTCGGGACCGCCGGTCCAGACTTCATGCCGGCCTTTCAGGACGCCATGCGCGGTACCGGCGCCGACCTGCGAAGCGTCGTGCTGTCTCAGCTACCAACCTATCGCTGGCATGCCGAGCACGACTACGAGACCGGCACCACGCGAAACGAGCGGTCGGACCAGGGCGCCTACCGCGGCTTCACCCCCGTCCTCACCGCCGACCAGCGCAAGGCCAGGATCGTCTTCCTCGGCAGCATGGAGCCGCGCCACCAGATGCGCGTACTCGATCAGCTGGAAGACCCCTGGCTGGTTGCCGGGGACACCATGAAGCTCTACATCCGGGAAGCGCCCGATGCTCTCGAGCCGGTGCTGCAACGGCTCGACTACCTCTTCCTCAACGCCTCGGAGGCGATGGCCCTGGCCCGCGTCGATGGGATCGAGGAAGTGTCGGAGCAGTTGCGCCATCGCTTCCGTTTGCGCGGGCTCGTCATCAAGGAGGGGCCAAAGGGCGCCACGCTCTACCGCCAGGGCGATGACATTCATCTCCCCGCCTTGCCGGTGGATCCACCAACAGATCCGACCGGCGCCGGTGATGCGGTGGCCGCTGGATTCCTCGGCTGCCTTGCCGAGCAGCAGGTGGAAAACGACGATACCGTGCGGCTGGCGCTCGCCTACGCCATGGTGATGGCGTCTTTCACGATTCAGCAGTTCAGCGTGCGAGGCCTGCAGCCCATCACCCGCGCCGACGTCGAGGCGCGGATGGCGTCGATGGCCTGGCTTCCGTCCAAGACACGGTGAGGTGGCGGGCCAACGGCCTGACCGTTGAGGTCCTACAGGGCGATCTGACACAACAGGATGTCGACGCCATCGTCAACGCCGCCAACAACGACCTGTTACTGGGCGGAGGTGTGGCGGGAGCGATCGCCCGGGCCGGCGGTCCGGCGATTCAGGCGGAGTGCCGCAGGATCGGCCCGGTCGAGATCGGCGACGCCGCCATCACCGGCGGCGGCCAGCTCAAGGCCCGCTTCGTCATCCACGCGGCGAGCATGCGGTTGGGTGGATGGACCAGCGCGGACAGCCTGCGCCGCTCGACCCGCCGCAGCCTCGAGATCGCCAGCGAGCGCGGCCTGCGGTCGATCGCCTTCCCGGCTGTGGGCACCGGCATCGCCCGCTTCCCACTGGATGAATGCGCACGGATCATGCTTGGCGAGGTGATCGAGTACAGTCGCCGTCCGACATCCGTGGAGGAGGTCCGGTTCGTGCTCTTTGGTGGGGATGCGGAAGCCGCGTTCCGTCAGGAGGCAGATCGTCAGCTAACTGCGGAATAGGCCTGGGAAGAAGAACGAGGCAAGAAACGCCAGCGTCACAAGTGACAAAAAGATGAAGACGATCCCACTGAAGATATTGAAGAGCGGCGTATTCGCGTAACGCCCCATGACGCGCTTGTCGTTCGCCAGCAACATCAAGATCGGTAAGAGCAGCGGCAGCATCAGTCCGTTGACGACGTTCGGAAGGTTCGTGATCAGCGCGAGAGGAGCACCCGGGAACATTGCGATAGCGGCCCCCAACACGATCATCGTCGTGTAGATCGTCAAGAAAGCCGGCGCCTCGGCGAACGACTTGTCGATGCCTCGCTCCCAGCCAAACGCCTCGGTGATGGCGTAGGTGGTCGAGAGGGGAAGCACGGATGCCGCCATCAGTGAGGCGTTGAGCAGTCCGATCGCGAAGAGTTGCTCCGCGTACTGGCCGGCCAGCGGCTTCAGTGCCAGTGCGATCTTGGCAAACGCCGAGGGATCCGATGGGTCGACGTGAACGTGGTGGACAAACACCGTGGCACCCGTCGCCACGATGATGAAGAAGGCCACCACATTCAATGCGAGGATCCCGGTATAGGTATCGATGCGTTCGAAGCGCAGCTCGCTCGGATGGAGGCCTTTATCGGCCACATTGGACTGTTGAAAGAACGCCATCCACGGGGTGATCGTGGTGCCGACGATGGTGATGAAGATCAAGAGGAAGGGTGCCGTGAGGTGAAACGTAGGTACGACGGTGTGGTGGAGAACGTCGCCCCACTTGGGATGAGCCAGGACGGCCGACACGATATATGACACGAACACGAGGCTGAGGATCAGCAGCAGACGTTCGACTAGCCGAAACGAACCCCGCAGCACGAGGAACCAGACGAACACGGCCGCCAGTGGGATCGCAATGTAGCGGGCCAAGTCGCCGAACAGAAGTTGCGAGGCGCCAGCGATGCCGGCGAACTCCGCCACCGTCGTCGCGGCGTTGGCGACGAAGAGCAGCACCATCACCCAGACCGTCGGTGCCACCCCGAAGCGTTCGCGAATCAGGTCGGAGAGTCCCTTGCCGGTCACCGTCCCCATGCGGGCGACCATTTCCTGGATGGCGGCGAGACAAATGGCGGTGACGATCAATAGCCACAGCAGGTCGTAGCCAAACTGTGACCCGGCCAGGGCGTATCCGGTGATTCCGGTGGCGTCGTTGTCGACCGTACCGGTGATGATCCCCGGGCCGACGACGGAGAGCAGCATGAGGAACCGAACCCGCCGGCTCCGAAGGGCTCCGAGCGACCGCTCCAGCGCCTTCGGTTGCGCCAACGGTTTTTAGAAGATCCGCCGGCGGCGCCCGCCGGCTCGTGCGGGCATGACGCGCTCCATCACGTCGTCGACGGTCACGATGCCCTGGATCCGATTGTGCTGGTCGACAACGGGCACCGCCAGCAGGTTGTACTTGGCGGTGACCTCTGCCACCTCGCGCGGGCCGGCATCGACTCCAACAGAGATCACGTTCTTGATCATGAAATCGCGGATCTTGGTCTCGGGCTTGGCGACGATCAGGTCGCGGAGGGAGAGTACACCCAGGAGGTGCTCCTCGTCGTCAATCACATAGACGTAGTACACATTCGCGGCATCCGGCTCGAGCTCGCGGAGCCGGTCGATCGCCTCAGCGGCGGTCAGCGTATGGAGGACGGCCACGTACTCCGTCGTCATCAGGCCACCAGCGGTGTCCTCCCGATACGCGAGCAGCTCCTCAACGTCTTCCGCCTCATCCTCCTCCATTTTTTGCAGCAACTGCTGGGCGCGCTCTTGGGGCATGTCGGCCAGCAGGTCGGCGACCTCATCCGGCGCCATTGCCTCAAGGATGTCCGAAGCGCGCTCGACGTCGAGCCGCTCGAGGATCGAGGCCTGCATGTGCGTCTCGTCGATCTCTTCGAGCGTGTCCGCCGCCTTCTCATCGCTGAGGGCAGCGAAGACCGCGCTTCGGTCATCCGGGCTGAGCTCGTGGACGATGTCGGCGATGTCCGCCGGGTGCAGCTTCGCCAGCTTGGTGTGAGCGATCCGGAGCTTGACCGAGCTAACGTCACTGCGGACTGGGTCAACCGCTTCCCAGGAGATGAGCTTTTGGGGCCAGTCCAGGTGGAGGGTTGAGGCGAACCGCCGCCCAAGCCCCTCCAGGCCGACCCGTCTCGCCAGGCCACGACTGCCAACGTCGACCCCCACCAGCAACATCGACCCGTCGATCTGCGAGAGCTGCAGGTCGTTGACCCTCACGACCCGGCGGCCGTCCATGTCGACGATCTGCTTGTCAAGAATCTGGCGCGAGAGCCAGAGCTCGGAATCGGCACGAGGGTGCGCCTGCAGGCTGGGCTCGTCGACCTTGAGGCTCAGCTCCTTGTTGTCCCAGCTGCGCACGACCGACCAGTCGATGGAGCGCACCTTTCGGTTGTTCTTCAAGATAACGCCGGTGACGCGCGGAAACGGTTCGGTCATCTGCACCACAAGATCTCGCACCCTTCCGATGCGATGCTGTCGAACGTCGACGACCTCAGCGTTGAGGAAGTCGCTGAGGAAAATCAAACGCTAGCCCCGGAATTGCTTGAATAACAGCGACGCATTGTGCCCACCGAAGCCGAAAGAATTCGAAAGCGCCAGCTTGATGTCCAGCTCGCGCGCGCCTTCCGGGATGTAGTCGAGGTCACACTGGGGGTCGGGATGCTCGAGGTTGATGGTGGGCGGCGCCACCCCTTCCTCGATGGCCTTCACCGAGATCACAGCCTCCACCGATCCCGCGGCGCCGAGCAGATGGCCCAGCATCGATTTCGTCGAGCTGATGGGGATGTGGTAGGCGGCATCGCCAAAGATGTCTTTGAACGCCAGTGTTTCCGCGACGTCGCCAAGCTGGGTGGCGGTCCCGTGGGCGTTGATGTAGCTGACGTCCTTGGGCGCGACCCGTGCTTTGGCCAGCGTGCGCTTCATCGCCTGGGCTGCGCCGGCGCCAACCGGATCGGGCGCCGTGATGTGGCTGGCATCGGCGGTCGCCCCGTAGCCAACGATCTCGGCGATGATCGGCGCCCCGCGCTTGAGCGCGGCGCCGAGCTCCTCGAGGATCAGGATCCCGGCGCCTTCCCCCATGACGAAGCCATCCCGCTCCAGGTCGAAAGGACGGCTCGCCAGGCTCGGCTCGACCTCGCGCGTCGAGACGGCACGTGACGCGCAGAACGCGGCCAGCGCCAGGGGAGTGACACAGGCCTCACTGCCGCCCGCGATCATCGCCGTCGCATCCCCACGCTTGATGATCTCGAAGGCCTCGCCGATGGCGTGGGCCCCGGACGCGCAAGCCGAGACCGTGCAGTAGTTGGGCCCCCGCGCGCCGATCGAAATCGAGATCATCCCGGCGCCCATGTCGGCGATCATCATGGGCACGGTGAAGGGGCTGATGCGGGAGGGTCCTCGCTCCTTGAGAACGGTGAGCGCCTCCTCGATCTGCTCCAGGCCACCGATGGCGCTCCCCACGATGACGCCAACCTGGTCTCGATTCGCTTCGGTGATCTGAAGGCCGGAACCCTCGAGCGCCTCCCGGGCGGCGACCATCGCGAACTGAACGAATCGCGACATGCGCCGGGCCTCTTTTCGGTCCAGACGCGTTTCCGGCTTGAAATCGACCACTTCGCTCGCCACCCGGCTCGGGGTGGCGGATGGATCGAAACTCTGGATCCGTCGCACGCCGGACCGCCCGGCTTTGATCGCCTCCCAGGTCTCCCGCGTGGTGTGACCCAGCGAGGTGATGGCGCCGGTGCCGGTAACGACCACGCGCGTGCCGTTTACCATGCGGCGATCCCTCCGCCATTCCAGCGAAGACAGGCGGCCGCCCAGGTCGGGCCGCTGCCGCAGCCGAGCAGGAGCGCCGTCATCCCGGTTTGCAGCCGTCCGTCCTTGACCGCATCGTGCAGCGCCGTCAGCGGCGCCGCCGCCAGCAGCGCTCCGTAGCGCGCGGGGTCGAGGAGCAGCCGAGCCGGCGTGACGCCGGCCGCCTTGCTCCAGGCCCGCGTGATCTCGGGCGCCGACTGCTCTCCGATCACCAGGTCAATCTCCGACATTTCTAGCTTCGCTTTCTGCAAGCAATCGGTCACGCCGGCGGCCAGCCCCAGGAGCAGGGCTCGCTCCTCGGTCTCCCCGTTACCCTCGGACCGGGCGGCGCCACCTGCCATCGTCGCCAGCACGCCGCCGTCGCCACCGGCCCGGGTGAGCACCGCGGCCGCGGCGCCGCGACCATGAAGCGCACCGCCCTGCCCTGGCAGGTCGACGAGCTGGTTGTCCGACGCGGCGCCGATCACCAAGACGCCCCGGGCGCCGGCCTCGATGTATCGGATCCCGACATTGAGCGCCGCCAGCAAGCTGGTCTCAGCCGCGTAGAGGTCGAAGCTCGCAACCATCGGCAGTTTCAGCTCCGTCTGCACGAGGCAGGCGGTGGTCGGCCAGAGCACATCCGGTGTCGTGGTGCCGACGATGATCATCTCGAGGTCCGAGGAATTCACGCCCGCCGCCCGCAACGCGGCGCGCGCTGCGCCGGCCGCCAGCGATGGCGTACTCAGACCCTGCACCGCCTGCACGCGGTTGGAGACACCAGTCAGCTCCGGGCCAGTGACCCGCCGCGCCAGTGGGGCGTCGGCCGGCGGGCGGTAGATTCCGAGCCCGGCGATCGCCCCCAGGGCCAATCCGCGGCGCGCCTGGGCAATGGCAGACATTGAAGTGGACGTCACGCCTCATTTTAAGTCCGGGTATTCGACCTGGTTACGTTCGGCGGTCAGTCAGCAAGACCTCGACCCGTAACCAGGCGCCCGGTTTCGGCATACATCAGCCGGGCGAGCGTCCAGGTATTCCGCGCCCGAGCCGCTGCGGTTCGCTATTGTATAGACCGAATTTGGGCCCCGTGCCCGCACCCCAATCACCAGGAGGGAAGGATGGCCGAAGCGAATTTCGACAAGTTCCGTGGCATCATCGCGGAGCAGCTTGGCGTCGACGTCGAGAAGGTGACCCCCGAAGCCTCCTTCACCGAGGACCTGCAGGCCGATTCCCTGGATCTGGTCGAGCTGATCATGGCCTTCGAAGAGGAGTACGGGATGGAGATCTCCGACGAGGACGCCCAGAAGCTTCGTACTGTTAGCGAGGCCTGGAATTACGTCAAGGGAAAGGTGTCCGTCGCCTGACCCGAACGCAGCCATGAGCGCCCCCTACGGCGCCGGCCCGGTGGCCTTCGTCTTTCCGGGGCAGGGATCGCAGTATGTGGGCATGGGCAAAGCCCTGTTCGACGCATCGGAAACTGCCCGACGCGTTTTTCGGCGGGCCGACGAGATCCTCGGGTTCGCCCTTACGCGCATGTGCTTCGAGGGACCGGAGCAGGACCTGAACGACACCATCAACGCCCAGCCGGCGATTCTCACCGTGAGCATCGCCTGCCTGAACGCGATGCGGGAACGCTGGCAAGCGATGGGGCAGGTCGTCGCCCCGCGCTATGTCGCCGGCCACAGCCTGGGCGAGTTCACGGCGCTGGTCGCCGCGGATGTCATCGACTTCGACAGCGCCCTGGTGCTGGTCCGCGAGCGTGGCCGGTTGATGAAGGAGAACGGCACCGATCGTCCCGGCGGGATGCTGGCGGTGCTGGGACTCGATCGCGACGTGATCGAGGCCGTCGTGGCGGACGCGGCACTCATCGGTGTCATCACCGTGGCCAACGCGAACTCGCCGGGACAGGTCGTGCTCTCCGGCGAGGCCCCGGCGCTCGAGCGCGCGGCTGAGCTCGCTCGCGCCCGCGGCGCCGCCCGGGTGGTCCGGCTGCCGATCAGCATCGCCTCCCACTCGCCGCTGATGGCGCGGGCTGCCGCGCAATTCGGCGAGATCGTCGCCCGGCTTCCTCTGCGCCAGCCGCGGATCCCAATTGTGGCCAACATCACCGGCCAGATCCTGACCAGCGCCGATGACATCCGTAAAGAGCTGGCCGACCATATCCTGAAGCCGGTGCAATGGACGTCGTCGGTGGTCGAGATGGTGGCGCGCGGCAGTGCGGAATTCCTCGAGATCGGGCCCGGTCAGGTGCTCTCGGGCTTGATCCGCCGCATCAGCACGGATGCGCACGTCGTGACCCTGAGTGACCGCGAGGTCGCTCGCGTCCTCACCCCGTCGCCATTGGGATGAAGCGCGTCGTCGTAACCGGGGTTGGGGCGGTGACGCCGGTCGGTCTCGATGCACCCAGTACTTGGGCCGCCATGCTGGAAGGCCAGTCCGGTGTGGGCAAGGTGACGCACTTCGATGCCAGCGAGTATCCGGTGCAGATCGCCGGCGAGGTGAAGGGCTTCGACGCCACCGGCCGGATCGAGCCGAAGGAGCTCCGCCGGATGGACCGCTACGCCCAGCTCGGGCTGGTCGCCGCGCAGGAGGCATTTGGCGACGCCGGGTTGACCAATGACGGCCTGCTCGACGAGGTCGGGGTCATCTTCGGCAGCGCGGCGGGTGGTCTCGGGGTGTTTCTCGAACAGCAGCGCATCCTCCAGGAGCGCGGCCTGCGCCGGGTCAGCCCGACCTTCATCCAGAACATGCTGACCGACACGGCCTCCGGGCACATCGCGATCGCGCTTGGCCTGCGCGGACCGAATATGGCCGTGGTCTCCGCCTGTGCTACCGGCAGTGGCGCCGTAGGGGAGGCCTTCGAGACGATCCGCCGCGGCGATGCGGACGCGATCATGACTGGCGGGGCCGAGGCCGTTCTCGTACCGGTCGTATATGCGGGGTTCTGCGCCATGCGGGCGCTCGCCCAGCACGAGGATCCGACGCAGGCATCGCGCCCGTTCGACAAGGATCGGAACGGCTTCGTCATCTCCGAAGGCGCGGGCGCCCTGCTGCTGGAGGAATTGGAGCACGCTCGGCAACGCGGGGCGCGCATCTATGCCGAGGTGATCGGCTACGGCTCGAGCAACGATGCCTTCGACATGGCCGCGCCGGCCGAGGGCGAAGGCGCCGTGCTGACGATGCAGCGCGCGCTGCGCAAGGCCGAGATCGAACCCGAGCGGGTGGACTATATCAATGCGCACGGTACGGGCACGCCGCTGAATGACAAATATGAGACGGACGCGATTCACCGCGTATTCGGCAAGCACGCCGAGCGGCTGGCGGTTAGCAGCACCAAGTCGATGACGGGGCACATGATGGGCGCCTCCGGCGCGGTGGAGGCTGTCGTCTGCGCGCTGACGATCCGCGACCAGGTGATCGCGCCCACGATCAACCTGCACACTCCTGATCCCGAGTGTGACCTCGACTATGTGCCCGGTCAGGCCCGGCGGGCCGACGTCCGGGTCGCGCTCTCGAACTCCTTCGGGCTCGGCGGCCACAACGCGAGCGTCATCCTGTCGCGCTACGAGGGGAAGACCTGACCTGGTCCGCTTTTGGGCGCCTTTTCTGAATACAAAGCGAATTGGGAAGGTTGTGCTATCATCAGGCCGATTTTGGGGGCGCCGGGGCCTTCAGTAGCCAGCAAAAGGAGAGTGTCATGGCCGTTAGCGGATATTGCCTGAAATGCAAGAAGAAAGTAGACATCAAGGACCCGCAGCACATCACGATGAAGAACGGGAAGCCCGCCACCACCGGGACCTGCCCGACCTGCGGTACGAAGATCTACAAGATCGGCAAAGCATAACGCTCGGTAGCGTGAACTGAACAGCCGGTGCAAAGCCGGCTTTTTCTTTTTCCCGGCCAGCCCCGGGCAAGTTCCCTCCCCTCGGGAGGGGGGCAGCCAGGCTGTTCCCTTCCCCTCCGGGGGACGGCAGGGTGGGGGCGTCTAGGGCTGGGCGGCTGAGCGGCTGGCCGGCTCCTTGGTGGCCAGCTCGGATTCGATCAGGTCGAGCAGGACCTCCGTGGCGCTCAGCGCCACATCGACGCCGAGGGTCTTGAAGATCCGGACGTTGGCGGGGTTGTTGACCCGGGCGACCGTCTTCGGCACGTTGAACTTGCGCTTCGCGAGCTGGCAGGCGACCAGGTTGTCCTCATCGTCACCGGTCACCGCCACCACCACGTCGGCGCGCTCCATGCCGGTGGTCGCCAGGAACGCCATCTCGTCGCCGTCGCCCACCATCACGATCTCACCCAGGGCCGAATTGAGGACTTCCGCCCGCCGCGGATCCTTCTCGATCAGGGTGACCTCGTAGCCCCGGTCGAGCAGGTGCTTGCTCAGGTAATAACCGACCTTGCCGCCGCCGATCACGATCACGTACATGGGCTGGCTTACCCCTTCAGCATCGCATGGATCTGCCTCGCCCCCGAGAGCGTCGGGCAGACCGTATTGAGACCGAGCTCGCGATAGACATCCTCGCGGATCGGATCGTAGATGCGCGTGATGACCCGGGGCACCCTGAAGATCTCCAGAGCGATCTGCGCCGCCATGATGTTGCGGTTGTCCCCGTTGGTCAGGGAGGCGAACCCGTCGGCCGATTCGATCCCGGCCTGGCGAAGGACGTCTTCGTCGATCCCGTTGCCGAGCACCATCTCGCCGGTGAAGTCGCTGCCCAGACGGTCGAAGGCCCGCCGATTACTGTCGATCACGGTCACATGATGGCCGGCCTTGGAGAGCGCGATCGCGGCCATCGCGCCCACCCGCCCGCAACCGACGATCACCAGCTTCATAAATGGAAGACCCATTCTAGGTCTACCGGCCATGGCTCAGGCGGGCCGCCTCCAGCTCGGGGAGACCGGCCGCGCGGATCTTGGCCTGGGTGGTTGCGACATCGTAGGCCACCCGGGCGAACCGAACCGCCGGGACACCCAGGTCGACGATCGCGAACGCCGCCTCCGGGTTCCCGTCTCGGGGCTGCCCGACACTTCCCGGGTTCACGAGCGCCGAGGGCGGCAGCGGAATCCAATCGCCTGGCGCTCCGACCTGTTCGCCCTCCTCGGTGAAAATTCGCGGCAAGTGTGTGTGGCCAAAGAAGCAGAGACGCGGCCCGAGCCTCATGAGGAGCTCAAGGGCCTGAAGCTCATCGAGGATGTACTCCCAGAGGTAGGGCTTGCGCGGGCTACCATGGACCCAGCGGTGCCGGCCGAACCGTCCGTACTTCGGCAGCGAGGCCAGATACCGTCGGCTCCCCGGTGTGAGCACGGTCTGGGTCCAGCGGGCAGCGGCGGCGGCATGCGGATTGAACCAGCCGAGCACCGACGGATCCAGCATCGCCTGATCGTGATTGCCCATGACGGCTTTGGCGCCCACCGAACGCAGCCGGTCGATCACCGCGTTCGGGTCGGGCCCGTAGCCGACGATATCGCCCAGCACCAGGATGCGGTCGACGCGAGGGATCGCCGCGAGGACCGCCTCCAGCGCCTCGATATTGCTGTGGATGTCCGAGAGCAGCGCGAGCGTGGGCCCGGCGCCAGGCTCAGGCGTAGACGCGTTCGTGGGCGTAGAGGAACAGGATGCGCAGCGTGGCGGCGACCGGGACCGCCACAAAGAGCCCCAGGATGCCGCCAAGATAGCCGCCCACGACGAAGGCGATGATGATCAGCATCGGGCTCAGGTGGACGGCGTCGCCGAAGACCTTGGGTGAGATGAAGTTGTAGATGACGTTGGAGACCACGAAGTAGATCACGAGCACGACGATCACCTTGCCCGACGACTGCGAGACAAAGGCCGCGACCGCCACCGCCGGCAGGGCGCCCAGGAACGGCCCGATGAACGGAATGAAGGCGGTCACGCCGGCCACGATGCCCAGGGCCAGCGAGTAGGGAACCCCGACGATCCACATGGCAACTCCCGTGACCAATCCGACCAGCCCGCAGATCGCCAGCTGGCCGCGCATGTAGGCGCCCAGCATGCCGTAGACGTCGGACGCGACGTCGTGGGCATCGGTGCGGTAGCCCGGCGGCAGGAGCTCCTCGAAAAAGCGGCGAATGCGGTGGGCGTCCTTGACCAGGAAGAAGGCGACCAGCAGCACGAGCACGGTCTGGAAGATCCAGTTGACCAGCATGAAGACGTTCTCCACCACCGATGACAGATGGCCGGCCACCAGGCCCGGCAAGTTGTGGACCGAATCGTCGTACGCCTGGCGCAGATCGATCGGGATCCCGAGCACCGAAACGACGTGCTCCTTGTCGGCGAGGCCCTGGAGGTAACTGGCGATCGCCGGACCCTGCGCGACCAGCGAGCTGAACTCCTGGCGGACCAGCGGCACCAGGAAGAGGACGCCGGCGGCCAGCACCGCGGCGATCACGCCGTAGAGTGCCAGCACCGCCGCAATCCGGGGCACGCGACGGCGCTCGGCCGCGTTGACGGCCGGGTTGAGAACGAGCGCCACGATGGCGGCCACGATGAACGGGCCGAGAATGCCCCGGATGGCGAAGGCCAGGATCAGGGTCAGGCCGGCCAGCACCCCGAGGAAGATCAGGGCGCGGAAGTCGCGGCTCCGCCACAGCTCCTCGACCCGGCGGCGCTGGATCATTTCGGACTCACGTATAGGAGAAACGAACGGAAGCCGGCGCGACATGCGCACCAGAGGGCGGGCACCCGGCTATTGTGACGGACTCGACCCGTAGGCGGGCTTCATCGATGGCGAGCGCTGGCTACAGCGGATGATCAGCCAGGCGACGCCAGCCGCCATCAAGAGGTCGCCGATACTGACCAGGGAGTAATGGCCGCCGATGCCCGGGATGGTGAAGATGTCGCCGATGAACCAGAGCCCCCGCGGTTGCGGTAGCGCGACGTGAAGTGGGTCGAGACCGCCCCGAAGGAGGACAAGCACCGCCGAATTGGCGTCGGCATCACGCGGCACCAGCACCGGCATCCGGCCGCCGAAGGCCAGGATCACGATGAGGTTCAGGCTGAGCCCGGCGCCGAAGAGGATGGCGCCCGGGATCGAGCGGTTGAACCACACGACGGCGAGCAGCAGGATGGCGCCGATGACATTGAGCGGCCGGGCTACGTTAACGGCCGCCTGGGCATGGGTCGTCCCGAGGAAGGCGACCGCGACCTTGACGGCAAAGGCCGCCAGCAACAGCTCCAGGTGCCTGATGCGGATCTGGCTCAGCCGTCGAACGTCGCCTCCGATCAGGACAGCAATTGCCAGCGCGGCGGCGATGACCGCGAAGAAGAGAAACACCTAACCGGTCGCTTTCAGTACAGAAGGGACCGACTCGTCGCGCAAACTGACATTGCGCAGATTTCGAAATGCCAGGCCGACCAGAGCCGCGATCACCAACATGGTTCCCGCCAGAGCAAAAACTAACGGCGCACCCAGCCGGTCATTTAGTGGTCCGGCAACGGCCATCCCGGCGAGAAGGCCTCCCTGAGCGAGAAGGAACCGGCTTGACATCACGCGGCCTCGGATGTGATCCGGGGCCTCTCGTTGGGTGACCGAGATCAATGGGATGAGGTACACCGTGCTTGCGGCACCGCAGGTAAAGAGGAAGAGGAGGGCATATGCAAAGTTTCGCGACAGACCCGTCAGGGCATAAGAGGCACCCACGCCGGCGACACCGGCCAGGATCAGGATGCCGGCCTTATACCGATGTACCAGTTGGGGAGCAGCGAAGGCTCCGACGATGGCGCCGCCGCCAATCACCGCCTCGAGCAGGCCGTACCCGGATGGGCCGGCGTTCAGGGGTCCGTACGCCAGCACGATCAGGGTCGGCACGGTCATGCCACCAAAGAAAGCCCCCATCACAGTCAAGGCCATCGTCGATCGCAAGACCGGGCTATGCCGGATGAAGCGCGTACCCTCGACAATGTCTTCGAGAATTCGCAGCTGGCGATTGGCAGCCGACCGGAGCAGGTCGGGAACTCCCAGAAGGGTGGCCGCTGAAAACAAATAGGTGGCAGCGTCAATCAAAAACAGTGGGATCCAGCTGATGGCGCCAGCGATGATCCCCGCCAGGGAGTAGCCCAACAGCTCCATAGCGCGCTCGGACGACACCACCAACCCGTTCGCTTTGACCAGGAGCCTCGGCGGGACAAGATTTGGGATGATCGCATGCTTGGCCGGGTTGAAGAAGGTGCTTGCCGTCGCAACCAGCGCCACCGCGATAAAGACGCCCGGCAACCAGTGCAGGGCCAGGAACGGGATGGTAACGGTAAGCATGGCTCGAAATACATCTGCCGTGATCATGACGCGCTGCCGGTCGAAGCGATCAACGATCGGACCGGCAATCAGTCCGAAGGCGACCGTTGGGATCGCTTTCGCAATCAGGCCCAACGCGACCACTGACGCCGACCCTGTAAGGACGAAAAGCATGATCGCCAGCCCGGTCGTGTTCATCATGTCGCCGAAATACGAGACGCCTTGCCCGAGCCAAAGCCTCCGGAAGGGCCCGATCGCCAGGACTTCCGAATACTTCGGGCCGGCGGGCGGTAATGGCGCCGCTGGAATCTCAACACCCCAACGGTCAGCGACAATCTTCTCGAGCGCGGTTATGACGGCCGGGTCGTACCACGTCCCCGCGAGCTGCCGGAGCTCTCGAATGGCTTCCGTCGGCGTTTTGACAGTGGGGCGAAAGACGCGGGCCTGGGTTATCGTGTCGAACGCATCACAGGCATTAACGATGCGGGAGCCAATCGGAATCGCCTCACCTCTGAGGCCATCCGGATAACCGGCACCATCCCAGCGCTCGTGATGGTGCCGGACAATTAGGGAAACGTCATGTTGCTCTGGATGCTCGGCCAGAATCTGAGCCCCTTCGACAGGATGCTGCTTGATGATTTCGTATTCCTCAGGCGTCAGCTTGCCGGGCTTAAGGAGTATGGAGTCTGGAACGGCGATTTTTCCGAGGTCATGTAAGATGCCGCCAACTCTGATCGTATTGCATGCGTCTTCGCTAAGGTGCAGCAAGCGTGCTGCCATTTCACTTAGCTCGCCGACGCGCTGGGAGTGGCCGAAGGTCTGCCCATCTCGCTTGTCAACGACTCTGCTTTGCATGATGAAGGAGTCGCGAAGCCAACGATCCAGGCGGTTTTGCTTTTGCAGGCTGGCCCGATACACAAGTAACGGTCCGTAGAGCAGGAAGACAGCGAGTTTGTTGGCGACAAGGTCGCTGTGCAAGATGACGTAAATCAGATATCCAATGATGGGGAGCGCAATGTACGTGAGCCAGCTGCCGGCGACTGCGCTCTTAAAGGTTCGAAAGAATCTGGCTCCCTGAACTAAACTCAGGCCGAGCGAGAGCAAGCCTACGTTCAGCGCCACGATGACGCCCACCGCCAGGGCCAGCAGCAGGTACCATTCGAGGTTGAGCGGCTTCGGTCGGATCGCGCTGAAGAGAAGGGACGGAATCCCGTAAGCGAGCACGAACATTCCGCGGCTGAACAAGAAGCGGTCCCACGGAACGCGGCGACCCGGAATGCGCTCGTCTACGGTGCCAAGGGCGGCGATCCACATCACGGCCCATGGCGGCATCAGGATCAGAGCCCCGAATAGCGGCGCCAGGCCAACCGTCAGGAGTGTTCCATGCCTGGTCTCCATCGGGGAGAGCGACGACAGAAAGGTGAGAGCGAGTAAGGCCGCGCCATCGACCAGGAAGCGCGAGCTTGAATGCAAGTCGTGTGGCGCTTGCAGAGCTGTCGTGGCGACGAGCACACCCAACCCAGCGGCCGCAACAAACCAGACGTAAACGGTGGAGAGCTTGAGCCGGGGCATTGACGTTTTGAGTATCTTAGAGAGTAACTTCCGCCGCGGCTCTATCCCGGCGGGTCCCCGAAAAGAAAAAACCCGGGCCGCTTGGCCCGGGTCTCTTCATTCAGACAACTACCAGGTGACGTTGGCGCCGCCGGCCAAGATAGCACCAAGCAGGCCGACGACTACGACGAGTAGCTTCTTCATTCGACCACCCCCACGATCTGATTCCCCGAAAGCCGCGCAGAGGACTCCCTTGGTATCGACCACCGTATCCCCCTCGTAGGCTCGAGTAAATCTATCGCCCGGCCGGCTGGCTGCCCTCCTGATAGCGAACGGACGTTCGTCTACAGATCCAGCCTGACGGCCTGCCCAGCAGCCTCCGCCCGAGTCTGCACCTGCAGCTTCCGATAGATGTTCCGCAGATGTGACTTGATGGTCCCTTCGCTGAGGCCAAGGCGGCTGGCAATCGCCTTGTTGCCCTTACCCTCCACCACCATCCGCAAGATCTCGGTCTCTCGATCGGTGAGGGGTTGCGCCGGGCGTCGGCGGGATCGCTTGAAGATCGCGCCCAGCCGCATGATGACCCGCCGGGTCAGCGCGTCGTCCAGCTGGAACCGGCCGGCGTGGGCGTCCTGGATACTGCGGGCGAGGCTGGCCGGGTCGACATCCTTTAAGACGTAGCCGGAGGCGCCGGCGGCCACCATCTCGACGATGTCCTCCTCCGCATCGGACACGGTCAGCGCCAGGACCACTCGCTCGGGATCTTCTTCTTTGATCGCCCGGGTGGCGGCGATCCCGCCCATCTCGGGCATGTTGAGGTCCATCAGGATGACGTCCGGCTTCAGCCGGCGGGACCGCTCCACCGCCTGCCGGCCCGTCATCGCCTCGCCGACGATGTCGATCTCGGCAAAATCGCGGAGCATGCCTTGGACGCCGGCCCGGAAAATCGGCCGGTCGTCGGCGATCAGCACCCGGACCCGGTTCATTCGGACCGGTCCGCCGGGCCGATCAGGGTCACCACCGTGCCTTCGAGCGTCTGGCTGACGATTTCGAGCGTGCCTCCCATCAGCTCGGCCCGCTCGCGCATGCCGACCAAACCGTACGAGCCGGCCTTCCTGGGGTCCTCGGCGACCCGTCGGACGTCAAAGCCGCGGCCGTCATCCCGAACCGTCATCACCCAGGGCGCGGAGGAGAGGTCGAGGACGACCCAGAGGTTGCGGGCCTGCGCGTGCCTCCGCACGTTGGAGAGGCTCTCGCGGAGCACCTGGAAGATGACGTCCTTCTGCTCGGCGGGGACGGCGTTCTCCTCGCCCCGGATGCTGACGTTGGTCTCGACCAGATTCACCCGGCCGAACTGGTCGACGAGCTTCAACAGGGAGGCCAGCAGCCCCTGAGAGCGGATCGTTTTGGGGCGCAGCGATTGGAGGATATTGCGCGCGCCCGCGAGGATCTCTTCGGTCATCGCGCGTAGCTGCGGCAGCAGCTGGGTCGCATCCTCCGGATCTCGCTGGCGCCGCTGCTCGTAGTACTTGAAAAGGGCGACGACCGCAGCCAGATCGGAGGCGAGCCCATCGTGGATCTCGCGGGCGAGGTTCAGCCGCTCTTGAAGGACCGCCACCTCGGCGACCTTGATCGCGAGGCTGTGCGCCCGGAGCGCCGCGACCGCCTCTGCCGCCAGGTCTTCGAGCCGGACGGCGTCGCGCCGGTCGAGCCGCCAGGGCGTCCGCCGGAGGAGGGCCAGCACGCCGACCGGCCGCTCTAAGGGCGGCGACAGGGCGATCGCGGCCAAACCCCGGTAGCCGGCGTCGACCCAGGCTGCCTCATCGGAGGTCAGCTCCTCGGCTGCGAGATCTTCAACGGTGACGACCTCGTTGTACTCGAGCGCCCGCCGCAGCAGGCCGCTGGCGATGGATGCCGTGCCTTCGGGTGCGGCGAGTGACTCGGTCGGCACCCCGGCACGAAGGACGAACCGCCGTTGCTCGCCGAGCGTGTACACCTGGCTGGCGTCGACCTGGAGGAGATCGAGTGCTTGCTGCGCCGCCGCCAGCAGGATGGTCTGCAGAGGACCAGACATCTGCTCGGGAACGAGCCGGGCAGCCGGAAGCTCTTCCGGGGCCGTCTCCGGGGCGGCGGTGGATTCTGGAGCGGGTTCTGCCGGCGGCTCAGCGACGGCGTCGTGTGGAGTCGACGCTGCCGGCTCACGCGACGGGGCAACGTCGGCTGGGATGGGCGGCGCTTCAGGTACGGGCGGTTCGGCGGCCGTGGGCGGCGTTTCGGTGACCGGCGCCATCTCGGTCACGGGCGCCGTGTCGGTCACAGGCGCCGCCTCGGCAACGAGCGGCTCGGTACCAGGGGCTTCGGCGCCCTGCGTGCGCTCCATGGAGCGCGCGAACAGCTCGAAGAAGTGATCGAGGACGTCGCGCTCTTCGGGGCTGAGCTCGCCATTGACTCCCGCGATCAACTCGGCCGCGCTGGCGCGTGGCTGGTGCCACTGCCCAGCCGGCTCGACCGCCCCCCGACGGAGACGGCGGATCAGCTCACGCAGCCGCTCCGCCGCCGCGGCGCGCTCTTCGCTGCTCGGTTCGCGGCCTCCGGCATGCGCCAGCTGCTCCGCGATCTCCGGAAAATTGACCTCGAGGTAGTGAACCAGGACATCGTGCATGGTGTTGTTTTGAGTCGACTCCGCATTATCGAAGCGGTGAAAGACATGTTGTCAAGGGCAGTTCGGCGGATGGCACTTACAAGGCTAGCCGTGTACAAAGATGTTACGGGAGCCGTAGCTATAATGACCGAGTCGCGGCTTCCCCCAGGACTTGTGATCTTTATTGACTGCTGAAACAGCCACCGTCCGGCTCTCCTACATCATCAATCACGATGTGACGAGGGCCGCGATGCAGAACTTTTCGGCCCGCACGGGTATCTCGTTAGCTGCCGACGCAGCGGACGGCTACCAGATCCCACCCGGGCTGCCGCAGAACGATTTCTGCCTGATCATGCAGAACTTCGGCCGTTGTGAGATGGTGCCAAGCTCGTCGGCGCCACCCAACGGCCGCGAGCCGCAACTGCGCTATGACGGCGCGCAGATCGGCCACCTGATCATCCCGATCTGTGACGGCCGTCACCTGCTTGGGCGCCTGATCAGCGAGCCGTTCGCGGTCTCAAAGCCCGACTTCGCGACGGTCTACGAGCTTGCACGGGCGCTGCCGGTCCACCCGGACAACCTGATGCGGGCCGTGCAGTCGGTACCGGTCGTCTCCCAGCCAAACATTATGGAGGCCGCCAACCTCGTCCACACCCTGGTGCAGCACGTCGTCGCTCAAAACTACAAGCACCAGGACGAGCTCACCGTGCTGCGCGCCTTCGACAGCATCATGACCAACCTCAGCTACGAGGTGCTCAGCGACATGATTCTCAACCTGGGGACGCGGCTGCTTCGCGGCCAAGCCGCGCTCTTGCTCCTCGCCGGCGATGAGGGGCAGCGCGAAGAGGCCTTCTCGGGGCCCGAACCCAACGGCACAGGCGACCTGCGGCGACTGCTCGTCGAGATGAGTGACTTCGTGCTGCAATCGAAACGCCCGCTCTCGGTCCCCGATGCCTCGCAGAGCCCATGGACGCAGTACCTGCTCGGGCGGCAGGACGTCAAAGGATCGGTCACCATTACCCCGCTCCTGCAGCAGGAGCGCATTCGAGGAACCCTGGGGATCTACGCGCCCGAGGCCAGCAGCGATCCGGAATCGGATCTCCACCTGCTGTCGATGCTCGCCGCTCAGGCCGTCAACAGCCTGGTCATGCTGGAGCGGCTGGTGGCCAGCGAGGAGCAGGCACTGACTGACAGCCTGACCGGCTTGTACAACTACCGGTTCTTCCAGGAGAGCCTGCAGCGCGAGCTGAGCCGGGCGTCTCGAAGCCGGGCGCCGCTCTCGCTGATCGTGCTCGACCTGGACAACTTCAAAGTGATCAACGACGGCTACGGGCACCCGGTCGGCGACCGCGTCCTTCGCCACCTCGCCGATCTCATCCAGCGTCACAGCCGCAAGGCGAACGTGGTCGTGCGATACGGCGGCGACGAGTTCTGCATCATCGTGCCGGAGGGTGACCTGGAGACGGCCCGGGGGGTCGCCGAGCGGGTGCTCACCGAAATCCGCAGCAGCCCGTACGCCGACGAGGCGCACGGCGTGCCGCCGCAAAACCTGACGGTCAGCGCCGGCGTCACCGCCTACCGGCCCGAGGAGGACAACGCCTTTTCGTTCTTCAAGCGCGCCGACGAGAACCTGCTGACAGCCAAGCGAACCGGAAAGGATCGGGTCGTCGCGGAGTAACGCCCCCACCCCGACCCCTCCCCCACAAGGCGGGAGGGGGAAACGACGTTACCGGCGCCGGTAGGGCCGCCCTAGCGCTCGCCGGATCAGCCAGGGGATGGCGACGGCCACCAGCGGTTGCTGGAGGAACGCCGCCAGCCGCTGCAACTTGGGGAATAGCTCAGACGCGGTGTGCTCCAGGGCGAAGCCGTGCTCGTTGAGTCGTGCCGCTGCCCGTTCCAGCTCGATCGCCTGCTGGGTCGCATAACTCGAGAGCTCTACCGCGCGGCGGGACGCTCTGCGATAGGCCCGCCACACGGACACCGTCGCATAGATGAAGAGGACCATGGCGACGGCGGCGCAGACGATGGCGACGGTTACGAGCGTTACTCTTCGGCCTCCTCCGTGCCGCCGACGCCCGCGATGGTGGCGACGGTATCGCCCTCATCGAGCCGCATGATGATGACGCCCTGTGTCTGCCTTCCGGCCACGCGGATGTTCTCGATGGGCGTGCGGATCACCTGGCCGCCCTCGGAGATGACGATCAGCTGCTCCTCCTCGGGATCGACGACGACCCGCATGCCGACCAGCGGACCGGTGCGCTCCGTGATCGCCATGGTGTAGACGCCCTGGCCGCCGCGACTGTGCGACGGGTACTCGCTGAGGGGCGTGAGCTTCCCGTACCCGCGGGCCGAGACCACCAGCAGGTGGGCGTCCTTGCGGACAATGTCGAAGCCGGCGACCAGGGCGTCCTTGCGGAGGGTGATCGCGCGGACCCCATGCGTATCCCGGCCCATGGGTCGCGCCTGCTTTTCGTTGAACCGGATGGCTTTGCCGTCCGTGGTCGCGATGATCAGCTCGTCGGACCCGCTGCTCAGCTTGACCCAGTTTAGCTCGTCACCCTCGTCGAGGTCGATGGCGATCAGGCCGTTGCGGCGCACCTGGCTGTAGAGACGGGCCGGCGTCTTCTTGATGGTGCCCTGCTTGGTCACCATGACCAGGTAGCGGTCCTCCGCCCAGTCGGTGATGCCGACCACCGCGGTGATCTTGTCTTTCGGATCGATGTCGATCAGGTTGGCCACGGGAAGGCCCTTGGCCTGTCGATTCACGTCGGGGATCTCATGGACCCGCAGCCGGAAGACCGAGCCGTGGTTGGTGAAGAAGAGCATGTCGGAGTGCGTGGAGGCGATCGCCAGGTGCTCCACGAAGTCGGACTCCACGCGGGCCGCGCCGAGGATGCCCTTGCCGCCGCGGCGCTGCGGCCGGTAGGTGGTGGCCGGCACCCGCTTGACGTAGCCGCGGTGCGTGAGCGTCACGACCACGTCTTCCTTGGGGACCAGGTCTTCTTCGTTGAGCTCGACGGAGCCCTGGAAGTCGAGGGTGGTCCGGCGAGCATCGCCGTACTTCTTCTTGAGCTCGGTAAGGTCGTCCCTGATCAGCAGCATGATCTTCGCTTCGTGCTGCAAGAGGTCTTCGAGGTAGGCGATCCGCTTGATGACCTCCTCGTACTCCTCCATGACCTTGTTGCGCTCGAGACGGGTCAGGCGCCCGAGCCGCATATCGACGATCGCCTTCGACTGCCGCTC
>DASYVR010000041.1:0-3099 GCA_035936995.1 Candidatus Dormiibacterota bacterium | reverse complement strand
GGGCGCCGCCGACATGATGAGCGGCCTTTTCCGTTCGGTGATCTGGAACCAGACAATCCCGGATTCCCTGCGCGGCCGGCTCGCCTCGATCGAGATGCTCAGCTACACCTCAGGTCCCGCGCTGGGCAACTTCGAAGCTGGGTTGGTTGCTTCCGTGTTCTCCGTTCGCGTGTCGGTCGTGTCGGGCGGCGTCCTGTGTGTGATCGGCTGCTTGCTCTGCGCGGCGGCCCTGCCCGCGTTTCGCGGCTACGACGCACGGCGGTACCATGTCGCGCCAGATCCGGACGCCGGCAGCGTCAAGCGGGAGAAGGAATGAACTCAGAGCAGATAGTGGTCGGTTTGGCCTCCATCACCGCGGCCTTCGCGCTGTGGGCGGCCATCTTCGCCACCCGGGCCGACAGTGCATCGCGCCGCGCGATCAAGGTCGCCGACGCGCGTTGGGAGACGGCGACGAAGCCTGTCCCCCAGATCACGTTCACGGGCCCGCCGGCCCCCAACCAGCCGATCGAGGTCGAAGTTCAGAACCTGGGCGGCACTCTGATCGCGGGAGGCGTGATCGTGCAAGCCGCGGACGACCTCTATGCCAGCGAGCTGACCATGGCCGAGAAGGCGCCCCCGCGCAGGATCCTGCTGCAGCCCGCGATGAAGGCTTGGCAGCGCGCAAGCCAGCCGAGCTGCCTGCTCCTTGTCGCGCGCGACGTCAACGGTCGGTACTGGAACTGCCTCGACCCCAACAAGCCGATCAAGGACCCACGCAAGTGGCTCGCCGGCCAGCTCCGAGAGTTGCGCCTGCAGGGCGTGGTCGACTTCCCAGGGCTGACCGGCCCGCTGCGCTAGTGGTGTTCTAGGTCCAGTCGCGCGTTGAGCTTCAGCGTGACGTTGCCGTGGAGCGCTTTCGAGACAGGACAACCGTCCTTGGCCGCCTCCGCCTGCTTCTGAAACTCGGCGGGGTCGATCCCGTGAATATGGCCGACCGTCGTGAGCGTCACGGTGGTGATGCCGGTGCCGGGGACGAACTCGACCTCTGCTGTCGTATTGAGCCTTTCGACTTTGTAGCCTGCCTTGCTCAGGCCGTTGGAGAACGCCATCGAGTAACACGCGGCATGCGCTGCGGCAAGCAGCTCTTCGGGACTGGTCGTCCCGTGCGACCGCTCTGCGCGGCTCGCCCACGTGACCGGAAACTCGTTGAAAGTGCCGCTTGCGACCTTGACCCGGCCCTTGCCGGTAGGCAGGTCGCCTTCCCAGACCGCATCCGCCCGACTCACAGAAGCCATGTGTCCACCTCCAGGCCCTTCACAACTCTTAACGCATTAATTCGGCGTCGGTTCCGAATACGAAGTCTAGGCTGACGGCTCATGAGTGTCGGCTCCAGTCCTCCGCAGACCCCTCCCCAGCTCTCCCCGGACGGGAGATGGGTCTGGGACGGCCACCAGTGGCAGCCCGTCCCGGTCGTGGTTGGGGATCTTGCCGGCATCGTTCCGGTGGCGGCCGCAGTACCGGTACCAGCACCAGCACCAGCCGCGGTTGTCTACAGCCCGCCGAGGTATGTCGCTCCGCCCCCGGAGGAGCCCGTGGTACCGCTGTGGCAGGAGCCACCTCAAAAAGGCATCAGCATGTATTTGTTCGTCGCCGCCGCAGTGGTCGTGCTGATCATGGCCATGATGGCTTTGAACTCGCTGCAAATCTATCGATTGCCATGGCAGAGCGATGGACAGAGCCAGGTCCGGCCCACGGCGACGCCAACGCCGCTGCTGACCGAACGCACGGAGTTCGCCCGTGCCGACAGGTTCCTGAATTTCTCTCTCTCGCCGGCCGTGGCTGCGCTGAACCTGACTTTGCCGGCGATCGGTCAATCGTGCAACGGAACCATGTCCAACAGCTGCCGCGATTCGATCACCGCGACCGACCAGCAGGTGACCAAGGTTCTCGCAGTGATCGACCGCGGCGAGATTCCGCCGTGCATAGCACCGGGCGTGAAAAAGATTCGGGCCGACTTCGCCACGATGGACACCGGACTGCAGCTCGCACTCAAGGGATTCAAGGACGACAGCAAAGCCGAAGTCGCGCAGGGTCTCGCCGGCTTCGGTTCCGCCGGCGCCCCGCTGCAGGCCGACGCCAAAGCTGTCGACCAGGCCCTGAAGACTCAATGCAGCACCGAGAAGACAGGGCCCTGACCCGGCGCTGATTCGCCCCGCTCCGTAACCATTCGCCCGTCTCGACCTGTTGAACACTCCGATGTCGTCCTACATCGGACAGTTATCGGCGGACGGCATGTACCGGTGGGACGGTTCGTCCTGGCAGCCGATCGCCTCCGGCGCAACGCGTCTGCCAGGCCCCTCGTGGCTCAACCTCAGCGTGAGAGCCACGCCAACATGGATTGCGCTGGCCGGCGCGCTGGTCACGGGCCTCATCGCCGACCAGGCGCTGCGCACCGGCACCTTTGGCCTGGCCTCTTCCTCGACGATCGCGGTCGGCGCTCTCTTTCTTGTCTTCACCGGCCGGCTGCTCACTCTCGAGTCGCGCCTGCTGGCAGGCGTTGCGCTGGTGTTCGCCGCCTGGCTGTCGGCTCGAGCCAGCTCGTGGCTGCTGTGGCCGGACCTGGCGGTGGCGTTAGCGCTTCTCGGCGTAGCGGCTTCGCTCGCGCGCAGCGGATCGCTGCTCGATTCTGGAATCGCAGAAGCCGCAGCCCGCTCCATTCACGCGTTCATCCATGGCATCGCGGGTGCCGCCTTCATCGTCAGACCGCTGCGCAGCACTCGGGACCGGCTGACCCTCCTCGGCCCGCTCGCCCGCGGCCTGTTGATCGCCGCGCCAATCGCAATCCTGCTGGCCGGAATGCTCGCGGCGGCGGATCCGGTCTTTGCGTCCTTCTTCAACCTCAATGTCGACCTCGGTCAGCTGATCCGCGATGCAGTCTTCGTGCTGGTCGGGTCACTGACATTGGCTGGACTGTTGCGATTGGCCGCGGCAGAGCCGGTTTCTCGCGTGAACGGACCGGTTTGGCGGCTGGGTTCGATCGAAGGGCTCGTGGTTCTGGCAGTGCTCGACGCCATCTTCGCCGCCTTCGCGGTGGCCCAGGCGATTGCCGCGACCGGCGCC
>DASYVR010000040.1:0-93394 GCA_035936995.1 Candidatus Dormiibacterota bacterium | reverse complement strand
AACGCCACCGGTCTCGTCAAAGCCTGGTCGACGTTCGACGCCTTCTTATATGCATTCTGGTCGGTCAACCTCGTCACGCTCGGCCTCTACGGTATGTCGTTCGTCTATGCCATTCCGGACGGGCAGCTCCTGGGCGCAGTCCTGCTGACCGGGGTGCTGGTCACCTTCCTCGTCATAACGTATGCGCAGCTGGTCAGCGTGATGCCGCGGGCAGGCGGCGATTATGCCTGGCAGAGCCGCATCCTTGGCGGCGGCATTGGCTTCGTGCTGGCCATCACCGGATGGTGGTTCACGCTCTGGCTCTGGACCCCGATCTACGCCAACATTTTGGTCCTGCAGTTCTTCGCGCCGCTCGCGTATACCCTTGGCTGGACGGGGGTGGCCACGTTCTTCACCAGTCCAACTGGCATCTTCGTAAGCTGCCTGATCGTCCTCGCGTTTGTCAGCGGCGTCATCACCCTGGGCATGGAGGGCTACGCCAAGATCCAGCGGTTCTGCTTCTGGCTGGGGATGGGCGGACTTATCGTCATGGTCGGGCTGTTGCTCTTCTCATCCCATCAGGCCTTCGTCGACGCCTTCAACCGTGAGGCTGGCCAACTGTTCGGCGCCTCCGGGAACGCCTACCAGGCCACCCTCGACGTAGCCAAGAAGGGCGGCACCAGCGGCGTAACGTTCGGCACCTTCGGGTTCACGTCAACCCTGCTACTCCTCCCCTTCCTCGCCTTCTACCTTCTGTGGCCGGTCTGGGGAGCCACGCTGTACGGCGAGGTGCGCGGTGCCAAGGAGTACCGCAAGGTCTTCTCTGCCATGTTCTGGGGGCTGTGGGTGACAGTTGCCCTGGTTGCCGTGATTATCCTGCTGATCCTCAAGACGATCGGCTGGGACTTCTATTACGCGGCCAATGCCGCGTACTGGACCTCTGTGGCAGGCGGAGCTGCGCCGCCAGTATCGACTTGGCCCTACCCGGTCATGTTCGCCGGCTGGCTGGTCGGCAATCACCTGTTCCAGGCGCTGCTGATCGCGGTCATGGGACTGTGGTTCTTCGGCTGGGCAGGAACCCTCTTCCTCTCGTCGACCCGCGTTATCTTCGCGGCCGCCTTCGACCGCGTCCTCCCAGAGTGGGCCGCCAACATTTCGGCAAAGCGGCGCGTCCCCTACGGATCGCTGATCCTGATGATCGTGCCATCGATCGTGGTCAGTGCCCTCTTCGCCTACCGGGCGAACTTCCAGGTCATCTTCCTCGACGCTACGGCCGTGATCGCGGTTACCTTCCTCGGGACGGTCGTCGCCGCGGCCATCCTCCCCTGGCGGCGCGCGGACATCTACCGGAACTCGCCGATCGCGCGCTGGCGGGTCGCCGGCATCCCGGTCATCACGATCACCGGAGTGGTCAGCGCGATCTTCCTCGCGTTCATGATCGTGGAGTGGAGCCTCAACACCGTCTACGGGACCGCCTTCACGACCAACGTCTTACCGCTCCAATACTTCGCGGTAACCTACCTCATCGCGATCGCAATCTACGTGATCGCCCGGGTGGTCCGTAAGCGCCAGGGCATCGACCTGGCCCGCATCCACCGGGAGATCCCGGTTGAGTAGTCCTTCGACATTCTGACCGGAGCGACGCGCGCATGACTCAACTACCGAGCCGTGCGCGCGCCGTCGTCATTGGGGGCGGGATCACCGGCACCAGCGTTGCCTACCACCTGGCGCAGGCGGGATGGCGAGACACGGTTCTTCTGGAGAAAGCCGACCTGACCAGCGGCTCGACCTGCCATGCGGCGGGATTGGTCACCCAGTTCAATCCCTCCCCCACGATGATGCGGTTCCGTCGCTACAGCATCGAGTTGTATCGCCGGCTGGGCATCTTTGAGACGGTGGGCAGCCTGCGCTTTGCCTCCAGCCGCGAGCAGCTGCTGGAGCAGCAGCGCGGTGTGAGCCGCGCCCGGGCGATCGGGCTGGACGTCGAGGTAGTTTCGGCCGAGCAGGCGGCGCGGCTGATGCCGGCGATCAGCACGAAGTCGTTGTTTGGTGCGGTCTGGGTGCCGGGGGACGGGGCCCTCGATCCGCATACGGCCACCTTCGCGCTAGCCAAGGCCGCGCGCGAGCTAGGGGTGAAGGTGCTGACGGGCACGCGGGTGACCGGGTTGGAGCTGTCCTCGCGGGGAGCGGTGGAGGCGGTGCAGACCGAGGCCGGGCGGATCGAGGCGGAGGTGGTCGTGATCGCCTGTGGCATCTGGGCGCCGCAGGTCGCCGCGATGGCCGGTGCGTTTGTGGTGTCCACGCCGGTCGATCACCAGCACGCCGCGCTGCAGGCGGTCGAGGGCGCCGAGCTCCCACAAAACATGCCCTGCTTCCGCGACCCCGACAACCTCATCTACGGGAAGGCTGAGGCGGGAGGCGTGGTGCTGGGCGGGTACGAGCTGGACCCCAATGCGCGATGGATCGACGGCGTTCCCTGGGAGCATGCCGGGACCTCCGTCACTCCGGACCAGCGTCGGTTCGAGCCGCTCCTCAAGGGGGCGGCGCGGCGGTTTCCCTTCATCAGTGAGGCGGGAATCATCAAGCTCGTCTGCCATCCGGACGCCATGACCCCCGACGCCAATCCCCTGCTCGGGCCTGTACCAGGCGTCCGTGGGCTGTTCATGGCGGCCGGGCTGTCATTGAACGGGTTCGGCGGCGCCGGCGGGATCGGGAAATCGTTGACGGAGCTGATCACGGCGGGCGACACCGAGCTGGACCTCTATGCCTACCGGCCCTGGCGCTTCGGGCCCGTCCACCGGGACCACCGTTACGTCGCGCAGCTGGCGAAGGAGGCGTACCGCTACTACTACTTCCTCCGCTATCCGTACGACGCCGACGAGTGGGGCCGGCCGCGTCGGACGAGCGCCCTGCACCACCGGGTCCAGGACCTCGGCGCCGTCTTCGGCGCCAAACATGGGTGGGAGCGACCCGAGCACTTCGAGCCGGGCCGGCCCTGGCGGCGCGCGGGCGCCGACCAGCGCCGCTTCGGCTGGACCCGGCCGCCATGGTTCGAGTTGCAGGCCGAGGAGCATCGCGCGTTCCGCGAACGCGTGGGGATCATCGACATGACGTCGTTCGGGAAGATCGAGCTGGACGGTCCGGGAGCGCTGCCGCTGCTTGAACGTGTCGCGGACAACCTGATCGACAGGCCGGTCGGCAGTGTCGTCTACACCCAGCTCCTCGACCGCCGTGGAGGGATGGCGGCGGACGTCACCATCACTCGGCTCGGCGCACATCGGTTCAGGTTGGTCACCGGTGCCGGATATGTGAACAGCGACCTGGGGTGGCTGCGGCTGGAGCGACGCGAGGAGGATGAGCCAGTCGCGATCCGCGAGACGACGGAGGAGCTCTGCGTCGTCGGGATGTGGGGCCCACGCGCCCGCCAGCTTCTGGAGAGCGTGACCGATGACGACGTCTCGGAGGACGGCTTCCCTTTCATGCAGGCGCGTGCCATCCGCATCGAGGGATTCGACGTCTTCGCCCAGCGCGTGACCTATGTCGGCGAACTCGGGTGGGAGTTTTACCTGGAGCCCGGTGTCGCGGGGCAGGTGTGGGATCGCTTGATGGCCGTCGGGCAAAAGGTTGGGATTCGGCCGGGTGGATACCGAGCGCTGGACTCGCTGCGGATGGAGAAGGGTTACCGATACTACGGAACCGACCTTACCCTCCTGGACAATCCGCTTGAGGCCGGGCTCGGGTTCTGCGTCCGCTTCGATAAGGGCAATTTCAATGGGCGGGAGGCGCTAATCGCCGCAAAGGCGGCGGGGATCAAACGGCGCTTGCGTACCCTGCTGGTCGGCGAGCAAGAGTACGTCACCGTCTATGGCGGAGAGGCCGTCTATGCCGATGGCTCGATCGTCGGCCGGCTACGCAGCTGCGCTTATGGATTCACCGTCCGGCGCAACATCGCCTACAGCTACCTCCCCGTCGCCCTGGGACCCGGAGCGAGCGTCGAGGTGGACGTCTTCGGGCGGCGGGTGCCGGCCGAGGTCAGCACCGACGCCGTGCTGAAGCGGGAGCAACGGGTGCGGCATGACGCAAGGCCTGTCGCGAGCTGAGGACGCGGTCGGCCGCGTTGCCCTCTGGCGCGGCAAGGACGTCAAGGTCTCGCCGCTGTCGGGCGGGTTGACCAACGAGAACTACCTGGTCGAGGCCGGCGGCGAACGCTACGTGATGCGTATCCCGGGAACGTCGACGGAGCTGCTGTCTATCGACCGGGTAAATGAGGTCTATAACGCCGAGGCCGCGGCCAGCACCGGAATCGGACCGGCTGTGCTGGAGCATATCCCGCAGCTGGACATCATGGTTCTCGAGTTCATCCCCGGGCCGACGATGTCGGCAGAGACCCTGCAATCGGAGCGGATGGCGCGGCGGATGGCCGAGTCGTTCAAGCGCCTGCACGCCGCTCCGCGCTTCTTGAAGGACTTCGACATGTTCCGGCTGATCGAGTACTACCTGCGGATCGTCGAGGAGCACGAGGTCCGGATCCCTTCCGATTATCGGGGGCGGTTGCCGCTGGTGGCGGAAATCGAGCGGGCGGTCAAGGCCGGGGCGCTCCCCAGCGTCTCCTGTCACAACGACCTGCTCTGCGAGAACTTCATCGACGACGGGCACTGCTTGCGGATCGTCGATTACGAACTGAGCGGGAACAACGATGCGTGCTTCGACCTGGGCAACACGGCGCAGGAGGCGAGCTTTGATGATGAGTTGCGGGCCGTCCTGTGCGAGGCGTACTTAGGCCGACAGGACCGGCAGCAACTAGCCCGGATGAACCTGTTCGCCCTGATGTCAGACGTCGGCTGGACGCTCTGGGGAGCCATCCAGGCCAAGATCTCGACGCTGGACTTCGATTTCACCGACTACTACACGGCGCGATGGAATCGGGCGCTTACCGTCATGGACTCGGACCGCTTTGAGCGCTGGTTACGGGAGGCGCGCCTTGAGGGCCCTTGACAGAGTCCGTCTCTGGGAAGAGACTTTTGGTCTAGACAAAATGGGCAGAGGCCGATGCCTTCGCCCCCCAACGTAAGGAGGATGAAGACGGTTGCCCGTGCTTGACATTGTCCTGAAGGCGTATCAGTCACCGACCCGAATGGTGCACGCCATCGGTGCGCTTTCTGCGCTTGGCGAGGAAGCGGCGGCGATCAACATCAAACGGCCGCTGGTCGTCACCGACCAAGGCATCGTCAAGGCCGGGTTGCTCGACGAGGCGCTGAAGCCCCTGCGAGCGGCGGGCCTCGATCCGGTCTCCTACGACCAGGTGCGGGCCAATCCGGGGATTGCCCTGGTCGACGCCGGCGCCCGCTACTACAAGTCGGAACGCTGCGATGGCCTGGTGGCGATTGGCGGTGGCAGCTCGATCGACGCCGCCAAGGGCATCGGGGTCGTGGTGGTGCACGGCGGCAGCATCGCCCAGTACGAGTGGGGAAAGGATCCGATCCACTCGCGCATCCCGCCGCTGGTCGCGGTCCCGACGACCGCCGGTACCGGCAGCGAGGTCACGCTCTGGGCCGTCATCACGGATCCGGACCGCAAAGTGAAATTCAACGTCGGCGGCACGCCCAATATCGCGTCGTGGGTGGCGCTGGTCGATCCGGCGCTCAGCGTCAACCTGCCGGCCGGCGTGACAGCTGGGACCGGCATGGATGCCCTGACCCACGCGATCGAGTGCTATACCATGGCCTATCACCAGCCATTCACGGACGCCGTGGCGCTGCTGGCGATGGAGTATTGCGGCCGCTACCTCCGGGTCGCGTATGCCCAGGGCCACAACCTGGAGGCGCGTTACCACATGAGCATGGGCGCCATGCTCGCGGGGCTGGCCTACGGCACCGACTCCGCGGGAGCGGCGCACGCCATGAGTCAGACCGCGGGGGGCGTGCACGACGCGCCGCACGGCGCCCTGACCGGCCGGCTGCTCGCCCCAGTGATGGAATACAACTATGCTGGCGAGCCGGAGCGTTTTGCCCGAATCGGCCAGGCGCTGGGGCTCGAGGTGAGCAATAAGCCGGTCTGGAAGGCGGCTGAAGTCGGGGTCGAGTACGTCTACCAGCTGACCGAGGATCTAGACATCCCCTCTCTCAACGAGCTCGGCTTCTCGGAGGAGGAGATCCCACTGCTGGCCGAGAAAGCGGCGGCGGACTCGCAGAGCATCGGCAACCCGCGTGACGTCGACGCCAGGAACTACGAAAAGATCTATGCTCGCGCCTTCGAGGCCGGCCGGCACCGGAAAGTCACCAGGACCCTGGCGCACGCCGGCTCCTAACGGCATGTGGACGAACACGCTCAAGCCGTACGACATCCTCTCTGAGGAGCAGGTTCAGCAGATCCACGACCACGCGATGCTGATCCTGCAGGAGATCGGCGTCGACTTCCTGCACCCTCGTGCCCTCGACGCCTTCCGGGGCGCCGGCTTGAAAATCGAGGACAGCCGCGTCCGCTTCGAGCGGGCCTTTATCGAGGAGCAAGTTAAGAAGGTGCCGGAGAGCTTCGAGGTGCAGGCGCGCAATCCAAAGAACACCGTCACCATCGGCGGCAACCATATGGTCAACGCGCCGGTCTATGGGCCGCCCTTCATCACGGACCTCGACCGCGGCCGCCGGGGCGCGACCATCACCGACTTCACCAACTTCGACAAGATGGCGCAGGCCACGCCCCAGATCCATTGCGCCGGCGGCACCACCGTCGAACCGGAGGACCTCCCGCTGGAGACGCGCCACCTCGACATGGTGTACTCACACATCCGGTGGACCGACATGCCCTACATGGGCAGCGTGATCTCGGAGGAGGGCGCGCGAGACTCGGTCGAAATGTCGTCGATCCTGTTCGGCGGCCGCGCGAACATCGAGAAGACGCCCGCGCTCCTGGCCCTTGTCAACGTCAACAGTCCGCTCCGCTATGACGATCGGATGCTCGGTGCGCTGATAACCTACGCGGAGGCCAACCAACCCGTCATCGCGACGCCCTTTCTGATGGCCGGCGCGATGTCGCCAATGGGTCTCGCCGGCACGCTCGCGCAGCAGACCGCCGAGGCGCTGGCTGGCATCGCCCTCATCCAGCTGATCCGCCCTGGCGCCCCCTGCATCTACGGCTCGTTCATGACCAACCTCGACATGCAATCGGGAAGCCCCGCCTTCGGCACCCCGGAGTCGGCGATGGGGATCCTGGCCAGCGCCCAGATGGCCCGCCATTACCGGATCCCCTTCCGCGGCGGCGGCGCGCTGACCTCCTCGAAGTCGGCCGATGCACAGGCCGCCTACGAGTCGATGATGTGCCTGTGGCCGACGGTCCTGGGCGGGGTTCACTTCGTGCTGCATGCCGCCGGCTGGCTCGAGAGCGCACTGCTGGCGTCCTACGAGAAGTTCGTCATTGACGTCGAAGCGCTGCGGATGTTCGAGTGGATCCTGAGCCGAGGCATCCCCTTCGACGACGAGGGGTTCGCCATGGATGGAATCCGCGAAGTCGGCCCTGGCGGGCATCACCTCGGGTCCGAGCACACGATGCGCCATTACCGGACGGGCTTCTACCGGCCCTGGATTTCATCGACCGAAAACTATGATCGCTGGCAGCGGATGGGGGCGCGCACGGCGGACAAGGTGGCCAACGAGAAGTGGAAGCAGCTCCTAACCGACTATCAAGATCCGGGGATCGACTCGGGCATCGATGAGCAGCTCAAGGCGTTCATCGAGGTGCGCAAAGATGCGATTCTCCATGCCCGGGTCTGAGTCAACAGGAGGAGAATGAGGGTCGTCGATAAGGTAGAGACGCTGAAGATGTTCGTCGATGGCCGGTGGGTCGACTCGGAGGGCGGTGAAACCTTCGAGGCGCAGAGCCCGGCGACCGGCGATGTGATCGCCCAGCTGCCCAAGGGAACCAGGGCGGACGCGAGCCGTGCCGTCGAGGCAGCGCACCGGGCCCGCCCGGGGATGGCCGGGCTCGGTGCCTTCGACCGTGCCGTCCTCCTGCATCGGATCGCGGACGTCATGGAGCGCCGCCGCGAGGAGCTCGCCCACTGGCTGGCCCTCGACCAGGGCAAGCCGTACAAGGCGGAAGCCGTCGGCGAGGTGGGCGAAGCGATCGAGTACTTCCGCATCGCCGCCGAAGATATCAAGCGTCTCGAGACGAACGTGATCCCATCGATGAGCAAAAACAAGCTGGTCTTCACGCTGCGCGTCCCCCGGGGCGTGTACGGCGTGATCACACCCTGGAACTGGCCGCTCACGATGGCGACCGAGGTGATCGCCCCGGCGCTCGCCGGCGGGAATACGCTGGTCTGGGCCCCCGCCTCGTCGACATCGGCCATCTCGGTCAAGCTGATGGAGTGCCTGGCCGAGGCCGACCTGCCGCCCGGCGCCGTCAACCTGGTCACCGGCCCGGGGTCGGTGGTCGGCGACGAGATCGCCGGCCATCCGCTGATCGCCGGCGTCGGCTTCGTCGGCTCGACCGAGACCGGACGCTCGGTGGCGCGGCGCGCGGCAGGCAAGCACGTCATGCTGGAGCTCGGCGGCAACGGCCCGATCGTGATCTTCGAGGATGCCGACATCGAGCGCGCGGTCGAGGGCACCATCGTGGGCTGCTTCCTCTGCGCCGGCCAGAGCTGCACCGCCGGCGAGCGGATCCTGGTGCAGCGCGATGTTCAGGATCGCTTCATCGCCCGGCTGACCGACGCCGTGAACAAGATCAAGCTGGGTGATCCCTTCGACGGCGGCACGACCATGGGTCCCTTGAACAACGAAGGCGTCGCGACCAAGATGGACGAGCACGTCGCGGACGCGCTGGCGAGGGGCGCCACGGCGGTGACGGGCGGCCACCGCGCGACCGGCTTCCCCACCCGCCTGTACTACGAGGCGACCGTCCTCCGCGGCGTCAATCCCCAGATGCGGGTCAGCAAGGAGGAGACCTTCGGCCCGATTGCCCCGGTGATTCCCTTCCGCGACGAGGCCGAGGCGCTGGCGATCGCGAATGATTCACCCTACGGCTTGCTCGGATCTGTCTACACCAGGGACCTCGACCGCGCCCTGCGCTTCGCCCAGCGGCTGGAGACCGGCTGGGTCAACGTCAATGAGTCCTCCAACTACTGGGAGGCGCACATCCCCTTCGGTGGCCGGGCCGGCAAAGAGAGCGGCATCGGCCGGGTCGGTGGCTATCGGGCGATCGAGCAGATGACCGACCTGAAAACGATCATCGTGGACGTGAAGGAGGCATAGTGGCGACCGGAGCCAACCTGCCGGCGGCGGACGTCATCACCGAAGCAGAGCGGATCTCAGCCGCCGCCCGGGCAGTTAAGGTCCCGGTCAAGCTGGTGGGTGGCGCGGGCGTCAACCTTCATTCGCCAAGCGCGCGGCAGGCGCCCTTGAAGCGCAAGTACGGAGACCTCGACTTCGTCGCGCCGTCCAAGCATCGGGCCGGCGTCCAGAAGCTCTTCGAATCCCTGGGTTACCAGGGCGACCTGAGGTTCAATACCTTGAACGGGCACCAGCGACTGCTTTACCTGGACGAGACCAACGGCCGGCAGATCGACATTTTCATCGACCGGATGCGGATGTGCCACGTCATCGAGCTGGCCGATCGGCTCGGCGGCGATGACCCGTGCCTGACCCCGGCCGACCTGCTCCTCAGCAAGTTGCAGGTCTTCGAAGTCAACATGAAGGACCTCGTCGACACCACGGCTCTGCTCATCGACCATCCGATCACGGATCATGACGACGACGCCATCAATGCGACCTACCTCGCCCGCCTCCTGGCTGCGGATTGGGGTCTGTACCGGACCATCCAGATGAACATGGAGAAGGTCCGGGAGACTGCCAAGGGGCTCGCCGTGCCTTCCGACACCGTCAACCAGCGGCTCGATCAACTCTGGGAGCGGATCGAGGCACAACCGAAGTCGCTCAAGTGGCGACTCCGGGCAAGAGTCGGCGACCGCGTCAGCTGGTACGAATTGCCCGAAGAAGTCCGCCAACCCTACCAGGCGGATTAGCACTTCACGGGGCATTGACAGCGTCGCAATCGTCCCGGATAGTGTGAGCGCAGGACGGCGGGATTCGATCCCTCGGGCTCGAGGAAAGGGGGCGGCCATGGCGCGGAAGACGCATCCGGTGGACGACAGCATCCGCGTGCTCTTCGCCGAAGACGACCCGGCGGTGGCCGAGATGTACAAGTTGAAACTCGAGCTCGACGGCTACCAGGTAACCATCGTCTCCGGCGGCGAGCAGCTGATCAGTGCGAGTGCCGTACTGCGGCCGGACCTCGTGTTCCTCGACATCCGGCGGCGGGAAGATGACGGCATCAACTTGCTTCGCGCCCTGCGCGCCGGCGAGGCAACCCGCGACGTCCCCGTCATCATTCTCTCGGACCATCGGCCCCAGGAGATGGCGAGCCGTGGCTTCACGGCGGATGCGATGGACTATGTGGTCCGCGCCGACGCCGCTCTGGCGTCGGTGACGCGCAACCTCGACGACTGGGCGCCCCCGGAACCGGCCTAGCGACTCAGGCGACCCGCTGGCGCTTGTCGGCGTACATCGAGTGGTCGGCGGCCCCGAGCAGGCTATCCGCGGTCGTTCCGTCCGCAGGAAAGGACGCCGTCCCGATCGAGACTGAGATCGGGCCGGCGGCGTCGTCGGAACCGCGCAGCGTCCCGCCGATCCGGCGTGCCAGCGAGACGGCGCCCACCCGGTCCGTCACGGGCATCAGGAGGACGAACTCGTCACCGCCCCAGCGGGTGACGACATCGACCGAGCGCAGGTTGGAGGTGAGCACCGAAGCCACGCGCTTCAGCACCGCATCGCCGGCCGCGTGACCGCGTGCATCGTTCACCTGCTTGAGCCCATCGACGTCGAGCATGATCACGGAGAATGGCTCCGGCGATTCCGCGGCGAGTCGCTGCTCGAGCGCCAGTTCGAAGGCGCGGCGATTCGCCAGTCCCGTCAATGGGTCGGTTCGCGCGGTCGCCGCCAGTCGCTCGATCAAGCGGGCGTTGAAGATCGAGACGGCAGCCTGGTTCGCGAGGATCGTCATCAAACGCAAGTGGTCGCCGGTGTACTGATGCAGGCCAACCTTGACGTTGACGATGATGCCGATCAGGTTGTCCTCGAAGATCACGGGAAGCGCCAGCATCGACTCATCGGTCTCGGTCGTGCCAGGGATGTGGACCGCCTTCGGATGCCGCTCCGTATCACCCACGAGGGCTCCCTGCTTGGTTTCAGCGACCCAGCCGGTGATGCCCTGGCCGACCTGGACCGCCAGCGTTTCGGCCGTGACGCCCTCGTACTCCCCGCGCATGGTGTCGCTGAAATAGACCGGCCGCAGTGTATGGCCGTCATCTTCGAGCAGATAGATCCGGCACTGGTCGTACGGCAGCAGGGTCGTGATGGCGCGACCGATGGTCTCGCAGATTCCCGGCACGCTACTGGCCTTGGCCAGCCCGGCACCCAGCTGCTGGATGGCATCGAGGTGCTGGGTCCATGAGTGGGCCACGGGCAGCTTGCGGTCTTCGTGGAGCGCGCTTTCGGCCGTCCCCGCCACCGCGACCTCGCCGGCTTCGATGACCTCGAGCAGGGCTTGCGCGACCCGCGGATCGAACTGCAGGCCGGCCTGGGCTCGGATCTCCTTGAGGATCCAGTCGCGCGGCCGGGCCGGACGGTAGGGCCGGTCACTGGCCATCGCCTGAAACGCGTCGCAGGCATGAATGATGCGGGCCTCGATCGGGATGCTCTCGCCGCTCAACCCATCCGGGTAACCGCCGCCGTCCCATCGCTCATGCTCCGCCCGAACGATCGGTCGGATCCGGGCGAGGAACGGGACGGAGGCCACGATTCGTTCGCCGATCACCGGATGTTCCCGCATGATGGCCGTCTCTTCGTCATCGAGCGGCCCTGGTTTGTTGAGGATGTAGCCGGGCACCCCGATCTTGCCGATGTCGTGCAGCAGCGCACTGTACTCGAGAAATCGTAGGGTCTCCTCGGCCAGCCCAAGCCGCTGGCCCACGGCCCGGGCCAGCGCGGCGGTTTCGCGCGAGTGCTCCTCCGTGTGGCGGTCCTTCGCGTCGAGGGCGGCGGCGAGCGCCTCGATGGTCGAAAGGTAGCTTTCCTCGAGCTCCAGGCGGCGCTGCTCGGCCAGCTGGTTCTCCGCGCGCAGCGCCTTGCGCACGAGGGCCGGGATATACGCGCAAATCACCATCGACGCCGCAAGCAGGACCACGGACCGCGCGTAATAACTGTCCCACCCCCGGATCAGCAGGGGCAGGGCCGCCGCGAGGATCGCAGTGATCAGCACGCTGATCGCCGTCTGGAATTCCAGAATCGACGCGGTGAAAACGACGATGACGAGGTAGAGCACGGGTAAATGCGAATGCGTGCCACCCGTTGCGAAGACGCCGACGGTCAGCATCGCGATTCCCGCAAAGACCACGGGGACGAACCACCTGGCGGGGATCTCCGCCCATGGCAACGTCCAGCACACCACGCCGGCCGCGCAGGCCAGCACCGTGACGACCCATTCCGTCGGGTAGTTGACTTGCAGACCGCTTCCCAGATAGTCGGTCGCCATCACAATGGTCGCCAGCCCCCAAAACGAGACCGCCGCAACCTTGAGCGTCGTCCGATGCAGCTGGAGGGAGGAGGGCCGAGGCGTGGTCATGCTGGCGAATACAACGCCTCCTGCTGGAGCTTCCATCGCCCGCGGGCCCCGTACCATGGGGCCGGCATGTTCTGGACCTTCGTCGAGGCGGGGCAAATCGCGAATGGACAGGTCGTCATCGAGGGCAAGAAAGGGCACCACCTGGCCCGGGTCCTGCGGGTCCGTCCGGGTGAGAGGGGGGTGGCGGTCAGCAGCCAGCGCGCTTATGAGGTCGAGATCATCGAGGCCAAAGGCGAGCGGGTGCTCGCACGCGTGCTGGCCGACCAGCCGGCGACGGGCGAGCCGGGCACGGCGGTAACCCTGATCCAGGCGGTGTTGCCCAATCCGGACTTCGACGCCGTGATCGAGGCCGGAACTGCAGTTGGCATCAACCGGTTCGTGGCGGTGCAGGCGCACCGTTCGGTAAGCCGTCCAGCAGCCGCTCGGCTGACAAGGTGGCAAGCCATTGCCGAGTCGGCCGCGGAGCAAAGCCACCGCGGCAAAGTACCGGTCGTCGAAGGGCCATTGTCGCTTGCCGCCGCGGTTGAATCGATCGAAGCATCGCGGCTGCTGGTGCTCGAGCCCTCCGCCGCCATCCCGCTACTCGGAGCGCTGGATGGATCGCGAAGTTACGTCATCGCTGTCGGGCCCGAGGGCGGCTGGACCGATGCCGAGCTCGCCTTACTCGGTGGGCGCGGCGCGGTTGCGGTCAACCTGGGCCCGCGCATCCTTCGGGCGCGACTGGCGCCGATCGTGGCCGCTGCTATCCTCGTGCAGCAGTAATGAAGGTTGCCATCCAGACGCTTGGCTGCAAGGTGAACTTTGCCGAAATGGCAGACCTCGGTGACCGGCTCGCACGCGCCGGGTACACGGTCTCGGAATCGTTCGACAATCCCGACATCTGCGTGGTCAACAGCTGCACCGTGACGGCGCAAGCGGATCGCAAGCTGCGCACCATCGTCCACGGGCTTCGCCGCCGGCATCCCGGTGCCCACCTCATCCTCACCGGTTGCCACGTGGATAACCCGAATCCGCGTGTCTCCGCCGTCCCCGCCGTTGACGTGGCCTTTCCTAACGCTCGCAAGCGCGAGATCTTCGACTACGTCCTGACCAACTTCGATCCGGCATCGTCCACAGGCGGATCCACGACCTTTTCGCGGTCGCGATTCTTTCTTAAGGTGCAGGACGGCTGCAATCACCGCTGCACCTACTGCATCGTCTGGCGGACGCGGGGGATGTCCCGGAGCGAGGAGGCGGCGGTCTTGATCGAACGCGCCCAGCAGGCGGTCGCGGATGGCTACGGCGAGATCGTGCTGACCGGAGTGGACCTCGGCGCCTTCGGCCGCGATCGCAGCCAGGCCTTCGCCCCCTTTGTCCGCCGGCTGCTGGCGGCGATCGCGCCGGCGCGGCTTCGCCTCAGCTCGATCAACGCCAATGACTTCACTCCCGAGCTGGTGGAGCTTGCCGCGGCACCGCGCTTGTGCCGGCACCTGCATATCCCGCTGCAATCGGGTAGCGACCGCGTGCTCAAGCGGATGGGCCGTCTGTACCGGCGCGCCGATTACCTGGCGCTGGTCGCGGAGCTGCGCGAAGCCTCCCCCGAGATCGCCCTGACGACCGATGTGATCGTTGGTTTCCCCGAGGAGACCGACGCCGACTTCGCCGACACGGCATCACTGGCTCGCGATGCAGGGTTCACCGGGATGCATGTTTTTCGCTACTCGCCCCGGGCCGGCACCGCGGCCCCTCGCCTGGGTATGCCCGTCGATGATCCCGTCAGCCGCGAGCGCAGCCGCCGGCTCCAGGGGCAAGCCGAGGCGCAGCGCCGGGCATACGAAGCCCGGTTCATCGGCCAGGACCTCGAGGTTATCTGGGACCGCCGCTTCCCCGGTCGGATCCGAGGGTTGAGCGACAACTACATCACGGTCTATGGACCGGATCAGGGGCAGGCGATGGGCGGCGTGGCGATGGTCCGGCCGGTCGCCCTCAGCGGCGACGGACTCCTCAGCGCGTAGACTGCTTTGCCGGTGGCTGAGGACTGCCTGTTCTGCAAGATCTTCGCACGGGAAATCCCGGCGAAGGAGGTCTTTCGCGACGAGCAGGTCGTCGCCTTCGAGGATATCCGCCCGGTTGCGCCAACGCATGTCCTGATCATTCCGAAAGAGCACATCGCGACCGTTCACGACCTGAAGCCGGGTCATGCCTCGATGCTCGCCCATCTCTTCGACGTGGCGAACCGGGTCGCCGACGAACGCAGGATCGATCGCGATGGCTACCGCCTGGTCTTGAACAAGGGGCCGCAGGCGGGACAAACGGTCTATCACCTGCATCTGCATCTGCTCGGCGGCCGGGCGATGAGCTGGCCGCCGGGCTGACGGCCTGGCGCCCTTCGAAAGGGATTCCGTAGCCTCCGTCACGACCCTGCTACAGCTTCACACGCCCGCCGCCACGCGCGAAAGAAAGGCTGTAATTCGCTCGCGGTAGGGTGGATCGCAGATGCGATTCCTTCCCGCGCGTCCGAGGAAGACGGAACAGCGCCGCCACCGGCGGTTCGGTCTCCTCCTGTTCTTTGGCAGCCTCCTCGCGCTGTTCGTCCTGGTTCGCGCCGTGCCGGCCGATTGGGAAATCGGTCCCTTCCGGATCGATGTGAGCGGCAGCGCCGCCGATCCGACGGCCAGCCTGTATTTCGCCGACGATCCGCGGGCCCCCTTCTGGCTGCTGGTTCCGACGTTCAACCTTCCGCCCCGCTTTTTCGCCGCCCGCCCGAACAGCTCGGCTCGGCCGGTCGCGCTCGCGCCGACCAGTGCCTCAACCTCGCCGACCGGGACGCCTTCCGGGTCCGCGAGCCCGACCGCATCTCCGTCGGCGAGCCCGAGTGCGTCTCCTGCACCGACGCCTTCGGCCGCCCCTACGCCTACGCCAACCCCGACGCCTAAACCAACCCCGACGCCTAAACCAACCCCGACGCCTACACCAACCCCGACGCCTACACCAACCCCGACGCCGACGCCTAGCCCGACGCCGACGCCGACACCGACCCCCACGCCCACGCCGACACCCACCCCAACCCCCACGCCGACGCCGACGCCGACGCCGACGCCGGTGCCGTTTGCCATCACGACTGCCTCTGAATCAGTGACGGCCGCTGGAGAACAATGCAAGGTCACGGCAACGGGCACGTTCCGCACCAACGGCGCCGGCGGCACCGTCATCTACTACTGGCTTCGCAAGGACGACAGCGGGACACAAGCCCAGCCGCAGCAAACGCTGACGATCGCGAAGGGCGACAGCAGCGCCCATGCGGTGGTTACCGATCGCTGGACGCCAACCAGTTCCGGGAGTGAGCGGCTGGTGTTCGTCGGCCCGACCTATCCGCTGGTGGCACAGTCCTTCAGCTGCAGCGGCTGATCGACCCGGTTCGTGGGAATCGCGCTTAAGCCGCCTTTGGGGCCTGGTACCGCGCAATCTTTCCTGGACCCGAGCGCTTCGCCTGGTAGAGCGCCTCGTCGGCCCGCGTCAGCAGTGTATCGGGACTCCCGTCGTCTTCCGGGAAGACCGCGATGCCGATGCTGAAGGAGACCTCCACATCCGTGCCGCGCAGCGTCATGCCCATCGATCGGTAGATCTCCTGGATACGCGTAGCCACCACGATCGCGCCGGCGCCATCGGCGTCGGACAGGAGCAGGACGAACTCGTCGCCGCCGAAGCGAAACGGTTCGTCGCCGACCCGGACGGCGAAGCGAAGGAGGTTCGCAACTTCCTTCAATAGTTCGTTCCCGACGGCGTGCCCCAGGCGGTCGTTGACCGCCTTGAAGCCATCGACGTCCATCATCATCACGGCCATGCGCCGGCCGGTTCGAGCGGCGGGTCCGAGCCAGGTCGGCAGCTGCTCGTGCAGCGCCCGGAGGTTATGCAGCCCCGTCAACTCGTCGATACGACTCACCCGCATCAACCTCCGGCGCTCGAGCTCCCAATTGCTCGTGAGCAGCGCGGCGTAGCCGTACATCAGGAGGTGGGTCAGCCCGTTGACGACGAGGCTGGTCCCCTGGGCGCCCCCGATGCCGGCGCTGACAACCGCCACGCCCGCCGCCACTGCCAAGGCCAGCAGGCGCGGCAGGAGGATCGCACCGCAGAGAACGATCAGGAAGTAGAGCAGTCGGAGGTCCAATCCAGCACCGACGGATCGGTCGAGATAGGCTACCGCTGCCACCGCCGCGAGTAACAAGGCGAGACCAATGATCCGACGGACGCCAACCCAATCGCGCAGCACGGGTCGCGGGAGATTCATGCCTAGGCGATAACGAGACTTTATGGCCCTAATTGCTCCGGTCAGCGCGAAGCCGCCCGCCACAGAATCGCGCCGCGTACGATCCAGATAACCAGCAAGGCGACGAGGCCGGTGCTGAGCGCGGCGACCGGGTCGTGGCATCCCACGATCGCCCAGGGCAGGCCCAGCGCGAGGCCGCTCAGCGCCTCCCGGATCGGCACCCCGCGGCCGATTGGCGCATCGCACGCTCGGCAGCGGCCGTGCTGTGCCAGGTAGCTGATCACCGGGATCAGCTCATCGACGGTCAGGCGACGGTTGCACCTGCGGCAGTGGGAAGGCGGCCAGAGCAGGGACTCACCCCGCGGCACCCGGTCCAAAACTACCTCGAAGAAACTGCCGAGCGCCATCCCGAGCGGAAGCAAGAAGGCTGCACCGAGCAGGTTGCACAGGATGTCAAGCAATCAATCGCACCTCCGAGTCAGCCCGCCGAGCAGCATCCCCTCATCATCGATGCCTACCTGCAGATCTTGCTCGAGCAGTCCGCTTCCGACCTGATTCTGTCGGCCGGCGCGCCCCCGACGATGCGGAAGGACGGCGCTCTCGTGCCCATCAGCCGCGATCCACTGCGCCCGGAGCAGATCGACCAGATCGGGCGCGAAGTGCTGGCGCCCGACCGCTGGGCCCGTTTCGAGGAGCGTGGTGATCTCGACTTTTCCTTCAACTGGAAGGGTCAAGCCCGCTTTCGTATCAACGCCTTCAAGCAACGCGGGTCGGTGGGGCTGGCGCTGCGAATGATCCCTTACCAGATCCCCAACTTCGACCAGCTTGGCGTCCCAATGGTAGTCCGAGGTCTCACCCGGCTGAGCCAGGGCCTGATCCTTGTCACCGGGCCAACCGGTTCTGGGAAGTCGTCCACCCTGGCGGCGATGGTCAACGACATCGTGGCCACGCGGCCCTGCCACGTGATCACCATCGAGGACCCGATCGAGTATGTGTACCGTCACCAGCGTGGCATTGTGGAGCAACGCGAGGTCGGCTCGGATGTTCGTTCTTTCCCTGACGCGCTGCGCGCCGCCCTGCGACAGACCCCTGACGTGCTCCTGATCGGCGAGATGCGCGACCTGGAGACGATCTCGACCGCCATCACCGTGGCGGAGACCGGCCACCTGGTGCTGGCGACGCTCCACACCAACGACACCACCCAGGCGGTGGACCGCATGGTCGACGTCTTCCCAGCCGAGCAGCAGCAGCAGGTCCGCGTGCAGCTATCCAGCACCCTGGCGGCCGTGATCTACCAGCAGCTCCTACCCTGTCGAGGCGGGGGTCGAGTCGCGGCCTTCGAAGTACTGCTCAACATCCTTGCGGTGCAGAATCTGATCAAGGAAGGCAAGACCCGCCAGCTCCGCAATGTGATCGCGACCTCGGCCAAAGAGGGCATGGTGACCATGGAGCACAGCCTCACCGCGCTGATCAAGAGCGGACTGGTGGAGCCCGCCGCGGCCGTCGCAAAGTCGCAATACCCCCAAGAGCTGAAACCCGCCGCGTAACAGAAGCGTTGCTTCGAAAGGAACCGGCCTTCTGGGCAGTTGTCATTTTCGTGGGGACACGCCTGGCATCCGGGGCTCAGCGCGATCCGTCGACGACAACATTTGGTGGAGCCTGGAACCGGTTCCCGACAAAGCCGCGAACAATCGTCATCCTTCCCACCTACAACGAGGCCGACAACCTTCCGCTTCTCGTTACAGCGATCCGCGACGCCGAGCCCGAGATCGACATCCTCGTGGTTGACGACAACTCGCCCGATGGCACGGGGCGCATCGCGGACGAGCTGGCGAGCCGGCACACCGGCATCACCGTTTTCCACCGGCCCATCAAGCAGGGCCTCGGTCGGGCGTACGTGGCGGGGTTCGCGTACGCGCTCTCCGCGGGCTACGAGTGCATCGTCGAGATGGATGCCGACTTCTCCCACGCGCCCGCCGACCTGCCCCGCCTCCTGGAAATGGCGCAACGGGTGCCGGTCGTGATCGGTTCCCGCGCCGTCCCTGGAGGCCGGGCGGAGGGTTGGTCCCCACTGCGGAGCTTCATCAGCAAAGCTGGAAGCGTCTACGCCAGGCGGATCCTGGGGTTGCCGCTGCGCGACGTCACGAGCGGGTTCAAGTGTTTCCGGCGCTCAGCCCTGGAGCTCGTGGACCTTGACCGGCTGGTCTCCAACGGCTACGCCTTCCAGATCGAGCTGAACCACGCCTGCCATCGGGCCGGCCTGCCGTTCCTGGAGATCCCGATTGTCTTCCGTGACCGTGTCCGAGGTCGGTCGAAGATGACGCCCGGCATCGCCATCGAGGCCGCCTGGCTTGTCCTGGGTCTGCGGATCGGCTTTGCCCCCCCGCTGCTCGCACCTGTGCAGGCGATTCGGGCGCTCCTCGAGATCGAGCAGGAAATGGCAACTGACGACTCCCTCGCCCCGTCATCGCAGACTGCCACCGGCTGACCCGCTTTCTGGTTCGACCCGATTTCGAATGGCTCGCAAGTTCTTCCTTCCCTGCCCGATGACATCTCCGTGGGCAGCCTGCAACAAGGGAGTGAAAACGCCATGACACCTGATCCCAGCGGCTCCGCTAGTCCTGAGATTGCCACGCAGAGTGAAGATCTCGTCGCTCATCTTCGCACCCTCCAGGAAGACGTCTCGGCGCAGCTGGGTGAGAAGCGCGAAAAACTGACTGCGTTGACGCGTGCCACGGAGCGCATGAACGAGTTGCAGGAACAACTCAAGGACCTGCAAACGACGCAGCTCCAGTGGACAGCGAATCGGGACGAGCGGATCACTGAGCCCGGCGATCGCCGCCAGGCGCAGGAAGCCCTTCCGATGACGCCTCATCGGCCGTGGAGCGATTCGGCCGGGACCCAGGACGGTGCCGGCAAGCTCCGCAAGGCGTACCAAGACCTCGAACAGCCCCAGATTGGGATCGGCGCCCTTTCGGAGCGAACGCTGAGCGTGGCCGACGACGACCGGACCCTCGTCGAGTTACGGGACCCGCTCACGACCGCTGAGCTGGGCACCCTGCGGGTCGGTCAGCGGCAGTGGACCGCCGAGCGGGAGTCCATGTTGCACGACACCCAGGCGGCCGCCGCCAAGCTCACGCAACTCGCCCAGGACTTCCAGTGGATTCAGACCCGCCTCAGTGCTGACCGAGCGAACCTCCAGACGGAGGTCGCTCAGCTCAACCATGATTTGCAGGTCTCGGTCGAACAAGGACAGAACCAGCGCAACGAACTCCTCAACGAGATCGGTCGCCTCGAGCAAGAATTGCGCGGGCAGGAGGCGGCTCTGGCTGCCGAGACGAAGCTTCGACAGGCCGACCGGGAGGAGGCTCAGCGGCAACTGGCGGAACTGGAGCGGGTCGACAAGGAGCGCATCGGGCTTCGGGACGAGCGGACCGCCCTGGTGTCAAAAGTCCAATCGCTCGAATACGACCTCCAGGTACGCCAGGCATCGTACGAGGCGGAGCGCGATCACCTCCGCGGCCAGTCGGCCGCTCTCGGCGCCGGGCTCAGTACTCTGCGGGCTGACTATCGCCAACTGACCATCGACCACGACTCGGTGCTCGAGGCACAGACCGCGACGGTGTCGAGGCATCGCGAACTGCAGCAGGAGTCACAGGCGATCCAGGCACGGCTGGGTACGGACAAGGCCAAACTGCAGGCGCAACTACAGGATGTCGAGAAGCAGCTGCAGGCCGACCGGGAACAGTTGCAGCTGCTGCGCGCCTCCTGGCATACCTGGCAGAACGAACGCAATCGTCTTATGGACGAACGCGCTCGACTCGAGCAAGAATCGCAGGCTCGCGAGGCGGCCTTCGACGCGGAGCGCAAGCTGCGACAGACGCAACTGGACAACGTCCGGAGGCGGGTTGGCGAGCTGGAAACCCTACAGGAAGCACGGCACCGCGAAGGGCCGGGCCGCATCTCAGGAAGTGACGCGAGCCGGGGGTGAACGCTCCGCGCCGCGGTCAGCCGAGTCCGTCACGGACTCGAAGACAATATTGGGCGCGCCCGCGCCTCGCTGACGTTGCCAGCGCCATGATCGGGCGACCGCGCCTAGTGGTGCCGCCGTGACCGAGTCCAGGTCGTCGTTCGAGGAGCTGCGCCGCAGGACCGACACCCTCCTCGCCGGCCTTCAGGCGCTGAGCGGCGACCTCTTGGCCCAGGTGGCTCAGGAGCGCCAGGACGTGGCCGAGCTGGCCAAGACCGAGGATGAGCTAAGCGAGCTTCAGGGGCAGCTCGAAGCGCTGCAGCGGCGGGCGGCCGCACAGGCACAGGCTGCGATCGAGCGCAGCGTTCTTTCGGACGAGGGAAACGCCGCCCGTGGCGAGGAGGCGGAGCGTGGCGCGGAAGAGCTGCGCCAGGCCCAGGCGGCGCTCCATGCCGCCCAGACTGACTGGAAGGCTGAGCGGAGCCGCTTGCTTGACGAACTCGGCCGCCGGGAGCAGCAGATGCAGGCGCAAGAGTCGGCGTTTGCGGCCGAACGCACGTCCCTGGCGGCGGAGCTCGAGACCCTGCACAGCGAACTTACGAGGCTGAGTTCGGTGAGCTTGGCGGCGCAGGAGCTCCGGGAGAAGCTCGAGGGGCTGCATGCGCTCCAGCAGCAGTGGGAGCTGGAGCGGGACACCATGCTCGACCAGCAGGCGGGGATGCGCGCGGCGCAGGCCGAATGGGAGCAGGCTCGAGAACGGCTGCAGGCCGAGGTGGCGCGCCTGCAGGAAGAGCTCGGAGATCGAGCGGCAGCCTTCGAGACCGAGCGGGCTCCCCTCGCGTCCGGCCTTGAAGAAGCCCGCCAGGAGCTCGACCAGCTTCCGGCGCTGAAGGAGGAGCTCCGCAGGCTCAGCGACGAACGTGCGAAGCTGCTCGAGCACATCGAGCTGGTCGAGCAGTACTGGTACCAGCGGGAAGCCACCTTCTCGATCGAACGTGCCAGCTGGCGACGCGAGCTCGACAACGCCAACATCACCAATCAGGAGGCGGTCGCCGAGCTCCGCCAAACGAAGCGGCGAAGCCGGCGCGACCTCGTCGCGCTGCTGGCCGCCGGCCTCCTTTCGGTCATCGTGGGATTCAGCCTCGGCCTGGTGCCCAACAACTCGAGCCTGCCGATTCAGCCCGCCGGCGCCATTCTCGGAATCCTGGTCGCCGCTGCCTTCTTCACCTATGCCTACCGAACCGGCGTCGCGCCGGGCAGGGCGGCGCGGCTGCCGGAGAGCCCCATTCTGGAAACAGCAGCTGCGGTCGCGGGACCAGCTGCGGCAGCGGTCGCGGTCGCGGGACCAGCGGCGACGGCGGTCGCGGGACGGGCCGCCGCAGCGGTGGCCGAACCGATACCGGCGCTCGTTCCGAGACCGGCGCCAGCGATCGGGCCCGTAGAAACCGGAGGGAGGGAGCCGGCCCAGGGGCCGCGCAAGCGGCGCTGGCGAGGTCCCGTGCTGACCCTGTTCCTGCTCCTGGCGCTGCTCATCGGTCTGCTCCCAATCATCGCCATCCTTCGCGGCGCGCTTGCCCTCTTGCAGGGCTCACCCGCATACCAGGGCGCGAGCTGGGTCGGACTGCTCATGGCCTTTATTGCCCTCTCCATGGGGACCATCTTCTTCGCCTACTCCATCAAGTACTACCTGGCCACGGCGGTAGTTCTGCTCGGCTTTGGCGGTGGGCTCAACGACAATGCCGCCAGTCGGTTGGAGCGCATCCAGCCACGGGGGCCAGATGGCAATATGAGCGGCGGCGCCACCACGACAGGTTGGCTGCCGGCCGGCGCCGAGCCCTTTGTCTCGGTCCACATCGCCACCTACAACGAGAAGCGGGTGATCGAGCGTCTGCTCGCGGCCTGCAGTCGATTCGAGTACCCGAACTACGAAGTGATCGTGGTTGACGACTCGACCGACGAAAGCACTGAGATCCTCGAGCGATGGAAGGGGCAACCCCGGTTCAAGGTGTTCCACCGGCCCACCCGTGACGGCTTCAAGGGCGGGGCGCTCAAGTTGGCGCTCGCGGCCACGGACCCGAGCGCCCAGTACGTGGTCGTCTTCGATGCCGATTCGATCCCGTTCCCCGATAGCATCCAGCGCCTGCTCTACCACTTCTATCAGGAGCCGGGGGCCGCGCCCCAACGGAATGACTGAGCAGCGCCGCGACGAGGTCGGCTGGCTGCGGCGTCAGTGGGTGGGCGCGGTGCAGAGCTACCAGTGGCACGTGCTCAACCGGAGCGAGAGCTGGCTGACGCAGGCCATTCGGACCGAGTACGCCGGCAGCTACATGGTCGAGCGGCCGTTCCAGGAGGCGATCGGCTCGATGAAGATGATCGCCGGCACCGCCTACATGATCCGGGCCGACCTGCTCCGCGAGCTGGGCTGGGGCCGTAGCCTGACCGAGGACTGGGAACTGACCCTCCGCCTCTACACCAGGGGCTACAAGGTGGTCTACACCCCCTACGCCGAGACGCCCGCCGAGTGCGTCAGCACCTTCACCCGGCTGGCCCGCCAGCGCATGCGCTGGGCGGAGGGGCACAGCTACAACGTGCGCAAGTGGTTCTGGTCGGTGCTCCGATCGCCCCGAATCCGCCTCCGGGAGAAGGTGGGATTCGCCTTCTACTCGACCTACTATTTGCAGGCGCTGTTCATGTTCGTCGGCAGCTTCTGCTGGCTGCTGTCCGAGGTGGTCTTCAAGGTCCACGTCCCCGAGTGGACCTCCCTGATGGGCTGGTCGCTGGTGATCTCCAACCTGCTCTCGCTCCCCCTGATGAACCTGAGCGGGCTGGTGATGGAAGGCGCGCCGCGTCGCGACCTCTCCGGAATTCTCGGCGCGGTCGCGATCTCCTTCTTGCTGGTGCCGTTCCAGGCCTGGGCGGCGGTGAAGGGATTGTTCGAGCGCAATGAGGGGCCCTGGTTTCGAACCCCCAAGACGGGGCGGATCACCGACCCGGTGTGGCCGCTGCGCCGCCTGGGCAAACTGCGCCGCTGGCTATTGGGGCCGAAATCGGGAGAAGGCCAGCCGCCCGGCCCGGCCCGGATCTCGGCCAATATCTCTCCGCCTCGGCGGCCGGCTCGCCGGCTGGCCTGGGTGATGATCGGCGGCCTCATGCTCTGCCTCGGGGCACTCGGAGTGGGCGCCTTGCACGCGCCGGTCGTCGAGGCCGTCGGCACGATGACTCTTTACCTCCATGGCGCCTCCACCTTCACCATGGACGAGGTCTCGCCCATTGGCAGCCAACAGACCTTTTTCTTGGGCAACGGAGCCACCCGCACCTGGCATACGCCGTCGTCCACGGCCGCGGCCCAGACGATCGCCGCAACCACCACCTTCAGCTTTACCTTTTGGGCCTCGGGCCCCAATACCGACGACTCACAGACACGGCTGACCTTTGCCTATAGCTCCAGCTCGACCTGCAGCTCCCCCACCACCATCGCGCAGGCAACGTTTCTGCTCCATACTGGCGCCAACCAGACCACCGCCACCTTCACACCCGCCTCCTCAGTGGCGGTCCCGACCGGTTCCTTCTTCTGCTGGACGATGCTGGTCCTCGACGCCGGAGCCGACGCTGGCCGGACCCTGCTCTACGACGACTCCACCGACAAGACCCACATCAACAGCAGTCAGACCATCTTCATCCCCGAGTTCGCGCTCCTACTGGTTGGCGTCGCGCTCCTTGCCCCGCTCGCAACACGACGGGGAGTTCGGCTCCGGACCTTCCTTCGGAGGCACAGCTCATGATCAGCTTCCTGCGCGGCCTCCGGATCGGTGCCATTCGTCGTTCGCTTGTCGAGGAGCCGGATCTTAACAACACTGACGCGCCCCAGGCCGGCTGGCTGCGGCGGCGGTGGGTGGGCGCGGTGCAGAGCTACCAGTGGCACGTGCTCAACCGGAGCGAGAGCTGGCTGACGCAGGCGATTCGGACCGAGTACGCCGGTAGCTACATGATCGAGCGGCCCTTCCAGGAGGCGATCGGCTCGATGAAGATGATCGCCGGCACCGCCTACATGATCCGGGCCGACCTGCTCCGCGAGCTGGGCTGGGGGCGCAGCCTGACCGAGGACTGGGAGCTGACCCTCCGCCTCTACACCAGGGGCTACAAGGTCGTCTACACCCCCTACGCCGAGACCCCTGCCGAGTGCGTCAGCACCTTCACCCGGCTGGCCCGCCAGCGGATGCGCTGGGCAGAGGGGCACACCTACAACGTGCGCAAGTGGTTCTGGTCGGTCCTCCGGTCGCCCCGCATCGGCCTCGCCGAGAAGGTCGGCTTCGCCTTTTACTCAACCTACTATTTGCAGGCGCTCTTCATGTTCATCGGCAGCTTCTGCTGGCTGCTGTCCGAGGTCGTCTTCAAGGTCCACGTCCCTGAGTGGACCTCCCTGATGGGCTGGTCGCTGGTGATCTCCAACCTGCTCTCGCTCCCGCTGATGAATCTGAGCGGGCTGGTGATGGAAGGCGCGCCGCGTCGCGACCTCTCCGGCATTCTGGGCGCGCTGGCGATCTCCTTCCTGCTGGTGCCGTTCCAGGGCTGGGCCGCGCTCAAGGGCTTGTTCGAGCGCAACGAGGGCCCCTGGTTTCGCACCCCCAAGACGGGCCGCATCACCGACCCGGTCTGGCCGCTGCGGCGGCTGGGCAAGGTGCCCCGCTGGCTGTGGGGGGCGAAATCACAAGAAGCTCCGCCTGGTCCGGCTCGGATCGTGGCCAACATTCCACCGCCGCGCCGGCCGGCTCGCCGGCTGGCCTGGGTCATGATCGGCAGCCTCATGCTCTGCCTCGGGGCACTCGGAGTGGGCGCCTTGCACGCGCCGGTCGCCGAGGCGGCCGGGGTGACCAGCCTCTACCTGCATCACAGTTCGAGCGGGCCAATCGCCTTCGTTCGTTCGGCCAGCCAAACGGAAACGACGACGGCCACCTCGCTCACGGTCACCATCTCCAGCACCGCCGGCGACCTGCTGGTGGCCATGATCGCCATACACGGGAATTCGGGCCACAACGTGGACAGCATCACGGACACGGCAGGCAACACCTGGTACGAGGTAGACCGCGCCTCCTGCGGCGCTGGTGCGGTCCGCTCGACGATGTGGTACGCGAAGAACGCGGCGGCGGTTACCAGCGTCACCTTCAACGTTTCCCCGTCCATGATCACGGCAGCCTACGTGCTGGAGTTCAGCGGCGCAGACAAGAACCAGCCTCTCGACGTCTGGAACACCGGATGCGGCACGGGGACCGCGCCCTCCTCGGGAGCGATCACACCGAGCTTCTCCACGGACGTCGTCGTCGGACTGATCAAGGCAGACAGCTCGGTCACATACTCGGGGGTCGCCTTCACGAGCGGCACAACCAACAACCAGGCCAAGATCGAGTCCAACGGCGGCGCAAATGGTGTCGAAGACCTGATGACGGGCTACGACCTGCCAGGCAGCACCGGCAGCCAGACGTACACGGGCACGTTGAGCGCAAGCACCGACTGGTCCTCCATCATCGCCGCCTTCAAGTCGACTGGCGAATACATGGACGGCACGTCCCCGCCCGGCGCGTCGGCGACGAACTTCGCCATGACCGCGGCGGGCAACACCCTGACCTGGCCGACCACAACGGAAACCGCCGCCAGCCAGACCATCTTTGCCGGCACTACCTTCCAGTTCAATTACTGGACGGTCGGCGCCGGCGCTACTTCGAATGTCACGCTGACATTGGGTTACCAGAACGATGGAACCCCAAGCGGCACGAGCGGCGCCAGCTGCGACACCCCGACAACGATCGCCACGACCACCGTCACCCTTACCCAGGGATCGAATCTGAACACCGCCACTTTCACGCCGGCGGCAAACGTTAACGTGCCGGCAGGGTCGTTCTTCTGCTTCACCATCACGGTGAACTCGGTCACGAGCGGGGGACTCACCCTTCACTATGACGCCAGCACATCGGCGACCAGGCTCACCAGCAGTCAGACCATCTTCATCCCCGAGTTCGCACTCCTGCTGGCGGGGATCGCGCTCATCGCCCCGCGGGTCAGACGGATACGAACGGGGAGCCGGCAGTGATCAGCGCGACGGAAAACCGTCGGGCCTACGTCGTGCTGCTGGCCTGCGCCTGCGGCTTGCTCGTGATCCTTCCGTTCGTGACCAGCTTCGACGACCTTCTGACCGCCGGCGCCCAATGGCTCGGCATCGCCGCACCGCTGCAGTCGGTGGCGCCGATCGAAGCGCGAATGGTCGTCGCGCTGGTGAACCTCGTGGGCGTGCACGCCGGAGCGGCCGGCAGCCAGCTCGTCGTCTGGAACGGCGCCGGCCAGCCGCAATGGCTCTTCATCTCGTGGAACTGCGTCGGCTGGCAGAGCCTCCTGCTCCTCACACTCAGCCTACTGTCGGGCTTGCGCGGGCAGTACACCGCCGGCGCCCGGATTCAGGTGATCCTGCTCGGACTCTCCGGCACGCTCTGTATCAGCCTGCTCCGGATCGCCGTCGTCTGCCTGCTGGCCGCCAGTCTCGGACACGTGCCAGCGATCCTCTTCCACGACTACGGCGGCACCCTGCTGACGTTGGCCTGGCTCTTCGCCTTCTGGGCGCTGGCCTACCGCTGGATTCTGCCGGAGCCGGCCGGGAGGGCGGCATGAAAATCGCCGTCATCCATCTCGGATTTTTCTACGCCGGCGGTGGCGAGCGGCTGGTCCTCGAAGAGGTACGCGGACTGCGGCAGCTCGGGCACGACGTCGAGTGCTTCGCACCCATCGTGGATGCCGGCGCGTGCTATCCGGAGCTGGTCGGCGAGGTTGGCGTCACATCGTTGTTGCCCCGACCGCCCCCCTGGCTCCCGGGACGGGTCGCCATCGCAGTCTTCCTGGCCTCGTTGCTGGCGCCGATCATCGCCTTGCGCTTTTTACGCTTCGACGTCCTGCTGGCGGCAAACCAGCCTGCCCCGTGGATCGCGTGGGTCGCGTCGCGCTTGTTGCGCAAACCATACGTGGCCTACCTGGCGCAACCCAACCGCGTGCTGTACCCACGCCCGATCGACCTCGAGGTCAACCGGCCAAACCTCGACTACCGGCTGGCCGCGCTCGTGGCTCGAGCCGCGAAGCCGCTGATCGCGTGGGCCGATCGCGTCAGCGTCGCCGGCGCGTCGGCCGTCCTCGCCAACGGTAGCTACATGGCCGGCGTCCTCGAGCGGGTCTACGGGCGAACGATGATCTCCTGCCCCGCCGGCAGCCATCCGGCCCCCGCGCCGGGGAGAAATGGAAGCGGTCCGCGCACGGGCGAGCTTTCGATCGGACCACTTCGCATCCGCGAGCCCTACGTACTCGTGACGAACCGGCACTACCCGCAAAAGCGATTCGATTACGCGCTGCGGGCGCTGACCACCGTGCCGGATGCAAGGCTCGTGATCACCGGCGCACCCACGGCGTACACCGCAAGCGTCAAGGGGCTGATCGATGACCTGGGGATCCAGGACCGCGTGATCCTCACCGGTCTCGTGTCCGACGCCGAGCTCGTCCAGCTCTACTCGCACGCGGCCGTCTACGTCTACCCGGCTCCCGAGGAAGACTTCGGGATGGGCATCGTCGAGGCCATGGGTTACGGCATCCCGACCGTGGCCTGGCGATCCGCCGGTCCCACGAGCACGGTGGTTGACGGGGAGACCGGCTTCCTCGTCGAGCCGTTCGATCAGCAAGCCTTCGCGGCGAGCATCGCGCGCCTTCTGAAGGACCGGGCACTCGCCACCACGATGGGAGGCGCGGGCTGGCATCGGGTTCAAAACGGGCTGGCCTACTCGAGCCATTGCATGCAGGTCGAGCACGAGCTGACGCGGGCCGCGGCGCAGGCGCCATCGGCCGCGCGGCGCACGTGGTTGCGGCCCGCTTTGCAGACGGGCTTCGGCCTGCTGCTCCTGGCGCTCTGGCTGCGAACCGTCCCGTTGGCCGAGGTCGTGAAGGACGCGCGTCCACGTCACCTTTGGCCGTTAGGGGCGATCGCCGCGCTTGCCGTGGTGAGCGCGCTGCTCCGAGCGGAGCGGTGGGCCCTGCTGCTGCGGCCGCACCATCGAGTCCGAACCCGCGACGCCTTCTGGATGAACGCGGGCGGCGGGCTCTTGAATTATGTCCTGCCGGTGAGAGCCGGGGACGCCGCCCGCGTCGTGTGGGCGACGCGCCGGCACGGGCTTCGCCCGGGTGCCGCGCTCGCGACCGTGCTGGCCGACAAGACGAGCGACCTGGCCGCCGTGTGCGTGGCATTGCTGTTCGCGACCGCAGGCGCCGTCGTGATGGGCGGGCCGAGTAACCTGAAGATGACGGCCTTTGGCGCTGCGGCGCTTGCCGCCGCCGGACTCCTGGCGATTCTGGTCGTCATCGGGATCGCCGGCCCCCGCCTGGCGAGCCGCGGACGTCTGCTTCCTGCTGGCTGGAGAAAATCCATCGCGGCGCAAGCGGTCGCCTTCACGTCCGGAATACGCGCGGCGGGTCAACCGGCGACGGTGTGGCGCGTCGCCGGGCTGAGCATCGCGGCGCTGATCGTCGATGGGCTCGCCTTCGGCCTGCTCTTTCAAGCGCTCGGGATTTCGGTTGCCCCGCTTGCCGCGATGGCCGCCTACGCGGCCTTGCTCCTGACCTTCACGCTCCCGGCCGCACCGGGCTATGTGGGTAGCCTCGAAGTGGTCGGGTCCCTGCTCCTGGGCGGCGGGCTGGGACTGCCGAAAGCGGCGGCCGCCGGGGCCATCGTCCTCTGGCACGTGGTGACCGCGGCGATCGTGCTGATCCTCGGCCTCAACGGGCTTCGCCGGCTTCGCCCGGTGGCATCGCGACGGCGGGCACGCCGGATCGCCGTCTTCCACTGCAGCTTCACCTACTCGGGGGGTGGCGAGCGGATCGTCCTCGAAGAGGTCCTCGGGTTGCGAGCCCAGGGCTACGAGGTCGAGTGTTTTGCCCCGACGGTCGACGCCAATGCCTGCTACCCCGAACTCATTCGGCGAGTCGAGCCGAAGACGTTCCTGCCCCAGCTGCCGGCCTGGATGCCACTTCGGGAGGCGTTTCAGATGGTAACGAGCTCGCTCTTCGTCCCGGTGTACGCGTGGAGATTCCGTTCATTCGACGTCTTCGTCGGCGCCAATCAACCAGGAATCTGGATTGCGTGGTACGCTTCGCGGCTGCTGGGCAAACCATACCTCGCCTATCTCAACCAGCCAAACCGCCTCGTCTACCCCCGGGCGATCGACCTCGAAACCGGCTGGCAGGTCCGCCCCGATTACCACATGCTGAGTGTGGTCATCCGGCGGATCCGCTGGTTCGTCGCCTGGGCGGACCGCCGCTCGATCGTGCGGGCCCAGGTCCTGCTGGTGAACGGGCGGTACATCGGCGATGTCATTCGTCGCACCTACCGGCGCGACGCCGTGGACTGTCCCGCGGGCTGTCATGTCGAGCCCAGCTACCCGGTGCCGCTCGACCGCCGCTTCAGCGGCGAGGTCGTCATCAATGGCCTGCTGATCCGCAAACCCTACGTGCTGCTGACGAATCGGCACTACCCGCAGAAGCGCTTCGACCTGGCGATCCGTGCCATGGGCGCCATTCGGCGGGAGGCACCGTCGCTCCAGCTCGTCATCCCCGGTCCGGCGACGCCGCACACCGCCGAGCTCCGGCAGCTCGTCGCACAGCTGCATCTCGAGGACGCCATCGTGTTCACGGGCGTCGTCACCGAGGCCGAGCTGCAGCGGCTCTACGCCGAGGCGGCGGTCTATGTCTATCCCGCACCCGAGGAGGACTTCGGCATGGGTGTGATCGAATCGATGGCCAAGGGCGTGCCGGTTGTCGCGTGGAACCGGGCAGGCCCAACCGTGACCGTCGCGCACGGCGAGACCGGCTACCTGGCGCGAGTGGACGACGTCGAAGACTACGCGCGCGGGATCCTGGGCTTCATCACCGATCCGCGGCTGAACCAGGAAGCCGGGCGGCGGGCGCATGCTCGGGCCGCCCTCTTCTCCTGGGAGCGCCACGTCGGCATCCTGGAAGCGGCCATCAACGAGGTGCTCGCCGGACCGGTTGCGCAACCGGCGCCCGCGCTGGAGATGGCCGAGGCCCTGGAGGCCGCCTCGTGAGAGCCTTCAAGTTCCTCCCCAACGAAGAGGAAGAGGAGCGCCACGAGCAACAGGCGCGGGTTCAAGCCGACGTCGCCGAGCCAACGGTCGCACCCCTGCCCTGGCGGTGGACGATCCTGCTGTGGGCGGCGGCCTTCCTGCCGCGGCTCTACGCGCTCTTCGTCCTGACGGATCCGGAGAATGCCGGCGACGGGTGGCACGGCGACGTCTATCACCACTGGCAGATCGCCTACCTGACCAAGGAAATCGGGCTCTTCGCGCCCGGCGGTCCGCGGCTCTGGGACCTGAAGGGGCTCGAGTACTTCTGGGGCATCCTGCACCCAATCGTGATGGTCGGACTGTTCTTTACGACGGGCTCGATCGATGTCGTGCTCGCCCGATTGGTCAGCCTTGGGTGTGGGGCCGGCGTCGTGGTGCTGATCTTCCATCTCTGCCGACGGTACTGGGGGACACCGGTCGCCATCGCCGCCGCGGGTTTTGCGGCGGTTGCGCCGGTGCCAGTCTTCGTCGACTCGACGGGATTCCTGGAACCGATGGGCGTCGTCCTCTGCCTGCTAGGTTTGTGGATGTGGCCGCGTCGCGGCGCCTGGACCGGTGCGTTCTGGGCGCTGGCGGCGATGGCTCGCGCGGAGGCCTGGATCTTTTCGCTCGGCCTGGTGGTCGCGGCCTTGCTGCGGCGCGCCGTCGGCCGCTCGCAGCGCCTGCCGCTGCTGATCGCCTTCCTGGCGGGGATCCTCCTCTACATGAAGATCATGCTGGACCGCACCGGGAATCCGATCTACCCGGTGTACTGGAACTTCGTGGCCAATGCGGCCGGGGTGTGGGAGTTCCGCGACCAGCTGGATTCGGCGCAACTGGCCGTCCGCCCGCTCCTTGGCGTGATGCTGGTCCTCGCGGCAGTTGGGCTCGGCTTCACGCTCTGGAAGCGGCCGCGCGGCTACATGTTCCTGACGTTCGGTTTCGGCTACCTGGTCTTCACCTTCGGCTTCCTCGGGTTCACCGCCTACCTCAAGAGCTGGGAGACCTGGTTCTGGATGGAGCGCTTCTTCGATTTCCCCTACGAGTTCGGGGCGGTGCTCGCGGCAATCGCTCTGTTCGTCCTCCTGCCCCGCGTCGTCGGACCCTGGATCAAACAGGCGGCCTGGGTATCCGTGGGCGCCGCTCTGCTACTGGCGCAGCTCGCCTGGACGCAGATCCTGCCGATGTACGACAGCACCAGGCCGGTCTGGCAGGAGACCCTTGCCGCGGGGCGCTACATCGGCGACCTGTATCAGCACGCGCCATACCGGAGCGGCGTGCTCAACCTGCCCAATGCCAATCCCTCATTGACCTATGTGCTCGCCCGGTTCGACGGCGTGGACGGCCGACACCTGATCGGTCAGCTGTATGACCCCTTCTATTACCTTCCCAAAGGCATGCGGTACGTCGACCACCCGCAGGAGGTCGGAACGCTGATGCAGTGCTGGCTGGCGAAGACGCAGACCCGGCTGCTGCTGGTCGACGGCAACAATGGAAATTATCTCGCCTTCATGGCGGACCATACCGATTGGGTCACCACGGTTGGTCAGGTGCCCGGCTACCAGTGGCTGGTGGAGGACGTGCACGTGCCCCAGCCCGCACCGCAGGCCTGCGATCAAGCCGCGCGCAGTCTGCTGCCTTAGCCGTGGAAGCCGTCGCGTTTGACTACGAGTCGAAGCAGTGGGGCAAGTCGGACGTCTATCCGCGTCCCTGGTATCTGCAGGGTTTGAAGCTGCGCTACTGCCTCGACGACCTGTCGCGGACCCACGGGCTCTGCATCGACCTCGGCTGCGGCGGGGGCAACATGGCCCGCGCCATCAAGCGAGAGCGTCCCGACCTGCGCGTTTGCGGTGTGGACCTGAGCCGGGCTGCGATCGAGCAGGCGCGCCGGGACCCACGGGGGGTCCAGTTCATGGGAACGACGGGCGACTCGTTGCCATTTCCGGCGGCGACGGCCGATGCCATCGTCATCTTCGACGTGCTCGAACACGTCGAGGATCCGGCCGCCATGCTGGCGGAGGTCGCTCGCATCCTCAAACCCGGCGGACTTTTTCACATCGCCCTGCCGCTCGAGGGTCAACCGTGGACCATCTACAACCTCCTACGGCGGAGAGGCTGGGATGCCAAGCGGCGGCATTCTGGCCATATCCAGGCGTTCGATGCGAACGCTTTTCGCACAATGGCGGGGGAGACCGGGCTCCGAGTGCAACGTGTGCGCTGGAGCTTCCATCCGCTGTTCGCCCTGGTCGACGTCCTCTACTACCGATGGCTGGACCTCCGGGGTCCGGTGAGCGGATCCGTCGAAGACACGCTGGCGCGCCGAAAAGGGCTTATGGCCCGAGCATTGACAGTGCTCAAGGGCGTGGTGGCCTCGGCCGGGTGGTATGAGTCGCGACTCTTGAAGTGGGTGCCCGGCGCCTGCGGCCATTTCACCTGCATCCGGCGATGACCCGCCGCGCGAGAGTCCTGCTCCAGGGCGTTGGCCTGGCCGGTGCGGCGGCGGTCATCGGCTCGGTCGCCTACCTGCTGAGTTGGCGAGTGCTGTGGGGTGTGCCGTCCGGTTCCGACCTTCCTTATCACCTCGATCTGGTGAGCTGGGTCTCGAAGAGCTTTCCTTCGATGTCCTGGTGGTATCGCTGGGACGCGACGGGGACGTCATTCCGCGAGGGCTATCCGCTCACCGCCCACTGGCTCACCGTCGCCCTGTCCCGAATGCTGCACCTCGGTTTGAGCGACGCCATGCAGGTCTTCGAGTTCGCGATCACCCCGTTGTGCGCCATCGGGATCTACGCCTTCTGCGCCTTTCGCTTGCGACGCCCGTTGGTCGGACTTACGGCCGCCGTGTTGAGCCTGCTCAGCCCGATCGCCTGGACGTTCCTTTTTGACTGGGGCTTTTACGCGAACCAGACGGGCACCGTGCTCTTCATGCCCATCCTGATTGCTCTCGACATCTTTTCTGAAGAATGGGCGCGGGGCAACCGGGGATGGCGATACCGGGGGAGCGCGCTTTCGGTGATGGTCCTCACGGCGCTGCTCGGGCTCGTCTCGCCTGCGATCGTTGCTGCGCCGTTGATCGCCATCCCTGCCTACGGGCTCGCCGTCCGTCAGGGCGGCCTGCGGCGTGCCCTGCGCTGGGTGTTCGTCGCGACTCCCCTGCTCGCCGGCGGGGCGATCCTCCTATCGGCCTTCTGGGCGCTGCCGCTCCAGGGGTATCTCGCGTCGATCGGCGCGCGGCAGCCGGCGCAGGTCTACACCCCGTCGCTGTTCCACCTCTGGAGCCTGGGCCAGGTACTGGAAATTCATCCATTGCGCCCGACGATCATCCAGGACAGGACCTCGTTGAGCCCGGCCGTCTGGATACCGGCGCTGGTCGGAACGATCGCCGCCGTGTGGGATGGACGCTTGCGCGCATTTCTGGCGTTGATCGGGCTCGGCTTCCTGACGATGACGGCGCAGTGGTTCTATGCGGCGACCTTCAGCCTGCCATTCTTTCCGGAGATCGTTACCTTCCGGGCGGGGATGCTGTATCTGCAGTTCCTTGTCCCGGTGTTCGGCGCCCTCGGCGTGATTGCGATCCCACCGTTGCTCGTTCGGATGCTAGCCGATCGGTTGCGCGTCCCGGTCCGGCTGCGCCTCGTTTTATCGACCGTGCTGACGGCAGCGGCGGTCGCCTTCACGGCCCTGGGCGTCGCGACCTTCGCCGAGCGCATCGATGGGAACTCACACCTGCTGGCCTATGGCGCCTTCGCCGCGGACGTGCGCGACCTCTGGCAGCGTCACCGCGGCGACGTCTGCGTCCTCGACCAGGCGACGAACCCACTGTGCAGCTCGAGCACCCTTACGGAGGCTTTCTCGGTCAGCGAACTGATCGGTGCGTGCCGGGACCGCTTTGGTCTGCGCACCGGCATCCCCATTTGCGCCGCGCTGGGCGAGGAGGGGAGCCCACGCTGGACGGCAGCTGACGACCCGCTGATCGCCTCGATACTCAGCTGGTGCCCGAGCCACGCCGACCCGGTCTGCGCGGCGCGATACACCCCGTTGACCGGACAGCTGCTGGACCTTCGGCAGTGGCGACCGCCGACCACCGGTTGCAAGCTCGATCCGAAAGGCTGCGAGGAACGCGCGGCACAAGGGGCCCAGTATGCCGCGGCGTTCCCCCGGCCACCCAAGCGCGCGGTGCTCGACGCCCAGGCGTCCGACCTGCTCAAGGCCTTTCATGAACTGACCGGCGGTGGGCAGGCCGGTAGTTACGCGTCCCAGCTCGTGTCCTCGCCGGAACTCGACGGCTGGCTGCAGGATGGGATGCTCAACCAGGCCGGCACGCAGCTGAAGGCGCAGCTCGCCGCGGTGAGCGGCGCGGATGCCGTCGTGCTCAACGGGTCGCAGGTGGGCAATGGCGCCGACTACCAGCAATTGGGTTGGACCCAGGTGAGCGCCGCCCCGTTGGCATACGCGTCGCCCGCTCCGGCCGCGATCGCCGCCGAGTGGCCATCGGGCTGCCGGGTGCTCGTCGTCGGCGCCACCCAGGACTCAACCTCCCACCCGTACAACGACATCTTCAAGTGGGCCAGCCTGGGGATGTTGCCGGTCGACAGCGGATGGCTCGTTCGGGGGCGGTCGCCGTACATCGACGACTATACCGCCGATGAGCTGTCACGCTATCCGGTTCTGCTGCTCGATGGCTATCGCTATCACGATCGCACCAGCGCCTGGTCACGCCTCGACAGCTACGTGCGCAACGGCGGCCGCCTCTATGTCGAGACCGGATGGCAGTACGTCGATCCGGATTGGGACGCGCGGAGCGCCGCCGCGGTGCTGCCTGTCGCTCAAACGCAATGGGGCGCGCTGAACCCGGCCGGGCCGGTCGAGGTACAGGGCGCCGAGGATTCAGCGTGGGGGTCGCTGGCCTACGGCGGGAGTGGCTGGGGCGCGTCTAGCGCGAGCGGTGTGCGGAGCGGTGCCGAGGACCTGGTCAGCGTCGGCGCCCGCGCCGTCGTGGCGCGCTGGCAGTACGGCAAAGGCCGGGTCGTGTGGAGTGGCATGAACCTCATGGCGCACGCCTATTCGACGCCGTCATCGGACGAGCAACGGTTCCTCGCCGATCAGTGGCAGTGGCTGGTGCCGGACCCGGCGCCGCAGTCCGCCGTAACGCCGATCTGGCGGAGCGACGACCGCGTCGACCTGTCCCTCGCATCGGCCAATGGGCCGGTCGACGTGCTCTTCAAGGAATCGGTCGCGCCCGGATGGTCGGCGACCCTACGCTGGCCGGGTGGCGAGAAGGCCGTGAGCATCGAACCGGCAGAGATGGACTTCATGTCCGTTCACCTTGACACGGTACCCGTGGGGGCGACGCTGGCCTTCAGCTTCGGACCAACTGTGGGTATCGAGCTCTCCTGGCTCCTGTCGGCGCTGGCGCTCGCCGGCCTGGTCGCGTGGCTCATCAAGCCATCGGTCGCCCGGCCTCTTGCCGCGGCTGCCGGAGCAAGTTTTCGAGCCGTGACGAGTCGCCTTCGGCGGCGATTGAAATGGGATGAGGAAAACTAAGGCTCTGCCGGGACCCGGGATGCGCGTGCTGCTGATCTCGCCCTGGATCAAGCTCGGTGGCAGCGAGTGCCTGGTGCTGCGGCTGGCCCGCCTGCTGTCGGACCGGGGCTGTCAGGTATCGGTCGCCTGCTGCTTCGTCGATTCGAGGCTGATCGAAGACCAGGTGGCCGGCATCCACTTTGTCCAGCCCTGGCGCTGGATCGGCGCGCTGTCGCGTCGCAGCCGCGCCTGCCTTATGCTGCTCGGCTGCCCAGCGCTCCTGGTCACGGTCCTGCGTCATGCCCGGAACTACGAGCTGCTCAACCCCCATAATTTCCCCGCGCTCTGGATCGCTGCATTCACCTCGCGGGTTGCCGGCATCCCGATCGTCTGGCACTTCAATGAGCCGGCTCCGATCGCCGCGGCGATGGAAGGCATCGAGCGCCAGGCGGCACGGCGAGTGCGGGCGATCACCGTCCTCGATGAGCGGTCGCGCTCGCGCGTGCGTCAAGCCTTTGCCCGCGATGCGCTCGTGGTCCGACCCGGAGTAGATCTGGAGTTCTGGAGCGCTGACAGCCGCAGCGTCACCAGCCTGATCGGTCGCTCCGCCGAGGAGCTCACCCTCCTCTCGGTTGGCAAGATTCATCCGCAAAAGAATCAGATCATGTTGGTCGATGTGCTCCGCGAGCTGACCGAGCTCCACCCCGAGCCGCACTTGCTGATCACCGGCGACGGCCCGGCCCGCCGGGCCGTGGAGCAGCGCGCCCGTGAGCTGAAGCTCCACGATCGGGTGATCTTCACCGGGACCGTGGACGCCGCAACTCTGCGCGCTCTGTATCGGTCGGCGTTCCTGGTCTGCTTTCCTGCCCTGGACCAGACCTGGGGACTGACGCCGTTTGAGGCGCTCTGTCAGAAGACTGTCAGCCTGGTGTCCTCCCAGGCCGGCGCGGCCGAGGTGCTGGGTCCTCAGGGGATCGGCCTGGTCGCCAACCCCGACGCGCCATCCTTTGCCAGGGCCATCCAGCTGGCATGGGAGGATACCGATCGGATCGACGCCATGGGCGAGCGTGGCTTTGCGTTCGTCAAGGACGTCATGAGTTGGGAGCGCTTCGGGGACCGCATGCTCGAGGTCTTTGGGGCGGCACCCGCCAACCGGGTCAGCGCTGCCTGAAGAATCGCGCGAAGATCTCGATCATGTAGTCGAGCTCGACGTCGCCGATCTCCGAGTGGCAGCCAACATAGAAGCCGTTGCGGTTGATGTGTCGGGCCACCGGGTAGTGCGGTTCAAGGTCGCCGTAGAGTCGCCGGTACACCGGCTGCGTCAGCAGGGGCAGCATGTAACGGGTTTCGATGCGGTGCTCTTCCAGGAAATACACCAGCGCATCGCGGTCGATCGCTGGATCGGAAACGACGATCGGGTAGACCATGAACGCATGCTCGCTGCCGGCGCGGACCCGGGGGAGCTGCAGGCGATCACCCCAGGGCCGCAGCCCCTCGGTCAGGGCGGCCGCATTCCGTTGGCGGTCACCGATGATCTCCTCCCAACGCTCCAGCTGGGCGAGCCCGATGGCGGCCTCCAGCTCGGTGGCGCGATAGCTGTAGCCGACGTCGACGAAGTTGAAACGCCGAGACACGATCCGGAAGAGTTCCGCAGAATCGGTCACATTGTCGTCGTCGATCGAGAGGTAGATCCCGTCCCGTCCGTGGTTGAACAGGCTTTTCATCGTCGCGGCCAGCTCGGCGTCGTTGGTGGCGGCGAACCCGCCGACCCCGGTGGTGATCAAGTGGGCCATGTAGGTTGAATAACAGGCGATCTCCCCGTGTGATCCGACCGGGGCGCCCCGATAACGGACGAACATTGCCTCGCAGGAATCCTCGAGCACCCGCAGACCACGGCGCCGGGCGAGCGCGATGATCGGCTCCATGTCGCACGGCTGCCCGAAGACGTGGACGGGCATGATGGCGCGGGTTCGCGCGGTGATCCTGGCTTCGATCTGCGATACGTCCAGGTCGTAGTGGTCGGGATCGACGTCGACGAACACCGGAACCAGCCCGTTCTGGATGACCACGTTGACGGAGGCCACAAAGGTGATCGCGGGGACGATGACCTCATCGCCGTCGTGCCAGCCGTGTTTCCGCTTCAGCGCGTGCAGGGCAACCTGCAGGGCGCTCGTCCCGCTGTTGCAGAAGATGGCGACCTTGCGGCCGTGCAGACGGGCGAACTCTCGCTCGAAGGTCAGCGTGTAGTGTCCGTAGGTGAGCCGGCCGCGGTCCAGGACGTCGTTGACATACTGCCGCTCCCGCCGGCCAAGGCTGGCGCCGCCGACGCCGATCGACTCGCGCGCCGCGAACGGGAACCCAACCGGACGCACTGGCACCTCGGGCTGGGGGTCTGGGCGCGCGGCGAGCGCCCTACGAGGCAAGCTGGAGCCTTTCCGGCAGGTCCACCGCCCACTCCACCAGGTGTTCGAGACCTGCCTGGACCCCCACCTGCGGTTGCCAGCCAAGCACACGTCCGACACGCGCGATGTCGCTGACGTAGTACCGCTGATCCCCGGGCCGTAGATCGGCAAACGAGTAGCGAGCCCTGACTCTGGTCAACTGCGCGATGGAGTCGATCGCGTCCAGGAGCGAGCGGGCATTGTCGGGGCCGCCCCCGATATTGAACGCCTGCCCGCGGCAGTCCTCGATCCGGTCAATGACGATCGCGTAGAGGCGGCACAGGTCGCGCACGTCCAGCAGGTCGCGCACCTGGTGGCCGTCCCCAAAGATCGTGATCGGTCGCCTGGCCAGCACCGAGTGGACGAAGTGAGCCAGCCAACCCTGGTCCTCCGTCCCGTACTGATGCCGGCCGTAGATGCAGGATTGGCGCAGGACCACCGTCCGCAGGCCGAAGACTCGCGCGTAGTCTCGGACGTACTGGTCGGCCGCACCCTTGGAGCACCCGTATGGGCCGTGGGGATCGAGCGGTAGGTTTTCGTCCACCGGCCGCTCGACGCCAATGAGCTGACCGTAGACCTTGTTGGTCGAGGCGTAAACGAGGACCGCCTCGGGCACTTGCTCCCGGACGGCCTCCAGGAGGTTGACCGTGCCGGCGGCATTGACCTCGAAGTCGGTGATCGGATCGACGATGGAGGTCGTGACGGCAACTTGGGCTGCCAGGTGGAGGATGGCATCCTGCCCGAGGACCGCACCACGTAGGGCGGCAGGATCGCGGACATCGGCCCGGATGAACGCCAGTCTGGGGCCGAACTCGGCCCGTGCCCAGCTGAGGTTGCGTTCCGACCCGGCACGGGAGAGGTTGTCCAGCAGTGTGACGCTCCAGCCAGCGCTCAGGAAATGCGAGGCGGCGTTGATGCCCACAAAGCCGGCACCCCCGGTGATCAACAAGCGTGGCATCATCGAAAACAACGTGGCGCGGCTGTCATCCTGTCGTCACCGCCTGATGCGGGGCAGCAGCTGACGGGCCGGGTGTGCCTGCCAAATCCGAGTGCTGATCGCGGCACGGTTGTCACGGCTTGGTTGCAGGGTCGTGACGTCGCGGCCGGGGAGTCCAACTCTACTGGCGAGCTGGCGCTTCGAAGCTGAGGAAGCCGTGAGCAAGGTTGCGCTGAATGACGCGTTTGCACCACTTGAAGAGGTCGTGAAGCCCATCCTTACGACCAGCGAGGCGGCGCAACGGCTTGGCATCAGCAAGTCGACCCTGATCAGGGCGGTCAACCGCGGTGAGGTCCAGCCCGCCTTCCGCACCCCGGGTCGCCACTTGCGATTTACCTTCGATGGGCTCGAGGAGATCCGGCGCCGCCTTGGCTTCGCCGGCCGGGAGACGGCGTGAGCGCCGTGGAACGCGACGCGGTGTCGGGCGTGGGCGCCCGAAAGGAGAAACGCCTCGGTGAGCTCCTGGTCGAGAACCGCCTGTTGACCCAAGCCCAACTTGAAATCGCACTCCAGGAGCAGAAGCGCAAGCGCGTGCCGCTCGGGCAAGTGCTGCTGGCGCAGGGCGTGGTCAACGAGAAAGCGCTCGCCGGCATGCTCAGCCTGCATTTCAACGTGGCACAGATCGACTTCGCGAAGGCTCGAGTGGAAAAAGAAGCCCTCGCGCTGATTCCAGAACCGTACGCCCGCGAGCACACCATCCTTCCCATTCGCGTCGACAAGGACGAGCTCGAGGTGGCAACAGTGGACCCGGGCGACCTTGCGCTCTTTGCCGAGCTGAAGGTGCTCACCCGCAAACGCATCAAGCCGGTGCTCGGCGTGCGCTCGGAGATCGAACAGGCGATCGCCCAGTTCTACAAGCTCCAGACCGGTGTCAACCGGCACGTGCGCTCATTCGCGGAAACCTTCCAACCGGGCGCCGGACAGCGGCGACTGGCCGAGGTCAAGCTTGATGCGCCGGTCGTCCAGATCGTGGACCTGATCATCGCCCAGGGCCTGGAGGAGCGCGCCTCGGACATCCACATCGAGCCGCAGAAGGACCAGGTTCGGGTCCGTTTTCGCATCGACGGGGTGCTCTACAACGCGACCAATCTCCCGGCTGCCCTTGGCGCTCCCATCTCCTCGCGCCTGAAGCTCCTGGCCAACCTGGACATCGTCGACCGGCGTCATAGCCAGGACGGACAGATCCAGATGACGATCGATGGCCGGCCGCTCGACATCCGGGTGGGCACCATCGAAACCATCTGGGGCGAGAAGGTTGTCCTTCGTCTGTTGGAACGGTCCCGCTCGATTCAACGGCTGGACACCCTCGGCTTTTCGCCGGGGTCGCTGCGGACCTTCATCGAGTTGATCCGTTCGCCATACGGAATGATTCTGGTCACCGGTCCTACCGGGAGCGGGAAGACGACGACCCTCTACGCGGCGCTCAACGAGCTCAACCGGGTGGAGCAAAACATCATGACGATCGAAGATCCGGTCGAGTACACCTTCGACGACATCAACCAGATCCAGATCAACCGGCTCGCCGGCATCTCTTTCGCGAACGGGCTCCGCGCCATCCTGCGGCAGGACCCCGACGTCATCCTCGTTGGCGAGGTCCGCGACAAAGAGACCGCGGAGATCTCGGTGCAGTCCGCCCTGACCGGGCACCTGGTGCTCTCCTCGCTTCATGCCACCGACGCCATCGGGGCGATCTACCGGCTCCTCGAGATGGGCATCGAGTCGTACATGGTGACCTCGGCCGTCATTGGCGTACAGGCGCAGCGGCTCGCGCGCCGGGTGTGCGAACGCTGTGCCACGTCCTACCAACCGAGCCCCGAGGAGCTCGAGTTTTACACCAGGATCGGTGGCCAGGGCAGCGCCTTTCGGCGTGGCACAGGTTGTGCCTATTGCTCTCACACCGGGTTCCGCGATCGCATCGGCATCTTTGAGGTCCTCAAGGTCACCGATGCCATCAAGCGTCTTCTCGTCCGCGATGCGCCACCCGAGGCAGTACGCCAACAGGCCGTGACCGATGGGATGGCAACCCTACGACAGTCCGGCCTGGCGAAAATCGACGAAGGTCTCACCACCATCGCCGAAATCATCCGCTCGGTCCACGTCAGCGAGACCATCAATGCCTAGCTACGCGTATCGCGCCTACACCGATGCCGGCACCCGCCGCGATGGACGGATCGACGCCGCCGGCTCTTCCGCCGCCGAGCAAGCCCTCTGGGTTCAGGGCCTCAAGATCGTTCGGCTCACGACGGCCCCGCCCGTAAAGACGATGGCGGATTATTTCCCGTCCCTGTACCACATCTCGAGCACCGACGTCATTCTCTTCACGCGACAGCTCGCCACGTTCGTCAGCGCCGGCGTCCCGATGAGCCGCGCGCTGGGCACCATTGCCGAGGAAACGGCCTCGCCCCTCTTCAAGCGCGTGATGCTTGCGGTGATCGACGACCTCGAGCGCGGGCAGAACCTCTCCGAGTCGCTCACCAAGCATCCAAAGGTCTTCCCCACCCTCTACATCGACCTTGTCCGGGTGGCCGAGCTCACCGGAAACCTCGAGGGAATCCTCAAGGAGCTCGCCGGCTACCTGCGCCGCGACTTGAACACGCTGCGCCGAGTTCGAACGGCCATGATCTACCCGACGGTCATCCTGGTGGTCGCCACGGCCGTCGTTCTCATCCTGGTGTTCTTCGCCCTCCCTGCCTTCGTCAAGATTTTCGCCGAGTTCCATGTCCAGCTACCGCTACCAACCAGGATCCTCATCGGTATCGTGGGCTTCATTGGCACCTGGGGGCTGGCGATCGGCGCGGCCATCGCCGGCCTTGCGGCAGGCGTCTTTCTTGCTCTGCGCACCGAGCGTGGCGCCTATGCGAAGGACACGCTCGCCATCAAGGTCCCAATCTTCGGGCCGATCATCAAGTCGGCGATTCTCAACCGTTTCGCCCGCACCCTCTCGATGGTGCTCAAGGCCGGCGTCCCGTTGGGGCAGACCTTCGATGCGGTCATCGCCGGCACCGGCAATAAGGTGTTCCAGCGCGGTCTCACCACCGTCAAAGACCAGTTGACCAGTGGCGAGGGTTTCGCCGGACCGCTGGTCCGCACCCATCTGTTCCCTCCGATGATGACCCAGATGGTCCGGGTCGGTGAGGAGACCGGGACGCTCGACACCTACCTCGAGCAGGCGGCCGACTTCTACGAGGAGGAGCTCGAGTACCGCATCCGCGCCATGACATCACTGATCGAACCGGTGATGACGGTGGCCGTCGGCCTGGTCGTTGGTTTCATCGCCGTATCGCTGATCAGTGCCATGTATGGCCTGGTTGGTGCCCTCAAATGAAACGCTCACCCGGTTTCAGCCTGATGGAGACCACGGTGGCCGTTGCCCTGCTGGCTGTGATCGTCGTCACCATCCTGAGCGCCTTCTCGGCGACCACCATCGCCGCCACCCGCCACCAGCAGCAGACCAGCCTGGACCGCCTGAGTCGCTCGGAGGCCGACTACATCAAGAGCCAGGCGTACTCGACGAAACCAGCCACCTACCTCAACCTCGCGGCCGCCGGCTACGCCTTTTCCTACCAGGTCTTTTATTACAACCCCGGCAGCAATACCTTCACGGCTGCCAGCGCCGACAACGGGCTGCAGGAGCTGGTGCTGACGGTGACCGGGCCCAGCGCGACGACGGAAGTCCTCTACTTCCTCAAGGTGCATTCATGAGCCGGCCACGGTCGCCGCAGCGGGGTTTCACGCTGGTCGAGGCCATTGTCGGCATGGCCATTCTGACGATGGCCAGCCTGGCCATGGCCGGCACGTTCCTCGTTGCCTATAAGGCAGTGACCAAAGAGGCGGGCGTGATCTCAGCGGACACCGCCATCAGCCATGCCAGCATCACCTTAACGAGGGATCTCAACAGCGCCGCCGCTATTCCAACCGGCACGATCGCGTTCGGAAGCACTTTGACTCTCACCTACGGTTCCCCGTCGGTGACCGTCGTGTACAGCATCACGGCGAACAATGATTTGATCCGGACCGCGGGCGGCACCGCCCGGGTGGCGGCGCGAGGCATGACGAGCGTCGTGATCAGCGCCGCCGGCTGTTACGCGACGCTGACCCTCCAGCCATCGGCAACCGGCGCCGCGGCCGCTACGCTCAACCTGAGCAACCGTATCGCGGGGTGCTTTTGATGCTGCACCGTCGACGGGTCGGCCAGCGCGGCCAGGCGCTTGTGGTGGTGCTCGTCTTTGTCGCCGCGTTCCTGCTCGTCATCTGGGCGGCGCTCACCCTGGCCGGCGACGCCTTCCTCGGCCTGGGTAGCGTTCGGGCGGACACCACCAGCACCTACGCCCTCGATGCCGGCCTTGCTTACGCGATCGAAATCGAGCATTCGGCGATCAAAGTGACGCAATGCACCGACGATCTCGGAAAGACGTTCCAGCTCCCCTACTCCAGTGGCACCATCACGGTGACGGTCAGTGTCACGCATGTTGCCGGCTGCGCGACGGCCACCCCGAGTTACACCCTCAACGTGACGACCTCGAGCAGTACCCGCCAGCTGAACGCCCGGATCTCCTCGTCCAACCGCGGCAACTCCGGAACCTGGCGGGTCAACTGGGAGGCGTTCCAGTGACCCTCCGGCTCGGCCTTGATCTGGGCAAGCGGGAGTTGAAGGTGGTCGAGGGGGACGGACGGCGCCTGAAGCGCCACGCCGAGACGCTCCTCCCCGATGGCGCCCTGCAAGACGGCGTTCCGACGCCACTGCTGACCGCTGCCCTGCGCATTGTGCTTGAGGCAGGCGGCTTCGAAGCGAAAGCCGCGCGTGTCGCGATCTCCGATACGGCAGTGGCGGTTCGGGAATTCCGGTTGCCCGCGCTGCCTCGCCAGGAGCTCGGTGGTGCGGTGATGTTCGAAGGCCGGCGGCTGGTGCCGATGAATGCCGAGGACGTCTACTACGCCTGGCACGCGCAGAAGGACCGCGCCGGCTATTCGGTGTACCTTGTCGCCGCCAGACGCGACATGATCGACGCTGTCGGCGCCGCCGTGTCGGCGGTGGGCCTCGAACTCGACCGGATCGACTTGAAGCCATTGGCGCTGGCGCGGGGCACCGGTGCGCCCGACGGGCTCATCCTCGAGTGGGAAACGGCGGAAGCGACGCTCGTGCTGATGGTGCGAGGCCGCCCTCGGTTCTTTCGGACTTTCCTGCTCGACGCGGCACCCGATGATGTCGACGGCCAGCTGGAGGAGCTGGCGCTTTCCGTTAAGGCGCTGGTCAAGTTCGTGCGGAGCGCAGAGCCCGAGGTACCGATCGGCCCGACGACGCCGCTTTACGTCGGCGGACGGTTCGCCGTCGTCGAGAACGGTCTCCAGCGGGCCCAGGATGGCTTCGAGTTTGCCGTTCGGCTCCCAACGCCGCGGTTCAAAAGCTGGACTGGATTCCCGTGGCAGACGCACCTGGCCGGCCTGGGCCTGCTTGGACGGCACAGCTGGCGGGGTCGGCTTACGCCGTCACAGGGGGGTGACAGGCGTGTCCCGGCCTGATCGCAAGCCCAGGGTCGCCGTCGACTTCGCACCGCAGCGATCGCGCGGCGCTCGGCCGCTCCTCCTGCTGCTGCTGGTCGCGGTCGTCCTGGGCGGGCTCGCCGTGGCCGTCACACAGCTGCTACTCGATTGAGCGAACGTTTACAAACTTCGCAAGATTCGGGCCCTACTCTCGACGTGAACTCAAGGAGGTATTCATATACCAATGCTCATCGAATTACTCAGGGGTGCGCGCAAGCGCTCCCACCGGAGCCAGGGTGGATTCACACTCGTGGAACTCCTCGTTGTCATCGCCATCCTGGGCATCCTGGCCGCGATCGTTCTCTTCAACATCTCAGGCGTGAACGCCAACGCGGCGTGCAACGGCATGAAGACTGACGGCGCGACCATCCAGGCCGCCGCCGACCTCTACTACAACAACACCGGCAAGTACCCGGTTGGCCCGCCCCCGGTCGCCCAGGTCGACACTGCGACGCCGCCCAACCTGGCGACCGTCAACCTTACCGAGCTCCTGACCGCCAACCTGCTGCACCAGGCTCCGTCGGCAGTAACGGAGAAATTCACCTACGTCGTCAGCGCCAGTTACGGCAACGGCACCGTCCAGGGGAACATGGTCCCGGTGACCACGTGCATCTATAACCCGTAAGAGCGAATCAGTCTCAACTAGGTTCGGCCGGCCTTCGGGCCGGCCGATCTGTTTTTCAGGCGATCTTGAGTTCGTCGTGATCGCCCTCGACGCCGGCAATGCGCTGCGGCAGCGACGAGGTGGCAAAGGCAGCGACGAGGCGAGGGTCCCACTGCGTTCCTGAGCCGGCGGCCAGGATCTCGAGCGCCCTGGCGACGGAGTGCCGAGGGCGGTACGGGCGATCCGTGATCATGGCGTGGAAGGCGTCGGCGACCGATACGATGCGGGCCATCATCGGGATGGCCGGGCCCTGGAGTTTGTCCGGGTAGCCGGTGCCATCCCAACGCTCGTGGTGGTGTCGAATCGCCGGCGCCAGCACGGTCGCCGGCCGGAAGGGGCCGGCGAGCTCGGCGCCGAGAACCGTGTGCCGCTGAATCTGAGCGAACTCTTCCGGCGTCAGGCTGCCCTGCCGGTTTAGCAGCTCCTCGGGCAGGCCGATCTGCCCGATGTCGTGGAGCAAGCCGGCGTGGTACGCGATCTCCTGGTCCTCAGCGTCGAGACCGATCAGGCGGGCCAGCGCCTGCGCCGTCATGGCGACGCGATCGTCGAACGGTGCCTTCGACTGGCTGGGGTTCTCCTTTTGAACCAGCTGACGGAGACCCTCCTGCGTGCTGCGAAGGTCGCGACGTAGCTCCCGGAGGCGAAGCAAGGCCCTGACCCGCACCTGGAGGTCACGCATCGCGATCGGCTTGACGATCAGGTCGTCGCCGCCGGCCTCCACCATTCTGGGTCGCTCCGGACGAGGATCGAAGCCCGTCATCATCAGCACCGGGATCTCGGCGGTGGCGGGGTCCGCCTTGAGCCGCTTGCAGGCCTCGTGGCCGTTCATCACGGGCATCTCGACGTCCATCAGGATCAGGTCGGGTTTGAGCCGCCTCGCGGCGTTGACGGCTTCTTCGCCGTTGCTCGCGGCCTCGGTCCAGAAGCCGAGGGTGGAGAGCTGGCCGCTGAGGAGATCGCGGTTGACGCCACTGTCGTCCGCGACAAGGATCGTTCGACGTTCCGGCATGGGGCCGGACGGCACCCTTTCCACCTTACGTAAGACGTAGGAAGCGCGACGTTCCTTCGTTGAACGTCGCAGTGAGACGTCGCATCACACAACCATCCGTCCCGCTGGCCCTCCAGCTCCCCAACCTGCTGTCGGTCGAGGAGGTCGCGGCGTCGATCCACCGGCATCCGGAAGTGGTCAGGCGCCAGGCGCGCGACGGCCGGCTCCCGGGCGAGAAAATCGGCCGGGTCTGGTTCTTTCGTCCCGAGGGGCTGGCCGAGGCCGGCTTCAGCCAGTTCCTGCCACGGATCGCGGGCGAGCCTGCCGCCGGCAACGAAGCGGTCGCGCCACCCGCTAACGCGCTGGTGAGTGCGTTGGCCGAGGCGGGCCTGCAGGCGCACCAGCGGCTGGACCGGGATTCCATCTTCAGTGCAGTCGGGCTCCGCCTGGCCGACGCCGGCGTCTCCACCTACTTCTTCCTTCTCGCTCCGGACCACAAAGGGCTGACCGTTGCCTACTGGCACACGATCCAGTCGCCCTCGGAGGTCGCCAAGCTGACCGGACACCAGGAAATTGGAAGTTACCTTGCCTTCGACCGCGTCCCGATCCTGCATCGCGTTTGCGCCACACTGCGACCCGAGTACATCGGCGATCACGATGAGCTGGTCGGGCGGGTCGCCATGGCCATGCGGCCCAGCGAGGCGGCCAATGCTCGGCAGTTGAGCGCGCTGCTCCAGCTCAACACCGCGATCTCGGCACCGCTCGTCGTCGGTGATCAGGTCGTGGGCGCGATGACCGTCCTCGGCCCGGAGCTGAAGATGAGCGACCTGGCGGCGGTGATGGCGTTCGCCAACCACACGGCTGCGGCCCTGGAAACCGCGCGTCTCCTCGATGAGTCCCGACAAATGGAAGAAGCCACGGTGCTGACGCTCGCCGGCGCCGTCGAGCTTCGTGACGCGCTTCACAGCCGGGCGAACGAACACGCGGCGCTCGCGGAAAGGCTCGCTGAACATGTCGGGTTCGACCCGGCGCACCGCCGGCGGGTCCGCTATGCAGCGCTGCTCCAGGACCTGGGCAAGCTTACCCTCCCGGACAGCATCCTGAGGCACCGCGGCCGGCTTGATACCGAGGAGCGGGCATTGATGATGACCCATCCGGTCGTCGCCGCGGACCTCCTTCGACGGTTCAAGCCGCTCGAAGACCTGGCCCTGTTCGTCCGGTCTCACCATGAGTGGTTCAACGGCGAGGGCTATCCCGATGGACTCAAGGGCGAGGCGATTCCGATTGAGACCCGGATCCTGTCGGTGGTGAACGCTTTTTTCAATGTCACCTTCGACCTGCCAGTCAAGACGGCAACAACCGTGGCCGAGGGCCTCCTCGAGTTGACCCGTTTCGAAGGCATCAACCTCGACCCCGGGCTGACCGAAGCCTTTGTCCGCATGTGCCGCGATGCTGAGTCGAGCCAGGCGCCCTGGTTCCAGCAGATGCTGGAAGCCTTAAAGAGCTCTGAGCCACCGCCGCCGGCCGGCCCCCGGGATATCCTGTCCGTGGCTGACTCACGCGAGCTGCGCATCATCTACCGCATCGCCCAAGAGACCACGGCGGTGCTCGACCTTGACACCCTCCTGAGCCGCATCGTGGCCATCATTCGCGAGGTGATGGGCTACTACATGGTGTCCATCCTGCTACCCACAGAAAAGGCCGGCGAGCTCCGGGTCGGCGCGCAAAGCGGCTACGCCGTCGACATCACCGGCCTCACCATCCCGGTCGACCAGGGCATCACCGGCTGGGTCTACACCCGTGGCCTCGCCCAGATCATCCAGGACGTCAAGGCGGAATCCCGCTACATCGGGCTCGACGACCAGGTTCGGTCGGAGCTCGCCTTTCCGCTGATCAGCCGCGGCCACGTCGTTGGCGTCCTGAACGCAGAGAGTCAGCAAGCTGACGCATTCTCGGAGGCCGACGTCGCGCTGATGTCGGCGGTGGGATCGCAGCTGGCGTCGTCCCTCGAGGTGGCCCAACTCCACGACTCGCTCAAACGGGAAGCGAGCCACGACCCACTGACCCGCCTCAACAACCGCAGGCTCTTCCTCGAGCGGATCCAGCAGCAGATCAGCCTGGCGACCGCCGGCGGCGAAAGCTTCTCCATCCTCTTCCTCGACGTCGACCAGCTGAAAAAGGTCAACGACACCTACGGCCACCTGGGCGGCGACGCCCTCCTGCGCGAGGTATCCAACGCGTTGTTGGACGCGGTCCGCGGAGAGGACGTCGTGGCACGCTATGGTGGCGATGAGTTTGTCGTGCTGCTGCCCGCGACCGGCGCCCCAGCGGCGGTCATCGTGGCGCAGCGGGTCTCGGACGGCATCGCGCGGCACCGGTTCATGGCCGGCCGCGACCTTCTCCAGATCCCGGGGGTCAGCCTCGGGGTCGCGACCTTCCCCCAGGACGGGGCGACGGCGGAGGAGTTGCTGGCCGCTGCCGATGCCACGCTCTACCGGCAGAAACGCCTGGCCACGAAGGCGAGCTAGCCGAAGACCTGCTGGAGGTCGTAGAGCTCGCGCGGAACCTTGCGAGTGTCGGCGACGACATCGCGGAGGGGCACGACCGCAACCTGACCGTCGCGGCGGATCGGGATCACGCCTGCCTTCTGATCGGCCAGCAGGTCGGTAGCGACGACGCCGAGGCGAGTCGCCCAGATCCGGTCTACCGGCGAGGGCGACCCGCCGCGCTGTAGGTGACCAAGCACGGTGACCCGCGTCTCGAAGCCGGTTGCCTCCTCGATCCGAGTGCTGAGCGCATCACCAACACCCTGCTTGGCGAGCCGCACGTGGCCGAACGCGTCGCGCTTCTCCGCTGCTGCGGCCACCGGCATCGCCGGCTCGAGCGCCCGCATCTTCACGCCTTCGGCGACAACGATGATGCTGAAGTCTTTGCCTTCTGAGCGCCGCCGATGAAGATGCTCGACCACCGCCTCGAATTCGGTGGGAAACTCCGGAATAATGATCATGTCGGCACCGCCGGCAAGGCCGCCGACCATCCCGACCCAACCGGTGTCGCGGCCCATCACCTCCACCACCATCACGCGATGGTGCGCCGAGGCGGTGGTGTGGAGCCGATCGAGGGCCTCGACCACGATCCCCACCGCGGTGTCGAAACCGATGCAAAACTCGGTGACCATCAGGTCGTTGTCGATCGTCTTGGGGACGCCGACCACCGGATAGCCGGCGGCGCTCATCGCCGCCGCCACCGACAGGGTGTCGTCGCCACCGATCGCCACCAGGCCGTCGACACCCTTGCGGCGAAGCAGGCTGATGACCTGCTCGATGCCGCCGTTCTCCTTGAGAGGATTGGTCCGCGAGGTGCCCAGAATGGTGCCACCCAGGGGGAGGATGCCCCGTACCGACGCCGTGGTCAGCTCCTCGAGGTCCCCCTCGCCAAGCACGCCGGCCCACCCGTTCTTGATCCCGGTGACCTGGAATCCTCGCTGGAAGGCGCGGCGGGCCACGGCGCGGATGGCCGCATTGAGACCAGGCGCGTCGCCACCGCCGGTGAGAACGCCGATTCGCACGGGGCCTAGTCTAGCCCGGCCTACCGCGAACGGCGACCGCTGGAAGTAACGTTGAGGATCAGCATCAGCGCCCCCATCGCGATGATGAGCGCTCCGATCGCCACGCCAACCGTGCGGTCGAGCTGATAGCCGCCGATGCCGAGGACGCCTTCAAAGAAGGCGGCCCCGAGCAGGAATAGGACCACGCCAATGCCGACCAGACGGGTCCCCGCCCGCACGTTGCCTCCTCGACCGGCCGACAGACCGTAGAGGATCATGCCGGTCCCGATCGCCCCCGGAAAAACCAGCGCCCAGGCATAGGCCCAACTTTCGAAATGGTCGGTGGCGTTCTGGTAAAGCAAGATCAGCCCCGATACGGTGATGACGCTGCCGAGGATCGCCAGGCCTTCGCCGATCGCACCTCTGGCGCTGAGCGCGACGAAGAGGATCAGGACGCCCGGTGCGATCAGAAACAACGGCCAGCCGTAGTGCCCGACGTCGATACGGACGAATTGACCGATCAGCAAAACCGCCCCGATCAGGACGAGCAGCCCACCGAGAAGCGACGCCTGACGGCGCGGCTGGCGAGGCGCCTGGCTAGTCGCGGGCCCCTCGACGCTGGGGGCGCTTGGCGGCATTCCGTCGGCCACGAGCCAACCTTACCCCGCGGCCGGTTGCTGTCAAGGGTCGCCGCCTCGCTTTCGCCCGGACGGTCGAAGACGGGCAGAAGTCGTTGAGCACGCACTCCGGACAGCGGGGCGCTCGGGCGAGGCAGATCCGACGGCCGTGCAGGATCAGCCGCAGGCTGAAGCCAGTCCATTCCTCCGGCGGCACCATCCTGGTCACCTCGGCCTCGATCTTGACCGGATCGGTGCTCTTGGTCAGACCGAGGCGTCGCGTCAGCCGCTTGACGTGGGTGTCGACGGCGAAGCCCGGGACGCCGAAGGCGACGCCAAGCACGACATTAGCGGTCTTGCGACCGACGCCGGGCAGCGTCACGAGGTCCTCCATCCGCGGCGGCACCTCGCCATGGAATCGCTCGACCAGGGCCTTGCTGCAGGCGATGATCGTTTTGGCCTTCACATGGAAGAACCCAGTCGGCTTGATCAGCGCCTCGACCTCCCGTGGATCGGCATGCGCGAGGTCGGCGGCATCGGGATATCTGGCGAAGAGCGCCGGCGTGACCGAATTGACCGATCGGTCCGTGGTCTGCGCCGAGAGGATGGTCGCGATCAGCATCTGGAAGGGGTTTTTGTGCTCCAGCTCTGACACGGCCGGGTAGATCGCGCCCAGCCGTTCGGCCGCCAGCCGCGCGCGGTCCCGCGCCCGTAATCCTGGCATCGGGTCAAGCCTACGAGACCCGGCTGGGACTAGTAACAAGGGCGTAACGGAGCGGGGAGGAACGCCGCGCAAAGTTGCGGTGAACGACCCGTTACTGCGAATGTGGGTGCGCCGTCCCCCGACGCCAGTCGGGCCTCCATGCATAGCCTGCGCTGGTACATCAGCGTCGGCTTCCTGATGGTCGGGGTTGGCCCGCTGGTCTTCTTTGGCGCCCAGCGCATCTCGGCCCTGTTTGCCACACAGAACGCCAGCATCCAGCAGAAGCACGAGCCGATGGCGGAAAGCCTCGCCCAGGCCATCTACGGATACCTGCTGGACCAGACCTCGGCTTTGCAGAGTACGGCCTCCCAGATCGAGTCCGACAACGATTCCAGCATCGCCCGGCTGAACGGCGCGAGCTTCAATCCCGACCACATGAACCAGGAGCTGGCCGCCGCACACTCGGCCCAGCCGGCGCTCCTGCAGCTGTACGTCGGGAACCTGGCCGGCCGGGCGATGGCGGCCGCGCCGCCCGCCGGGGTCGGTGTCGATTACAGCGAATGGAACTACGTCAAGGACGTACTCAACCCGCGCCGAATCGGTCCGAAATACTCCGACGTGGTGCGGTCTCCCGGTGACGCCAGCGTGGCTGCCGTTGTCATCGCCGTTCCGGTCGTGGACACGCGACGGACACTGGTTGGATTCCTCGCCGGCACCGTCGACCTGTCCGAAGTGCAGCGCCTCTCGAACTACAGCCGGATCGGCCTGAACGGCCAGGCGGTTGTCGTCGACCACCGCGGGCGCGTGATCGCACACCCTCGGGACGACTGGCGCGTCGAAGCCAAAGACCTCTCCTCCTCAGGCATCTTCCAGCAGTCGCTCGGCCAGGAGACGGGCGTGAGTTGGTACACCGACCTCGACGGTAATGTGCCGCGGGCCGCCGGCTTTGCAACCGTTCCGGAGGTCGGCTGGAAGGTCTGGGTGTCCCAGCCCGTCGCCGAGCTCCGATCGGAGCTGACGCCCTTGATCGTGAGCACGGTCGAATGGCTGCTGATCGCGATCGTTCTCGCCCTGGTGCTCGGTTTCCTGGGAGCGGCATGGATCACCCGCCCAGTCGACGAGTTGACCGGGGCCGCCGCCCGGATCGCTCAGGGCGACGTGGTCACCCCCGTCAGGGTCCGGGAGCGCTTCGCGGCCAGGGAGCTCCAGGCGCTGGCCCATACCTTCAACCAGATGACCAACAAGCTCGGCGGCGCCTACCAGACGCTGGAGGAAAAGGTCTCGCAGCGGACATCCGAACTGCAGGCCGCCAACCAGGAGCTGGCCCGCGCCAATAAGTTGAAATCGGAATTCCTCGCCAACGTGTCCCACGAACTGCGCACTCCGCTCTCCGCCATCATCGGCTTCTCCCAGATCCTCCTCGACGGGATCGACGGGCCGATCAACGAGGAGCAGCAGCAGGACCTCGTGCAGGTGAACAAAAGCGGCCAATCGCTGCTGGGATTGATCAATCAGATTCTCGACCTGAGCAAGATCGAGGCCGGCAAGATGGAGCTTTCCCTGGAACGAGTGGAGCTGCCGGCCCTGATCACCTCGGTGCTGGACAGCATCAGCCCACTCGCCCAGGAGAAGGGACTGCGGATCGAAACCCGGTTCGCCCCCGCACTGCCGGCGGTCGAAGGGGATCCCGCGCGCCTCAAGCAGATCCTGATCAACCTGCTCTCCAACGCGGTGAAGTTCACCGAACGCGGGCACATCGCGGTGATCGTGCAGGCATCAGGCCGAATGGTACGCATCGCCGTCAAGGACACCGGCGCCGGCATCTCAGCCGAGTCGCAGAAGGTGATCTTCGAAGAGTTCGTCCAGGGGGATGGCAGCAGCACCCGGCGGCACGGCGGTACCGGCCTCGGCCTCAGCATCGTGCGCAAGCTCGTCGAGATGCATGGCGGCGCCATCACGGTGGTCAGCGAGCCCGGCCTGGGCAGCACCTTCACCTTCGCGATCCCGGCCTGGGCCTCGGGGCAGGGAGTCGTGGCGCCGCTGCAGCGGGCGCCGCTGCGTCGCCCGAACCGGGGGCTCCCGGGGGCCGCCATCCTGGTGGTCGACGACGACCCCAGCGTCCGTCAACTGATCGCGAGGCACCTGGAGCAGGAAGGCTGGAAGACGGTGCAGGCATCGAACGCCACCGACGCCCTGCAACTGGCGCGCGAGAGCCATCCGATGCTGATCACGCTCGACATCATGATGCCGGACGCCTCTGGCTGGTGGGTGCTGGAAAAGCTGAAGGAAGATCCGCAAACGGCAGGCATCCCGGTCCTGGTGGTGACCATCGTCGAGGACCAGCGGCTGGTGTTCGCTCTCGGCGCCTCAGACTACCTGGGCAAGCCCTACGATCGCGGCGCGCTGATCGCGAAGATCCACCGGCTGCTGCCCAACCTTGACGGCAAGCGTGTGCTGGTCGTTGACGACGATCCGGACGCGCGGACGATGCTGAGCAAAATCCTGAAAGAAGAGGGCGCCGAGGTGGTGGGCGCGGCCAGCGGCGATGAGGCGATGGCCTTGATCGCGCAATCGCCGCCCGAACTCGTGCTACTGGACCTGATGATGCCCGGGATGAGCGGCTTCGAAATGGTCGCGCGCCTGCGCGCCCAGCCCGCTGGGGTGGGCATCCCGATCATGATCGTCAGCGCCAAGGAGCTGACGGCAGAGGATCTGCTCACCCTGAATGGTCATGTCCAGCGATTCGTTGCGAAGGGGTCGATCGAACCGGAGGGCCTGACCAACGCGGTTCGCCAGCTGCTCGGTCAGAGTAAAACGCAAGGAGCCGCCGCATGAGTCAACTGATCCTCGTGGTTGAAGACGACGCGATTATGCAAAAGATGGCGCTCAAGATCCTGCGCTCCCGCGGCTTCAGCTGCGAGCTGGCGCAAACCGGCCGCGAGGCGGTGGTGATGGCCGGAGCGCTCAAGCCCGGCTTGATCCTGATGGATCTGTCGCTGCCGGAGATGAACGGGTGGGAGGCGACCCGGGCGCTCAAGGCGGATCCGGCGCTGGCACACATCCCCGTGGTGGCCGTCACCGCCCACGCGATGGTCGGCGACCGGGAGACCGCGATCGAGGCCGGTTGCGCCGAGTGCGTGACCAAGCCGTACGAGCTCGAGGAGCTGATCGCGCTGGTCGAACGCTACCTCGGCCCCGCTCAGCGCCGGGCGAAGATCGCCTGAGTCGTTACCCGGCGTGACGATCGTGTAAACGGCGCAAACCTTGGCGCCGCGCGCGCGTTGCGCGAGCCATGGCCGGTCTCCTGCGCCGCTGGCGCGCGCCAGTCCTCGGTGGCGTCGCCGTCTTCATCCTGAGCTTCCCACTTCTCATCTCGCACCCCGCACCGGTGATACTGGTCGCCGCCCATGGGGTAAAGACGGCAGACGCGGAAGCCGGCGACCACCGTCTGTTTGCGCAGCAGGCCCGTGAGCAGCGAGCCGCGCTGGCCGCGGCCCAAGCGCTGGAGGCCGCCGCCAACCCGGCGCAGCCGGCATCGGTACCAGCGGTCGCCGCGGTTCATCGGGTCGCCCCCGCGCCTCCTCCGGCGCCGGCGGCTGCGGTTGTCCGGGCAAACACCATCGTCATCCCGCGGCTTGGCCTCAGCCAGTCGGTCGGGTGGTACAGCGACTGCCTCGGTCGGGCGCCGGTCCCGCGCTGGGGCACCTGGCGCTGGAGCTGTGCTGGCGCCAACAACATCTACGTCATGGCTCACAACCCGGGTATCTTTACGCCCATCCTCGGCCTGCGCGCCGGCGACATCGTCAAGTACGGCGACCCCGCGGGCCGGGTCCATACCTACCGCGTGAGCTACACGACGATCGTCAGCAATACCCAGCTCTGGCCGCTCGGCGCAACGTCCGGCTCCTCGCTGACGCTGCAGACCTGCTGGACCTGGGACGGAAGCCGCGACTTCATCGTCCGCGCGCTCGAGATCTGACCGAACTTCTAGAGCGGGGCGCGTTCCTCGACCAGGCCGCGATCGGGATCGAAGTACAAGCGCGGCTGTGTGGTTGGATCCCGCTCGAAATAGACGAGCTCCCAAGCGTCCCCATCGATACCTTGCTGGCTGTGAATATCGTCGGGCGCCGCCGGAATCCACGCCGTGTCGCCCGGACCGAGCTCACGACTCTCCACCAAGCGAAGCCGGGCCCGGCCCGGTCGGGCGCCATCGTCCTCGCGCGCCCAGAGGATGTGGCGGTCGCGGCCGCGGATCAGGCAGATCACGCCCCACGAATTGTGATTGTGGATGGGCGTAGGCGCTTCCGCCGAAAAGCGCGCCAGCATCAGCGTCGAGCCTCGGTTGTCGCGCCCGAGAATTCCGAAGCCGGCGGTGGAATCGTGCAAGGCGGCGAGCCTGGGCGCATCGACGAGGGTCGGATCGGTGGCGAGGGGGCGCAGCAAGTTTCCGATCCGGGCGAAGGCCGCGGGGCCGGGCCCGTGTTCGGTAACCAGGCCCTCGGCCGCCCGAAAGAACAGCGCGAGGCTCGACTCAGGCTCCACGCGCCCATTATCCGCCCCAATGTTCCTCCCCTCAGGGAGGGCGGGGCGGGGGACAGTCAGGCGGCCTTCAGGTCGAGCAAGTCCCGGCAGCGGTCGAGCCAGCGGGTCAGCAGACGCTCTTCCTCCAGCAGCTCCGCCATCTTTCCACGGTACTGGTCAATGTTGGCGTGCAGGTGGTTGAAGCGGTCGCGGGTCAGCGGATCGACGCCGAAGATCTGCTTGAGCACAACCGCCCGCTTGTGCTCGTGGGTCAGCTCGGCCATCTGCTCCTGAATCCGGTCGAGCTCCCCGCGCATGTCGGCGGCGATGTCGCGCAGGACCTCCGTGTCGATCTCCTCTGTCTGTTCGACGTTCATCGGCGCACCCCCAGCGTGAAGTCCGGCGCCTTGCGGTCAGGAAAGAGGGCGGCGAGCGCCGGCGAGATCGCCACCTTCTGCGAGTAGATCTTGGCCATCGCATGCGGCCGGATTCCGGTTGGACTGAGCTTGCCCTGGATTCGACCGTTGCCATCCGTTCCCGTCTCCTCGAAGAGGAAGACATCCTGGAGCGTGATCGTGTCACCCTCACGGCCAATGACTTCGGTGATGTTCGTCAGCCGGCGCGAGCCGTCTCGCAGCCGCGACTGCTGCACGATCAGGTGGATGGCGGAGGCGACCTGCTCGCGAATGGCACGCGCCGGTAGGTCCACCCCGGACATCAGCACCAGCGTCTCGAGCCGGGCCAGCGTGTCGCGCGGCGAGTTGGCGTGAATGGTTGTCAGCGACCCGTCGTGGCCGGTGTTCATCGCCTGCAGCATGTCGAGAGCCTCGCCGCTGCGGCACTCGCCGATCACGATGCGATCGGGCCGCATCCGAAGCGCGTTCACGACCAGGTCCCGGATGCTGACCCGTCCGGAGCCGTCGATCCGCGCCGGCCGCGACTCGAGCCGGACCTTGTGGGGCTGACGGAGCTGCAGCTCGGCGGCATCTTCGATCGTCACGACCCGCTCGTTGTCGGGAATAAAAGAGGAAAGCACATTCAGGGTCGTGGTCTTGCCGGAGCCCGTGCCGCCGGCGACCAGGATGTTGAAGCGGGCCTTGACGCAGGCTTCCAGGAACGCAGCGGCCTCCGCTGTCAGCGACCCGAAATTGATCAGGTCCTGCACCGAATAGGGATCCTTGGCGAACTTGCGGATCGTGAGGGTGGCGCCATCGAGCGAGAGCGGTGGGATGATGGCATTGACGCGGGAGCCGTCGGGAAGCCGGCAGTCGACCATCGGCGAGTCGTCGTCGATGCGCCGGCCGACGAAGGCAGCAATCTCACGAATGACCCGGATCAGCTCGGCCTCGCTGGCGAACCGCACATCGGACAGCGTGAGCTGGCCTTTGCGCTCGATGTACACCTGGCTGGCGCCGTTGACCATCACTTCGCTGATGGTGTCGTCGTGGAGCAGGGCCGTGATCGGGCCGTAGTCGTAACCTTCCAGCGCCCGCTCCGGCCCCTCAGCGGTGGACTCGAGCTCCGCGAGATGGAAGGTAACAGCCGAGCCCACTCGGCCGAGACTACGGCCGCAAGGTTACGGCAGACGTAATACGGAACGCACCGTGACACAGTCCTTGCAAGCACACTCGGCCAGGTCGGAGTGCATCGAGATGTTTCGGCGCGTATCGGATCGGCAAAGGAGTCGTTAACCACAGGCGCCCCACCAATACAGGCGGATGCGGCGTTTGTCGCGGAGCCTGCAACGTGACATGCGACCGGCGCGTCGCTCACACCGCGGAGGCGTGTGTGGGACTGTAAAGACCTTACGGCCGCCTCTCGACCTCTCAACCGTCTCTAAGGGTTCCCTGCCAAACCCCTCAGCTGGCGGCGCGACACTGGCCTTGTCGAAATCGTCGAAAACACAGGAGGTCAATCACAAATGTTCGGCAAGATATTCGCAGGAATCGCGACGGCAGGACTTCTCGCGGGCGTGCTGGCCACGGGCGCCATGGCGGCACCGGCCGCCACGGCATCGGCCAGCCCGGCTAAGGCACAGCGGACGACGGCGAAGGATATTTTCGGTGGGACGGTCACGGCGATCAGCGGCACGCAATTGACCGTCAAGAACGCGAAGGCCGGCAGCAAAACCTTCCTCAAGACCGATGCCACCGTGGTGGTCAAGGGCCGCAATGTCAAGGCCAGCTGGTCGGAGATCGAAGTCAATAGCCACGTCATGGTTCGCTACGAGACTCGCGATGGCAAGCTCTATGCGAAGCGCGTTCATATTGGTAGCGCGCACGTCGCCGGCTCAGTCCAGAGCGTCAACGGCAACGTGATCACGATCCGCACCCGCGACGGGAAGGACGTCAAGCTGACGGTCAGCGCCAGCACCAAGTACTTCCAGGTCACCGGCAAGAAGCAGCGTCAGCCCGGGTCGCTCAGCGACATCAAGGCCGGCACCCGGCTGATGGCGGCGGGCAACTACGACGCGAGCCACAACTTCGACGCGGCGCTGATCGCCTACCGCAACAAGTAGGCTCCCCTCCTTTCTCAAAGAGCCCCGGCAACATGCCGGGGCTCTCCGCTTTTTAGAGGCCCTCAGATGGGCTCAGGGGGCAAGCCGTTCGATCCGCCAACCGCCCTGGGCTCGGCGGCGATAACGAAGTCGGTCGTGCAGACGGTTGTCGCGATGCACCCAGAACTCGATGGTTTGGGGAATCACGCGATAACCGCCCCAGTTGCGGGGCAGCGGCACCGGGGCGTCCTCGTACCTCGTCGCCAGCGCAGCCACCGAGTCCTCCAGGATCCTGCGGTTGGCAATCACGGCGCTCTGCGGTGACGCCCAGGCACTCAGCTGGCTGGCGAGTGGCCGGCCATGAAAGTAGGCTGTTGATTCCTCCACCGACTGCTTTACGACGGCGCCGCTGACTCGCACCTGCCGACCGAGCTTCGGCCAATAGACCACCAGGGCCGCCCTCGGATTCTCGGCGAGCTCGCGCCCCTTCTGACTGTCGTAGTTGGTGAAGAAGCCGAAACCTCGCTCGTCAAAGCCGCGCAGCAGCACCATCCGCGCCGAGGGCTCACCCGATCGGGTACTGGTGGCGACCGTCATCGCCTCCGGGAGGATCTCGCCGGCCGCAACCGCGTCTCTGAGCCAGGCGGCGAATTGCTTCAGCGGATCTGCGTCGACGGTATCTTCTGCGAGAATCGGCGTCGTCTCGCGGACCATCGTCCTATTATCCGGTGGCGGTGTCCCTCATCCCACCCTCCGGGCAGCAGTTTGTCCTGACTTTCGGCGATCAGCGCGCGGTCGTCACCGAAGTAGGAGGCGGCCTTCGCAGCTACACGGTTGCTGACCGCGAGGTCGTCGACGGTTTTGGGGAGAACGAGATGTGCACTATTGGACGCGGCCAACTGCTCCTGCCGTGGCCCAACCGGATCGAGGACGGCCAGTACGAATTTGCTGGCAAGGTGCATCAGTTGCCGCTCACCGAGCCGGCCAGGCACAACGCTCTGCACGGTCTCACCCGCTGGGTGAACTGGACAGCCGCTGAGCAGGCCACCGACCGCGTGCTGATGTCCCTTCTCCTCCACCCCCAGGACGGCTACCCATTCACCCTCCGCTTTCACGTCGACTACCGCCTTGCGGCCGGCGGGCTGACCATCCGGACGACAGCGACCAACGTCGGGAGGCAGGCCGCCCCATATGGTACCGGCCACCATCCATACCTCACGGTCGGCACCCTGATCGATCAGGCGCTCCTGAAGATCCCGGCGTTGCTGCGGCTCGAAACAAACGACCGGCTGATCCCGACCGGACGTCTGCTGCCGAATGGCGGGACGGCCTACGACTTCCTGGACCTGCGGCCGATCGGGACCGTGCGCATGGATACCGCGTTCGCAAATCTGGTCCCGGACACAGATGGACTCATCCGCGTTCAGCTCGAGGCTCCCAGGGGCGACCCGCAGATAAGGCTCTGGCTGGAACCCGTCTACCGGTTTCTCATGGTGTTCACGCCGGATGCGATCCCAGATACGAGTCGCCGGCGGCGCAGCATCGCGATCGAACCGATGACCTGTGCGCCGAACGCCTTCCGCAGCGGCGACGGACTGATCGTCCTCCAGCCCGGCGAAGCCAGGAGCAGCAGTTGGGGAATTTTGCGGTCCTAAGTCGCGGCCAGCGCCACCCTAGCGTCCGGAGTGAGGCACAGGCTTCTCCTCGATCGGGCCGTCCGCAGCCGCTTCGCTGATCTCCTCGGACAATCGCGGCAGGGCCTGGGCGTGCACCTCGCCAGATGGGCTCGCCGAGAGTGGAGCCTCCTCGCCGCGTCGCGCCCGGTACACGGCGCCGAGGACGACGTTGAGGAGCCCGGCGATCGGGACGCCGAAGAGCGCACCGAGGATGCCGCCCAGCTCGGCGCCGATCAACAGTGCCGCCATGGCGACCAGGGGATGGATGCGGGTGGCGGAACCCATCACGCGCGGCCCGAGGATGTAGGCCTCGATCGCGTGGCCGCCGACCGCCGCGACCAGGGCCAGGAGCCCGACTACCGGTCCCTTGAAGACGAGGGCAATGAGCACCGCCAGGCCCATCCCGATCGGCGCGCCGATCAACGGCAGAAACTCGAGGAAGAAGGTCAAAATCCCGAGAACCACGGCATACGGGACACCGATCAGCGTCATGGCAAGGCCGGTGTACGTGCCCATGACAAGCGACATGAGCAGCTGGCCGCGCGCGTACTGGCCGAACGTGGTGCCAACCGCCAACAGCGTGAAGTCGTAGACCTCTTCGTGCCCGACAAAGAGCTTGCGCATGCTGGCGATCAGCTGGCGGCCTTCCACCAGCAGGTAGATCGAGATCACGACTACCAGGAGGACATTGATCAGCGTTCCCAGCGTCCCGCTCAGGATGCCGAGGACCGATCCGAGGACGGCGGTGCTGATCCCGCCCGACCCGCTGGGCAGGCTCAGCTTGAGGGGAATGCCCGCACTATCGATCGCGTCCTGCAGCAAGCGGACGAAGGCAATGGCTCGCGATTCCAGCGCCGGCAATTGCTTGGCCTGCCCGATCAGCGACGGCGTCACGAGCGCGATCAGCCCGGCGATCAGACCGATGATGACGAGGTAAAGGATGAGTACGGCGACGACCCGCCGGCCTTTGAAGACGGCCAGCATCTCCATCCGGTCGATCAGCGGCGTGAGCAGCAAGGCGATGATCGCGGCGAAGACGAACAGGAGGAAAACGTTGAAGAGGTGGACGACCAGGTACTCGCTCTGGTGATAGAGCATCACCAGCGTCAGCGCGATCAGCAGATAAACCAGGATCCGGACCGGGCGCTCGAGGTGGCGCCAGGCCCTGGTCAGGGGTCCACCCTGTTCGCGGTCCGCCATGAGGCCAGTCTCGCAGACCGGCTGCCGGAGAAGGAACCGCGCCGTTGTGAGATCAGGCGCGAATTGACCGGCTTCAGCCTACATCGCACAGGGTCCGACCCGCACAGGCACCGTACGCCCTTGGGCCTGGTCGATGTCGGGTTGGACCTCGGCATCGGTCAACGCATAGGCCGTGCCCGGCTGGCTCGTAGAGGCCGCGAAGATGACGCCGAGCACGTTCCCGTTGAGGTCGACGAGCGGTCCGCCGGAATTCCCCGGCTTGACGCTGGCTTGAATGATCCAGATACTCCGTACCACCAGCCGCTGGCCGTAGATGTCGCGACCTTCGGCCTGCACCTCGCCGTTGACCGCGGCGGGAGCGACGTCCTCGGGACCGCCGCCCGGGTAGCCGATGGCCGCCCCCTGGGTGCCCGCGCTCGCGGCCGCCTCGGGCAGGGGCGCCAGCGCCAGCCGCGGCACATAGAGGATGGCGACATCGCGCTCCGGGTCGAAGAGGACGACCCGGGCAGGGAGGCTGCGCCCGGACGAATTCAGGACGGTGCTTCCCTGGGTTCCGGCTACGACGTGAGCATTGGTCAGCACCATCCCCGGACCGACCGGGAAGCCGCTGCCGAAGACGATGCCGCCGCAGCCGTAGCCCTGGATCTTCAGCGTTTCGGATTGGGCCGTCCGGACGCCAGGCGTGTCGACCGAGCTCGGCAATGGTTGGGCAGACGGGCCGAGCGGCTCCAGGCCGGAGAATGCCGGCGCGAAGTTGACGCCGGCAATGATGGCTTCGACCCTCGACAGGAAGCTCGGCGGCCGCGGCGCAATCGCGTCCAGCGAGCGCAGGACGACCGACCGCTGGATGCCGCCCGAGAGTAGCGGGCTGGGAATTCGCGCCAGGCTAAGCCCGAGGAACCAGGAGACCGAGAGCACCGCCAGGGTCGAGAAGATCGCCCCGGCCAGACTGTCGGCCCGGCCGCTCTGCGGCCGAGCGAGCAGCCGAAGGCGGATCGGCTCGCCCACCCAGTAACCGACGCTGCTGCCGATGGCGCCCAGGACAATCAGCACCATCACCGCGCCCAGCGACCGGATCGTCGAGTCCGAGAGTTTGAGGGCATCCATCAACACCGGCGCAAGGGCGGCGCCGATCACGACCCCGAGCACGAGGCCGGCGTACTGGGCGAGCGAGATCCAGAAGCCACGGCGATAACCGCTGCTGATGGCGAACACGACGGCGATCAGGATCAAGAGGTCGATGATCGTGAAGCGCATCAGGCGTGCACGCGAAGATTGCTGCGGGGTTTCCCGACGCAGATCAGGGCATAGCCGTCGGCAAGCTCCTCATTGCTGATCAGCCAGGCCTCGGATTGGTCGATGATGCCGTCCACCTTCACCATGCAGGTCTTGCACCGCCCCTTGCGGCAATCGAAGGCTAACGGCAGCCCAGCCTTGAGCCCGGCGCCCAAGATGCCTTCGTTCTCGGCGACGTCGACGGTCGTCCCGCTTCGGAGGAAGGTGACCTGGAAAGAGCGCGCCATCAATGAGTCTTGATCGCATTGATGACGCGGTAGAGGTATTCGCCGGCAGCCAGCAGCACGACGACCAGGCCGAAGGCGATCAGGCGCGGCCGCAGCCAGCTTCGGTAGAAATTGCCGCGCCAGGCGGGGCCGATCAACAATGCCAGCACGGTGGCGGCCGCGGCGATCAAGAGGACGATACGAAACGCCGTCGACATCGGGTTAGTCTACGGAACCTCGAGCGCTCGCTTACTCGAGGCCGATGACGTGCTTGAACTTGTCGAAAAAGCCCTTTTCGATGTGCTCCGGCTTGCCGTTGATGCCGCCCAACTGACGCAGCGCCTGCTTCTGCTCTTCGGTCAGGCTGGTGGGAATCACGACCCGCACATAGACAAGCTGATCGCCGCGACGGCCGGAGCGCACGTGCGGGACACCGCGGCCGTGGATCCGGATGGTTTTGCCGTATTGCGTGCCGGGGGGAATCTCGATCCGCTCGGGCCCATCAACCGTCGGGATCTCCACCGTGTCGCCCAGCGCCGCCTGGGCCACGCTCAGCGGCAGTTCGTAGACCACGTCGGTGCCGCTCCGCTTCAGCGTCGGATGCGGCTTGACCTGGATAACGATGTACAGGTCGCCGGGGGCACCACCGCGAGGGCCCACCTCGCCTTCACCAGTGAGACGGATCTGCGATCCGCTATCGACGCCGGCTGGAATGTTGACGCGCACCTTTTTCTCGCCGGGCCGGTGACCCGTGCCGCCGCAGGTTCGGCAGGGTCGCTCGATCACCTTGCCCTCGCCGTTGCAGCGAGGGCAACTGGCGACGTTGACGATCTGGCCGAAGATCGACTGGGTGGCGCGACGCACCTGGCCGCTGCCTCGGCACTGGGGACAGGTCTGCGGCGAGGTGCCGGCTTCCGCGCCGCTGCCGTGGCAGGCATCACAGGACTCGGCCCGGGGGATGGTCAGCTCACGTTCGACGCCGAAGACCGCCTCTTCGAAGCTGAGCCGTAGGTCGAGCCGGAGGTCCGAACCGCGACGCGGCCCGCTGCGGGTCCGGCCAGCCGCGGCCGCGCCGAAAAACATGTCGAAGATGTCGTTGATGCCGCCGAACCCGGCCCCACCGAAGTCGAAGCCCGGCGTGCCCTGGGCGCTATGGCCGAAGGTGTCATATCGTTGACGCTTCGATTGGTCGCTTAGGACCTCGTAAGCTTCGTTGATCTCCTTGAAGCGCGACTCGGCCTGCGGATCGTTAGGGTTGCGATCGGGATGGAATTGCAGAGCCAGCTTTCGATAGGCTCGCTTGAGGTCCTCGGCGCTGGCGTCCCGACTCACGCCGAGCACTTCGTAGTAGTCGCGCTTGATCGCCATCAGTGCCGGCTCTCAGGCTCGCGCCGCCGGGCGTCGCCCGACGCGAGTGGCGCGGGACGTGCCAGGCGAGCGTTTGAGACGTCCGTCGCTCGGGCGGCCGAGAAGCGCAGGAGTCGACAATGGCATTCGGCCGATCCGCGCGGATGAAACGTCAAGCGAGTTCTGGGAGCCGGCACTGAGGGTTCTTAGGACTTTAACGTGCGGGGATGGGCAACCTTCACCAGGGTGGGCCTCAATACACGGTTGTGAAGCCGGTAACCGGGCTGCATCTCCTCCACGATCGTGCCTTCCTCGTGTTCATCGGTCTCCTCGCGGGCAATCGCCTCGTGCTGCGCCGGATCGAACTGCTCACCGACCGCGGGTATGGCAGAAACGCCCTGGCCCTGGAGGACCTCGTCGAACTGCCGCGCGACCAGCTTGATGCCCTCGAACCAGTTCCGGTCAAGGTCCGGGGGCGCATGCTCTAGCGCCCGTCGGAAGCTGTCGAGGATCGGGAGCAGCTTGCGCAGCAGCTCCTCGTTTGCGTACTGGGTGCGATCGGCAAGATCCTGGCGGGTGCGCCGCTTGTAGTTTTCGAAATCGGCGGCGAGCCGCTGGTAGCGGCCAAACGTCGCCTGTGCCTCGTCGCGCGCGGCCTGCAATTCCGGATCGACGCTCTGGTCGCCCGGGGGATCGCCGCCGGGCTCACGCTCCGTCGCGGAGCTTGCCCTGGTGTCAATGACGCCCTGGCGGCTCTTTTCCCCGCCGGGCAGCGTCGAATCCGGAGGCTGATGCTTCGATGACATGTTTGGCTTTTTACCCATTGCCCTCCCGCCCGAATCAGTTCCCACTGGGGCGCAGCAATTCCGAGGTTGCCTGGCTGACCAGCCGGACGCGGGCCACGACCTGCCCGTAATGCATCCGGGTCGGCCCGATCACGCCGATTGTGCCACGGACACGCTCATCCATCTTGTAGGTCGTCAGCACCAGGCTGCATTCCCGCAGCCCGCTGCTGGTATTTTCACGGCCGATGATGATCTCAACATCCTTGTCGAAGGCCACCTGTTGCAAGATGCTGGCCAGCTGAGCACCCTGCTCCAGCAATTCCAGCAATTCTTCCAGCCGGCTGACCTCGACGAACTCGGGATGGCGCAGCAGGTTGCGCACTCCGTCATGCAGGACGACCGACTGCCGCATCGCCTGGTGGGTGGTGATCGATTCGACCAGCCGTTCGATGATCTGCCGCTGCTCATCGCGATCGGGACCCAGCTGGCTCAACCTGGCGGAGAGCTCGTCGGCGGTCTGCCCTTTGACCTTCCGATTGAGCATGGCGGCCATCCGGCTCAGGTCCTCCTGGGAGGTGGCCCGGTCGAGACGGACGACCTGCTGCTTGATGAGGTTGCCTTCCAGCACCAGGATGAGCAGGACGGACTGCGGCTCGAGTGAGACCAGGTCGACGTGCTTGATGCGCGCCTCAGTGACCTCGGGAGCGGTGACCAGCGACACGTTCTCGGTGATCTGCGCCAGCACCATCGCCGCCTTCTCCAGAATTCCATCGACGCTGCGCGGCGCGCTTTCGAATGCTTGCTTGACGGTCCGCCGGACGGTCGGGGAGGCGGACTCGGGCTCCATCAGGAAGTCCACGAAGTAGCGGTAACCCCGGTCGGTCGGCACCCGGCCCGCGGAGGTGTGCGGCTGCTGCAGGTAGCCGGTGCCGACCAGGTCGGCAAGCTCATTGCGGATGGTCGCCGAGGAGAGCGCGATGAAGTACTTGGCCGCCAGCACCTGCGAGCCGACCGGCACCCCGGTCACCGTGTAGTCGGCCACGACCGCTTTCAGGATTTGCTGCTTGCGCTCGTCGAGCTGGGTGGGTTCCATCATGGTTGGCAGTCTCGATCAGCGAGTGCTAACTTGAATTGTACCGGCTATTCTCCCTACATGCCCACCCCGGTGCGCATCTACTCGGACTACGTCTGACCCTTCTGCTACATCGACTCGGTCGGGGTCGAACGGCTGGAGCGTGAATACGACGTCGAGATCGAGTGGGTGCCCTTCGAGCTGCACCCCGAGATGCCAGCTGACGGCCGGCCGCGCGACGAGGTCCTGCCTCGAGCCTACCGGGGGCGGGTCGAGGACGGGGTGAACCGAATGGCCGCCGGGGTCGGCCTGCGACTCCAGCTGCACGAGCGGCTGATCAACTCCCGTCCCGCCCTGCAGGCAGCCGAATTCGCCCGGGAGCAAGGACGCTTCGAGGCGATGCACCGCGAGCTGTTCAAGGCGTACTGGAACGAGGGACGCGACGTCTCCGACCTGGACGTGCTGCGGGAGGTCGCCGCCCGCGCGGGCGTCGATGTGGCCGGAATGGAGTCGGCGATTAAGGAGAATCGGTTCGGCGACTACCTCGACGCGCGGCGCGCGGAGGCGGAGGATCTGATGATCAACGGCATCCCGGCCCACGTCATCGCCGACCGCTACCTGGTGATGGGCGCGCAGCCCTACGATCTCTTTGAGCGCGTCATGGCCAAGGCCGGCGTCCCCAAACGCGGGAGCCAGTCGCCATCGTCAGCGGAGTAGCGCTTAGGAAAAGCGGCGCTGCAGGACGGCGCGTACCAGCAAGCCCGCACCAACGAGAGCGACCACGATGAAGACAATCCCCGCAAGCAGCGTGCGGACGTCGTAGTGACATGACGGCGGCGAACAGTCGGAAATAACCTTCAAAAGAATTACCGCGCCTGCCAACCCTCCACCGACCATATAGCCGCCGGGCTGCTCTGGTTGCCTTCTGACCCTGACGAGCAGAAGGACCAGGAAGACGATCGCCGTGAACGCTGGAAGAGGCCCGGCTGCGAGTGCCGCGTAACCGAGTGCGGCGCCCGCAAGGAGATAACCGATCGTGGCGAGAAGAACCCGCCAGTTCACCCCAAGAATATCTGCAACCCTAACGGAGGAAGGCCGCGCCGACCTGGTTGGCGAGCTCGACGCCCCTCGGCGTCAGCCGGACGCGGCCTTCACTCTCGGCGAGCAACCCGGCACCGGCCAGCTGCTTTCGCTGCGCCGGAAAATCCTGCGCCGCGGTTGTGCCGTCCAGGAGCCGGACGCCAATCATGGCGGCCTCCCCCACCGCGCGCTCCGCTGACAAGGTCTCGCTGCCATCCAGCGCGCGACCGGAGGCGGATGCCTGCCTGATGTAGGCGTGCGGCCCCTTCACGTTCCACCGCCGCTCCGTGCTCCCATCAGCCTGGCGAAACATCGAATGCGCGCCGGCCCCGCAGCCCAGGTAGGGGTGATAGTTCCAGGCGGCCAGGTTGTGCCGGCAGGCGAACCCGGGAAGCGACCAGTTCGAGATTTCATAGTGGCCATAGCCGGAGGCCTCCAACCGTGCGGCCGCAGCCCAGTATTGCTCGAGTTGGTCATCGGCCCCAGGCATCTGGACGAGACCGGTCCTCACCTCCTGCCCCAGCCGAGTCCCCGACTCAACCGTCAGCTCATAAGCCGACAGATGCTGGACCCCTTCGGCCAGCACCGCCTCCAGCGTGTCGAGCCAGGCAGCGAGGTTGACGCCGGGCATGCCGTACAGCAGATCCGCGCTGACATTCGCGAACCCGCCGGCGCGCGCCGTCCGGATGGCCTCGATCGCGTCCGGGCCGGAATGGAGCCGCTCTAGAAAGCGCAGCGCATCGGGCCGCAGGCTCTGCACGCCGATACTGAGCCGATTGACGCCGACGGCGAGCCAGCCATCGACCCGCTCGCTCGTGATATTTGTCGGGTTCGCCTCGAGCGTGATCTCCGCGCCGGGCTTAACTCCGATCGCCCGCGCCCGGTCCAACAGCTGCCGCAACTGGGCGATCGTCAGCAAGCTCGGGGTGCCGCCACCGATGAAGACCGTGTCGAGCGGGCCGATCGGAAGCTCGGTCCCCGCGAGATCGACCTCGCGGCTCAAGGCCTCGACATAGGGAGGGATCAGGCCCTCGAGGACGGCGTAGGCGTTGAAGTCGCAGTATTTGCAGACCCAGGTGCAGAAGGGCACGTGCAGGTAGAGGCTGTGAATCCGTTCCATCAGTCCAGGCTCAAGACGGCCATGAAGGCTTCCTGTGGAATCTCCACGTTTCCCACGCGCTTCATCCGCTTTTTGCCTTCCTTCTGCTTTTCGAGCAACTTCCGCTTCCGTGTGACGTCGCCGCCGTAGCACTTGGCCGTCACGTCTTTGCGCATCGCCGGCACGGTCTCCCGAGCGACGATCTTGCCGCCGATCGCCGCCTGGATCGGGACCTCGAATAACTGGCGGGGAATGAGTGTCTTGAGCTTCTCGGTCAGTCGACGTCCCTGCTGTTGCGCCTTGCTCCGATCGACGATCATCGACAGCGCGTCGACGGGTGAGCCGGCGACCAGCACATCGAGCTTGACGAGATTGGCTTCCTCGAAGCCGACCAGCTCATAGTCGAGCGAGGCATATCCCTTGCTCCGCGATTTCAGCTGGTCGTAGTAGTCGTGGATGATCTCGGCCAGCGGCATCCGGTAGGTGATGATCACCCGGTCGCCCGGCTCGTACTGCATGTTGAGGAACTGACCGCGCCGGTCCTGGCTCAGCTCCATCATGTTGCCAACGTAGGTGCTTGGGACCACGATGGTGGCGAGCACCATCGGCTCGCTGATGGCCTCGATCTCGCCTGGATCGGGCAGGTGATCCGGATTGTCGACCGGGATTTCCTCACCGTTGCGCAGCTTCACCCGGTACTCGACCGTGGGCGCGGTGCCGAGTAGCGTCAGATTGAACTCGCGCTCGAGGCGCTCCTGGACGATCTCCATGTGCAGCAGGCCCAGGAACCCGCAGCGAAAGCCGAAGCCCAAGGCGGCGGATGTCTCCGGCTCATACACCAGCGCCGCATCGTTGAGCTGGAGTTTCTCGAGCGCGTCCTTGAGCTGCTGGTACTGCTCGGTGTCGGTCGGGAAGAGACCGGCGAACACCATCGGCGTGACATGGCGGTAGCCGGGCAGCGGCGCCGCCGCCGGCCGGGCCTCGTCGGTCACCGTGTCGCCCACCCGGGAGTCGCGGACGTTGCGGATGTTGGCGATCAGATAGCCGACCTCACCGGCTGACAGGTCCTCGACCGGCGTGCGCTCAGGGCGGAAGATGCCAACCTCGTCGACTTCGAACGATTTTCCCGTCTGCATCATCTCGATGCGCATGCCCGGGCGCAGCGTGCCCTCGAGCACACGGACGTAGGTCACGACCCCTCGGTAGGCGTCGAACTTTGCGTCGAAAATCAGAGCCTGAAGTGGCGCGTTCGAGTCGCCGGTCGGCGGCGGGACCTCGCGCACGACGGCCTCGAGGATCTCCTTGGTCCCAATCCCCTGGCGGGCGCTGGCAAAAATGACCGACTCGGCCGGCAGCCCGATGACCTTCTCGATCTCTTCCCGCACCAGCTCGGGGTTCGCCTGCGGGAGGTCGATCTTGTTGACGACCGGGATGATCTTCAGATGGTGGTCCAGGGCCTGGTGCACGTTGGCCAGCGTCTGCGCCTCGATCCCCTGCGAGGCGTCGACCACCAGGATGGCGCCATCGCAGGCGGCCAGCGCGCGTGAGACTTCGTAGGAAAAGTCGACGTGGCCGGGCGTATCGATCAGGTTGATCTGATAGGTGTTGCCGTCGTCGGCCTTGTAAAGCATCCGGACTGCCTGCGCCTTGATCGTTATCCCACGCTCGCGCTCGAGATCGAGTTGATCCAGCACCTGCTCCACCATGTCGCGGGGCGCCACCGTGCCCGTGTACTCGAGGAGGCGGTCGGACAGCGTGGTCTTTCCGTGGTCGACGTGCGCGATGACGGAGATGGCGCGGGTCAGGTGGGTCGGCGTGGACACCTTGGCTTAGCTTCGCGAGGCTCTGGAAGCGCTGGGGAGGCTCTGGGCAATGCCGCCGAGCTCGCGGCGGCCCCCGGCCTTCACCCGGTGGGCGAGGACCATGTCGGCGACTTCGTTGACCTCGGCGACTCCAACTTCGGGGATCCCGCGATAGGCCGCCAGCGCCTGGGACGCCTTGCGGCCGACCAGGTCGGCGCGATGTCCGTCCACCTGGAGGCTGACATTGAGCTCGGCAAGCGCCCGCAAGATGCCGGCCGGCATGACGACATGGGGGAAGCGAACGATGGCCTCGGCGATGCGCGTTCCGATCTCGGCATCCTGCTCGGCGAAGCGCTGGCTGAATTCCGCCGGGTGGGATTCCCATTCCTCCCGGCGCTCGACGATCTGCACCCGTTGCCCGATGTCCTTGATGCCTTCGACATCGACCGTCAGGCCGAATCGGTCGAGCAATTGCGGCCGCAGATCGCCCTCCTCCGGGTTCATGGTGCCGACCAGGATGAAGCGCGCCGGGTGCCAGATCGAAATCCCTTCACGTTCCACCACGTTGACGCCCATGGCGGCAGCATCCAACAGCACGTCAACCAGATGGTCGTCGAGCAAGTTCACTTCGTCGACATAGAGAATGTTGCGGTTCGCCTCGGCGAGCACACCCGGCTCGAAGCGACGCTCGCCGCTCTTGATCGCGGCCTCGATGTCGATCGCGCCCACGACCCGGTCCTCGGTGGCGTTGATGGGCAGCTCGACGACCCGCATCCGGCGACGAGCCCTGGGCAGGGTTTCGCCGCGAGCCAGCCGGTCCTGGCAGTCGGAGCAGAGGGACTCGGTCGCGTCCGGGTCGCAGCGGTAGAGGCAGTCCGCGACCACGGTCAGCTCGGGAAGCAGCCGCGCAAGGGCACGCACCGCGGTCGACTTGCCGGTCCCCTTCTCCCCACGGATCAGCACGCCACCGATGGCGGGATGGATGGCATTCAAGATGAGGGCGAGCTTCATCTTGTCCTGCCCCACAATGGCGCTGAAGGGATAGACGAACCGTTCCATCAGGCTGAACCTGTTCTAAGCATCTCACGCTGGACGCTGTCGACGATCGCGCGTTGCGAGAGGTCGAAGAGCCCGTAGTAGCGGCCGCCGAGGCGCTCGGCCAGATCGCCACAGACATTGAAGGCGTAGGCACCGTAGAGGCTGGTCACCCGGCTTCGCGGATAACCCGGCTGACTGCCGAAGTCCCTCGTCGAGTCGATCACCATCGCGCGAATGCCATCCTGCTTGATCTGGCCGGCCAAGCGCTGCGCCTCGAGGAGTGGCTCTTCGCCGAAGAGGCTGATGTTGCCCCGACCGTCACTGATCAACACCAGCAGCGGATAAACCCGCGGATCCCGCAGCCGCTCGGTCTTGATCAGCTTCAAGGCGGTCATCAGACCGTGCGTCAGCGGGGTCGTGCCCCCGATGTTCAGCCGCTCCAGCCGGCGCTCGGCGAGGTCGACACTGGAGGTGGGGCGAAGCACGACGCGGGCATTGCGCCCGCTGAATGCGACGAGCGCCACCTTGTCGCGACGGACATAGGCGTGGCGCAGCAGCGACAGGATGGCACCCTTGGTGGCCAGCATTCGCTGCTCCGCGTCCATCGAGGCGGAGGCGTCGACCACGAAAACGATCAGATTCCCAGTCTTCCGCTCCCGAACTTTCTGACGGAGGTCCTGACTTTCGAGCTGCAGCTGGCCGGTGGCATCCGCCGCCGCCTGTCGCCGGCTCAGCTGGTATGGCGCCGCGGCCCGAACCGTGGCGTCGAAAGCAACGTCGGTCACCTTCTCCGCTTGCGAGCTGCGCACGTAGCGCCCGCGCTTCGTCTCGCTCTTGGTCGAGGTCCGCTTCCCGGCGGCGCGGCGAGCCTGCCGCTCGCGAGGCAGGTCCAGCTTCTTGACGGCGAAGGTGCGCAGCTGAATGATGGCGTCCGCGTCCGCATTGACGGCTTCCGTGCCGGGCGACTCACGCGATTCGGCGGTGGTCCAGCCTTCGTTCGACTCGCCCGCCGAGGCGCCTTCCTGCTCCGTCGCCTCTCCCCGAACGGCCTGCGCCGTCTCGGTCGGCGTCGACGCCTGGATCTGCGCCAGCTGCTCGGCGGCGCGTGAGGCCAGTTCCTGTGCCTGGGCCTGCTTGTCCGTTGCCGGCTCCCGACGCCGATGCGCCAGAGCGAGCTCGAGCGCCTCGAGGACATCCGGCAGCTCGACGACCGGCGCGCCCCGCAGGGCGCAGATGGCGCGCGCCGTCCGGGCAACCACCAGGTCGGCTCGGTGGCCGGCGACCGAACCGTCGAGGCAGAGCCGGGCGATCAGGGTCCGGATCGCGCTCGGGAGCTGGACGTCGTCAAGCCGGGCGGTTGCCGCTTGCAGCTGGGCGCGGAGGTCGGCCTCCTGCTCCGCACAGGCGTGCTGGACTGCCCGTGGGTCCTCCAGGAAGTCGCGCTCGAGCTCCATCACCTGCAGCCGCTGATCGATGTCCGTCGGAGTGACGACATCCACGCAGAGGCCGAACCGATCGAGGAGCTGGGGGCGCAAGTCGCCTTCTTCCGGATTCATGGTGCCGACCAGAATGAAGTGCGAGGGATGGACGATCGACATGCCTTCGCGCTCGACGACGTTGACGCCCATCGCCGCCGCGTCGAGCAGCACGTCGACCAGATGGTCGTCGAGCAGGTTGACCTCGTCGACATATAGAAGGTTGCGGTTGGCTTCGGCGAGCACGCCGGGCTGAAAACGGCGGGTGCCCGCCCTCACCGCCGCCTCGATGTCGATCGAGCCGACCAGCCGGTCTTCCGAGGCGTTGATGGGTAGCTCGACGATCCGCATCGCCAGCCGGGTGACCGGCAAACGATTCCCTCCCCCGCTTGCGGGGGAGGGCAGGGTGGGGGCATTGGTGTGTGCCCGGCGCCGGCAATCGTCGCAGTAGCGAGACGGCGTCGCCGGGTCGCAGCGGTAAGGGCAGCCCTCGACCGCCACGTAGTCGGGCAGGAGACGCCCTAGCGCCCGAACCGCGGATGATTTGGCCGTCCCGCGGTCGCCACGGATTAGCACCCCTCCGATGGCAGGATCCACCGCGTTCAGCAGCAGCGCCCGCTTCATCTGCTCCTGACCAACGATGGCGCTGAACGGCAAAGTCAGTTCAAAAGGCACGGTTAGAGTGTAGCCAGAGGCCGTTAGCCGGAAACCTGAAATGGTCCCGGATCAGTGGCTCAAAGCCCAAACAGGAGGCTGATTCCGAGAATCAGCAAGGCGCCTCCAAGCAACAAGAGAAACCCGGAAGAAAACCCGCCGTAGAAAATTCGTCCCAGCCGGGTTTCGGCCAGGCGGTCGAATGGTTTCCCAAAAAGCTTCGCCTGAAACCGCTTGGCGTACCGGTAGCTCCAGTCGTAGCGCCAGTTGACGTACGCGAACCGGAACATCGCTGCACCCACGAGCGAAATCACGAGACCTAGCTTTGCCAACGACGACGTTCCCGCGTTTAAAGATCGAGCTCTTTTGCGATGATTTCGCGCATGATTTCGTTCGTCCCGGCGCCGATGGGGCCGAGACGGGCGTCGCGCCAGGCGCGCTGGATCGGGTATTCCATCATGTAGCCGTAACCGCCGTGGATCTGGAGCGCCCGGTCGGCAACCTTGACGTCGGCCTCGGTGGCCGCGATCTTCGCCATCGAGACCTCCTTGATGCAGGGCAGCTTCTGGGAGTGGAGCCAGAGCGCGTAGTAGGTCAGCTGTCGCGCCTGCTCGATCATCAGCGCCATGTCCGCAATCTCGTGTCGGATCACCTGCATCGAGGTCAGCCGCTTTCCAAACTGCGTCCGGTTCGCGGCGTACTCGACGGCCAGCTCCAGGCTTCGCTGCGCTGACGCCACCGCGCCGATCGCGATCCACAGCCGCTCCCATTGGAAGTTACCAACCGCCAGCTGGAAGCCATGGTGCTCCTCGCCGAGCCGATTCTCGACCGGCACCCGGCAGTCCTGGAAGACCAGCTCCGCAGTGTCCGAAGCCCGCCAGCCGAGCTTGTTGAGCTTGCGCCCGACGCTGTAGCCGGCGGTCCCGCGTTCCACCACAAATAGGGACAGTCCGTCGTGTCCGCCTTCCGGCTTGGTGCGGGCCAGGATGACGACGAGGTCCGCGTTGACACCGTTGGTGATGAACATCTTCGTCCCGTTGACGACGTAGTTATCGCCATCGCGACGGGCGATGGTCTGCACATGGGCAATGTCAGACCCGCCCGACGGCTCTGTGACGCCGAGCGCGACGATCTTCTCTCCCTTGATGGCGGGCGCCAGCCAGCGCTGCCGCTGCGAGTCGCTACCGTGGTCGTTGATGGGCGGGGTGGCAATCGCGATATGGGCGCCGATCCCGGCCGCCACCCCTCCCGACCCGCAACGCGCCAGCTCTTCGAACAGGATGGCCTCGTAAACAATGCCGGCGTCGGTTCCACCGTACTGCTCCGGATACTTGAGGCCCAGCAGATCGAGGGCGCCCAAACGGAGGAAGAGCTCTCTGGGAAACTGCTGCGCTTCCTCCCACTCGTCGACGTGAGGGCGAACCTCCTTGTCGATGAAGCGGCGGACGGTGCTCCGAAACTCCTCGTGCTCCGGCGCAAAGAGGTGCGAGCGCGGCACGCCTAGGTTTGCCAGTAGTTGAAGAACTCCGGATACTGGTCGGCCGTCGCCGTCGACAGCGCCTCGGGAAGCCGCACGAACATGCCGCGCGCCTCCGCCAGCACGGTGCCGTCCATCAACTCGACCGCCCCGATCGCGTCGATGGCTCCGTCACGCTCGCGGGCGATCTCGCTCCAGACCCGGAGTGGTTGGTCGATCGGAGCCGGTCGTCGGTACCGGATATCGAGTTTGCCCGTCATCAGCCATTCCCGCCGCAAGGCACCGGTGCGTCCCATCGTCTCGTCCAGCATGGTGGCGAGGATCCCGCCATGGAGCACACCGGGAAACCCCTGGTAGCGCTCAGCCGGCCGGTACTCGGCGACGATCCGCTCGCCCTCCCGCCGGAAGGTCAGTTGGAGTCCAGCATCGTTGCGGTGGCCGCAGGCGAAGCAGCGCTGGTATGTGGTTTCATCATTGAGTTTGTCGGGGTCTTGCACGGCGCCGACCAGTCTATCAGCCGATCTGGAGGGAGCCCGATCTTGGATCGACGGTCTGAAGCGCTCGCGCAACTGCTGGAAACGGCACTCTCAGAGCGATTTGCGATGCCGGCCATTGAATTGCTCCAGGCGATACCGATCCCCATCGCCGTCGTCCAGGCGGGAGACTTGCGGGCACTCGCGGTCAACGACTTGATGGCCCGCGTCTTGCAGCGAGCCGACGCCGCCGGGCTCACGATTTCGGCAATGCTGCCGCCCGCCCATCCCCTCTCCGACCCTCGGCCCTACCGGTCGGTGGCCAGGGGCGGCAAGCCGGTTGCCAGCACCATCGTCATCGACGGCCAGACCTGGGAGTGGTTCATCCGGCCGCTCCAAGGGGAGGGCCGCTCGGTCGAGTGCCTCCTGACCGGCTTGGTGGCTCATCCGGCCGCTCCGCGCGAGGGGGACGTGGCGCGACTGCGTGAGATGAATGCCGCCAAGACCGAGTTCCTGAACCTCGCGGCGCACGAGTTGCGAACCCCGCTGAGCGTGATCCTGGGATATTCTTCTTTGCTCGCCCAGGGTGGGCTCAGCCCCGAGCACCAGAAGCTCGCCGGATCACGCATTTTCGAGAAGACCCGGCAGCTCAGCCGCCTGATCATGGACATGAGCCTGGTCGGCCGCTTCGACGAGCTGGGACCATCGATGGCGAACGAGGACCTCGACCTGGTCGAGTTGCTCGAGCCGATGGTCAAAGATCAGCAGCGGCGTTGGCCCGACTTGGCGATCGACTGCCGGCTGGACGTCCGGGCGGCGCCCGTCCGCGGCAATCCGTACTGGCTGCGCCTGGCGCTACGTGAGCTCCTGGACAATGCGGTCCGCTTCCGGCCCGGCCCCACCGGGCGGATCGATGTCACGCTCGCCGCGGCGGACAGCACGTGGTGCATCGGCATCCTCGACGACGGATTCGGGGTCGACCCGCAAATGCAGGGTCAGCTCTTCAAGCGGTTCGCCCGCATCGAGACCGGGGCCAACCGTCACCTCGTCGGCATGGGGATTGGCCTCTACATCGTGCAGGAGGTCGCCCAAGCCCACGCCGGTCGGGTCCTCGTGGACAGCCGCCCGGGCGCCGGCAGTGAATTCCGGTTCGAACTGCCCAAGAATGTGATAACGCAACCGGTGTGAGAAGCGCAAACGCGGCGTTATTATGGAGGCGTCCTTACGGACGCCTCCCATGCTGAAAGTGCTGGCGCTGGTGGCCTTCGGCTATTTACTCGGCTCTGTCCCGTCCGGCTGGCTGGTGATGAAGGTCTACCGTAACCAGGACCTCCGGAAGCTGGGCAGCGGCAACATCGGAGCCGCGAACGTGTTCCGGGCCGGCGGTCCGGGTGCCTTCGCCCTCACCCTGATCGCGGACGGTCTCAAGGGCTTCATTCCGGTCATGCTTGGTATTGCGCTCGGCCTGGGTAGTGAGGAGATCGCCCTGGCGGCGATCGGGCTGGCCGCCGTCATCGGCCACACCTGGCCGCTCTTTCTCGGCTTCCACGGCGGCAAGGGCGTCGCCACTTCGGGTGGCGTGCTGCTGGCGCTGGCGCCCGCCGCCATCATCTTCGCGGGACTAACGTGGTTCCTCGTCATCCGGATCACCCGGGTGGCATCGGTCGCCTCGTTGAGCGCGGTCGGTGTCGGCTTCGTCACCTTGATCATCCTCCACCTCGTCGGCTGGCAAGCCTGGCGCCCGGTGGGATGGTCCGTGATCCTGCTTGGTGTCGCGCTGGCGGGCTTGATCCTCTACCGACATCGGATCAACATCGAGCGGCTCGCCACCGGTAGAGAGCTGAAGATCACGGCGCACTAATGCCGGAACGACCCCCGGCCGCGCCGCCCCTGCGGTTCCTCTTCTTCGGCGCCGGCGCGGTCGGCTCGTTCCTGGGCGCCCGGCTGGCCCAGGCGGGCAGCGAGGTCACCCTGGTGGGACGCCAGCCGCATGTCGAGGCGGTCGCACGTGACGGCGTCCGGGTGGTCCTTGCCGGCAAGGTCAGCAACCAATCCGTCCGGGCGGCGCGGCCAACCATCGCCGAGGCGGGCGGTCCGTTCGATTACGTCTTCATCACCGTCAAGGGCTATGACACGCTGGACGCGATCGAGCAACTGCAACCGGCGTTGCGCCCCGGTACCATCCTCGGCAGTTTTCAAAACGGCGTGGGAAACGAAGAAGCGATTGCGGCCGCGCTGCCCGAGCAGGCGCTGCTGGCCGGCAGCCTGACCGTGCCGGTCAGCCTGGACGAGCCGGGCACGATCCAGCTGCATTCGCGGCGGGGCGGGGTGGCGCTCGCGCCGGTTTCACCGGAGGTCAACGTCTCCCCGCTGGTGCGCAAGCTGGGCGCGGCCGGCTTCAAGGCCCGCCGCTACACCGACTTCCGGGCGATGAAATGGTCGAAGCTGCTCTTCAACATCCTCGGCAATGCGCAGAGCGCGATCCTCGATTTGCCGCCGAGCCACATCTTCGCCGACAGCGAGCTCTTCCGTTACGAACGGGCCGCGTTTCGGGAGGCGGTCGCGGTCATGGACCGGATGCACCTCACCCTCGTCTCCCTCCCCGGCCTGCCGGCGCCCATGCTTCGGCGCGCGATGAGCCTTCCGCCGCTCCTCGCGCAGATGCTCCTCGAGCCACGTCTAGGCGGCGCCCGAGGCAGCAAGATGCCCTCCCTCTGGTGGGACTTGAGCCGCGGCAAGACGAGGACGGAGGCCGCCTTCCTGAACGGGGCGGTGGTGGACGCCGGGCGTCGCGCTGACGTGCCGACGCCAGTGAACTCCGTGCTCTGGGCGATCGTCGAGAAGTCCACCAACGTGCCAGCCGAGTGGGAACGCTACCGCCGTCAGCCGGATCGGCTGAAGGCCTTGCTTCGGACCGCGGTCCGGCTTTAGCCTTCAGCCGCTGTTCGTTGTCCTGAGATCAGACCCTGGCCCGTGCCGGCGCCTGGGCTGGCCGCTTCGTGACCTGGTAGAGCACGAGGTAGACGACGGTCGCCACGATCGCGCCCGCGAAGAAACTGAGATCGCCGAGCTGCGGGTTGTTCGTCGGAACCGAGCCAAACCACAAGGGCAGCGTGAAAAATGTTGGTGGCTGGTCCCAGAACGGCGTCGTGGCGATGATCCCGGCCAGCATGGCGACAAACCCCTTCCAGTTAGCCCAGCCCGTGTCATAGAAGACCTGCTCGGGATAGTTGCCGCGGTGCAAGACGAAATCGGTGATGACAACGGCCAGCCACGGCGTGATCCAGTAGGTGATCACCAGCAGGAAGTTCTCGTACTTGGTGCCTGGCGCGACGTTGGCCTGCGCCAACAACCCGATACCGAGGCCGATCGCGCCGAAGACGAGCGCAGAAATCGCCCGGCGTTTCTCGACGGCAAGTTTGATCCCCAGCGTGAGGAACGCCATCGACCCAGAGTAGATGTTCAAGACGTTGGCGGCCACGGCACCAATCGCGATGCCCAACAGCACAAGGACCTGAAGCCAGCCCGGCAGCGGATCGGTGAAAAGTGGAGTGGGATTGTTGCCCAGCTGCGAGATCGTGGCTGCGGCGGCGCCGGCGATTTCCAGCACGGTGCAGGAGACGAAGACGCCGAGGCCGGCCGCCAGCGCGACGGTCCTGGGGTTGGAGTTCTTGGGCAGGTAGCGGCTGTAGTCAGAGGCGAACGGGTTCCAGCCGATGGCATAGCCGAACGCGATGAAAACCGCCAGGATGAAGGCACCCGACGGACCGCCAAACGCCACCGGGGCCTTGGCGTTGAAATCGAGCCCTGGGTGCGCTTGCGCCAGGATGATGATCGTGGCCAGCCCGAAGACAACGGTCAGATACGGGAAGATGATCCGCTCGAACGAGTGGATCATGTTGTGACCGATAAAGGCAACGATGACCTGGGCGACCACGATGATGACGAACGCGACCGAGAAGCTCAGGACTTCGTGGTGATTGTTCAGTAGCGCGGTCAGGGTGACCAGGGCAAAGGAGCCACTCACGCTGTTGACGATGAACCAGCCGAAGCTCGCCGTGAGCCAGCTCAGCCCGGCTGGTAGGAAGTTCCCCAGGAAGCCGAACGACGCCCGACCCTCCACCATCTGGGGGACGCCGAAGCGCGGCCCCATGGTCGAGAGGATGGCGTGCGTGATGGAACCCATCAGGCTGCCCAGCGTGACCCCGAAGACGGTCGGCCAGAAGCCGCCGCCGAATACGGCGATCGGCAGGACGCCAACGAAGACGGTAGCGAACTCCATGTTGGGCGACATCCAGGTCCAGAACAGCTGAATCGGATTCCCGTGCCGCTCCCGCTCTGAGATGTACTCGATCCCCCCGGGCTCGACGGCGGTGACCTTCGAGCCGTATTCCCCCTCCCGAACGGGTACCTGCGAGTCGACGTCAGTGGTTGTGGCCACAGTCTCTCCCCATTCCCCAACGTTCCACGGTTGCCAGCTTCGACCGCATTTTAGGTCGTCAGCCACCCGGTGTCCAGCGGGTCGTCTTACACTTCCAGCGTGCTCGATCTCTTGATCACCAACGCCCGCCTGCCCCGCTCGGCCGCCCTGGCGAGCGTGGCGATCGAGGGCGACCGGATCGCCCCCTCACCGGCCGGCGGGCACCCGCCGGAGGCCCGGCAGGTGATCGACGCCCGGGGCAACCTGCTCACCCCGGCCCTGGTCGAGCCGCACATCCACCTCGACGCCGTGCTGACCGTCGGCCAGCCGCGCCATAACCTCAGCGGCTCCCTCTTCGAGGGCATCGCGATCTGGGGCGAGCGAGTCAAGGATCTCACGGTGGAGGACGTGAGGCGCCGCGTCGCCCAGGTGTTGCGCTGGCAGGTCGCGAACGGTGTTCTGTTCGTGCGCAGCCACGTCGACGTCTGCGACCCGAAGCTGACCGCGCTCCGAGCCCTGCTTGACCTCAAGCAGGAATTCTCGGACCAGATCACGCTCCAGCTGGTGGCGTTTCCGCAACAGGGGATCCAGTCCTTTCCCGACGGCGAGGGATTGATGCGGCAGGCTGTCGAGCTTGGCGCCGACGTCGTCGGCGGGATCCCGCATTTCGAGCTGACCCGGGAGTATGGCGAGCAGTCGGTGAAATTCGCCGTGGCGCTCGCCCACGAATTCGACAAGCAGGTCGACATTCATTGTGACGAGACTGACGACGATCACTCGCGCTTCCTCGAAGTGCTGGCGGCGGAGACGATTCGTTTCAAGATGCAGGGGCGCGTGACGGCCAGCCACACGACCGCCATGCATTCGTACAACAACGCCTATGCCGGCCGGTTGATCGTCAACGTCAAGCGGGCCGGCCTGAACATGGTCACGAATCCGCTCGACAATGCCACCCTGCAGGGTCGCTTCGACCACTACCCCATCCGGCGCGGCCACACCCGCATCAAGGAGCTGCTCGCCGCCGGCGTCAACGTCTGCCTCGGACACGACTCGGTCATGGATCCCTGGTATCCGCTCGGTAAAGCCGACCCAATCCAGGCGGCGTTCGTCCTGGTGCACTACGGGCAGATGTCGGGCTACGACGAGATCCGCACGCTGGTCGACATGGTCACCGTCAACGGCGCCCGCACCCTTGGGCTGACCGACTACGGATTGGAGCCTGGCTGCCGGGCCGACCTGGTCCTGTTCGACGCGCCAACGGAGAGCGACGCCGTCCGGCTGATGGCGCCACGCCGGCTCGTCATCCGCGGCGGCAAGGTCGTCGCCCGCACCCAGCCCAGCGAGCATTTCGTCACTTGGAAGGGGCGCGAGGAGCGGGTCGACTTCTTCCCGGGCGGCTCCAGCTAAGCCCTCTAGGGATCGCCGGCGAATCCGCCGGCGGAGTCGGCAACCGGCAGGGACCGGGTAAGCAAGGGGATGGCCTCGCGGATGTACTCGGCTCCCGACCCCAGCGTCCAGATCACGGCGATCAACAGTGCCCAGACCGCCAGGGTAAACGGTCCCACCGAACTCACCAGGAGGCTGCCGGGCAGCGCGTGACTGCTCAGTAACCCAGCCTGCCGGGCGTCGCCTTCGAGCAGAACGAGGAAAAGGGCGACGATCGTGATCAAAGCCTTGGCTTTCCCCCAGCCGCCGGCCGGGATGACGATCCCAAGGGCCGCCGCGTAGCTTCGTAGCCCGGTGACCAGGAACTCGCGGGAGATGATGACCGCGGCCATCCAGCCGGGGGCGAGGTGGGCCACCGCGAGCGCGATGAGCAACACGGCTACCAGGATCTTGTCGGACGTGGTGTCGAGATAAATGCCGAGCGGGGACACCAGGTGGCGGCGCCGGGCGACCTGGCCGTCGAGCGTGTCTGTGACCGACGCGGCCACGAACAGTGCGGCCGCGGCCAGAAAACCGTAGCGACCGCCGGCGACGACAAGCGCGTACAGGATGGGGGCGACGAGGATGCGGGAGAAGCTGAGCAGGTTGGGCAGCGCCCAGAGGGATGGCATCCGATTTCAGCCCCGGCGAACCGCGACATGGAGCGCGACGATGCCCAGCGTCATCCGTATCACCCCAACCTCAAAACCAAGTCGCTCCAGGTCCTGGGCAAGGACCGCCGGCTGCGGGAAGCCCGCTACGGTTTCGGCGAGATACCGGTAAGCATTCGCCTCGCCGGCGCTGAAGAGGCGGGCGACCGCGGGCATGACCCGGCTGAGATAGAAGCGATAGGCGCTCATCAGCGGCCCCGCGGGCGGAGGCGCAAACTCGAGGATCACGAGCCGTCCCCCCGGGCGTAACACCCGGCGCATCTCGCGCAGAGCGCCCTCCCGGTCGACAAGGTTGCGGAGTCCGAAACCGATGGTGACCGCGTCGACACTGGCCTCGGCCTCGCCGAGCTGGCTGACATCCCCCAGGCGGAACTCGACCTCCGGTTCGGACTTGCGGGCCAGCTCCAGCATTGCGGGCGAGAAATCAGTCCCGATGACGCGGCCACCCGGACGCACGAACGGCAGGAGTTCGTGGGCTAACTTGCCGGTGCCGGTGCACAGATCGATCGCCGTCTCGCCCGGGTGCAGCTGGGCCAGGCGGGCCGCCCGCCGGCGCCAGGCCCGATCGCGGTCCAGACTGAACAGCCGGTTTCGGCTGTCATAGCGGGGCGCGATCTGGTCGAACATCGCCCGGATCCGTTCGGCCCGCGCTTCTTGCCCCACGACCACGATTATGCTGATCACGTGGCAGAGTTGGGGCGCCGGGTCGGGCTGGGTCTCGCCGCCCGGGGCGACGTCAAGGACACCGCCGAATGGGCTCGGCGAGCCGAGGACCTCGGCCTCGAATCGGTATGGGTCCACGACAGCTATTTCGAGCGCGACCCGATCACCTACCTCTCGGCGATGGGCCTGCAAACCCGACGCATCGGGCTGGGCGCCGGAGCCCTCAATCCCTACACCCGCCATCCGGCGGTGGTGGCGATGACGCTGTCCGCGCTGGATGACCTGGCCCCGCGGCGCTTCTCGCTGGCACTCGGCAGCGGGCTGCCATTGCGCCTGTCACAGATGGCGATCCCCTACGACGACACGGTCGCGCGGGTCTCGGAGGCAATCGATCAGATCCGACAGCTCTGGCGCGGCGAACCGCTTCGACTGAATGACAAGGTGCCGCCCCTGCAGCCGATGTTCCAGCCGCCGCACCGCATCCCGATCTACATCGCGGCCTACCGCACGCCCTTCCTCGACCTCTGCGGCGAGAAAGCCGACGGCTACCTGGCGCGTCCGGCGGAATCGTTGCCAGCATTCCAGAAGATGCGCGCTCGGGTGCTCGAAAGCGCTGGCTCCTACGGACGCGCCGCCAGCGATATCGACTTCCGCGGCTACCTGCTTTGCCTGATCGACAGCAGCCGCCGGGATGCCGTGAACCGGGCCAAGCGCGAGCCCTTCGTCATCTACATGATCTCGGTGTTGAGCGATATCTCGATGAAGCGCGCCGGGTTCGACCCGGCGCTGCGCGGCCAGATCGCCGCCGCCTGGCGGCGGAAGACTATCACCGCGCAGGCGAGCTCATCCCGGATGACCTGCTCGACGCCTTCATCCTCTGCGGCACGGTGGACGAAGTTGCGGCGCGGGCCGGCGCTTACCACGAGGCCGGGATGGACGTGCCGCTGCTCCAGCCGATCCTCCAGGAGGAGGCTCAAGTCAACGCGGTCCTCGACGCCGCGGTCGCCTACGCCTCGCGGGAGGTTACGGCCCCCATCCTGCCCTCCCCCGGAGGGGGAGCGAAAGAAAGGCTAGGGATCGGCCGACGTATCGGCGGGGCCTGGGAGGTCGTCCGCCCCTTCAGCTTCACCGCCTCCCTGCTGCCGGTCTCGGTGGGCGGCGCCATCGCGTTCGGCCAGGGGCGCATGCACTGGCCGCTATTCGTGGCGGCGCTGCTCGGGGCGCTCGGTCTGCATATCGGGACGAATGTGATCAACGAGATCTACGACGTTCGGCACGGGATCGACTCGATCACGTCGCCACGAATGTCGATGGCGATCCTAAAGGGCCGGATCAGCGAGCGCGATGCCTTCGTTGTCGCCTGGTCGGGATTCATCCTTGCGTTCCTGATGGGCATCTTCTTGCTGCTCCAGCGCGGCTGGCCAATCGTGGTCCTCGGATTGATTGGTTTCATCGGCGGCTACTTCTACACGGCCCCGCCCTTCCAGTACAAATACCGCGCCCTCGGCCTGCCATTGGTCTTTGTCCTGATGGGCCCGCTGATGGTGATCGGCGCCTATTACGCCGTCACCGGCAGCTTCGACGCCAACCTGCTGGTGGTCTCGGTGCCGGTCGGATTGCTGGTGACCGCCATCCTGCACGGGAACGAGTGGCGTGATGTCGCCGAGGACACCCGGCACGGGTTCACGACCTTCTCCGCCCAGGTCGGCCGGGAGGCGGCCCACTGGGTCTATGTGATGCTCATCCTCGGCGCCTACGTCGCGGTCGGCGTGGCGGTCATGGTCGGTGCCTTGCCCAAGCTCGCCCTGTTGACCTTGCTCAGCCTGCCCCTGGTGGCCTTGATCCTGCGGGACGCCGAGCGTGGGGCCGAAGGACACCTGCGCGCGATCGCGATGATCGACCTGATGACGGCCCGCCTTCACAGCGCCTTCGGGGCCCTGCTGTTGGTCGGGCTAGTCGCGGGATCGGCACTCCGCTGAAGCGCGTCGTCATCGGCCTCGGCCTGGCCGCGACTGCCTGGACGGCCGCCTTCCGCGGTCCGCGTTCCCAGTTCTGGCTGCGGATGACACTCGGCGTCGGCGGTCTGGGCGCCTACGCCCTGGCCAGCGAGCCGGGGCTGCGCCGCGAGCGCCTGCGGCCTCGCGACTTCTTCAAGGGGTTTGGATCGGCCGCCGGTCTGTACGCGATCTTCCAGGTCGGCGACCGAATGGCCCGCCGCATCATGCCCGCCGGCGATCGCGAGATTGCCGGGATCTACGAGCTGCGAACAGCTGCGCCACGCGCCGCCATTGCTACCGCCCTGGCGTTGGTGATCGGCCCAGGCGAGGAGCTCTTCTGGCGCGGCCTCGTCCAGCGCCACTTGATGCGGCGCTTCGGCCGGCTGCGCGGCACGTTGCTCGCGTCAGCGATCTACGGAGGTGTTCACCTCGTCTCGGCGAATCTCACGCTGACCGGGGCGGCGACCACGGCCGGCCTCTACTGGGGCGCCGTCTACGAGCGCGAACAACGAATGGCGCCTTTGATCATCAGCCACATCAGCTGGGATATCTGGATCTTCCTGATCGCGCCGACCGAGTAAAGTTGAACGTGCCATTCTTCGCACCGCATTGAAACTGGGACGCGAGCTCATCAGCGCCGACGCCATCCAGCGGCGCGTCCGCGAGCTGGCCGCCGAAGTTTCCCGCGACTACGCGTCGATCAAGCAGCCGCTGATTCTGCTCCCGGTGTTGAAGGGGTCGGTGTGCTTTGCCACCGACCTGAGCCGGCATCTGACCGTGGCGGTGAACTTCGATTACGTGGCGGTCAGCAGCTACGGTGCCGGAACCGAATCAACGGGCCACGTGCAGCTGCTCAAAGACCTGACGATGGATGTCGCCGGACGCGACGTCCTGATGGTGGAAGACATCATCGACACCGGGCTGACCACTTCCTTCCTCTTCGAGCATGTCCGGCGCCACGGGCCGGCGTCCCTGAAACTCTGCGTCCTGCTCAACAAGGAGGAGCGCCGCATCACGCCGGTGCCCATCGCCTACAAAGGGTTCGACATCCCCAACCATTTCGTCGTCGGCTACGGCCTCGACTACGACGAGCTCTACCGGAACCTTACCGCGGTGCATATTCTCGAGCCGTAGGGTCTTCGTCGCGGCCTTACTGGTTGGCGCCGCCCTCGAGTGAAGCGAGCATCGCCTTGATGACGTTGATCGGGATGGCGAAGCCAACACCCACGTTGCCGGCGATCGGGCTCTCGATCGAGTCGTTGATCCCCACCACCTGGCCCTGCGCATTGAAGAGCGGGCCGCCTGAGTTGCCCGGATTGATGGGGGCGTCGGTCTGAATCAGACCGCTGAGGCCAGAAGCCTGGTTGTTCCGGTTGAGTCCGGAGACGATTCCCGCGGTCATCGATTCCGAGAGGCCGAACGGCGTGCCGATCGCGTAGACCTGGTCGCCGACCCGCACCGTGTCGGAGTTGCCCAGGGTCAGCGGATGCAGGCTCGAAGCGGCCGCCGACACCCGTACAACAGCCAGGTCGGCGCTGGAATTCGAACTGACGACGGTCGCCGCAAGGGTGCGGCCGTCGTTGAACGTCACCTGAATCTGGTTTGCACCGGCGATCACGTGCGCGTTCGTCAAAATATCGCCGCTCGTGTTCAGCACAATCCCCGACCCTGTCCCTTGCCCGGTGCGGCCAAAGCGGCCGGCGACCTCGGTGGTGATGGTGACGACGCCCGGCGCCGCCTGCTGGTAGATCGCCGCGGCGGAGGTAGGCGTCTGCGCGGAGACAACGCTCGAGGCCGACGACGAACGGCTGCTGGTGACGGGGGATGAGGCCGGCGTCCGGCTCATGACGACCTCGGCGCCGAGGGCGCCGCCGGCGACGGCTCCAATCACGACCAGCGCCGCGGCCAATGCGGTGCGGCGCCGTGGCCAGCGGGGAGCGTTAGGAGGCGGCGCTGGCTCGGGAGTGGGCGCCGGCTCGGCGGACGGCTCCAGCGGCGTGTAAGGGAAGGGCTCAGTCGCCATGCCACCATGATGCGGCGTGCACCCTTATGAATGGATGACGGGAAGCTAAGAGGGCGCTAAGACTTTCCGGGCCCGCCGGCCCACGCGAGCCGCGCTTCAGTGCGATGCGAGCGTTTGAGGCGTCTTCAGGAGGCTTGCAGCGCGCCTCGGCCGTCGACCTTGGCGATGAAGCCGGCGCTCAGCACCTCAGCGATGGTGCGGCTCAGCCGGCTCGGTAAGAGATGCGCCTTTAGCAGGTAGGCGGCGGCGTTGAGGCGCTCCGCCTCCTGAACCAGCTCGGGGCTGTCATCCTCGCTGAAGACGACCACCAGCAGATCGCGGGTGGCCTCGTCCTCCCGGAGCGCCGCTAACACCTGCAGCCCGTCAAGCTGTGGGACGTGGACGTCGAGGAGGGTGACATCCGGCTTGAGCGAGCGGGCCATCCGCAATCCGGCAACGCCATCCGACGCCACTGCCACCCGGTAGCCTTCGAGTTGCAGCTTGAGTTGATAGAGATCCGCGATGTCCGGATGATCTTCAACCATGAGGACGCGAGGTTGGGCTGGCATGATCTCCCTCAGGGGGCACCAGCGTAATCCCGTACACGAGAGCGGTCAAGCCACCAGTCAAGGGGACAAACGGGGACGCACGACACTCACGTTTGCCGACCCCGATCCGCCGATTAGCGGATTAGTTGCGCTCTAGTGGCTGCAACCGTGAGCGGTGCCGGCGTCAGCGCCGGTGTCGAACGAACTACCACAACTGCAGCTCGAGACCGCGTTGGGGTTGTGCACCGTAAAGCCGCCACCCATCAGGCTGTCGACGAAATCGATCTCGGCGCCCTTGATGTATTGGGCGCTGACCGAATCGACGAACAGCCGTACGCCACCGACTTCGCTGATGGCGTCGCCTTCCTCGGGGTGGTCCTCGAAGCCCATGCCGTACGACATGCCGGAGCATCCGCCCGGCTGGACGAAGACGCGCAGACCCATCTCGGCGCTTCCCTGCTTCTGCAGGAGGTCACGCAACTGGGTGAGGGCAGAGTCGCTAATGCTGATCAACTCGGTGTCGCGTTCGATCATTTCTTGAGCCATGTGAGACCCATTATAAGGCCTGCCTTTGCGGGTCAGGTCGCTTTCGAGTTGTAACGGAGCGGTGACGTCGGGCTATGGGAACTGCTGCTTGGCCAGCGGTCGGACCGCGTGGGTGTGCCCAACCGGCCGCCAGCGGACCGCCACAACCGCATCGCGAACCGCCGCGAGCATCTCGCCGGCTGGCCCCGGTCCGACGACACCCAGCCGTTCTCCCGAGCGCGGTCGGATCCTCCGGATCGCGTACACGTAGCGCCGCTGGCCACGATGGGAGAAGTACGGCGGCTGGTCGGGGTGCCCGGCGCGCACCAGCCGATCGATCTGCTGGAAGGGTTGATCCCAATCCAGCTCGGTGTGCCGTACCGGCGGCTCGTAGCTGCCCCGCTCGAGGTCGGGAGGAATGACCTCGGCGTGACCCGCTTCCAATCGTGCGAGCGTCTGGTCGAGGGCAACAAGGCCCTCCGCCACCAACCGCTTGCTCAGGGTGCCGGCCGTATCATCATCGAAAACCTTAATGCGGCGCTGCGCCAGGATCGGCCCGGCGTCGATGCGCGGCACCGTCAGATGGACCGTGATGCCGGCATCGGCGTCTCCGTTCACGATCGTCCAGTAGATGGGTTCCGGCCCGCGGTGCCGGGGCAAAAGCGATGGATGAATGTTGAGCCAACCCTTGAAGGGCACCGCCAGCGTCTCAGCCGTCAGGATCTGATCGAAGCTCGCCATCACGACCACATCCGGCCGATACGCGCGCAGGCTGCGGGTAAAGGGCTCGGCGTTGGCGTTCGCCGTCACCTCGACCGGCCGGCCGAGGTGTCCTGCGATCCGCGCCACCAGGTCGGCCTTTGGATGGGTACGCTGCCAGCGCGTGCTGCAGACGGCAGCCACAAGATTGACCCGTTTCTCGATCAGGTGCAGCAGGAACGCGGTCCCATAGTCGGACGGGATGCCGCAGAACACGACTCGAAGACCCCGGTCGTCGAGGCGAGGACCGGCGTACGGCCCCTCCGGCACCTCCTCGAGGTCGATCGGGATCATCGAGAACTCGGGCTTGGACCAGATGCGGCCGGCTAGCTCATCGAGCCACGGGTCGCCGAAGGCGGGTCGCTGGTCGAGTGCCGCCTCCCTCACGCCATCGCCCGGAGCACGATCGGCGGACGCTGGTCGTCGTCCCCGTACGCCCATCCGAGCAAGTCCATGACATGGACCAGCGGGATGTCATGGCCGGCCCGCTGCAGGCCCATCGAAATCTGCAAGATGCAGCCAGGGTTCGCGGAGGCGATCACCTGCGCGCCCGATTCCACGATGTGCCGCACCTTCCAGCCGAGCGCTTCTTCGGCGATCTCCGGATGCGTCAGGTTGTAAACGCCGGCTGAGCCGCAACACCAGTCGGATTCCGTCAGCTCCACGAGCTCGATGCCGGGAATCATCCGCAGCGCCTGCCGCGGCTGCTGGTGGATCCGCTGACCGTGCACCAGGTGGCAGGCATCCTGGTAGGCGACGCGGAGCCGGATGCGGCGCGTCGGCGGCCTGAGCCCCATGTCGACCAGGAACTGGGAGGCGTCTTTCACGGTGTGGGAGAAGGCGGCGCCGGCCTCCCGACGCCCGGCATCGTTGCGCAGCTGGACCTCGTACTCCTTCATGTTGGAGCCGCAGCCGGCGGCGTTGACGATCACGGCGTCCAGACCCTGGCCGGCGAACGCGTCCATGGTTCCGGCGGCGAGGCGCTCCGCCGTTTTCGCCTCGCCAGCATGCGAGGCAAGGGCCCCGCAGCACACACGCGCCGACGGCAGCACGACGTCGCAGCCATTCATCGCCAGCGCGAGCGCGGTCCGGCGATTCGTGCCATGAAACATCTCGTCCTGGATGCAACCCGTGAGCAAGCCGACGCGGGCGCGCCGTGGGCCCTGAGCCGGCGTCACGGCCGGCAGCGGCGACTGGCGCGGCGTCATGTCGCCCACCGGCGGGAAGGCGGCAAACTTCCCGAGTGGCAGGATCTTCCACGCGCCGCTCCGGCGCAGCAGTGCAGACAGCCGCGCCGCGCGCGTCGCTCGGTAGAGCCAGCCGGCGAGGCGCAACCGGCGCGGATGCGGCAGCAACCCGTTTAGCAGCAGGGCCCGAACCATCTGGTCGCGGCGGTTCTGGGGCGGGGTCCTGGCTCGCGCCATCTCCATCACCGATCCGAACTGGACGCCCGAGGGGCAGGCGGTTTCGCAGGCCCGGCAGTTGAAGCACCCGTAGATGTGCGCTTGAAAGCGGGGGTCATCGAACGCCACCAACCCCAGCGATGCCTCCTTGATCTGCCACATCCGGCCGCGGGGGCTGTCGCCCTCATGATGAAGAACTCGAAAGGTCGGGCACTTCGGCAGGCAGAGGCCGCAATGAATGCAGTCACGAACCAGGTCCATGTCGATCCCTGGCTCCGCGGCGGGCACGCCGTCGCGGTCAAGCTGCCGTTTGAAATCGAGCGAGGCCAGCTTCGCCATCAGAGGTCCTAGATCCCGCCCACGAACCGGCCCGGGTTGAGAATGCCGTTCGGGTCGAGCGCCTGCTTCAGCGCGCGCATGATCGGGAAGCCGGGCGGAGGCGGGCCCCAGATATCGAGCGACGGCTTTACCGATGGCGGAGCCGACGCGACCACCACCTGGCCGTCCTCGCCGGCCACCGACCGCAGCCGTTGCAGAATGGAAGCGGCGGAGCCGGCTGTCACCCGCACATCGACGACTCCCGCCGACGGCTGAATGATCATCTGGGCCTCAGGTGGAACGGCGCCCGAGAGACCCGGCACCGAGGCGATCGGGGCGATCGCGCGCAACAGCACGACCTCGCCGTCCGGAGCCGACCAGTCTCTGGCCGCGTCCCAGAACGTTGCCGGCAACTCCTGGCCTTCGACGCGACCTCCGGCGTCGCGGATGGTCCCACCGGCCTGGTCGCGCGCCACCTCGACCTCCCGAGCGTAGCCTTCGAGCTTGAGGGCCAGCGTCCATGGCCAGTCGGCGGTGATGCCGCATTCCCAGAGCGCACGACGGTCCAGAACAATCGCGGCCGCCGGGGCGAGATACGTTCGGGCTAACTGCAGCCCGGCATTGAGCGCGGGTCCCGCTGCCTCGAAGTGACCAAGCACGGTCGCCTGGCCCTCGGGAATCGCCTGGACCTTGAAGTTGACCTCGGCCACGACGCCGAGCGTGCCGAGGGCGCCGATGTGCAGCTTCATCAGGTCGTAGCCGGCGACATTCTTTACCACCTTGCCGCCCGCCCGGGCGACCTTGCCCGATGGGTAGGCGACCGCAATACCGATCACCCAGTCGCGGACGGTGCCGTAGCGCGCCCGGCCGAGCCCGTTGGCATTCGCCGCCACCATGCCGCCGGCGGTGGCGCGCGCTGGATGGGGCGGGTCGAGAGGCAGACGCTGCCCCTGCGCAGCCAGCGCCGCCTGCAGGTCGGAAAGCCGCATCCCGGCTTCGACGCGGCAGGTGAGGTCCGCGGGCTCGTACTCGAGCAAGCGGGTCATCCGTTCGGTGGAGAAGGCGATGTCATAGCGTCGTGGTGGAGCGCCAACCCGCATCTGCGTGCCACCGCCCCACATCACCACCGCCGCGGGTATGAGATCCGAAAGGCGCAGTCCGCGGGCCGCGTCGTCCGCATCGCCCGGTTGCATGATCTTCGACGGCAACAGACCATCGACGCTCAAGCGGCGCTGATCCTCCACGCTGATCTGCTGCCCGGGCAGGGCCTGGGCGCTCGCTTTCACACCCACACGTCTTCTCCACCGACGGCCGCCGCCTGCCGCCGCGGGTAACCGGGCGGAAGGGGCAGGGCGGACGGTTGCAGGCCCTTCCCCGGAAAGACCTTGCCCGGATTCATCAGGCCATGCGGATCGAAGACACGTCGGACCCGGTCCATGACCTCGAGGTCGTCGTCGGAAAAGACGTAGCGGATGTTCTCTCGCTTTTCGAGGCCGATTCCGTGCTCGCCGGTGACGGATCCGCCGGCGTCAGCGCAGAGCTTGAGGATTTCGTCGCCGATCCGAAGCACCGCTTCGTACTGGCCAGGCACGAACGCATCGAAAAGGACGAGTGGGTGCAGGTTGCCGTCACCGGCATGGAAGACGTTGCAGATCCTGAAACCGGTGCGCTCACTGATGGCATCAATCCTCGCCAGCGTCTCCGGCAATTTGGTGCGCGGCACCACGCCGTCCATCACGTAGAAATCGGGCGACAGCCGGCCCATCGCGGAAAAGGCGCCCTTTCGCCCTTTCCACAGGGCCTGGCGTTCCGCCTCATTCGCGGCGACTCGAACCTCGGTGGCGCCTTGCTCGCGGCAAACCTTCGCCATCCGCTCGCAGAGCTCCTGCGCCACCTCCGGAATGCCGTCGACCTCGAGCAGCAGCACCGCGCCGGCATCGAGTGGGTAGCCGGCGTGCGAGGCCGCCTCGATCGCCTGGATGGACAGCCTGTCCATCATTTCGCAGGCGGCCGGAAGGATCCCGGTGCGGACGATGGCGGAGACCGCATTGCTGGCGGTCGCGACGTCGGGGTAGACGGCCATCAGCGTCTTCTGCACCGGCGGCAGCGGTTGGATCTTCACCCAGATCCTGGTGGTGACGCCCATGGTGCCCTCCGATCCCACCAGCAAGCCGGTCAGGTCGTAGCCGGTGGCTTGCGCCGCCATGCACCCGCCGACCTGCACCAGCTCGCCGCTGGGCAGCGCGACCTCGAGGCCGGTGACGTGATTGACCGTCACCCCATAGATGAGCGTGTGCGGGCCACCGGCATTGGTACCGACGTTTCCGCCAATGGTGCAGGCACCCTGGCTCGATGGGTCGGGCACATAGTAGTAGCCATGCGGCTTGAGCGCCTGGCTCAGCGCCAGGTTGACCACGCCCGGCTGCACCACCGCGCGCAGGTTGTCCGTGTCAATCTCGAGAATGCGGTCCATCCGCGCGAAGGTGATCACGACACCGCCTTCGACCGGCACCGTACCGCCGGCCAGGCTGGTGGCCGCGGAACGCGCGGTAATCGGGACTTGGGCGTCCGCGCAGATTTTGACGACCCGCGCAACCTCCTGCGCCGTTGCCGGAATGACGACGATATCCGGGAGCGCCGTTTCTGGGCTGGCGTCGTACTGGTAGAGCCGCATTTCGTAGGGATCCGCGAACGCATAGCGCTCGCCAACCACGTCGCGAAGGCGGCCCAGCAGACTTTCGCGATCCGCCGCATCCATTCCTGGTAAAGCGTACCCCCCACCCCGACCCTCCTTGGCGGATTCAAGTGGTCGGCGCAACACCGGCTTGTTCCGACGCGGTTGAGAATAACCGGTCGAGAGCTTCAGCAGGATGGAGCCAGCCCAGCGTCTTGCGTGGTCGACGGTTCATCTGGTCGGCCACGAACTCGAGGTACT
>DASYVR010000039.1:0-1639 GCA_035936995.1 Candidatus Dormiibacterota bacterium | reverse complement strand
AGCGCCTTTCGCTTACGCGGTTGGCGCCTGGGTGCTTACCGGAGCGGTCCTGATGCCATTGATTGGGCTCCTCCAGGGTGCCCCGCCGGTGGGAGACGCCCCGGCGATGCGAGCGAACTTCTTCATGCTGAATCTAGGTCTGGGAGCCGCTGCTGAAGCGCTGATCGGTTGGCTTCTCTTCGGCGCCGTGCTAGCCGCCGGCCGAACGTTGGAGGTGCGACCCAGAGCCTTCCTTTTGGGCTTGAGCGCTGCGGCCGTTGCCGCCGCGATTGCGTTCTCGGTGCCGGCGCTGGCCGCCCGGGCTGGTCCTGGACGTGTGATCGAAGGCCGCTTAGCAGCGCTTCCCGCCGGACCCGTCTTCATCAGCGTGCTTGAGCTTCCCCAGCCGCCGGGAGCTGTGCTCGGACCACACAAGCATGTCGCCGGTTTCGTTCTCGACGTCTCAGGAACGGCCACGATGGTGATCCCGAGTCGGGGCACGGTCAACGTCGCTTCGGGCGACGCCGTCTTCCTCGCCAACCAACAGTCGCACGACCACGAGAATCGGGCTTCGATCATAGTTGCGATCGCGCTGGCCCTCATCCTCGTCGGCTTGAGTGCGGTACTCGTGGTTCGCCGCGGGCGCCCGTCCGCGTTCGTCCTGACTGCGGCACTGCTGGTCGCCGGCACTGTCGCGACTGTCGATCCATTGATGAACCACTGGTATTTCATCGCGGTGCGTTCCGACTCTCAGCGTGGTGATGTTATGCCCGTGCCCGCTGGTCACCGCACGTATGAGTCGCAGAACTTGAAGGGTCTCCAGACCGGCGCCTACGTGGAGCGGCTGACCGACCGCACTCTTAGCTCAGGCGAATCGGCTCGATTCACCGGACCTGCGGCAATCATCGTCCTAGATGGTCAGGCCTCGGTCACGAGTGGCGGGCGAACCTCCGACTTATCCGCTCAGGCGGGGGTCACGATCGCCGGCGGGGAAGAGGCTAGCGTGCGGGTCGGATCGGGAGGCGCACGGGTGCTGGTGGTACAGCTGTTGCCAAGTCCGTGACATTCCGAACGGCGCTGCACTAACCGTTCGCAGCATACCCGTGAGGCACACGGCGAATAGCCGCGCGACTCCGGGTAGGCTGCTCGCGGTGGGCTACCCAGCCGTTTCTGCCACAGTCCCTGAGCCGTCGGCTTGATTCTGGCCCTGGCCGGTTCCGGCGAGTTCCTACCGTCCATGGCCGATGTGGATCGGGAGCTTCTGCGTCTGGCACCCGGTAACCGGGTCGCGATCCTGCCGACCGCTGCGGGGCTTGAAGATCCAGCCGCCTGGGGCCGCGTGGGCGTGGCGCACTTCGAGCGACTTGGCGCCCGCGCGATCCATGTGCCGCTTCACCGTCGCGAGGACGCGTTCGATCCCCTAGTCCTGAACACGCTGGCCGCCAGCGATCTCTTCTACCTCTCGGGAGGGCTGCCCGACCATCTGGTCGAATCCCTTCTCGGGTCTCCTGCATGGGACCTCATCTCCGGCCGGCTGGCCGCGGGCGCGGCAATCGCCGGGTGCAGCGCAGGGGCCACTGCCCTTGGAGGTTGGTCGGTACGGGTCGCAGTCGAGCCGTGGGGCTGGCAGCGTGGCCTTGGTGTCTTGCCGGGATGGGCA
>DASYVR010000038.1:0-1778 GCA_035936995.1 Candidatus Dormiibacterota bacterium | reverse complement strand
GAGCCCGCGGGGCGACTTCAAGTTCGACCCGGATACCCACAACGTCGTCCAGACGATCTACATTCGCAAGACGGTCAAAGACCCGAAGCTCGGTTGGACGAACCAGGTCATCGACCAATATCCGGGAGTGGCCGACCCCGGGAAATAATGAGCGGAAACCTCGGGGTTACTCCCGCGACTGCGTCGCGGGGACCCCAGAGGTGGCGCTGAGATCGCCAAGGCGCCTGCTCACCTTCCCCGGGATCGGATGACCTAAGAAGGCTGGCGCACATGCCACGTCAGTGGTGCGGAGACGTGGGTGACGGCCGGAATAAATCCGGCCTTCACTGTGACGCTGGGTAATCTTCACGTCGCCATCGGCAACACACTCCAACTGATCGTCAACGGACTCGCTTTCGGAGGCCTTGTCTTCCTGCTGGCCGCGGGCCTTTCGATCATCTTCGGTCTGATGGACGTGCTGAACCTCTCGCACGGGTCCTTCTACATGATCGGCGCCTACACGGCCTATACAGTGGTGATGGCGACGCATAGCTTCTGGCTTGCGTTGTTGGTGGCGCCTGTGGTGCTGGCGGTGATCGGCGCGCTGCTCGAGCTGGTCTTCTTCCGGCGGTTGTACCGGCATGGACACCTCACCCAGGTTTTGATGACATTCGGCTTCACGCTCGTCTTCGTCGACCTGATCCGCTCGCGCTTCGGGCCGACGACCAGGTCGATCCCGCCGCCGCCAGGGCTTGACGGCGCAGTCCAAGTGCTCGGAGCTACCTTCAGCTCGTACAGCCTCTTTGTACTCGGCGTTGCGGTCGTCGTCGGGGCGCTGCTGGTGACGGGGTGGCGTGTCTCGCGGCTTGGAATGGTGCTGCGCGCGGGGGTAGCCGACAAGGAGATGGCGGGCCTTCTGGGGATCGACCTGCCACGCGTCTTCACACTGACCTTTGCGTTCGGCGCAGCGCTTGCCGGCCTAGCCGGCGTCATCGCTGCGCCGGAATTCGCGATCTACCCGGGGATGGACGCCAACGTCCTGATCCTCGCGTTGGTGGTCGTGGTCATCGGGGGCCTCGGCTCGATCGAGGGGGCGCTGCTCGGCGCTGCCGTTATCGGGCTGGTTTACGTGGCCGGCAGCACGCTGTTTCCGCAGTTCGCGATAGGACTGATCTTCGCGGTTATGGCGGCCGTGCTGGTGATCCGGCCAAGCGGACTCCTCGGCCGCCGGTCGTGATCCCAGGCCGGTTCCGTTCCCGCCTCGTCTTTCTCATGGTCGTCGCAGGGGTACTCGCATCGGTCCCTCTCTGGGCGCCCCGTTTCTGGATCTACATCGCGACCCAGGCCCTGATCTTTGCCATCTTCGCCATGTCGCTCGATTTGCTCGTCGGATATGCGGGGCTACCGTCTTTTGGGCATGCCGCCTTCTACGGCGTGGGCGCGTATGCGTGCGCTCTGCTGGCGCTGGGCCACGTCGATGGCCTCGTGCCGCTTCTGCTGGCGGGCATGGTCGCTGGCGGCCTCGCCGCGCTGCCGATCGGGGCGCTGTCCCTGCGGACGAGCGGGATCTACTTCCTTATGCTCACCCTTGCGTTCGCCCAGATGCTTTGGGGGCTTGCCGTCAACTGGACGTCGTTGACGCGAGGTACCGATGGTCTGATCGGTATCCCGCGACCGACGCTTCCAGGCCTCGAGGCCTTCAACATCTCGCTGTACGAGAGGGGCCCCTTCTTCATGCTCTGCCTGCTGGTCGCCATCGCGGTCTTTGTCTTCCTGGAGTCACTGGCTCGCTCGCCATT
>DASYVR010000037.1:0-1837 GCA_035936995.1 Candidatus Dormiibacterota bacterium | reverse complement strand
ACCAGCCGCTGCGCGTCCGGCGACCAATCGAAGGAAAGGATGGCGTCCTCGAGCTGGCTCTGCGCGCTGAGCCGGTAGATGATCTTCGGCGTCGAGCGGCCCAGGAAGCCATCGGCGTGGGGATCGACGATCCCCACGGCGGAGGCGGGTTGCCCTGGCTGGGCCACGAGGTAACCAATCTTTCGAGACAGCGAGAGCGACCCCGTCCGAAAGCGGGTCTGCACGCGCCCGTAGATCGCGTTGTCGTGGAAGTCGAGCGGCTGGTCAACGGAGACGGTGTAGCCCTGGTTCGGCTGAAGAACCGCGGTGGGGATGATATCGAACTGCGAGCCGTCGCCGCCCGGCTTCGACCGTAGCAGGAAGGGAACGTCGGGGCTCAGCTGAAGCGCGGCCCGCACCGAATCCGCCCGCATCGGGCGACTGAAACTGAGCACGATGTTGCGGTCGGGGGCGACCGCCGTGGCGTTGTCGGGTGGGTCCACCGCCGTCAATGTCGGTCGGCCCTCGGTGATGAAGCGCCAGGAGTGCTCGAGCCCATTCTTCTGCCCGCTGGCATCGGCGTAGCCGGCATGCATGGAAACCCGATAGGCGGTTGAGAGGTCGAAGTTGACGTGGGTGTGGATGAACGTCATCGTGTTGCCGCTCCAGGCGAAGTGACAGCTTTTCGATCCGCTGCACCCCGGCAAGGCGGGAGTGAGGCCGAACCGCTGCTCCACCGAGTCATGGCTCATCGGCCGGTCGAAGCTGATGCTGATGGCCTGGTTGGTCGCCACGTCGGTCGCTTCACGGCTCGGCGAGATGCTGACGATGCGCGGCGGATTGAGCGCACACGCCGACGCCAGAGGCGCCAACAGTGCCAGGACCAGGAGAACTCCGCGCCGCATGCCCGGTTAGAAGGTTAGCGAGAAGCTTGCCAGAGGAAGTCCAGCGGAGGGGGTTACCTTTGCTCTTCGAGCAACTGGCGCATCTCGTTGGCCAGGTTTGTCAGCCGGGCGGGATCGACGAACATGATCGAGGTCTGCGAGATGCGGTCGATCGTCCGGTCGAGGCTGTCGACGGTGTGGTCGGTCGAGGCGAGCATCTCCTTGACCTTCTTCGACCGGTTCTGCAGCGCGCTGTCGGCCATCTGGTTCAGCTGGCTCATCAGTGAGTTCCAGTCGATGTCCGGCTCGCCGGCGGCCGGGGGGGCGACGGGCTGGGGCGCCGGTTGATAGGCCGGAACACGCTGGGGTGCCGCGGGCTGGGCGGCCGGGCCGCTGGATTGCGCCGGCGGGGGCGCCGGCCGATAGACGGTCGAGGCGACCGACGGCGTCATGGCGAGCATCTCTTCGAGGCTCACCGAGGCCGGCTCTTCGAGGTCGGCGACAGCCTTTACCTCGATGCGGGTCTTCGAGTCGGCGCACAGACGAGTCACGACCTCCGGGTCCTGGACCAGCTGTGGCTGTCCGCGGGTGAATGCGCCCAGCATCGCGCCGTCGCGCAGCAGGACGATGCCCATCTCCTCGGGGGCGCGCACCAGCAAGCTGCCGTGGATCTTCTCCTCTTGCAGGTACTGGAGCAGGGCGCGGATGTCGACGAAGCGCGCCAGCAGCCCTGACAGGATGGTCGGCGCGGTCAGCAGCTGATAGATGGCCGTGACCACCTCGGCCGTCAACTCGATCACGTCCATGCTGCCTTCGCCCCGGTCGACGTCGTTCTTGAACAGGGAGAAGGCCGTCCGTCCGGTGGAGACCACCGCGCCGCCGTCGTAGAAGCTTTCGATCAGGCTGCCCTGGTAGAAGAGGATCATGCCGCGCGAGGCGAGGCCGGTCAGCCGCAGGTAGCCGGTGAGCCGGTC
>DASYVR010000036.1:0-1825 GCA_035936995.1 Candidatus Dormiibacterota bacterium | reverse complement strand
ACGGTGTCGGTCGCCACCCCTGCTTCGGAGGCGATCGATTCCATCGTGGTGGCGCCGTAGCCCTGGCCTACGAAGAGCCGCTGGGCCGCACCCAGGATGCGCATTCGGGTCTGGGCCGCCTGCTCCTTCCGCAGGACCGAGTCATAGGCGCGCCCGGACTTGACGTTTGGCATCGTTTCATCCTACTATGTCCCTAATCATCCTAGTATTCCTCGGATGAATTGAAGGAGATGTGCGAATGTCAAGCTCGAGCAACGAAGCGATCTACCGCCGGCTGATCGACGAGGGTTTCAACCAGGGCAACCTTGCGGTGGCGGACGAGCTCGTGGCGCAAGACGCGCGCGAGCACCAGCGCGGCGCAGGCGACGGGCCCGAAGGCGTCAAGAACACGATCAAGTACCTGCGCTCGGCGTTCCCGGACTTCAAGATCACCATCGACGAAGTTGTGACATCCGGCGACAAAGTTTGGGCCCGCCAGCGCGGCGGCGGCACCAACTTGGGCGCCTTTGCCGGACACCCACCGACCGGCCGGAAAGCGCTCACCGAGGTCATCGACGTCTGCCGCATCGTGGATGGCAAGGTGGTCGAGCATTGGGGCGTTCCCGACCAGCTCGGCATGATGATGCAGCTCGGCCTCGTCAAGCCACCCGCGCGTCCGGAACCGATCACTGCTTAGCCTCCTGGCCCGGCCCAGCTCGGGTCGGGCCATATGATTCGATCGATGTCTCGAGCGACCATCGCTGTGCTGCACGGCGACCAGACCGGTGAGGAGCTGCTCCGCGAGGCGCTGCGCCTGCTCGAACCGGACGTGCTTGGCCTGCAGATCGAAAAGCACGATTTCGACCTGTCGCTAGAGGAGCGCCGCAAGACCCGGAATCAGGTCGTTCTGACCGCCGCGGACGCGCTTCGCAAGTTCGGATTCGGGATCAAAGCCGCCACCATCACCCCCGAAGGAGCCGGCGACGTCGGCAGCCCCAACGCCATCCTCCGCAAGCAGATCGACGGCAGGGTGATAGTGCGGACCGGCCGGCGCATTCCGGGCGTCCGGCCCCTCGCAGGCGTCCACTCCCCCATCTCCGTCATCCGGATGGCGGTCGACGACGCCTACGGCGCAAAGGAGTGGCGCGAGGGCCACGGGCTGGACGAGTGGGCGTTCCGGACCGAGAAGATCAGCCGCAGGACGAGCCGCATCGTGGCCGAATACGCCTTCGAGCACGCTCGGCGAATCCAGGCCAAGGTCTTCGGTGGCCCCAAGTTCACGGTCAGCCCGGTGTACGAGGGCATGTTCAAAGAGGAGCTGGACGCAGCAGCCAAGCGCCATCCCGACGTCCGGTACGACCCCCAGCTCATCGACGCCACGTACGCGCTCTTGCTGTCCACGTCGGGTGAGTCACTTGTGATTCCGGCCCTGAATCGCGATGGGGACACCTTGTCCGACCTCGTGATGAAGCTGTTCGGCACCATCGCTGGCGCGGAGTCGGTCCTGCTGGCGTTTGACGAGGCCGGAGCCGTTACCGTCGCCATGACAGAGGCGCCTCACGGCACCGCACCCGCGCTGGAGGGCAAGAACGTCGCCAACCCTATGGCCATGATCCTGGCCGTCGCGTCCCTGCTCGGGTACATGACAGGAGACAAAGCCCACCAGGCGTCGCGAGCCGTTTACGAATCGGCGCTGGAAGCTGTTTCCGACGGCATCCGGACGGCCGACCTGGGCGGGCACGCCTCGACCACGGACTTCACCAACGAGGTGATCCGCCGCGTGCGCACGAAGATCGATGTCTGGAGCGCGTTGGCAGACGTCCAGCGCTAGCTCCGAACCCCTCCG
>DASYVR010000035.1:0-1532 GCA_035936995.1 Candidatus Dormiibacterota bacterium | reverse complement strand
GGCCGATTCCTCAAACCGAGGGAGTGTAATGGCGACACGGTTCGGCCTCGTTCAGACGGCGAGCATCGTCGGAGCGGCAGTGGGCGGGTTGATTACGCGGGAATATGGTCCCTGGGCGGCGTATGGAGTCCTCGGCGTCGGCCTGGTCCTTCTCTCCATGTATGCGATCGCGGCCGGTCGCAGCACGACCAATCCGCTTCATGGCGCTGCCTACGAGGAGGCCACCATGCTCGCCGCTGGGGCCGGTTCCCGGGCAAAGACCTAAGCCGGCTCCCGGCCTCGGTTAGCTCGTCATACTGCCCTGATTGCGTAACGCGCGATCTAGCCCGTCCGGGCCGCCCCACGAGAGAGAACCTGAGGAGCCGGCCCCTGTGGCCGCGGTGGCGGTTTCGCCATGGGCGCTGATGGATCCGAAGCGGCGCCGCCGCTATCTCCAGATCGCTTTCGGCTTCGCCGCCCTCGTGGTCGCGATCCTCTTCCTCTACCTGCTGCGGGACTTCCTCGGCGCCTTCGTCCTAGGGGCGGCGATCGCCTTCCTGATCCAGCCTGCCGTCACCCGCCTGGTCGGCCTCGGTGTCCCGCGCGTGCTGGCCATCATCCTCGTGTTCATCGTGATCATCATCGGCCTGGCCGGCCTGGTGCTTTTGATAGTGCCCATGGGAGTCCGTGAGGTCGGCCAGCTGCAGCGCCAGGCGCCCAGCCTTGCGGCTGCTGCTCAGGATCGGATCAACAGCCTGCAGGGGTCGCCCATCTCGATCCTCGGCATCAACCTCGACCTGAAGGGAATCACGGACACGATCAACGCGCACCTGAAGGACTACGCATTGGGGCAGTTCGGCAACGCGGTCACCATCGGCTTGACCGCCCTCACCACTCTGCTGCAGCTCGTGCTCATGTTTATCGTCGCCTTCCTACTGGCGCTGGACGCGGCAGCTTTCAGGCGAGTGCTGCGACGGCTCGTGCCCAGCGACTACCGCACGGACTTCGACCAGATCTGGCGCAAAGTGCGCAAGATGCTCTACGCGTACATGCGTGGCCAGCTCATCATCGCCGGGCTGATCGGCATCCTGTCCGGCATCGCATGCGCCGCGTTGGGACTCCCCGACCCCATCGCCCTCGGTTTGATCGCCGGCATCACCGCACTGATCCCTTACCTTGGCCCATTCATCGGCGCCATCCCCGCCATCCTGGTCGGCCTGGCCGCCGGCCCCGTCAAGGCCCTGCTGGTTGCCCTCATCTACTTTGTTATCTCAAACGTGATCCTCAACTTCGTCTATCCGAAGGTCATGGGTGATGCGGTGCGCCTGCCTCCCATCCTCGTCATTGCGGCCTTCATCGCAGGGTTCAGCTGGGCCGGGATCCTCGGCATGTTCGTTGCCGTCCCGATCGCCGCCACGCTGCGCATCCTGTTCGACCACATCTATCCCCGCCTCTACGAGAAGCAGGCGTGAAGGTCGCGATCTTTTCGGACATCCACGCCAACTGGCATGCGCTCGAGGCGGTGCTGCGAGACTGCCCGCCCGTGGACGAAA
>DASYVR010000034.1:0-86496 GCA_035936995.1 Candidatus Dormiibacterota bacterium | reverse complement strand
TGCCAATGGCAGTGCCGGGTAGCTATGTTCGGATGGGATAAGTGCTGAAAGCATCTAAGTACGAAGCCCACCTCAAGACAAGGTCTCCCACTGGGTTAACCAGGTAAGACCCCAGCGAGACTAGCTGGTTGATAGGCCGCAGGTGTAAGACGGGCAACCGTTTCAGCTGAGCGGTACTAATAGGTCGAGGGCTTGACCATCTATCTCCACTCCTCAGCGCTTTTCAGCGCAGGGGTTGATCGCGTGAACTGCGCGGTCCCTAACGCACTTCTTCGCACACGATCGAAGAGAAAGACTTCGGTGACCATAGCGACGGGGAAACACCTGTTCCCATCCCGAACACAGCAGTTAAGCCCGTCAGCGCCGATGGTACTGGGCTGGCAACGGTCTGGGAGAGTAGGTCATCGCCGAGGTCTTTTTCTATTTGTCCACGTCTCGAGCGGCCGCCACGGTTTGCTCGCCGGCAGGACGGGCCCAGATAATGGACGGCGATGCGAGCTCCGGTTGAGCTGGCTTCCGCCGTCCACGGGCTCCGCGCTCGCCGCCCTCGTTCTTTAGCGGACCACCTCTCGACGCACGGTCAGGCGTTCAACCAGGTCGACCTTGACCCGGACGCCGAGCCCCCATCGGGTCGGGACTGAGATCGTCCCGCCGCGCTGCAGGACGAAGCGCGGCTCGACGATATCCTCGGCCCAGTACCGGTCGCTGGCGGAAATATCACCGGGCAGCCGGAAGTTCGGGAGCGTCGCCAGGGCGATGTTGCAGGCCCGGCCGATCCCCGTCTCCAGCATCCCCCCGCACCAGACCGGCACTCCCGCCTTGCTCGCGAGGTCGTGAATCCGGCGGGACTCGGCAAAGCCGCCAACCCGACCAGGCTTGATGTTGATCACCTGGCACGCCCCCAGCTGCAGGGCCTGGCGGGCCTCGCGGGCCGACTCGATGCTCTCGTCCAGGCAGATGGGCGTGCGGATCTGCCGCTGTAGGGCGGCGTGATCGACGAGGTCGCCGGCGGCCAGCGGCTGCTCCAGCATCAGCAGCCCGAACCGGTCGAGCTGGGCGAGATGCGCCGCATCGTCGAGGGCGTAGGCGGAATTCGCATCCGCCATCAGGGTGATTTCTGGGTAACGCTCGCGGATGGCGCCGATCGTCATCACATCCCAGCCCGGCTCGATCTTGACCTTGATCCGGCGGTAGCCCTGCGCCAGGTGCGACCCGATGCTCTCGAGCAGCTCGTCGACGGTGGCCTGGATGCCGATGCTGACCCCCGTTTCCACGCGATCGCGGACGCCACCGAGAAAGGTCGCGAGCGGCTTGCGGGCATACTCGGCGAGCGCCGTCGTGAAGGCCATCTCGACGCAGGCCTTGGCCATATGATGGCCCCGCACCGGAGCGAACAGGGCTTCGAGCGCATCGACGCTGGCCAGCTCGCGCCCGATCACTACCGGCAGCAAGTAGCCCTTGAGGATCTGCCACGCCGTCTCGACCGTTTCGTAGGAGTACCATGGCCCTTCGCCAGCGACGCACTCACCCCAGTGCGAGCGGCCGTCGATCTCCAGGCGGATGAGCAGCGGGTACCGGTCCTGCTGCACGCCGAAGCTGGTGCGAAATGGCTTCAGCAGGCGCATTTTCAGCACGCGCAGCTCAACGGCATCAATCTTCATCGAAAAGCTCCACCCGGGGCGTCGGCCCACGCGCGCGGCGCTTACGTGCCATGCGCGCGTTTGAGACGTTTTGCCGACGCCAGCCTTGGGCATCGATCTTCATGAGGCCGGCGCCATGAGGTAGGCGCCTTCGGGCCAGAAATCGACCGCGATCAGACCGGCCGCCAGCGCCGCTTCGAATGCCGCTCGGCTCTCGAGCCGCCAGCGGAGGGCGAGCTCGAGGCTTGTGCGCTTAATCGCCTGAAAATCGCGTGGCACACCGATCAGCAGTCTCCTCGCCGCGCTGATCTCGACCGGTTGACGGACTGGCTCGCCATCGCTGGCGACGCGCAAGAATACTATCGGCTCATCCGGCGGCGCCCCTGGTTTCGTTGTGCCCAGCCACCATTCCGCCTCGAATCGGTCCGAGGGCAGGCCTCGATTGAGCTCATCCTCCATTACCCCGTAATGGTTGCGATGGTACAGGCGCGCGATGCACCCCAGCCGACGGAGATTGATGTATGCATTGCGTGCCTCCAGCGGATCGAAGGTCCAGGACACTAGCTCGTAACCGAGCCGCCGCGCATCGCGACCTTGAGCCTGCTTGAGCGCGATCCCGATCCCGGTGCCACGAAACTGGGGGAGGACGCCGAGCTGATGTGAGCACAACCGGAGTTGCCCATCGCGCACGCCCGCAAAAGCAAAGCAAAAGCCGACGAGGCGGCCGTCTGGAACGAAGGCGCCGTGCACCAGGCCGCCGTTGAGCTGCATCGTTAGAAGCAGCTCACGCGGCACCACGTTCCGCTGCGCGGCTCCCCAGATATCCCGGCTCATCGCCTCGCAGGCAGCGAACTCATCATGGGAGCGGACCAGCCGCACCTCGACTTCCGGCGGCACGCGCCACATCCTATCGCGGCGGCCGGCTGGCGGCAGCTCCTCGCGCGGCGGCGGGCTGGCGCCGTGCAGCCTTACTTACAGGTCCACGCGCTCTGGCGGCCGGCGTTGTAGAAGACGAGCGCCCCCCGAGCCTGCGCGTACGGATCCCAGATATTCTGCCCGGGGAAGTTGGCGTTCCAGGTGGAGGGCATGAACTGGAACAGTCCGCTGGCACCGCTGGAGCGATTGACGGCGAGCGGGTTGTAGTGGCTCTCGCAGTTGGCAACCCGCAGCGCCCAGCTGAGGCCCGGACTATTGCCGAAGGCCGCATAGATGGCGGCCAGCCCGTCTCCGCCCGAGCCGGGTGGCGGAGTGACGCTGCTGGCCGGCGACTGCACCGGTCGCGTCATGACCCGGGTGGCGATCGTTGGCGCCTGCTCGACCACCGCCGGTGCCGGCCGTTCCTCGAGCGTGGAGGCCTTCGCCACCTCGCGCGTCACCGACGCGTTCCGGGTGCGGACCGGACCGGTCCACAGGACGTAGCCTGAATAGTGGGCCGCGACCGCCCGAGTCCCCGCCGACCGTACCGTCATGCCCGGCACGACCAGGACGAACCCAAGCGTCAGGACGAGGGCATGGCCGACGAGCGTGACTGAGCGGTGCCGCCGATGGGCGCGAAGTCTGTTGACGAACCGCCGGCAACGGCGCTGAAGCCGCCAGTAGCGGAGGACCGCCCGGGCAGCCCATTCAGAAGCCACCAGGGCGACGCGGTCAGTAGCCACAAGATCGTGGAGTCTGACCCGGGTCAACCGCAAGATATAGGCGCGAGCCTTCAACGCAATAGCAATGACCCCTTTGTAACGTTCAAGGAGCCTTCCCTCCGTCACTCGACGAACCTCAACCCTTCTGGTCCGCGGCGGAGACGAGAGGAAGGCGATTGGCTACGACGAGGCGTAACGGACCGCCGTCCACCCTACCACAGGCGGTGGGCGTTCCGTCAGATCGCTACAAGGCCGCGATCAGCAGCCTGAGCAGCTCGGTGCGCTCGAGCCAGCTCGAGACCAGGAGGTGCTCGGAATCCGCATGCGCGCCGCCGCCGTCCGGGCCCAGCCCGTCAAGCGTGGGCACGCCGATCGCTGCGGTGAAGTTGCCGTCGCTGCCCCCTCCGGTGCTGGTCTCCGTGAGCGGAAACCCGACATCGCGGGCGAGGCGCTGGGCCAGCTGAGCCAGGTGGATGACGCCGGGGCTCCGCTCCATCGGCGGCCGGTCGACGCCGCCGCTAACGCGGAGCCGCGCTCCAGGCAGACGCGGTTGCAGATTGCCGATGGCGTTGACGACGCGCTCCGCCTCCGAGGCCCGCGCGAAACGAACGTCGATCTCGGCTCGTGCCTGTGCCGCGACGACGTTGGGACGGGTGCCGCCCTGGACAACGCCGACATTGATCGTGGTCCCGCTGGCCGGATCGGCCAGCGCCTTGAGTGCCAGCACCTGGTGCGCCATCTCCTCGATCGCACTGATTCCCTTTTCCGGCTCGACGCCGGCGTGGGCGGCGCGGCCGTCGACCTCCAGCAGGAAATCCGCGATGCCCTTGCGGGCGGTCTTGATGGCGCCGCCGCTGGCGGCGGGTTCCAGGACCAGCACCGCAACCGCCCGACGCGCGGTCTCCTCGATCAGAGCGCGCGAGCTCGCACTCCCGATCTCCTCGTCGGAGGTGGACAGGACGACCACCGGCCGCCTCGCGGTTAGGCCCTCGAGGGCAAACGCTGCCTCCACGATGCCGGCCTTCATGTCGTAGCTCCCCGGACCTACGACCCGATCGCCGTCGACCCGGAAGGGCAGTCGCGCCAAGGTGCCCGCCGGCCAGACGGTGTCGTGGTGGCACAGCAGTACGATCGGCTCGGTGCCCTCGCCAATTCGGATCTCCAGATGGTCGCCCCGGTCCGAGCGGCGGTGTCGGACGGCGCTAATTCCGGTCCGCTGCCGGAAGAGTTCGGCCACCTCATCGGCACACGCGTCGCAGCGGGCCTTGTCCACCGAGGGCGACTCCGCCAGGACGAGGCGCTGCAGGGCGGCCAGCATGGCGGTCCGGTCGGGCCTTTGCATCTGGGTGCCGTCCATGCTAAAACCTAGGGACCATAGGAGGGAGCAGCCAATGAGCATTCACGCGCCAGAAGTCGCCAATCGAATTCTGCTCGACGAGCGGGAGATGCCGACGCGCTGGTACAACATCCAGGCGGACCTCCCCTTTCCGGGCAGCCCGCCGATCCATCCGGGAACCAAGCAGCCAATCGGTCCCCAGGACCTGGCGCCATTGTTTCCGATGGAGCTGATCATGCAAGAGGTCTCGCAGGAGCGGTACATCGACATCCCGCGGCCGGTGCAGGACGCGCTGCGCCTCTGGCGCCCGACGCCACTGATCCGGGCCAGCCGGCTGGAGCAGGCGCTCAAGACGACGGCGAAGATCTACTACAAGTACGAGGGCGGCAGTCCACCCGGATCGCACAAGCCGAACACGGCGGTGGCGCAGGCTTTCTACAACAAGGCGGCGGGGACTCGACGATTGACGACCGAGACCGGCGCCGGGCAGTGGGGAAGCGCGCTGGCATTTGCCACCAAGCTCTTCGATCTGGAGTGCATGGTGTACATGGTGCGCATCAGCTTCGAGCAGAAGCCCTACCGCAAGAGCATGATGCACGTTTGGGGCGCCGAGGTCGTGCCCAGCCCGTCCGACCGGACGCAGGTCGGGCAGCGGATCCGGGCCGAAGACCCCGATTCCACCGGCAGCCTCGGCATCGCCATCTCCGAGGCGGTGGAAGACGCCGCCGGCCGGGAAGACACGAAGTACTCGCTCGGCAGCGTGCTCAACCATGTCCTGATGCACCAGACGATCATCGGTGAGGAGGCGCGGCTCCAAATGGAGCGCGTCGAGGCCATGCCTGACGTCGTTGTTGGGTGCGTCGGCGGCGGGAGCAATTTCTCGGGGCTGGCGTTTCCCTTCCTGCGCGACCGCTTGCAAGGACGGAGCAAGACCCGGTTCCTGGCGGTGGAGCCCGAGGCGTGCCCGTCGATCACCCGCGGCAAGTACACCTACGACTTCGGCGACACCGGGGAGATGACCCCCCTGGTAAAGATGCATACGCTCGGCCATCGGTTCATCCCCGAAGGGATCCACGCAGGTGGGCTTCGCTATCACGGCATGGCACCCCTGGTCTCGGCACTGGCCAACCACGGATTTATCGATGCGGTCGCCTACCCGCAGCGGAGCGTCTTCGAGGCGGCCGTGCAATTCGCCCGGACCGAGGGAACGATCCCGGCGCCTGAGACTGCGCACGCGATCCGGGCGGTCATCGACGAGGCCGTCAGGGCCCGCGAGCGCGGTGACTCGCCGACCATCCTATTCAACTTCAGCGGCCACGGCCTGCTCGACCTGGCCGCCTACGACGCCTACTTCGCCGGCACGCTGTCGGACGTCACGCTCTCAGACGCGCGCATCCAGGAATTGGTCGGGGCGCTTTAAACCGAAGGGAGGAGACCCGGCGGGTTTCCTCCCTTACACCTCTAACGTTCGCATGGCACCAACCTCTCAAACGCTCGCATCGCACTGAAGCGCGGCTCGCGGGGCGAGGCCCCGAGCGCCGCTCGCGTGGGCCGGCGGGCCAGGCCTCGCCGCTGTTAGTGTCTGCCGCCTTCGCGGCCGATCGCGGCCATCCGGTTGCGATCCTGGCTGGAGGCTTCACCGCCCTTGCGGCCGGCCGCCCGCGCCTCGTCCGAGGAAAACTCGTGCGCGGATCCTTTCTCGTGGGCGGCTTTGCCCCCTTTGCTGCCCGCCTGTCGGGCTTCTTCCGGACTGAACTCGTGAGCCGATCCCTTTAAGTGCGCAGCCTGCCCGCCCTTGCTGGCGATGTCGCGCTGCTTTGCCTCATCCATGGAACCGAAGCCCCGCTTGCCGCTGACTGGCATATCGTCGCCTCCTTTCAACCGGACGTTGCACGGGACGTCCCGACGCTTGGGAACTACAGGCCCGCGAGCCGCTCATTGCTAGCGATGGCATCAATTTAGCTGACACGGTTGGTCGCCTGTCAAGCCGTCGCACTGCAAACTGGCGACGACAACAGGGCCTCGCCGCCGATAGCCTGTTGTGCGAACAAGCGCGCCGTGCGCCGCTGGCGCCTGGTAGCCGGCCGGCTCCTGTCCGCTGAAGAAAGCGCGAACCCGCTCGCTGTGGGTCGGCCGGGGGGCGGAACGGCGTTGCTGTCCGTGGAAGATCTGCGGCGGACCAGGCCCGAGTAGGTCATGGAGAGCAGGAACAAGCCGCCAATCACGGCGGCGGCGAGCACGACCGGGACCCAGTCTGGGACCGCGGATCAGTGCCACTGCCAGAGTGTCAGGTCATGCGTCCTGGTGCTGCCGGTGGCATAGACGGCGACGATCGCGAAGGCAATGATCAAGAAAGCAGCAGGAATAGGATCGTGGTCGAAATGCTCCGCCGCTTTGGCTAGGCCAGCGGTTTGGCTAGGCCAGCGGTTTGGCTAGCGTAGCGGTTTGGCTAGCGCAGCGGGTCGCGCAAGTCCCGGACGGCGGCCGCTCCCAGGAATCCCGCTGCCAGCGTGACCGTCGCCAGCCGCACGGAATCCACCACCCAACCACCGGCGGCGATCAGGCTGAGCGTGAGCGCCGCACACAGGGAGCCACTTAGCCCGGCGATCAGCCACAGTGGCCAGCGCCGGCGTCCAGGCCATGCCAGCAGGATGCACAATAGAAAGGCGACCAGGATGAAACCCCCCACCATCCTGGTCGCCATCGGCGCGCCCCCCAGGTCAATCGGCGCCCCCACCGGCAACAGACTACGCCGTGTCCGGCCCGACCGGTATCCCCCAGGGTGATGAAAGATCGACAGCCAGCGGTTCCAATCGGGGTAGGGCGAACGGGGGAGGGGGACCCGCTCCTAGATCAGATTCTGCCGGGAGGCCGCCGCCACGGCCTCGGCACGATTCCGGGCGTTCAGCCGGCTGAGCAGGTTCTCGACGTAGGTCTTGACGGTGTTCTCGCTCAGGTGCAGGCGGCTGGCGATCATCCCGTTGGAGAAGCCTTCGGCTACCAATTCGAGCACCTCCTGCTCGCGGGGCGAGAGCCGGACGGCGGGGACGCCGCCACTGGTCACCGGCGTTTCAACGGCACCGGCGGGCACCGGCGGCACCGTTCGCGGGCCCGATCGATCCGGTGCGACCGCCTGGCCTTGTGGGAGCACGCCTCCAATCACGATCCGATCGTAGGCCGCCAGGATCGCGCCCGCGACCACCATGATGAGGCTCCAGAGCAGGACGTCCCGTCCGGCGAAGTCCTCATTCAGGAAAGCCTTGAGCGCGGCGTGGAGGGCGATCATCCCCAGGACGAAGATGGCGACGCAGAGCATCGCGCCCTCGGCCCCATCGTAGGCCACCATCCACACAATCAGCAGGATGTACGCGGCATAGATGCTGGTGCTCGCCCCGACTCCGCCGAAGACGAAGAGCACCAGGAAGTAGCTGACCGTATCGAGCAGGGTGAGGGCGCGGCCGATCCGCAGGATCGAGGCGTCATCGGCCTTCGAGATGGCGATCATGCCCCATGCGTTATAGCTGGCAACCCAGATCAGGACCAGCGCCAGCCCAACCGGGGATCTCGGTGGCACGGCCAGCGAAAGGACCGCGGCAAAGAGCAGGCCCGGCCATCGGACCACGGTCCCCAGCCGGGCCAGCTGACGGATCGATGTCGCGTTCAAACGCGGACGCTCGGCGGCATCGAGCCCAAGGAACGACAGCGTCCGCATTCCCCGACCTCCGCCCTGCCCCCACAGGGTGGCCCCATTCTACTGGCGACCCCGGATGACGTAAAGACGGTCTTGTTCGGATCAATCGGCGATCAGGGTCCGCACTGTGCCGCTCGCCCAATCGCGGCGGCGATTCGGGCGGTTGTTCGCGTCAACAATGTACAGGCCATTGGTTCCGGCACAGACCCCGCCGGGCTCGCGGAAGGCCGCCACCGTCCCAGACCCGTCCGCCCGGCCGGCAAATCCGGCGCGCGGACGGTGCCGGCGTACGACCGACCGGCCATCCGGTCAATGGTACGAGGCGGAACTTTTCCCAGTCTTCCGCGTCGTAGTAGAGGAAGCCTTCTATGAAACGGGTCATTGCCTCCCTGATGCTGACGACGGCGTTGGCGGCCTGCGGCGCGCAGGCTGCTCAGCCCGGAACGGGCATTCAGGGCATCGTGGAGGTGGGTCCAACCTGCCCGGTCGAGCGGATCAACTCGCCCTGCCCGCCGCATCCGATCGCCGCCACTGTCGTCGTGCGCGACGCAGCTGGGCGTGAGGTGACTCGCTTCGACGCTGGTGCGGCCGGCCACTTCAAAGTGGATCTCGCGCCAGGAAGCTATGCCGTCGTCGGCCTCAACGTCGGATCGAGCATGCTTCCGCGGCCGATCCCGACCTCGGTGACCGTCACGTCGGGGACCTACACCTCGATGAATGTCGAGTACGACAGTGGAATTCGCTAAGAAACGCGGCGCGTCGCGGCGCTAGGTGCCGATATGCGCCGCCGGGATCGTCCCCATCCGGCCGCGGCGGTAGTCATCGAAGGCCTGCGCCAGCTCTTCGTGCGTATTCATCACGAAGGGGCCGTACCAGGCGATCGGCTCACCGATCGGCTCGCCCCCGAGAATCAGCACCTCGAGATTCGGTGACCGGCTTTCCTGGTTGAGGTCGGCCGTGACGCTGATCAGGTCACCGCTTCCGAACGCCGCCAGCTGTCCGGTGCCGATCGGCGCTCGCGTCGGACCGACGCTTCCCTTTCCCGCCAGCACGTAGACCAGCCCATTGAAGTCGCGCCGCCATGGCAGGCGCAGCTCGGCGCCGGGATTGACGGTCGCGTGCACCAACGTGATCGGCGTGTGGGTGATGCCGGGTCCGGCGTGACCGGCGACCTCGCCCGCGATCACGCGAACCAGCGCACCGCCGTCGTGCGACGCGAGCAGCGTGACCCGGGCCGCGCCGATGTCCTGGTAGCGCGGCGCCGTCCACTTCTGGTCGGCCGGCAGGTTGACCCACAGCTGGATGCCGTGGAAGAGACCGCCGCTGGCGACCAGCGCCTCCGGCGGACGCTCGATGTGCAGGATGCCGGCGCCCGCCGTCATCCATTGGGTGGCCCCATTGGTGATGAGCCCACCGCCGCCGGTGGAATCCTGGTGCTGGAACGTCCCGTCGATCATGTAGGTGACGGTCTCGAAGCCGCGGTGCGGATGCCAGGCGGTGCCTTTGGGCTCGCCGGGGCCGTACTCGACCTCGCCCATCTGGTCCATATGGATGAAGGGGTCGAGGTACGCCTGGTCGAGGCCGTAGAAGGCGCGGCGGACCGGAAAGCCCTCGCCTTCGACGCCCTTCGGCGCGGTGGTAATCGCCGTCACCGGGCGCTCGGCCGTCGTCATCGGCTCCGGATCCGCGATGCGCTGCAGGGTCAGGATGTTCTCGACGGTTACGGCAGGCATGACATTTCATTCAACAATGCAAACGGAGCCGCTATTCCGGATGAGGTGGCAGCGGGCTCAGGCTCGAGCGGTCGCCGGCGCCGGAGCGCCGTAGAGCAGCGCCAGGTAGGCGAACATCGCCAGCGCGAGTCCGACCGTCATCAGCGGCGGAAGTCGGCTTCTTTCATGGCGCGCTGCCCGGCGAGCCTAGCAGGCTCTGCTGCGGCGCCTTTCCGTTAACGTCTACAGCCGTGAGGATCGGGGTGATGATCGAGGGCCAGGAGGGGTTGACCTGGGAACGCTGGTTTGCCATCGCCGACCGGGTCGAATCGCTCGGCCTCGACTCGCTCTGGCGCTCGGACCACTTCTTCAGCTTGATGGGCCACCCGGAGCGGCCGGCGCTAGAATGCTGGACGTCGCTGACCGCGCTGGCGCAGCGAACGCAGCGGATCCGCTTCGGGCCGCTGGTCAGCCCGATGACGTTTCGCCACCCGGCCTTGCTCGCCCGGATGGCCGCCGCGGTCGATGGTCTTTCCAACGGCCGGCTGGTCCTCGGCGTCGGTGCCGGATGGAACGAGGCGGAGCACCAGGCCTACGGCATTTCGTTGCCCCCGCTCAAGGAGCGGATGGACCGCCTCGAAGAAGGCATCGCGGTGATCAAGGCCCTATGGACGGGCGGCCCAGTCGATTTCGAGGGTCACTACTACCAGCTTCGCGGCGCGGCCGCGTTTCCGAGGCCGGTGCAGCGACCCGCTCCGCCGCTATTGATCGGTGGCGACGGCGAGATCCGGCTGCTGCGCGTCGTGGCTCGCGAGGCCGATGAGTGGAACAGTCACGCGCCTGGCCCCGAAGCCTACCGCGTCAAGCGCGCCCGGCTCGAGGAGCATTGCCGCAGCGCTGGCCGGAACCCCGATGAGATCCGCCGGTCCTGGATGGGTGGCGTCCTCATCGGCCGTGATGCGGCGGAGGTTCGCGAGAAAGGCCGCTGGCACCATTCGTTTCTCGCGGCACTGACGAGTGTGGCACCCGAGTCGGCGCCCGATGCGCTTGCGGATCGCAGCTGGCTGGTCGGCACCACGGATGAGATCGGCACCCAGCTCGATGCTTGGTCGGCGGTCGGCGTCACGCGCGTGATGTTCCAGTGGTACAACCTCGACGACCTGGACGGGCTGGCATTGCTGGCCCAACTGAACCGGCCCTAGGAGGCATAGATGGCAAACGCGAGCGACCCGATCGACCAGGTCAAGGACGAGCTCGAGCGACATGTTGTCGATCCGATCAGCCACGTTCCGCGCCTCGTCCTCTCGTACCATGTTTCTGGCGACGGTCTCCTCGACCGCGTTGCCGACCTCGTCAACAAACTGATCGGCTCGATGTACCTGTTCGTGCTGATCACGATCGCCATCGTGGTCTGGCTCTTTGCCGGCAACATCGTCGGCTTCGATAAGACGCCCTGGCCGCTGTTGCTGACGATCCTCAACCTGCCCCAGCTGTCGATCATGATCTCGCTGCAGGTGAGCGCGAATCGAGCGCTGGCGGCGGCCGACGCGCGGGCGATTGCAGATCACGAGACGTTGCATGCGATCCACGAGCTGGCCAAGATGCAGATCCAGATCCTGGATGGACAAAACAAAGTCCTGGACGGACAAAACCAGGTCCTCGAGCTGCTGAAACGGGCGCATCCACAGCCCGCCGGATAGCCGGAGCTAGTCGAAGTTGATCATGACATTCTTGACTTGCGTGTAGTTCGCCAGCGCCTCGACGCCCTGCTCCCGGCCAAAACCGCTGCGCTTGTAACCCCCGAACGGTAGACCGATGCTCCCCTCGACGCTGTAGCCATTGATCCGCACCTGGCCCGACTTGACCGCCGTGGCCACGGTCAGTGCCTTGCTCAGGTCCCGTGTCCACACGCCGGTCACCAGCCCATAGGGCGTGCCGTTGGCGATGGCAATGGCCTCGTCCAGCGAGTCAAAGGTCGTCACCGTCAACACCGGACCGAAGATCTCCTCCTGCTCGAGGGCGGTCCCGCGGGCCACCCCGTCGAGCAGCGTCGGTTCGATGAAGTAGCCTCGGGCGAGCTCGCGCGCTTGGGAACGACCACCCCCGGTCACGGCCGTCGCCCCATCCTTCTTAGCGGCCGCGAGGTAGCCGAGCACACGGTTCATCTGCCGCTCACTCACCACCGGGCCCATGTCCGGGTTGTCGAGGCCGCGACCCATACGGATCGTGCCGATGAGCTGCGCGAGCAGCTCGACGAAACGGTCATGTGCCGACTCCTCGAGCAAGAGTCGAGTTGGTGCGGTACAGGTCTGCGCTGAGTTCTGCATCAGCGTCGTGGCCGCGGAGCCGGCGGCCCGCGCCAGGTCGGCATCCGCAAAGATGATGTTGGGAGACTTGCCGCCGAGCTCGAGCGTCACCGGTACGACGTTGTCGGCGGCGGCTTTCATGATCGCGATCCCGGTTGGCACCGAGCCGGTGAAGGTGATGTGGTTGATCCCCGAAGACGACGCGAGCGCCGCCCCGGTTTCGCGCCCACCCGTCACGACGTTGAAGACGCCGGGAGGAAGGCCCGCCGCGACCGCCAGCTCCGCCAGCCGGATCACGCTCAGGCCCGCTTCCGTCGCCGGTTTGGCGACGACCGCGTTGCCGCATGCGAGAGCGGGCGCAATCCCTCGCGAGGCGAGCCGCAGCGGATAGTTCCAGGGAACGATCTGGGCCGAGATCCCCAGCGGCTCTCGAAGCGTGAAGTCGACGAAGCCCCTGCCGAGCGGGATGCTCGAGCCGAACACCTTGTCCGCAACGCCAGCAAAAAACTCGAAATAGCCGGCTGCAGCGGTCACGTCGTCCTCCGCCTGGCGAAGCGGCTTGCCGACATCCAGGCTCTCCAGCTCGGCCAGGTCCCGGCTGCGCTCGCGCAGCAGGCCGGCGAGCCGGTTCAGGATGCGAACCCGGCGCACGGGCGGCAGCCCGGCCCATCCGCCCTCGAAGGCGGCCCGTGCTGTGGAGATCGCCCTCTCGACGTCCGCCTTGTCTCCCTGAGCCACCGTGGCGAAGACCTCCGCCGTCGCCGGATCGACGGCATCCAGGGTCGCGCCTGATCGCGCCCAGGCCCGTTCGCCGTTGATAAACAACCGGCCGTCGATCGCGGTCGCCTTCACATCGCTAGCCTACCGTGGCCGTTCGCCCGAATTCAGTTCTGCTCTCGGGTACGTCTTGGGAACTTTCGAGGTGTGAGACGGGCGATTTTCGGGAAAAAGCATGTTGTATCCGCTTACGGGCTAGCAAAAGGAGCGAGTCCATGCGCACGACGGTCGAGGCGAACACTGAGCTTTCCCTGACCCCACCTGACCCGGCGGCATCGGCTGCTGCTATCCCCGCCCCGATGGTCGCGCTCGACCCGGAGACCACCGCTCGTCTCGACGGCGCTGTCGCCGCCTACATCGATGCCCTGCTGGTGGCCGACCCGCGTTCCGAGGCCTTCAAGAAGAAGGTCGACGGCATCCACGCGCTGGGGAACGAGGAGATCAAGCAGTCCGCCAGCGTCTCCAACCGGATGCTCGACCGGCCGGTGGGCGCGCTCGCCCGCGCGCAGGAATCTTCGACCGTCTCGAGCGCGCTGCTCCAACTGCGGCGCACCGTCGAAGATCTCGACCCGTCGCACCGCGGGCTGCTCGATCGGCGGCGGCTCTTCGGCGTCCTGCCGCTCGGCAACCGCCTGCGCGATTACTTCGGCAAATACGAGTCGGCCCAGGGTCACCTGAACGCCATCGTCCAAGCACTCTATCGAGGCCAGGACGAACTGCTCAAAGACAATGCGGCGATCGAGCAGGAGAAGGTGAACCTGTGGGCCGTGATGGATCGGCTCAAGCAATACCTCTACCTCGCCCGCACGATGGATGCGGCGCTGGATGCTCGCATCCGTGAGGTGCAGGCCCAGGACCCTGAGCGTGCCAAGGCACTGCGCGAGGATTGTCTCTTCTACGTTCGCCAGAAAACACAGGACCTCGCCACCCAGCTCGCCGTGAGCGCTCAGGGATATCTGGCGCTGGAGCTCGTGCGAAAGAACAACCTCGAGCTGGCCAAGGGGGTCGATCGAGCAACTACCACGACGGTGTCGGCACTGCGCACGGCGGTCATGACCGCCCAGGCTCTGGTCAACCAGAAACTCGTGCTCGACCAGATCAGTGCGCTGAACGGGACTACAGCCGACATGATCGAGGGCACCTCGGCGATGCTGCGGCAGCAGTCCGCTGGCGTCCACGAGCAAGCCGCGAGCGCAACTGTCAGTATCGAGAAGCTGCAGGCGGCGTTCGCCAACATCTATGCCACGATCGACACCATCGACGCCTCCAAGCTGCAAGCGCTGGAGACGATGCGGCGGACGATGGAGGCGCTCTCGAAGGAAGTGGTGCGGGCGCAGGCCTATCTTGAGCGCGCCCACGACGCGCCGGCGGGCGAGCTGACCGCGCTACCGGACGAGCTGAAGCTGCCCGTCCGAACTCCCTAGCGACGGTCGGGACCGGACTATGGAAAGCGCGATCGCGTCCCGTCGTTCATCGCTGCCGGCGCCCAGCGTCCGGCGCGGCCTGGGTGGTTACCTGACCAGTCGGCGCAATCTGACGGGGTCCGCGCTGGCGCTCATCGGCGCCGGACTCGTCATTGCGGACCCGGTCGGCGTGCAGGGAGTGCTGCTGGTGGTCGGCCTCTACCTGGCCGGCGCGCTCGCGGTCCGGGAGAGCGCCAGGGTGCATCGCTTTGGCTTCGATCCACGGCGCCTGCAGAAGACGCTCTCGGAGCAGATTGCGGCGGTGGCGGGGCGGGTGCCGCCGGAAATCCTGACCCGGATGCAGCGGATCGAGCTGACGATCCGGAGCGAGATCCTCCCGCGGCTCGACTGTCTCCCCTTGGGCGCACCGGAGCTCTACCTGATCGAGCGAACCGTCTCCGACTACCTGCCGACGGCGGTCGACGCCTATCTGCGGCTCCCGACCGGCTATGTGTCGTCCCAGCCTGGTAGCCACGGGCGGGCGGCGGTCGAGGTGCTCGCGGAGGAGCTCGACTTCCTCGATGCCGAAATGCGTGGGGTGGCCGAGGAGGTGCATCGCTCCGACATGGACCGGCTGCTCGCGCACAAGCGATTCCTCATCGACCGCTTCCACCGGGAGGAGGCGTCAGGCTGACGTCGGTCGGCGTAGGGTTGGCCGAAGGGACGTGGGCAACAGCCGCCAGATGCCCAGGCCCAGGGCGATGAGCAGCAGGAACGGCAGGAGGAAGCCGCCGACGACCAGCATGCCACCGATCACCGCCACGAACGCTTGCCCGGCCGATGCGAGCGAGCTCGCGAGACCGCTGCGATCCCACAGGCTCGGTTGCGCGGGTGTTGGCGCGACGGTGTAGAGGCGGAGCGTGATCGTCGAGTAGGTGGTGCGCTGGTCGAGAAACCGGATGCGGCCCTGAATCTGCTCGATCTCTCCAGTGACCGACGACAGCTGATTCTGGACCGCGATGCTGTCCGAGATCGTCTGCGCCCGTCGCATCAGCTCGAGCAGGATCGCTTGTTGCGCCTGCTGGTTCTTCAGGCGCGCCTGGAGGTCGACGTACTCGCCGCTGACGTCCTGGCTGGTGACCTGGAGCTGCGTCGCCGTGCCGAGCTGGCGCAGTGCCGTCAGCGCGTCCGCATAACTCGACGCCGGGACGGCAACCACCACGCTGCCGGCATCAGTTTCCTTACCGGAGACATCGCCGACCTGCGAACTGACGAGATAGCCGTTGAACTGGCCGGCGATGGCCACGGCTCTGTTGTAGCTATCCCAGAACGAGCCGGACTTGATCTGGATCCCCATCGTGGCGTCCTGGATGACCTTTTGATCTCCCCGCGCCTGCAGCACGGCATTGCTGGCCGCCTGCGTCGATGCCGTGCCGGTTGCGGTACCAGCGCCGGCCGCCGGCGCGTAGTTTGCTGAGGCGCCCTGGCTGAGGCCACCGCTAATCGCACTAGGAGAACCGCTCGAGGTCGACTGCGTGCCGCAGGCCGCGAGGAAACCGGCGAGACCAACGAGCGCCAGGAGACGCAGCGGGCGGTTGACGGACATGATCCTCACTTCGGCAACTAGGACGCCGATCGTTTCGAAAAGTTCCCGGCTTCCCAGCTAAGCTTGAAACGTGAGCCGGCCGATCGACCTTTCGCCCCTGCAGCGCGAACTGGACAATTTGCGCCGGCAGCTTTGCCACTGCGACAACGCGGGCACCTGTTTGGGGTGCCAGGGCGTCGAGATGCTGCGCCAGCAGGCCCAGATGGTGGTTTCCGCGGCGAGCCAACCGGTGCTCCTGCAGGTTGCCCAGGAGGCGCAGGCGAAGGAACTCGTCAAGCAAGTGCAGGAGATGCAGGAGAAGCTGCTCCGTGACCCCGAGGCCGCCAGGGCACTGGAAGAGTTACTGAAGTATTTTCAGGGGCCGCCGGAAGAGACAAACCACTAAGGGGCGTCCTGGCGGTTAGGCGGTGGCGGGCACGGCCGTCACGACCACCCGCTGCGTATCGACCCAGTTGGGCCAGCAGGTGAAGAGGGTCAACCGAACGTCGTTGGTGGGCAGCAAGATCTGCACGGCCGTCGGGGCGACGATCGTCCGGCCCGTAACGTGGTAGGCGATGGGAGAACCGCCGGCCAGGGCGACGTCCACCTCGTCCCCAGCATGCAGGTCCTTGAGCCGGCCGAAGACGCTGCCCTCGATGTCGTCATGGCCGTAGAGCACGGCGTTGCCGCTCCCGATGGCGGAGGAGTTGGCGTAGTGGGTGACCGAATAGCCCTTGGCGATCAGCATGTTGCCGCCGCCGTCGACGCCCCGGTCGAAGATCGGGGCGTTCTTGATGCCGAGCCTGGGAATCGTGAGATAGGCGACCACCTGGCTCGGGCCGGCACCGGTGCTGTTGGTCCCGGGAAGGAATTTGGGATGCTGATGGGGCGGCGATAGGGGATCGCCCAGCGCGGGAATTGGCTGGGTCGCGACCTCGGCCGGGCCCAGGCGGACCAGGCCAAGGGCCGGGAGGGAGGTCGCCATTAGCGCCAGGCCGCCGGCAATCAGCAGTCCGGCTATCAGGTTTCGCCTCATCCCTCCCATCATAGTCAGGCGAAACCGCAAACCTGTCAAGGAACGGGACAGGGCGCCGGGACTCGGCCCGGCGCCCGGTCTCGAACGGTCTGCTTAGGCGGCCTTGCGGGCCGTGTGGGCGTAGGCCTCGCGGACGGCCTTCGGGAACGACCAGCGCGGCTTCTTGGAAGCCGGCCGCGCCTTGAGCATGATCGACTCGCCGGTGAAGGGATTGGTGCCTTTCCCTGCCCTGCGGGCCTTGACCTCACGCCAGGCCAGGGCGCCGATCTGCGGGAAGCGCACCCGCATGCCGCGCGCGCCGGCCGCGACCGCCGCCTCGAACGCGTCCTGGACGGCCCAGTTGAGGTCGGACTTCTTGACCTTGAAACCCTTCTCGGTCAGGTTCTCGTGCACCAGGCTGACGAACGTCGACGCGCTCCACTTTTGCGTTTTCGCCATCGTGTCCTCCGGTTAAGTAATCCTGTGGGCCAGGGGCCCCGTCGTGGGATGCAAACGGGCCAAAGGCCGAAAACGTGCGTAATTCCGGCGTATTTGCTAGAAATTAGCCTGCGTGCCCGAGTTGCGCTTTGAAAGCCGCCTCGAATCCGACCAGGAGGCGTGCTTCATCCGCGTCGCGCCGGAGGTGCTGTCGGCACTTGGCCAGGGGAAGCGCGTGCCAGTCAAGGTGACGATCAATGGCTACACCTACCGGACCACGATCGCGGTCTACGGCGGGCAGTATTACCTTGGGGTCAGGCGGGAGGTCCGGGAGGCGGCCGGCGTGGCGGCCGGTGACCGGCTCACGGTGGGCCTGGAGTATGACGCCGAGCTGCGGGTGGTAGACCTGCCCGAAGGTCTGCGCACCGCGCTCCAGGCCGACCCAGAGGCCGCGGCTGGCTTCGACAAGCTCTCGCACACCCACAAGAAGGAGCTGGTCCAGTGGGTGACTGGGGCGAAGCGGGCGGAGGCGCAGCGGCGGCGCATGGAGCAGGCGATGGCGATGCTGCGCCGCCCGCCTGTACGGCGCTGACGCCTTAGGCGGCCTTCCGCTGCCGCAGCTCGTAGGCGATCCGGTCGTCGAGCAGCCACTCTTCCTCGAGGGCCAGGATGCTCAGCAGCAGCTCTTCGTGGATGTCCTCGAGCTCGCGGCGCCGCTCAATCCCGTCCGCATCGAGCGGCTGTGGAACGAGCGCCTCGAACTGGCCGGAGGCATCCATTGCTGAGTCACATCCTTCTGGCCTCCGTTCTAGCGCGCCAGCATTAAGGCCGCATTAGCGATCCGCCATTCTCGCGATCCGGCGCAGCACTGTGCCGCGCCCGTCACCGGTTCGTCTTACTCGGACGGGCGAGCAACCAGGGGATGCTTGAGCGCCTGTTCGCGGATCACCTTCTTGTCGAATTTCCCGACGCTCGTCTTCGGGATCTCATCGACAAACCGCACCTCGTCCGGCAGCCACCATTTCGCGACCAACGGCTCGAGGTATTCGATGAGCTCCTCTTGGGTAACGGCGCCCTTGAAGTCGGGTTTTGCGACTACATAGGCGACCGGGCGTTCCTGCCATTTCGGGTGGGGCACACCAATCACGGCCGATTCGAGCACTTTGGGATGTCCCATGATCGCCGACTCCAGCTCGACCGACGAGATCCACTCGCCGCCGGACTTCACCAGGTCCTTGGTGCGGTCGACGATCTGCGCATAGCCCTCAGGATCGACGGTCGCGACGTCGCCGGTGCGAAGCCAGCCGTCGGCGGTGAAGCGTTCGGCGTCGACGCCGCGATAATAGCTCGCGGTCACCCAGGGGCCGCGGACCTGGATCTCACCGACGCTCTTCCCGTCCCACGCGACGGGCTCGCCTGTGTCCACGTTGGCAAGGCGCAGCTCGACGCCGGCGATCGGGAGCCCTGCTTTGAGCCGTACCTGCTTGCGATCGCTTTCCGGTGTGTAGCTCTTCATCGTGGCGACGGCCGCCACCGGCGAGGTCTCCGTCATGCCCCATCCCTGGTTGGTGTCGATGCCGTGCCGGGTCAAGCCGTCGTAGAGTCCGGCCGAGAGCGCCGAGCCCCCGACGAACATCCGCAGGCCCTTCAGGTCGGTCCCGGTCTTGTCCAAGTGTTGCAGCAGCGCGATCCAAACGCTGGGAACGCCGGCGGTGAAGGTGACGCCCTCCTCCCGGAAGAGATCGATCAGGCTGACCGGGTCCAAAAAGCGGTCCGGAAACACGAGCTTGGAGCCGAGCATCGTCGCCCCATAAGCGAGACCCCACGCATTCGCGTGGAACATTGGCACGACCGGAAGAATGCTGTCCGCCTCCGCCAGGCCGATGCCACCACCGATCGCGATGCCGAAGGAGTGCAGAACCGAGGAGCGGTGACTGTAGACGATGCCCTTCGGCTTGCCGGTCGTGCCGGAGGTGTAGCACATCGCCGCCGCGTCACGTTCATCGAGATCGGGCCAGGGATAGGCGGTCGGACGGCCCGCGATCAGCTCCTCGTAGGAGGCAACTGGCGTGAGTTTGCCGTTCGGCGATGGCCCATCGCTCATGACGACGAAGTGCTTGACCCCCTTGAGATTGGCGCTGACCCGCTCGAGCACCGGAAGCACGGAGGCGTCGACGAAGATGACCTTGTCTTCGGCGTCGTTGATGACGTACTCGAGGTGCTCTGGAAACAGCCGGGGGTTCAAGGTATGCAGGACGCCACCCGCGCAGGGGACGGCGAAGTAGAGCTCGAGGTGGCGGTAATTGTTCCACGCCAGCGTACCGACCCGATCGCCAGGACCGACGCCGAGCTCCTTCAGGGCATGCGCCAGCTGGGCGACGCGCCGGCCGAAGTCGGCGTATGTATAGCGGTGGCGGCCGGTCTCGCGCCGCGTCACGATCTCCTTGGTGGGGAAAAGCGTGGTCGAGCGCCAGAGAAAGTGCTGCACCGTGAGCGGGAAGTCAGGCATCGTGCTACGCATCGAATTCAACCTCTCCTTCGGCAGGCCGCCCGGCCGCCACTTTTGGCCGTCGCAATAGTACCCATGATATGCTTGAGCCTGGGGGTTGTCATCCCGGTCATGGCACGCCCAGGAATCGCAAGCGGACCGGGGATAAATTTGCGAAGGAGCTAGCGGGCAGACGTGGCGCAGAACGGAACGATCAAGCGACTCGTGATGGATCGCGGATTCGGATTCTTGAGCGGCGAGGACGGCAAGGAGTATTTCTTCCACCGGTCGTCCGTCGAAGGCTCGTTCGAGGGGTTGCAGGAGGGGCAGAAGGTCAGCTTCGATGTCGAAGCATCAGCTCCCAAGGGGCCGCGGGCCTCTCGGGTGAAGGTCGCCTAGAGACGCACAAACCCAGAATCCGAAAGGCCCGGGAATTCGCCGGGCCTTTTTGTTTGCCTACGGCTTGCGCGCCCGGATGTAGGCGCTCGCGATCTTGCCGCCACCTTGTGGCAATCCTGCCTCGCCGGGTCCGAACGTGTTCGTGATCTCGATGGCAACCCCACCGAACCCGGCGGCGATCACGGCCGCCCGGTAGTCATCGACCGGGATCGTGCCCGCGACGCAGCCGGCCCAGGCATCGAGCGCCGACTTGACCGCCGCCGGCAGCGGTTCGACTTCGACCATGTCGGAGACCGCCAGCCGTCCGCCCGGCTTGAGCACGCGGAAGGCTTCGCGCAGGACGACTGCCTTATCCGCGGCAAGATTGATGACGCAGTTGGAGATCACGACATCGACTGCGCTCTCGGGGAGGGGAATCGCCTCGAGGGTGCCCTTGAGAAAGGTCGCGTTCTCGACGCCTGCCCTGGCCTTGTTCTCGTTCGCGAGCGCCAGCATCTCGTCCGTCATGTCCACGCCGTACGCGTGGCCGCCGGGTGAAACCCGACGGGCGGAAAGCACGACATCCAGGCCGGCCCCGCTGCCCAGGTCCAGAACCACCTCGCCGGGATGCAGCTGCGCCAGCATCGTTGGGTTGCCACAGCCGAGGCTCGCGCCGAGCGAGAGTCCGAGACTCTCGACCTCAGTTTTGGAGTAGTCCTCCTCACCGATCGGTCCGCTGACGGCATCCGATCCGCCACAGCAGCTCGAATCGCAACAGCTTCCGCCATCGCGTAACGTGATGGCGGTCTGCGCGTACTTCGCTCGTACGGACTCCCGAATCGTGTCCATAAAACCCTCCCAGGGAGAGATTGATGTCTACCGATAAAACCCTAGCAGACCCATAGACACATGTCAATGGAACTGGTAGACTGCGAATCGTGAAAGCTACCGCTCCCGACCGCGTCAAAGGGGTGTGCTGCCCGCCCTCGATGCCGATGGCGCTGGCGAAAGTGGATCAGTCGGTGGAGATCCTGAGGGCGCTGGCGGATCCCACGCGTCTACAAATGATCGGCATCCTGAAAAGCTCGGCGGAGCCGGTCTGCATCTGCGACTTCACGGCGGCCTTCGATTTAAGCCAGCCGACCATCTCCCATCACATGGCGAAGCTTCGGGAAGCCGGGCTGGTCGACGTCAGCAAGGCCGGCATCTGGGCCTACTACCGCCTCGCCAGTCGCCTGCAGCCCAAAACCCGCGCGCTGCTCGACGTCCTCGTCTGAGATTCCGGTGGCAAAGGTGCTGTTCGTCTGCACGCAGAACGCCGGCCGCTCGCAGATGAGTGAGGCGCTCTTCCAGCGGATCGGCAACGGTCGGCATGAGTCTCGCTCCGCGGGTACCCGCCCGGCCGCGCACGTCCACCCGGTCGTCATCGACGCGATGCGCGAGCAGGGCATCGATCTCTCCGAGCGACGGCCACAGAAGTTAGCGGATGATCTAGCCCAGTGGGCCGACGTTGTCGTCACCATGGGTTGTCGGGATGAGTGTCCCTATATCCCCGGAAAGAAATACATCGATTGGGATTTGGCCGATCCCGCGGGCAAATCACTTGACGAAGTCCGCGCGATTCGCGACGACATCAACGGTCTCGTCAACCAACTCGCGACGGATCTCGATCACCGCTCCGCGAATGATCACGATCACCGCTCCGCGAAGGTCAGTTAGCTCAGAGACCTGATCGCGCAGCTGCGCCGTCCAGCGGGTCGCGGCGGAGCCGCGCTGTTCTGCTAACTAGGGAAGCCAGATCTCAGACGCCGATTGGACGTCGGTGATCCACCAGCGTCCGTCGATGTCGACCAGCGTGTAGTGGTAATAGCCGAGGAAACGATGGGTGGTGCGCCGCCCCAGGCCGACGCCTTTTTCGGCATCGGGAACAAGGCGGTAGATCCACTCTTCCTTGGTCGTGACGTTGACGTTTTGCGGGCTCGCCTCCAGGCCGTAGGCGGATAACTCGACCTTGCCGATCTGGAGGTACGCGGTGTAGGAGACGTCGAGCACTTCGCAGGTGATGTCCAGCCGGGCGGCGGGGAAGGACTCGAAGTCCCCCGAGAGGTCGTGCGCCACTTGAGAGAGCATCGGCTCCAGGTAGACCTCACGCAGCACATCGGCGTCACGGTTGTTGTACGCCTGCTGGTTGAGCTTGATCGACCGCAGGACGGTGTCCTTGATCGCCGAGACGTTGAACGCGGTCTCGCGCTGCACGGTTAGAGGGTACCAAAGGCCGGAGCGGGATCCGGCTCCGGACGACCCGGTGACGGTTGGGTAAAGCCTTGTGAAGCGGCGTGGCACCTGCGCGGGCCGCGCCGTCGTAGTGCGAAGCAATGCCCTCGATCCGCGTCAAATCAATGCGCACTGTGGCGAGAGAGGCATCGTGACCAAACTGCACTCATCCAGCTTCCGGACCCGTTTCAACTGGCGTCTCTGGGTCGTCCTGGGTGCCCTGACCGAGCTCTTCCTCATCTATGTGGCGCGCTGGTGGGCGCCGTCGCCGGTCACCTACTTCCTGGCGGTGCTCTTCTTGCCCGTGATGGTGCTGACCGGCTTCTGGTCCTTCAAGTACTTCAAGCTCGTCCAGCAAAACCTCGAGCTCTCCCGGCGGGCCGACCAGAACCTCCAGGAGCTGAGCCGCTTCTTCGAGACGGCGACCGCGGTCTCCAACCTCACCCGGCTCGGGGAGGATCTCGGCACCCTGACCCTAAAGTTGGCCAAGCTGCTCGATGTCGAGATGTGCGGCTTCTTCCTCTACCAGGAAGGGCTCGAAGCGCTCATCGCGCCGGCGGCACCTTCCGGTATGCGAGAAAGCCGGCTCTTCAACCAGATGCGCCTCAACCAGCTCCGCTTCGGCGCCAACGCCTCCACCTTGATCGGCCGGGTCTTTGTGACGCAGCAGCCGGTCATCATCGGTGACTGCCTGCACGACATCGAAGCCGGCCAGCTGCTGCCGCAGACCTTTGGTTACCGCGACTTGCTCCTCGTGCCGCTTGGCTCCGGAGGCCGCCCGCTTGGCGTGCTGATGCTGGCCAACAAGCGCAACGGCGAGTTCAGCGGTAACTATGACGTCAAGCTCGCCGCCTCGCTCGGGGCCGAGGTCGCCGTCTCGCTGGAGAACACCTTCTTGTTCGAGCAAACGCGCCAGCAAGCCCTCCGACTGGACTCCTCGATGGAGATGCTGCGTCAAGTCTCGCAAGCGCTCACCGCCACCACGGTAGGCCCGACCGCTCTGCTCGAGGGTGTGGGCCGGGCGGTCATCGGCGTTTCCGGCGCCGCCTCCTGCCTGATCACGCTGACCCGAGGCAGCAGCCCAACCGAGCAGATCGTCGAAGTGGGGCAGGGGGTCGACCCGAACGTCCAGGGCAAACCCCTGACCCACCTGGCGCCCGGACTCGTCACCCAGGTCGTGATCGAGCAACGCCCCGTCTTCTCCGAGGACATCCAGTTGGACGGCCGCTTCCCCCTCGACCCGCTGGCCGAGCAGTACGGCTGGCGGGCGGCACTCGGGCTGCCGATGTTCCTGGAGCGCGAGTTCGTCGGCACGGTGTCGGTCTATTTCCGCGACGTCCGGCCCTTCGACGCCACCCTGATGCAGGTCCTGCAGATCCTGGCCAACCAGGCCGCGGTCGCGCTCGACAATGCCCGCCGGTTCCAGCGCGAGCGTCAGACCATCGAGATGTTGCAGCGCGCCAACCTCGAATTGCAGGAAGCTGACCGGATGAAGTCCGAGTTCCTCACCAACATGTCGCACGAGCTGCGTACGCCGCTGAACGCCATCATCGGCTTCTCGGAGATCATCCGAACCACGCCCGAGCTGTCCCAGGCGGAGCGGGAAGAGTTCGCCGAGACCATCCATACGAGCGGCCGGCGATTGCTGACGCTGATCAACGACATCCTGGAGCTCACCCACATTCAGGCTGGCCGGCTCGAGCTTCATCCGGCCCCCTGCCTGCTGGCGGAAGCGGTCGATGCCGCCCTTTCCGAAAATGCCGCCGCCGCCAACCAGAAGGAGCTTACCGTCACCTCCCAGGTCGACCGGGCGATGCAGGTCGTCTTCGACCCGCGCAGCCTTCGCCACATCGTCCACAACCTGGTCAACAACGCGATCAAGTTCACGCCCCAGCACGGCAGCGTTCTCATCAGCGCCGCCGAAACGGTGCCGGGCACGGTGGTCGAGGTCCGCGACACCGGCATCGGCATCAAGCCGGAGGACCAGCCGCGCCTCTTCGAAGAGTTCCGTCAGGTCGACGGCTCGACCTCGCGTGGTTATGAGGGGGCCGGTCTCGGCCTGGCGCTTTCGAAGCGGCTGGTTGAGCTGCAGGGCGGCCAGATCTGGGTGGAGAGCGTGCCGGGACACGGGAGCGCCTTCCGCTTCTTGATCCCGCGGCTTCCGATGCTGGCCCCTCCCCCGCAAGATCCGATCTTGCGGGGACCCTTGTGGAGAGTGGCATGAACGAACAGGGCACGAGCCGGCGGATTCTCGTCGCGGACGACGATCCCGAACGCCTGAAGACGGTCGTCGAGCGGCTGCAGCGAGAAGGCTTCGCGGTGCTCTCCGCGAACGACGGTCTGGAGGCGCTGGACCGTGCCCGCGAGGAGCTTCCGGACGCGATCATCCTCAACCTGCTGTTGCGCCGGATCGACGGCCTTCGGGTCTGCGAAATCCTGAAGAGCAATCCGGCGACGACGAACATCCCCGTACTGCTGATGGCAGGCGTGCACGTCGATGCCGACGAAGGCAAGCGGGCGCTCGCCGCCGGTGCTGACCGGTTTCTGAGCGACCTCAGTCCGCTGTCGACCGGATCCGGCCGCGAGCTGGGGGCGGGCCAGGACCTGGTCCAAGCGGTGCGGACCCTGCTTGGCGCCGAGCCGGAGCTCGAACAGCGTCCGATCCTGCTCGCGATCGACGACGATCCCGACAACCGGGCCTTCCTCACCAAGGCCGTGACGAAGCAGGGCTTCGAGGTGGTGACGGCGCCGAACGCAACCCAGGCGCGCCGGCAGCTCGACGGCCGCCGGCCGGCGCTGATCTTCCTCGACGTCCAGATGCCGGAGGAGAGTGGGCTGGCCCTCCTGCCCCAGATGCTGCGCGACTACCCCGAATCCGTGGTTGTGATGATGACCGCCTACGGCTCGGAACAGGTTGCGGCCGAGGCGCTGCGCGGCGGTGCAGATGACTACATCGCCAAGCCGATCGACCTGCACCGCCTGCGCGAGCTCCTGGAGCGCAACCTCGAGAAGCAGCGGCTGCGCGCCGAGCGGCAGAGCCTGGTGGCACGGCTGAAGGATTCGAACCGTTACCTGATGCGGCAGCACGCCGCCCTACGGCGCGCGGACGAAGAGATCCTGCAGGTCAACCGGCAGCTGGAGCAGTCGAGCCGCTACAAGTCCGAGTTCCTCGCCAACATGTCGCACGAGCTCCGCACGCCGCTCAACGCCGTCATGGGGTTCAGCGAAATCCTGCTCGATGTCACCATGAACCTGACGGCCGGTGAGCGCACCGAGTTCCTGCGGAACATCCATAGCAGCGGCCAGCACCTGCTCGGCCTGATCAACGACATCCTCGACCTGGCCAAGATCGAGGCCGGGAAGATGGAACTCCACGCCGAAGACATGTCGCTCGCCGACGCGCTCCAAGAAGTCACGGCGATTCTGGAACCAATGGCCCGACAGCAAGGGCTGCAGCTGACGATGATCGGGGCGACCGAAGCGGGCGTCATCAAGGCAGATCGCAGCAAGTTCAAGCAGGTCCTGTACAACCTGCTCTCGAACGCGGTCAAGTTCACCCCGCCGCCCGGCCGCATCACGGTTACGGTCAAGGACTCACCCGATCAGCTGACCGTCTCGGTGCACGACACCGGCATCGGCATGAAGGAAGAGGATCTGCCCAAACTCTTCCGCGAGTTCGAGCAGATCGACGGCTCCTACACTCGTCGCTACCAGGGGACCGGCCTCGGACTAGCGCTCTGCCGGCGCTTCGTCGAGATGCACGGCGGCCGAATTTGGGCGGAAAGCCATTTCGGCAAGGGCTCGACCTTTACCTTCACCGTCCCACGGGAGCCACGGCCGGTCGTGGAGCCGGTGGAGGAGGCGACGCAGAGCGTCGAAAGCATGGAGCTGCCGCTGGTCCTGGTCGTCGAGGACGACCCGGCGAGCAGCCAGCGGATGACGGCGGAGATCCAGGGGGTGGGCTTTCGGGTGGCTCACGCGGCGGACGGCAACGAGGCGGTCCGCAAGGCCATGGAGATCTTGCCGGACCTGATCGTGATCGAGACCGTGCTGCCGGTCAAGGACGGCTGGCAAGTGCTTGCGGAGTTGCGGGCTCGCGCCGCCACCGCCGACGTCCCGGTGCTGGTGTGCTCGGTGACCAAGAACCAGCAGCTGATGACCGAGTTCGGCGTGGTCGGCTACGTCGCCAAGCCCTGGGCGACCAAGACCATGCAGGACGAGCTCCGGCGCATCGGCCAGGGAATCAAGCGCCGCCGCGACCGGGTCCGGGTCTTGCTCGTCCATCGCGACCGGCGGGCGCTGGCGCCGATCGCGGCGGCGCTGGTGGAGGAAGGCTTCGAGGTGTTCCGGGCTCCCGGCCTGCAGGAGGCCCTGGAAAAGGCTCGAGCCGCCGCCCCCGACGTGGTGGTCCTGGCGCCGCCCGAGCCCGAATGGGTGCTGGGCCTCCGCGGGCTGCCCGGACAGCCCGCCCTGCTGGCTCTAGGTGAAGTTTCACCGAGGGTGCCAGCGACGGCTTGGAGCGCCGTTATACCTACTGGCCTCTCCCAGCCGGATGTCGTATTGCACGCCATCAAGGAGCTGGACATCGTCCAGAGGCGAAGGAGGACAGGGCGTGACCGGCGGCAAGGTCTTGATCGTCGAAGATAATCCGGTCAACCTCAGGTTGGCCCAGTTCCTCCTGGAAAAAAAGGGCTTCACCGTCCGCAAGGCGGGCAGCGGCGCCGAGTGCCTGGCGGAGATGACGCGCGAGCTTCCGGACATCGTCCTCATGGACATTCAGCTTCCGAGCGAAGATGGGCTGGCAGTTACCCGCAAGATCCGCTCGGACCCCCGGATGGCGGGTGTGATCGTGGTCGCCCTGACGGCCCACGCCATGGCCGGGGATCGGGAAAGGATCCTTGGTGCCGGCTGCGACGGTTACATTGCCAAGCCGGTTGACCCCCAGGGCCTCGCGGCTCAGGTTGCCGCATACCTGCAGCAAGGGCGGCTGAAGACCGCGTAATGAGCGAACAGCCGTCGAAGCCCAGCCGGATGAGTGAGACAGCCGCCAAGGCCAGCCGCTCGTACCCGGAGATCCTCCAGCTCAACCAGGAGCTGTTCAAGAACCTCCAGGGCTTGATCGACGAAGACGAAGCCCGCAAGAAGGAACTCCAGGACGTCAAGAATGCCTACGAGATGGCGCAAGCCGAGATTGCCGGCCTGCAGCGGGAGCTTCGCCAGGCGAAGGAACGGGAGGCGGACCGCGGAGAGGAGCTCAGCCAGCTGGAACAGGAGCGGGTCGACCAGCTCGGCGCCATGAGCGCGCACCTCGACGCCATGCGGTCCGCCGTCGAACGCTACATGCAACAGGGACGGAAAGCGGCCTGATGAGCCCCGAGACACCCAAAGCGAAATCCTTCGGCGACATCCTGCAGCAGAACCAGGAGTTCATCGCGCACCTCCAGACGCTGCAGGATGACATGGGCGGGCAGCTGGCCGAGAAGGAGAGTGAGCTGGCGCTGGTCCAGCGTCAGCTCGCGGAAAAGCAGCAGGAGCTCGACGAGCTGCAGGGCGCCCAGCTGCAATGGGCCATGGACCGCCAGACCCTCCTCGGTCAGCATGAGGCCCTGAAGCAGGGGCACGTGGACCTGCAGCAGAGCCACGACCGCGGCCAAGTCGAGCTCGGCCGGCTCAAGGATGACGTCGCCCGCGCCAAGGCGCGCGATGAGGAGCGGCGCAGCCAGCTGCGCCAGCTGGAGCAGGAGCGCATCCAGCTCGCCCAGAAATTCGAGGCCGACCAGAAGAAGATCCGGGCCGACCTCAAAATCGCGCAAGACGACCTGGACGGTCTGCAGTCGTCCCAGCTGCAGTGGGCCATGGATCGCGAAACCTTGCTGAAGGATCGCGATGTCGCGGTGGCGAAGCAGGCTCAGCTGGAGCAGGAATGGCAGAAGGCCAGAGCGGAGCTCACCCAGGACAAGGGCCGCCTTGCTGAGCTCACCGCCCGGCTCCAGCAGCAGCTGAAGGCCGTCCAGACCGAGCTCGAGCCGCTCAAGGCGGCCCGCGAGAAGTGGCAGGCCGAGCGGCAGCGGCTGATCGACGATGTCGCACGGCTCGAGCAGGGGGCGCAGACCGCTGACGCCCAGTTCAAAGCCGATCGCAAGCTGCTCCAAGGGCAGCTCGAGGAAGCCCGGAAGAAGGCGGCCGACCTCGCCAAGGCCGAGGTCGAGTTTCAGCGTGTCAGTAACGAGCGCTCGGCCCTCTTGACCAAGGTGAAGGCGCTGGAAAAGGACTGGCAGAGCCGCGAGGCGTCGTTCGCCGAGGAGAAGGCGACGTTCAAGAAGCAGGTCAGCGATGCGACCGCAAAGCTCGCCGCCATGCACCAGGACTCCGAAAAGCTCAAGGCGCTCCACGCCGACCTGGCCGGCGAGACCAATCGCAAGGCGGAGGAGTGGACGGCGCGAGAGCAGCGACTCACCTCGGAAAAGAACCAGCTCAAGGTTGACCTGGAGCGGGTGCAAGCGCAGCTTTCGGAGATGATGTTGCAGACGAACGAACTGCACAGCCAGCGGGCGGTGGAGGCGAAGGAGCTGGACCAGGCCTGGAAGCGGGAGAAGGCGTCGCTCAAGGCGCAGCTCGACGAGGCCCGCAAGGCGGCCGGCAGCGAACCGCCCACGAGTCAGGTTCTCGCCCGCTACGAGGCGGAGAAGCGCGCGATGCAGGCTCAGCTGGACGGCCTTCGGACCGAGCTGGCCGCGAGCGGAAAGCATAAGGATGCGGCGCCGGCGCTGACCCAGGCGAAGCGCGACTTCGAGGCCAAGTTCCGGGTCATTTACGACCAGAGTCACGACCTCAACTCGCCGCTCAACGCGATCATCGGCTTTAGCGAGATCCTGCTCGACGAAAAGGCGAACAAAACGACGCCGGAAGAGCGCCGGGAGTTCGTCGCCCATATCAATGAGAGCGGGAAGCGGCTCGTCGAACATATCCGAGAGCTGATCGAGTTCGCCAAACAGGAGGCCGGCATCCAGGAGCGTCCGGTGCAGATGGTGCCGCCAGTCGGCGCCGGCACCAAGCCGCCGGTCATCCTGGTCGCCGACAACGACCCGGCGGTCAAGGAGCGGATCGAGCCCTTCCTCAGCCACGCCGGCTATGAGGTCGTGATCGCGGCCAGCGCCCAAGAGGCGCTACGCAAGGCGGTGCAGCTGCAGCCGCTGGCGGTCCTGATCGATACGCAGCTGCCGCCGAACGGCGGAAGCGGCCTGGTCTACGACCTGCGCCGGGAGTCGAAAACCAAGGACATCCCGATTGTGTTGACCTCGAAGGTCAACAAGGAATCGCTGGCGTTCGACATCGGTCAGGCCGACTTCCTAACCAAGCCGATCGACCGTCAGCAGCTGCTACAGATGATGGTCAAGTTCGACCTGCTCGCCGACGGCAAGCGCGGAAAGAAAACGCCGTCATCGATCCTGATCGTCGACGACGACCCGCAGAATATTCGCCTGATCAAGGCCATGCTCAAGCCCTTCAACATCGAGGTTATGGTCGCCGATGGTGGCAAGGCGGGCGTCGAGATGGCGCTGAAAAAGAACCCGGACCTCATCATCCTCGACCTGATGATGCCGGACGTCGACGGCTTCGAAGTCGTCTCCAAGCTCAAGGCGGACCCGGCGGCCAGCAAGATTCCCATCCTTATCTATACGGCCAAAAACATCACCAGCGAGGATCGCGAGCGCCTCCAGGGGAATATCCAAACGATCATCCAGAAGGGGGACTTCGGCAAAGACCGCTTCCTCGAGATGATCAACAATCTTCAAACCAGCCAGGCCGCCTAGGCCGTAAGGGCCGGCATGACTGCCCTCGACCGCCAGCTCGTCAAGCTCCGCTTCGCGGCACTCGCCATTCCCTTCGGCCTGCTCCTCTGGCTCCACTCGGCCTCGCTCCCGATTACCATCGTCCTCGCCGGCCTGATGGCCGCCTACAACGGCGTGGCGGCGCTCGCGATCCACAAGGAGGCGACCGCGCGCTTCGCCCGGCCGCTGGCCGTGCTCCTGCTCGTCCTGGACCACCTGGTCATCAGCGCCTGGATTCTGCTCTTCGCCACCCCCTCCTTGAGCATCCCCTACCTGCTTTATGCCCTGGTCGCTGCCGAAGCGGTCTTCCGATTTGAGCTCTGGGGTGGTATCGGTACCAGCCTCTTTTTCACCGGCGGCGTCATTCTCTTCCAGACCAGTGACCTGGGCCTCGCGGTCTCGGTACGCGACGCCATCCTCCGCGCGGTCCCGACGGTCGCCGTCATCACCGGCCTCGGCGCGGCCGTACGCACGATGAATACCGAAATCCGTGGCACGCGGCGGCGGCTTGCCCAGACCGAGCAACTGCGCAACGTGCTCGGGGAGCTGGTTGGACAGCTCGACGTGCCGCGCATGCTCTATACGGTGATCCGCTGCGGCATGGAGCTGCTGCAGGTGGACTCCGGTGCGATCGTCCTCCTCGATGAGGATCGCGGCGTCTTCACCTTGCGTGCCGCGGTCCGCCTGGAGGGGGTTGTCGAGGGCGCGTCGGTCTCGGCCGGCGACGGCATTGTCGGCCGAGTGGTGCGCGAGAAGCGCTTCGTCATGCTGGTCGAGCCACCACTCTTCGACGAGGCCGCGCTGAATACGGCCGGCTATGCCCGGGCTTTCGGCTCCCCGGTCCTGCTGGAAGGCAAAGTTTTTGGCGTGCTGCACCTGCAGACCCGCGATGACCAGCGACGGCTGACGCGATGGGAGGAGGAGGCGCTGGAGGTCCTGACTCAGCAGCTCGCCGTCGCGCTTCGCAATGTCCGCCTCTTCGAGGAAAGCGAGAAGCGCGCCCGGCGTCTCGAGTTGCTCAACCAATCGATCGACCAGATGAACCAGAAACTCTTCGAGCCGGAGCTGCTCGATGTCGTCGCCACGGCTCTCACCGGCAACCTGGGGTTTGCGGCGGCCCAGGTCTGGCTGCTGGAGCCCAGCGACGGTGCGCTCTGGCGGCGCGCCGGCCACCACACGACGAGCAACCCGCCGCCGGTCCCAGGACGGGTCGAGCGTGGGATGAGCGAGATCGGCCAGGTTGCCGAACTGCGGGTGCCAATCGTCACCAACGATCCAGCCAACCACCGGCAGGTTGGGCTCAGTCCATGGATGTCAGAGGAAGGGATCCAGGCATTCGCCGGCTTTCCAATGGTCGTCGGCGACGAGCTCCTGGGCGTGCTCGCCGTCTATCACCGGCGCCCGCTCGACCGCAACACGATCGAGCTGCTTACGCTGTTCGCGCAGCATGCCGCCACCGCAATCCAGGAGGCCCACCTCTTTCATCTCGCCACCGAACAAACGGCGCGGCTCACTGCGCTGAACGTGGAGTTGCAGCGCGCCAATCAGCACAAGGCCGAGTTCCTCGCGAACATGAGCCACGAGCTGCGAACGCCTCTGAACTCGATCCTGGGCTTCTCGCAGTTGCTGCTCGAAGGCGACGGCGGCGTATTAACGCCCGACCAGCGCCAGGACGTGGACATCATTGCCCAGAATGGACAGCACCTGCTGGTGCTGATCAACGACCTGCTGGATATCTCCAAGCTGGAGGCGGGCAAGGCGCAGCTAAACCGCGGCGAGGTGGAGGTCGAGCCGCTGATTTCAGAGTGCGTCGAGAGCGTCAGCTCGCTGGCCAAGACGAAAAAGCTCGACCTGAGCGCGACGGTCTCAGCCGAGGTGGGGCGCGTCTTCGCCGACGGTCCGAAGCTCAAGCAAGTACTGCTGAACTTGCTGGGCAACGCCATCAAGTTCACCGAGACGGGCAGCGTCCGCGTCACGGCCGAGCGCCAGGGAGCGGAGCTCCGGGTCAGCGTGCGAGACACGGGCATCGGCGTGCCCCCTGAGGATGCGGAGCGGATCTTCGAGAGCTTTCAGCAGGGTCAGAGCGGCATCAGCGGCAAGTACCAGGGCACCGGCCTGGGGCTGGCGATCTCGCGACGGCTGGTGGAGATGCACGGTGGGCGCATCTGGGTGAAGAGCGCGCCCGGCCAGGGCAGTACGTTCACGTTCACTATCCCGCAGCGGGCGGTGCCCGAGGCGATTGACCTCTCGAGCGCCGCCTAAGATGCAGGCGATGGGCCCGCCCATCTTCTTCGACACCACCGGCGCGACCCCGCTCGGCGTCGTTGCGTTCTGGCTGACGTTCTATGCCTGGGTGCTATCGGAGCTGTTCCTGGGCTGGAAAAAAAGAGCGCCGGCGACCGCTTCGGCGCAGGACCGCGGCTCGCGGTGGATGGTCATCGCCGGCGTCTGGCTCTCGGTGACCCTTGGGATCGGCCTCGCATTCGCGGTACCGGCGCTAGCGCTACGGACCGGCCGTCCGGCCTTCCTGCTTGTCGGCATCGCCCTGATGATCGCCGGGATGGCGTTGCGCTGGTACGCCATCCGAGTGCTGGGTCGATCGTTCACGTTCATCGTCGCCACCCAACCCGGGCAGCAGGTGATGGATCGCGGACCCTACCGGTTGGTGCGCCATCCGTCGTATAGCGGCAGCCTCATCACCATCCTCGGCGTCCTGGTCGCCTGTGCCAATCCGCTCTCGCTATTGGGCCTGCTGCCGGCGTTGATCGGTTATGCGTATCGCATCCGGGTCGAAGAGGAGACCCTCAGCGAGAACCTGGGTGAGGCGTACCGGTCCTATATGCGGCGCACGCGGCGGCTGATTCCTTTCCTTCTCTAACCGAGGAGGCCGCTGATCAACGCGACCGCTACCAACACCATCACGCCGGCCGCCGCGAACTGCAACGGGCGCTCCGGAATCCAGGCACCCAGGCGATTCCCGAGTGCAACGGCGATGGCGGAGACGGCCCAGAGCGCGAGCGTGGCCGCCACGAACACCACCACCGGGTCACGGTAACGGGCCTGCAGGGCGGCCGTAGCGAGCTGCGTGAGGTCACCCCACTCCGCCACGAAGACGACGAGGAACGCAGTAACAAACGGCCGGTGGTGCTTTACCTCCTCCTGCTCGACCGCCCGCTCCTCCTCCGCCTCCTCCTTGCGGAGGTTTCGGCGAACGAGCAGGGCAGCCATGACCAGGAAGAGCAGCCCGGCCCCAATACGAATCGGCTCCCGCGGAAGCAGGCTGAACAGTGAGCCGGCCAGGACCGCGACGGCGCTCTGGATGACAAAGGCGGCAGCCGCCCCGAGGAAGATGGGGAGAGGCCGATGTCGGGTTGCCAGCAAGAGTGCCGCCAGCGCGGTCTTGTCCGGCAGCTCGAGCAGAAAGATGACGGTGAAGACGGTGACGCCGAGGCCCAGCACGTGAGTCACGGGAGGAGTGTAGCGACGCTAGGGCCGAGACTGGATCAGTGCAGCCAGAGCGGGAAGGAGAGGACGAAGACCAGCAGGCCGACGGCCAGGGTCCGCATGCTCATCCCGCCAGGGCCATGGGCTCTTGCCCGGCAGGATAGTTGACCTTGGCGCTGAAGCGATAGCCGACGCCACGCTTGGTTTGGATGTAGACGGGTTTACTGGGATTGGGCTCGATCTTGCTGCGTAGGCGCGAGATGTGCACCCGCAGACCTTCCTCATAGGCTTCCTCGTCGCCCGCCCATGCCTTGGCCAGCAGTGTCTCGTTGGTGACGACTCTGCCGGCGTTGCGGACGAGGAGGAAGAGCAGCTTCGACTCGGTCGGCGTCAGGGTCACCTGATTGCCCTTGACGCGCGCCCAGTGCTGGACAAAGTTGATCTGCAAATCCTGGTCGATCACGACCTCCGGCTGCTCGACGCCGGCGGACTCGCCATAGCGGCGCAGCACGCGCTGTACCCGGGCGACCAGCTCTTCCTTCTCGAAGGGTTTGACGATGTAGTCCTCGGCATACATCTGCAGGCCTTCCACCTTGCTCTCGACCGCCGCCACCGCGCTCAGGATGACGATCGGGACATCGAGGTGGCTCTTGATCCGGCGGCAGAGCTCAAAGCCATCCATCTCCGGCATCATCAGGTCGACGACAACCAGGTGTGGGATGCCTTCATGAAGTTTGCGCAGCGCCTCGGGACCGCTGCCGGCGGTCATGACCTCGTAGCCGGAATGCTCGAGGATCCGCTTGAGGATCTCGCGCGCCATGGCATCGTCGTCGACGATCAGGATCCGGTACCGGTTGACGATGTTTAACCCCTCTCTTCCGGCTGCCATCGCGCGTCGCGCTGCCGACCGGCCACCATGGATTTGGACCTGCGGCTGCTGGCTCAGGTCCGACTGGAGAGCCGGCAAAGATATATGGCTCTCGTCATTCATTTCCTTACGATTCCTCTTTACGATGTGATGACTCTTGTCGCGTCAGGGTCACATCAGCTGCGGTGCGGCCCGGACTCGGGTCTCACCTTAAAGAGGGTGAGTTACGGCGCTTGTTACAGGCTCGTGCCTTGATTCGCTCCGGACGAAAAAAGGGCGCGAGCGGTGCCTCTCGCGCCCCCGTACGGCAAGCCTAGGGCGGAGACGGCGGCTCGGAATCGGTCGCTCGGCCCATCCGAGCGGTCTGACCGGCCTCCCTCAACGCCATGCCGTCGACGTCGCAGACGTTCTTGCCCTAAAATCTCTTCGCCCTCGCCCGGGTGGTGAAACTGGTAGACACGCAGCTTTGAGGGGGCTGTGAGCGCAAGCTTGTAAGGGTTCAAATCCCTTCCCGGGCAGAGCCCTCCACCATCGTGAGCCTGAGCACCCTGTACCTGCGCCTGCGCTACCGCCGTCACACCTTTGGTCCGGGCTTCGAGGGACCGTGGCGGCTGCGCATCCGCGGCCGGGGCCGCGTCATCTTCGGCCGGGACGTCCGGGTGCGCAACGCGTCCGGCCGCACCGCCCTGCTGACCTTTGGGACGAATGCGAGGATCGAAATCGGCGATCGGGTGGAAATCGACGGCGCCGGGCTGATGTCGGCGAGCACGATCGTGGTGGGCGACGATGCCGTTCTGGGGCCGTGCCTGGTTGTGGATACGGACTTTCATGCGGTCGGTCCCGCGCACCGCCAGGGCGGCGCGCCGGTCACTCGCCGGCCGATCCGCATCGGACCCAACGCCTGGGTTCAGGGCAAGGCGACCATCCTCAAGGGGGTGTCGGTGGGGGAGGGGGCGGTGGTCCGCTGGGGTGCGCTGGTCGCCGGGGACGTCGCTCCCGGCACGGTCGTGATGGGAAACCCGGCGGTCGAAGTGCGAGAACGCTAGATGGCGACGCTCAGGCGCCGACGACCGCGCCCTGGATGTTGCAGTAGGTATTGCGGACCTGGTTGCCGAGGACGATCAGGGTGACGAGGATGACGATGACCACGAGGCACATGATCAGCGAGTACTCGACCAGGGCCTGGCCCTGCTCGCTGTCGTCCCAGCCGATCAGGCTCCGGATCCGCGCCGCGAGGATGGTGATCATTTTGGTTGCTCTCTCTCGTGCGCTTGATGCAGCCCGAGTATGAGCGTTATAACGTGCAACCGACTAGCGATCAGACGGCTCGTTCCGCGATCGTCGCGGGATTGTGACCGCGTACCGCCCGAGGGTGCCCGAGGCCGGGATCGACTAGCGGGCGCCCGAGCGCTGGACGAGGTAGGTGACGACCGCCAGGTATTCCTCGGAATCGGCGGACCCAACCCAACGGGTATCGTCGGTGGTGCGCCCGAAGAGGGCGAAGAGCTCGCTCAGCGTCAATTTCTCAGACATCTTGATACCTAACTAGTAGCGAAGCTAACAGAGATACTATCAAAAGCATGCCCGGGGCGGACGCCTATCGGGCGTTGTTCCGCTGTACCAGGTAAAGGACGACGGCCAGATATTCTTGCGAATCCGCCGACGCGACCCAGCGCGTGTCCTCCGAGTGGCGGCCGAAAAGGCTGAACACGTCCGACATGGTGAGTCGCTGTGGCTCGTCCAGCATGGTTCTCTCGGCGCTTTCGCCCCGATGAGGGTGAAACGACCAGCTTCCCGGGAACCTTTCACGCTGCGTGAACAAATAGGCACGGGCGAGCCGCAGTCCGTCGACGAATCCGTGGAGTTGCGCGACACGGCACTGGGTAGAATTCCGGCAGGATAGGTCAGATGTTCTTCTATTGGGGTTACCTCCTCTACGTCGCGCTGCCGATTATGCTGCTCAGCTTCCTGGCGAGCAACTGGGTAAAGCGGACCTACCAGCGCTACTCGCAGGTGCGCAATTCCAGCGGCCTGACTGGGGTCGACATCGCGCGCCGCATCCTGGCCGGCGCCGGCTTGAGCGACGTCACCATCCAGGTGATCGATGGGGAGCTGAGTGACAACTATGACCCACGAAGCAAAACGCTGAACCTCTCGAGAGCGGTGGCGATGGGAAACTCGGTGGCGTCCGAGGCGGTGGTCGCGCACGAAATCGGTCACGCCCAGCAGGATCGCCAGGGCTACTTTGCCATGCGGATTCGTTCCGACCTGGTGCCGGCCGCGAACCTGGGGTCGCAGGCCGGTCTCATGATCGTCATCGGGGGCCTTGTGCTGTCCGCCTTTACCGGCGGGAGCGCCTTCGGCTTCGATGTGGCGCTGGTCGGTTTGCTCCTGTTCGCCGCGGTGGTCGTTTTCCAACTCGTGACGACGCCGGTGGAACTGAACGCCAGCCACCGAGCACTACGCTTGCTTGCCGAAAACGGTGCCATCTTTCCCGAGGAACAGGAGGGCGCGCAACGGATGCTGCGGGCCGCGGCCTTCACCTACTGGGTGGCGCTATTCGGCGCCCTGCTGACCTTGCTGTACTACGCCTCCCTTGTCTTCGGAAACCGCCGCAACGACTGAGCGCGCGGCGTTCGCGACGGCCGATCCTGCTGACGTCCGTGGGCGCCTGACGGCTGTCGGCGAGGCGCCATATCGGGGCGACCAGGCCCGCCGATGGTTCTGGCAGGCGCTGGCCACGTCCTTCGAGACGATGCACACGCTGCCCTCCTCGGTGCGGCGTCAGCTGGGGAGGTCCTATGCGTTCAGCTCGGTGACCTCCCACCTCAAGCGAGTGGCCGATCACGGGCAGACTGTGAAATATCTCTTCAAGCTGGGCGACGGGCGAACCATCGAGACCGTGGTCATGCATTACCAGGCGACGGGCCGGTCGCGCGCCCGGACGACGATCTGTGTCAGCTCTCAGGTGGGCTGTCCGATCGGCTGCGCCTTCTGCGCCACCGGCCAATCGGGTTTCGACCGGAACTTGACGGAAGCCGAAATCGTGGACCAGTTTCTCGCGGCCAGCCGCGATCTCGGCGAGGGTCAGCGCTCGCTGACCAACGTCGTCTTCATGGGGATGGGCGAACCGCTCAACAACTACAGCGCGGTGGTGGCGGCGATCCGCCGCTGGGCGCGGCCGGATACGCGCAACTTCAGCCCCCGCCGGGTCACCGTCTCGACCATCGGGCTCGTACCGTTCATCGAGCGCCTCAGCGCCGAGGGACTGCCGGTCAACCTGGCGATCTCACTGCATGCGCCGGACGATGAGCTGCGCAGCAGCATGATCCCGATCAACCGCAAGTATCCGATCGCCGCGATCGTCGGCGCGGCGCGCGCGCACGCCGAACGAACCGGTCGCCGCGTTAGCTATGAATATGTCTTGCTCGATGGCGTCAATGACAGCGTCGAGCAGGCTCGGCGGCTGGCCACGGTGGTCGGTCACCGCCTCAGTCATGTCAACCTGATTCCCATGAACCCGATCGAAGGCAGCCCGCTGGCGCCGCCCTCCCGGCCGCGCGCCCACGCCTTCCAGGCCGTCTTGCAGGCGGCCGGCATCTCGACCACGATCCGAGCCACCCGCGGCCTTGACATCGATGCCGCCTGCGGCCAGCTCCGAGCCCGGCAGCTTCAGCCGGCCTCGTCGTCGCCCGTCTGATGCGCGAGCCGCTTGCCGGCGTCTTCTTCGACGCCGGCAACACGCTGGTGGTCGAGGAACCGGGCAAGCATCTGTGGGAGATGAAGATCGCGCTGATCGACGATGTTCTGGAGGTGTTGACGGCGCTCAAGCCCCGCTACCGGCTGGGTGTGATTTCCAACACCGTGGGCTCCGGCGATGCCGAGCTCGGGGACGCCCTGGAAAAAGCCGGGATTCGACACCTGATCGATGCGCTCGTCACCTCGCGGGATTTCGGAAAAGCCAAACCGGATCCGGCGATCTACGTCGAAGGCGCTCGCCGCCTGGGGGTCTCGCTGGGGACGACCTTGATGGTGGGGGACCGGCTCGAGACCGATGTTGTGGGAGCACTCAACGCCGGCATCCCGGCGGTCTGGCTCCAGCATCCCGGGACCCTGCCGATCGCGGGGATCGCCCCGACCTATGTCATCCGGCGCCTGGCGGAGTTACCTCCCTGGTTGGACGCTACTTATCCTCGGAAGGGTCGATGAAGCGGGCGTTTGCCGCCGCCATGCTGGCCACCTGCGGGGCGGCCCGCCGCACGAAGGGAATCCCGTGCCGGCGCCGATATACTCAGGAAGTCCGATGAAACGAGTCCTCGCGGCCTTGCTGACGATGCTGGCGCTGACGGCCTGCGGCTCGCTGCTGGCCAAGCCCCAGACGCCGCAGCAAGCGCTCGCCGGCGCCGCGCAACGCGCCGGCCAGCTGCATTCCGCGAAGTTCGACCTCCAGGGCAACGTCAAGATGACCTTCCCGGCGCAGCTGGGCCAGGTGTTCGGGCAGAGCGGCGCAGCGGCGGGATCCATCTCGCTCGACATGACTGGCACTGGGGAGGCACAGTTCCCGGACCGGTATCACGCTGTGATCAACGCCAAAATCGCTGGGATGTCGGTCGCGACGGAAGTCGTCGTCGCCAACGGCAAGGCCTACGTGAAAAACCCGCTCACGCTCAAATGGCAAGTCTCGCCGCAATCTGGCGGCATCACCGGCCAGCTCAGCCAGCCCGACCCGCTTTCGTACGACCAGCTGCTGAAGAACGTCAAGTCGATCAAGGACCTCGGCGACACCACGCTCAACGGCACGACCGTGCACCACTACCAGCTATTGCCTGACAAGGCGAAGCTGATCGCAAGCCTGAATAACGCCGCGGTCAAGAACCCGCAGGCGCTGGCGGCGATCAAGCAGGTCCTGAATAGCGGGACGATGACCGTCGAGGTCTGGTTCGGCAAGGACGACCACCTCGTCCGCCGCATCGGCACCGACGCCGATTACACCATCGACCTCAACCAGTTGATGGGCTCGCTGGGATCGGCGGCGGCATCCGGCAGCCAGATGCCCGCGGGCTCGAGCATCCATGCCACCGCGCACATCGTCATCAACTACCACAACTTCGACGCCCCGGTGACGATCCCCATCCCGACCGTCAGTTAGGGCGCTGGCCCACCCGTCGTGCTGGTCGCGCCCTCGCTCTTATCGGCCGACTTCAGCCGGCTGGGGGAGGAAGTGGCCGCCCTCGAGCAGGCCGGTGCGGACTGGATCCACTTCGATGTGATGGACGGGCATTTCGTGCCGCCGATCACGATCGGCCCCCGCACGGTAGAGCACTGCCGTCGCTACGCCAAGCTGTCATTTGATGTCCACCTGATGATCGAGAACCCGGAGCGCACCATCGAGGCCTTTCGCGATGCGGGTGCCAACACGCTCTCCGTCCATGTCGAGGCCACCCGGCACATCCACCGGGTTCTGGACAGCATCCGCAGCGCCGGGATGCGCCCGGGCGTGTGCTTGAATCCCGGGAGCCCGCTGGCGCTGGTGGAGCCGGTGCTCAAAGACGCGGACCTGCTGGTGATGATGTGCGTCAACCCCGGTTGGGGCGGCCAGACGTTCATCGACGGCAGCCTGGAGCGCATCAAGGGCGCGCGCGCGTTGCGCGATCGGCTCAACCCCAAACTCGAGATCGAGATCGACGGCGGCGTCAACGCGGATACCGGTCGGCAGTCGATCCAGAGCGGCGCCACGGTGTTGGTCGCGGGGAGCTTTGTCTTCGGTCACCCGCAAGGCAAGAGAGCCGCGATCCAGGAATTGCGCACGGCCTAGGCTGTCGGGTTACTCGCTGGTCGGCATGTGCAGGTACATCGACTGGATGCCGACGCGGCCGGGCCCGGTGAAGCGGTTCCAAACCATGTTGCCGCCGCCGCCAAAGATCCCGGTCTTCAGACCAAACATCTGGACGTCCATGCGGACGCTCTCGTCGCGATAGACCCAGCCGCCCGGCTCGATGTCGATTTGCTCGTTTGGGGCGAGCCGAGGAGCATATTGCTGACACCCTTCACCCGGTTGAAGGTATATTCCAGGTTCCCGGTTCCAGCCAGGAACTGGTGCTCGCGGACCAGCACGGCCGTACCCGGCGGCAAGTGCAGAGGAAACAAATGACCGGCGCCGTCACGCGAAAAGGCAATCTCACCCGGACCCTGCGCCTCGGTGAGAAAGATCGGCATCCCGGCCACCATCCGCTTGAACGCCCCCTTCATCGCCCGAATGCCGATGTTGAGCGGCGGGTCTTTCCAGAGAACCACGTGGTGCTCGAAGAAGACGGGTACGGTGCCGTCAAGCCAGGTGTGCAGGACGGGCACCAGCTCACCGTCGATCCGGTAGCGGATCCCCGGGGCCTGGCCGTCCTCGAGCTTGGTCGGAAGGAGCTGGGGTGGCTTCTGCATGGCGTTCTCCTCTGGCTTTCGGCGTGCCGTAAATCGATCGACCCGCCAGTTACAAGGTTTGTGACGGTCGCCGTGCGCCGCTCCCTGCGGGTCGCCGGAAGGTTTTTGCCGGACGACATCCGGATTGGCCGGGTGGCGGTCACCCTGGCGATCAGTATTGGGCTGCTGCTCCTGGCCTTGCATGTGCCGCCCTTCATGGCCGCAGGGGCGGACTTGGCCGATAGCGGCCAGCGGGACTACGCGCGCAACATCTGGCAGGAGACGCAAACCAGCCTGGCACTCGTCGCAATTGTTCTCCCCTGGCTCGTCTACGGGCTGCTCTGGCAGGGCGCGCCCTGGGGTCGGCGCACGCTGCTCACGGCGGCCACGGTGGGCGTGGTGGTCACGACCTGGCTTGCCCTATTGAGCGCTCAGAGCTATTCGGCGTTGCCCCAACACGTCACGGGCGTGGTCGACCACGTCCAGGGACGGACCATCGCCCTGCGCGGCGGGCAAGCATATTACCTCGTCGTTTCCGATGCCGAGCTGCGATCGGCCAAGACGTGGCTTCAGCCGGGAACCACGGTTATGATGTGGGTGTCGCCGCGAGGGCAGGCCGGCTACGTCGGTTCGGCGGAGAGCTCGAACTAACTAGGCCGACTTGGCCTGGGTACGGAGGCAGCGGGTGCAGACCAGCGCCCTCTGCGAACGGCCATCGATGATGACCCGCGCCTTGTGCAAATTGGGCATGAAGCGGCGTTTCGTGTGCACCTTCGAGTGGCTCACGTGATGGCCGTATTGGGGCCCTTTTCCGCAGATTGCGCAACGTTGTGCCATGGTTTTGGGTTGCTTGGGCGCCTCCAGGATCATCGCGTATGATTGAGGCGAAATCAGCGTCACATAGTAGCACACGATGGACTCAAAGACGAAGGCCAACCCGCTGCGAACCGGGAAGCCGCCGAGGACGCTGATCCAGGCCAGAGACCTCGGGCGGATCGAAGTGTCGCGCCATGTCGTGGCCACCATCGCCGGCCATGCGGCCGCCGGCTGCTATGGCGTCGTGGCGATGGCCGCCCGGGGGCTGCGAGACGGCCTGGCCGAACGGTTGCATCGGGACAAGCTACACCGTGGCGTCGAGGTCGAGGTCCGCGACGAGGGCATCGCGGTTTCGCTCTACGTCATCGTCGAGTACGGCACCCGGGTGTCGGAGGTCGCCAACAATCTGTCCAACGCCGTCCGCTACTCGGTTGAGCGGACCCTGGGGCTGCCGGTGATCGAGGTAAACGTGAATGTCCAGGGGATCCACGTCAGCGGCGGACCGAGCTGAGACTCCGGCGCTAACCGCCGGTCCGACCATGCCGATTACCGAGTGCGACGGCCGCCTGTTCAAGGAAGCCCTGTTGGGCTCGCTGGCCTGGCTCACCGTCAATCGCGATGAGGTCGATGCGCTCAATGTTTTCCCCGTACCCGATGGCGACACCGGGACCAACATGCTGCTGACCCTTCAGTCCGCGGTCGAGGACCTCAGAGACCTCGACGATCCCGATCTCTCGCGGATGGCCAAGCTGGCATCGCACGGCGCCCTGATGGGGGCGCGTGGCAACTCGGGTGTGATCCTTTCCCAGATTCTCCGCGGCTTCTCGGTTGGCATCGGCCCCAGGGCCGCGGTTGACGCGTCGGGACTGGCCCGAGCCTTTCGTGAGGGGGCAGACGTGGCTTATCGGGCCGTAATCAAGCCGACCGAGGGCACCATGCTCACGGTGGCACGAGAGGCCGCCGCGGGCGCGGAAGCGAAAGCCGCCGAGACCGGCGACCTGACCGACGTCGTTCGGGCCGCCTGCACAGCGGCGGCCGCCGCGGTCGAGCGGACGCCCGAGCAGCTCCCCATCCTCAAGCAGGCCGGCGTCATCGATGCCGGTGGCTTCGGATTGCAACTGATCCTCGAAGGCTTTCTCAAGCGTATGAGCGGCGAAGCGCTCGCCACCTTCGAACGGCCGGCCACCCAGCATGCGCGGCCGAGACAGGTTGACGCGCCCACCGCGGGCTGGGGATACTGCACCGAGTTCATCATCAACGGCGCGAACCTGGCCATCGACGAGGTCCGCAGCGAGATCCAGCGGCACGGCGAGTCGGCGCTGGTCGTCGGCGACGACGCGGCGATCAAGGTTCACATCCACACGCACGAGCCGGCCGTCGTCATTGGTTACGCCGGCGGCATCGGGCGGCTGAGCCGGCTGAAGGTGGACGACATGTCCGCTCAGCACCACCGGCTGCAGGGTGAGAGTATCCGCCGTCCCGCCAGTAGCAAGCACCTGGCGCTGGTGGCGGTCGCCAGTGGCGACGGCTTCCGACGGATCCTCGAAAGCCTCGGGGTCGACTCGGTGGTGGGCGGCGGCCAGACGATGAACCCGTCCACGGAGGACATCCTGGCCGCGATCGAGTCGGTACCCTCGAACGAGGTCTTGCTGCTTCCCAATAACGGCAACGTGATCATGACCGCGCAGCAGGTGGCGGAACTGAGCCGCAAGCACGTGCGCGTGGTCCCGTCGCACAGCCTGCCGCAGGGCATCGCGGCGCTCTTCGCCTTCGATTTCAGCGCCGACCTGGAGGCCAACGCCACCGCCATGTCGCACGCCCTCAGCCAGGTGCAAACCATCGAGGTGACGCGTGCCGTCCGAGCGAGTCAGGTGGACGGCTTGAAGATCGCGGAAAACGACGTGATCGGCTTGCTCAACGACCGCATCGTCGAAGCCGGTCCGTCACCCGAGAAGGTGGTGCAGGCCGTCCTCAAGCGGATCGACGCCCGCAAAGTCGGAACGGTCACGATTTACGCCGGGGCCGATGCGCCCGAAGAAGAGCGCGAAGCCCTTGTCACCGCCATCGTCAAACAGTTCCCGGCTGCCTCGGTCGAACTGCAATCCGGCGAGCAAGCGCTCTATCCGTACATCCTTGCGGTCGAGTAGAGCGGCTAGAGCAGTTGCAGCAGATTGGCAATCACGGCTACCGCGCTCAGCCAGGCGGCCAGGTGGTACGCGTGCCAGACGCGCGGCTTCTGCCGGTACATCAGCATCAGGATGGCGAGCAGCACCGCGATCGCCGTGCCTTTGACCGCGTAAGCAAGCAGCTCCCCCCGAGTCGCGATCAGCGGCGCCATGATCCGATTCAGCTCCTGGTGCTGCAGGGCCAAACCAAGATGGGTCGTCAAGGTATCGAGCGCCTGGAAGCCGACGAACCCCGTAAGGATCAGGGCCTGATTCAGTCGCGAGTTGAGGCCGGCGCTCAGGCGGGCGCCGACGGCGACATGTCCTGGGAGCGACATCGCAGATATAGATTTATCAAGCTTTGCTGCGTGCAACCTAACGAAACGCGCCCGTTGCCCGGCTGTGATTGGCTCGAACAGCTGGCTATACTCCACTCGTGGTCCGGATCGTTACGGATTCGACCGCGGACCTCACCCCGGAACAGCAACAGGCCGCCGGCATCACGGTTGTACCGCTCAACGTCCACTTCGGCGACCAGGTCTTCCGCGACCACGTTGACTTGACCACGGACGAGTTCTTCCGTCGGCTGAAAGCCTCCTCCCAGTTACCACGCACCTCGCAGCCCGCCGTCGGCGTCTTCGAAGAGGCGTTTGGCACGCTCCGTCAGAACGGCGATGAGATTGTGTCGGTCCACCTTTCGAGCAAGGTTTCGGGGACTTACAACTCGGCGCTGATGGCGGCCAAGACGGTCGGTGAAGACGCGATCGAGGTCGTCGATTCACTCAGCACCTCCATGGCGCTCGGCTTCATGGCGCTGGAGGGGGCAAAACTCGCCAGGGCCGGTCGGGATCGCAAGACGGTCGCGGAGCGCCTGCGGGCGCTCGTGCCGAAGGCGCGGGTCATCTGCGCGGTGGACACGCTGACGTACCTCGAGCGCGGCGGCCGCATCGGGAAGGCGCGTGCCTTGCTCGGATCATTGTTGAACGTCAAGCCGATCCTGCAGCTGAAAGACGGCGAGGTCGTCCCGCTCGGACGGGCGCGCGGACGGCCGCAAGCACTCAGCCGGCTGGTGGAGCTGCTCGAACGAGACGGCCAGATCAACCAGCTCGCCATCATGCACGGCGCCGCGCCGGCGGACGCGGAAAAGCTTCGCGAACGGGTTGCCTCGAATTATCCAGGCCTCGACATCTTGCTGACCGAGATCGGTGCCGTTCTGGGTACGCACACGGGTCCTGGGGTGATCGGCTTCACCTACCTCACCGCCTGACCATGTCGGGGCTTTCTCTTGACGACCCGGTGATCGCCATCACCGGAGTCAAGGAAACGTACCAGGCCCGCTTGCAGCGGCTTGGCATCGCCACGATTCGTGATCTCCTGCTCTTCTTCCCGCGGCGCCACGAGGACCTCTCGACGATCACACCCATCGCCTTCGTCCGGCCAGGAGTGAAGACGACGGTCCGCGCAAAGATCTACCAGATCGAAGCCCATCAAACGAGATACCAGCGCGTCAAGCTGACCGAGGCGGTCCTGTCGGATGACTCGGGCAAGCTTCGAGTCGTTTGGTTTAACCAGCCCTGGCTCGTGAAGAGCCTGCATGTAGGGGACGAGATCTTCGTCGCCGGCGAAGTCGATCTCAACGGGGGGCCTGTTATGAAGAACCCGGACCACGAGAGGGTCTCACGCGACCCGCAGCACGCGGCCCGTCTGGTGCCGATCTACCGTGAAACCGAAGGGCTCACCTCCAGATGGTTGCGTCCCAAGGTCCAGGCGGTTCTTCCCCTGGCCGATCGCTTAGAGGAGTTCCTACCTGGCGAGTTGCTCCGGCGGCGCGACTTCGTGACCCGAGCCGCGGCCGTGCGCCAGGTTCATTTTCCTGAGTCGGCGGCGTCCCTCGATCGCGCGCGCGAGCGCCTTGCCTTCGAGGAAATGTTTGTGCTGCAGGTGGCTGGGCAACTTGCCAAGCGGGCCCGGAAGGCGCGGACCGCGCATGCGGTCGCCTTCGATGAGATGAGGGCACGCGGCTTCGTCAACGCCCTGCCGTTTCGGCTGACCAATGCCCAGCGGATTGCCGCCTGGCAGATCCTTCAGGACATCGCGCGGCCGGAGCCCATGAATCGACTGCTCGAAGGCGATGTTGGATCGGGCAAGACGGTGGTGGCCGCCATGGCCATGCATCACGTAGCTCTCGCCGGCTTGCAGGCGGTGCTGCTGGCGCCCACCGAGATCCTCGCCCGTCAGCACGCCGACGTCATCCAGTCCCTCCTTGCGCCCTTTCAGATCGATGTTGGGCTGCTGGTCGGTAGCACCCCTCCGAGAGCGCGAAAGCCGATGTTGGCGGCCCTGATGGAGGGCCGTTTGCCGGTGCTGATCGGGACGCACGCGCTGATCGAGGAAGGCGTCCAGTTCCGGGACCTGGCGCTGACGATCGTCGATGAGCAACACCGCTTTGGCGTCGGCCAGCGGCTGGCGGTCCGGCAGAAGAGCGATCGCACGCCCCACTTCCTGTCCATGACCGCGACACCGATCCCGCGCACCCTGGGGTTGACGCTGTTCGGCGATCTCGACATCTCGGTTCTGACGGAGATGCCTCCAGGGCGCCGCCCCGTCAAGACCGGTCTGGTCCCGCCCGAGAAGCGCGCCAGCGCCTACGCGTTCATCCGAAAGGAGGTCGACGCCGGGCGCCAGGTGTTTGTGATCTGCCCGCTCATCCAGGAATCGGACAAGCTTGGGGTGCGATCGGCGACGGCGGAGTTGGAGAAATTGCAGCGTGACGTCTTCCCCGAATTAGCGTCGCGCATCGCCTTGCTCCACGGCCGGCTTAAGCCGGCCCAGAAGGAGGCCGTGATGGCCGGTTTTCAGCGAGGGGATATCGCGATCCTGGTATCCACCTCGGTGGTCGAGGTCGGCATCGACATTCCGAATGCGACGGTGATGATGATCGAGGGGGCGGATCGATTCGGATTGGCGCAATTGCATCAGTTCCGCGGGCGTGTCGGGCGGGGTTCGGACGAGTCATGGTGCTTGCTCTTTACCGACAGCGAGGATCCGGCGTCGCTCAAGCGCCTTCAGGCGGTCGTTACGCACAGCAGCGGCTTCGACCTGGCGGAAATCGACCTCGAGTTACGGGGCTGGGGTGACCTCGCCGGCTACCGGCAGCACGGCAAGGATTTCAAGATGGCGAGTCTGCTCGACGCGGTGCTGATCAGCGACGCCCAGGCCGAGGCCGTCCGCCTCTTGGACCGCGACCCGACGTTGGCCGCCGAGCCGGCGCTCCGCCACCAGCTTTTGGCGTATCGTCAGGTGTTCGCGCTGGATTGACGGGTGGCGGTGCGGCGGGCGGGAGTGGGCGCAGCCTCGTCAGCAGCCGGCCCATGGCCATCCCGGCGGCGAGGGGCAGCACGAGGATCAGGAGGATGCCGACGAGGGCGTCGACGACGACTATGCGGCAGCTCCTTCCTTGGGGGCGGCCATCAGACCGCGCCGCCTGTTTTACTCATCGCATGACGGGGCCGGCCACGCGTGTCACCGCGGGAGCCAGTCGTGGACGCCGGCTGAAGACGCCACCCGGGCGCGCAACGCGTCCGACCACGTCGCTGGTCCGGGAGGCGTTGTTTAACATCATCGGCGACAGCATACGCGGTACGCGGGTTCTCGATCTTTTCGCCGGCGCGGGGACGCTCGGCATCGAGGCGTTATCGCGTGGTGCCGCCTCGGCAACCTTCGTGGAACGCGACCGGGCCTGTGCTACCATCGTCGCGGAGAATTTGGCCGCAACCGGCTTCGCCCAGCAGGGCGACGTGGCAAGTGCCGACGCCATCGACTGGTTGAGGGCGCACGCAGGCGACCTCGCCACCTACAACCTTCTTCTCTTGGACCCGCCCTATCGTGATGGCGTCACGCTGACCGCCGCGCTGGAGGCGCTGGACCGCGCCCCGCTGCGCGACCAGGCGCTGCTGGTCGTGGAGCACCATCGCGGCCAACAGTTGCCGGCGCTGCAGCGGCTGACGCCGGTGCGCGACCGGGATTACGGCGCCACCCGGCTCACGTTTTTCAGGTACACGTGATCACCGCGGTCTACCCGGGAAGCTTTGATCCGCTGACCCACGGCCACCTCGACATCATCGACCGAGCCGCTCGGATCTTCGACCGTGTCGTGATCGCGGTCCTCGAAAACCCCAGCAAGCAGCCCTTGTTCACGACCGGCGAGCGGGTCACCATGATCAGCGAGAGCTTGGGCAAACGCCCGGGGGTCGAGGTCAGCACCTTCAATGGCCTCACCATCGACTTCGCGCGGCAGGTCGGTGCGCGGGTGATCGTCCGCGGGCTGCGTGCCGTGTCAGACTTCGAGAGTGAGTTCCAGATGGCGTTGATGAACCGCCGGCTGGAACCCGACGTCACGACCGTCTTCATTCCGACCAGCCTGCGTCACCTGTTTCTCAGCTCGAGCCTGATCAAAGAGCTCGCCGAGTTCGGTGGAGACATCTCGGAATTCGTCCCAGCCAACGTCGTCGCACCGCTCAAGGAACGTCTCACACGCGGGAATCCCGCGACCCTGAAGGAGCACACGCATGAACATCCATGAAGCGATCGACCGCCTCGAATACCTGATCGCCCACAGCCGCCAGATCCCGCTGACGCGCACCGTCGTCATCGACCAGGAAGAGGCACTGGCCTGTATCGATGACCTCCGGCTGAGTCTGCCCGACGAGATCAAGCAGGCGCGCTGGACCCTGCAGGAGCAGCAGCGCCTGCTCTCCGAGGCGCAGGCGGAGGCAGCTCGGACGGTGACCAGGGCCAGTGAGCGGGCACAGACGATGATTGGTCAGCACGAGCTCGTCAAGCGCGCCGAAAAGCAGGCGGAGCAGATGCTGCGGGAGACGGCGGCAAAGGCCGACGAGACCCGCCGTGCGGCCGACCGTTATGCCTGGGAAGTGATGCAATCGCTCGAGAGCCAGCTGCTCCGGACCGTCGCCACCGTCAAGAAGGGCGTGGAGGCGCTCCGCACGCCGCCGGTCAACCCCGCCAGAGAAGTCGAGGTCATCAGCGGCCGATAGCGTGCTTCGCCCCGATGGCCGCTTATAATGGGCTGCTCATGGCCCTCCCAAAGACCCGCTATGCTCATGCCCGCCAGGGTGAGCGCCGCGCCCACCTGGCGCTGAAGCTCCCGCGGCTCGTCGAATGCTCGCAGTGCCACCAGCCGAAGCGGCCGCACACGATCTGCCGTAACTGCGGCTACTACGACGGGCGCGAAGTCATCAAGACCGACTAGGTCTGTCGCGATCAGCGTCGCCTTCCTGTTCCCAGGCCAGGGCGCCCAATTCATCGGGATGACTCGTGACCTCATGGAGCGGGATCCGGGCTCGGCCGAATTCCTCCGCCAGGCTGAGGATCGCCTCGAGATGCCGCTTGGCCGACTGATGCGGGAAGGACCCGAGGCCGAGCTGCAGGCGACCGAAAATGCCCAACCGGCCATCCTGTTTCACAGCCTGGCGCTGCTGCGGCTGGTTGCGTCCCGAGGCTTCAGCCCGTCGCTGGTGGCCGGCCATAGCATGGGCGAGTTTGCCGGCCTGGTGGCGGCGGAGGCGCTCGATCCGCTTGATGCGCTGACGGCCGTCCGTGCGCGCGGAGGGGCGATGTCGGCGGCCGCCCCACCGGCCAGCGGAATGATCGCCGTGCTGGGCCTCCCGGACGGCGCCGTGGAGCAGGTCTGCGCTGGCAGCGCGGGCCTGGTCGTGGTCGCCAACTACAATGCGCCCGGCCAGGTGGTGATCTCCGGTAGCGAGGATGGCTTGAGCGCCGCGAGCCCGCAGCTGCAGGCCGCGGGGGCGAAACGCCTGGTGCGGCTGCCAGTGAGCGGGGCGTTCCATTCGCCCCTGATGGTCCAGGCGGCACGGGTGTTTGCCTTGGCCTGGGAAAAGATCCCGCTCCGCCCGTTACGTCGGCCCCAGGTCTTCAATGCCGATGCCGAGGTCCATGAGGATCCGACCGATATCCGCCGCCTCATGGTCGGCCAGCTGACCGGACCGGTGCGCTGGACGCAGTCGATCAAGCGTTTGCAGCAGCTCGGCGCCGACACTTACGTCGAGGTCGGTCCGCGGCGGACGCTGACCGGGCTGGTCAAGAAGATCCTCCCGGGCGCGGTGGTCCACAATATCGAAGATCTGGCCAGCATGAACGCCCTGCTCGAGACCATCAATGTCGGCTGACGCGTTTGTGGACCAGGTCGTCCTGGTCACCGGGGGAAGCCGCGGCATCGGTCGTGCCACCGCGGCCCTCTTTGGCCAGGCCGGTGCAACGGTAGCGATCACCTACCGCAGCCGGAAGGCGGAGGCGGACTCCCTGGTCGCGGAGCTTTCGCACGGGGGACACGAGGCCATGGCGATGCAAGCCGACTTCGCCGACAGCGCCTCCCCGGGAATCGCCGTCGAGGCCGTCCTGAAGCGCTGGGGTCGGCTGGACGTGCTGGTGAACAACGCCGGGCTGACACGGGACACCCTGGTGATGCGGATGAGCGAGGCGGACTGGGACATCGTCATCCAGACCAACCTCAAAGCCGCCTTCCTCGCCAGCAAGGCCGCGCTGCGCCCGATGCTGAAGCAGCGATACGGCCGGATCGTCAACGTGTCATCGCTCGCCGGCGTGGCCGGCAACGCCGGGCAGGCCAACTACAGCGCCTCCAAGGCCGGCCTGATCGGCCTGACCAAGGCGCTGGCGAAGGAGGTTGGTTCGCGGAACATCACCGTCAATGCCGTTGCCCCCGGCTTCATCACGACCGAGCTCACCAGCGGGTTGCCCGCCGAGCTGCTGGAGCGGGCCCGCCGGGCCGCCGCGATCCCGCGGATCGGGACCCCGGAGGACGTCGCCCCCGCGATCGTTTTCCTGGCTTCCCGTGCCGCGGGCTATATCACCGGCCAGGTTTTGGGCATTGACGGCGGTCTGCCAATCTAGGACGATGGCCGCGAGCTTCGACTAGAATTTGACCGCACGCGCACTAGCCAAAAGGGGAGTCGGATGGACGCGAACAGTTACGAGAAGTTCAAGGGCATTATTGCCGAACAGCTCGGAGTGGAGCCCGAGCAAGTCACGCCCGACGCCTCATTCGTCGACGACCTGAATGCAGATTCCCTCGACCTGGTCGAACTGATCATGGCGTTCGAGGAAGAATACGGGATGGAGATACCTGACGAAGACGCTGAAAAGATTCAAACCGTCGGAGCCGCGTGGGACTACGTCCAGGAGAAGCTCGGCATCACCACCTGAGCCGAAGCAAGCTCAAGGCGACGAGCCTTTACAAAAACTGCAGCGGACACTTCGGGTTCGCTTCCACGACCCTGCCCTCCTGCGGCAGGCGCTGACCCACCGCTCCTACAACAATGAGCACCCTGAGAGCGGGTCGGCGGACAACGAGCGGCTCGAGTACCTGGGCGACGCGGTGCTGGAGTTGATCGCGGCCGAGCATCTCTATGGCACCTACCAGACATCCGATGAGGGTGAGCTGACCCGGCTACGGGCCTCGGTGGTCAACACCAAGAGCCTTGCCCGGCTGGCCTCGCGGCTCAGTCTCGGTGACTACCTGTTGCTGGGCAAGGGTGCGCACAAGACGGGCGCGCGCTCGCTGCAATCGATCCTTGCGAACACCTTCGAGGCGGTGATCGGCGCCATCTTCCTCGACCAGGGATACCGGGCGGCCTACAAGCTGTTCAGCCGCAGCTTGATCGACGTCCAGGCCTGGCCGGACGACAACTACAAGGGCCGCCTCCAGGAGGTGACCCAGGAGCGCTTCCTGTCGACACCGCAGTACGACATCGTCGGCGCATCCGGCCCAGGGCATCGGCGCGAATACACGGCTGAGGTCTCGTTCGGCGATGGCATCAGCGGAAAGGGCCGGGGGCGAACGAAACGCGACGCCGAGCAGATGGCGGCGCGGGAAGCCCTGGCGGCGCTTGGGGCGCTCGACCATCCGCCCGCCCAGGACGAAGTCCTGGAAGCCGTCGCCGCGCACGAGGCCCGTCGCTCACCGGCGAACCAGCCAAGCAACAGCTAACGGGGCCGCGGTTGATTTCCTCGGATTTCCGGTAGTGGGTCAGTTAGAAACCTAGTGGTCTAGACCCGGCCCGATTGTGAAAGCGCCGCCAAGCCCGATACGGACTTCTCTCGGCGTTCCTTTGTGGTTGGAGTATGTGAAATAGAGTCCAACGTATCCGGGAGCCAACTCTCCGACGCCATTACCGCTGATCTCGGCGAGCATCTGTGCTGCCGCTCCATGGGAGATCCACTGCCGAAGTGTAAAACCTCGCCCTTCCCCGTGTCGGATGACAATCAGTTGCCCGGTCAGCGGCTCTAGTGCCTGTTGCAGCGGCCGCCCTTGGTAGCGGATGCGCCCTTCGGCTCGGCTGAAGGTGAGGTCAAACACGGAAGCATTCACGAATCCGAAGTCCAAGTCCACGTATGGATCCACCGCTGTCAGATGCACGGCAGTTTGCGCCGACTGTGGCAGATGGTGAATCAGGTTGGGCATGTTCGAGTCATCACTCTCGGGCAGCAGTTCCCATCGGCTCGCCGATCCGGACACGGCGAGGGGTGGGGATCGCGTCAGGTGATGTTGCCGCCACCCCAGGCCCGCGGCGGCAAGCAACAGAAAGAGCGCGAATCCCAGAGCGATTAGAGACGGAAGTTGCCATCTCACCACGTTCCCCACGACTGTCGAGCCCACAATCGACACCGCCAGCCAGACAACGCCCCATATAACGTTGCTGACGACATTGTCGAGGCCAAAAGCTCGGACGACTGACGGAGGGAGGCGGTTGCGCATACCGATGGTGGTCCAAATGGTATGCGGATACTCCACGCCGCCAGTGTACGGCCTGTCATTTTGGACAGGCCAAGACCTCTAGGTTTCTATCCGATCCACTACCGGATTTCCGAGTCTTTCTGTGCTCAAACCGCGCAGATGCTAGAGTTGCTACTAGCGATTATGGCCTCTTACAAGATCGGCGAGGTCGCGGACCTGCTCGGCGTCAGCGTGGACACCGTGCGGCGGCTGGCGGACACGGGCCGACTGCCCACGGTCAGGACGCCCGGCGGCCAGCGCGTGGTCGATGGACGGCAGCTGGCCCGGTTCATGGCCACCGCACCGCCTGAGCAAAAACCACAGACGACCGTCGGCCGTTCCGCCCGCAATCATTTCCCGGGGATCGTCACGCGAGTAATCAAAGACCGCGTCATGGCGCAGGTCGAGATCCAGGCTGGGCCGCATCGGGTCGTGTCGTTGATTTCGCGTGAAGCGGCCGATCAGCTTGGCCTCGCTCCAGGTGTGCGCGCGGTCGCCGTGGTCAAGGCGACCAACGTGATCATCGAACTGCCGGGAGCCTAGAAGGGTGGTACGGGGAAGGGCCGTCGCGGCGTCCGCCAGCATTGCGGTTCTGTTTAGCGCCTGCGGCTCGACCGCCCCCGCCAGCCAGAACCCATCGGCTCTGAGCGGGTCGATCACGGTCTTCGCCGCCTCCTCACTGACCGCTGCGTTTACGACGACGGCGGCCGACTTCCAGAAGATCCACCCCGGCACCATGGTCAAGTTGACCTTCGCCGGTTCGTCGACGCTCGTCGCGCAGATCCAGCAAGGGGCAATCGGCGATCTCTTCGCCTCGGCCGATCAACCTAACATGCAGAAGCTGGTCGACGCCGGGCTCATCGCCGGATCACGGTCGATCTTCGCCCACAACAGCTTGCAGATCGTCGTTGGCGCCGGAAATCCGAAACACATCACGGCGCTCGCCGACCTGAGCCGATCGGGACTTGTCGTGCTGCTGTGCGCGCCCGGCGTTCCCTGCGGCAGGTACGCGGCCCAGGCCTTGCAGAAAGCGGGCGTGTCGGTCACGCCGGCGAGCCAGGAAGCGGACGTCAAGGCGGTGGTGAGCAAAGTCGCCCTGGGCGAGGCCGACGCCGGGATCGTCTACGTCACCGATGTCAAGGCCGGCGCCGGGGTTCAAGGCGTGAACATCCCTCCGGCGCTGAACGTGGTTGCCGACTACCCCGTCGCCGTCCTCAAGGATTCGCAGAACGTCCCCTTGGCCGAGGCGTTCGTCTCGTACCTGCTCGCGGACGGCCAGCGCACGCTGGCAAGGTATGGCTTTACCAGCCCCTAGCGGGCCCAGGCTTCAACCTCGGGCACCGCTTCCTATTCTTGTGCTGGCGGGGGCCGCCGCCGCCTTTTTCGTCATCCCGTTGCTCGGGCTGCTCGTGCGCACCCCGTGGGCCTCTGTCATTGACGACCTCAGGTCACCCGACGTGCTCACCGCCCTGCGCCTTTCCCTGCTGGCCTCCTTCTCCGCCACCGCGATCGCGCTCGTTTTCGGGGTCCCTCTCGCCTGGACCTTCGCCCGGCTGACCTTCCCCGGGCGCGCCGCCCTGCGCGCCCTGACCGTGTTGCCGATGGTTCTACCGCCGGTAGTCGGCGGCGTCGCCCTGCTCCTGGCGTTTGGCCGGCGGGGCCTTTTGGGCGCCTGGCTCGCCACCAGCTTCGGCATTCATCTGCCTTTTACGACGGCCGGCGCCATCATTGCCGAGACCTTCGTCGCCATGCCCTTCCTCGTGATCACGGTCGAAGCCGGCCTTCGCTCGATGGACACCCGCTTCGAGGAAGCGGCGCGAACGCTGGGCGCCAGTCGCTGGACCGTCCTCTGGCGAGTGACCCTGCCACTGGTGCGTCCCTCGCTGGTGGCGGGCGCCGTTCTCTGCTGGGCCCGCGCGCTGGGCGAGTTTGGCGCCACCATCACCTTTGCCGGCAACTTTCCGGGACGCACGCAGACGATGCCGCTGGCCGTCTACCTTGCGCTCGAGACCAACCTGGATGCCGCGATCGTCCTCAGCCTGCTGCTACTGGCGATCTCGCTCGCCGTGCTGATCGGACTCCGGGGCCGCTGGTTGGGGTCGTCGTGAGTCTCGGCGTGCGGATGCGTCTGGGCATCGGCGCCTTCGAGCTCGATGTGGATCTCGCGGTCGAAACGGGCGAAGTGGTCGCCGTGCTCGGCCCCAACGGAGCCGGCAAGACGTCGCTGCTGCGCGGGCTGGCCGGTCTTTTGCCGCTGCGCGCCGGGTGCGTCTCCCTCGACGGTGTGGTGCTGGAGGATCCGGCGGCGGGCATCCGCATACCGCCCGAACGACGACCGATCGGCATGGTCTTTCAGAATTACCTGCTGTTTCCGCACCTCACCGTCCTCGAGAACGTCGCCTTCGGCCTGCGCTCGCGTGGCACGCCGCGGGTGGAGGCCGCCGCCGTGGCGCGCCGCTGGCTTGAGCGGGTCGGGTTGCCAAAAGAAGCGGAGCGCAAGCCGGCATCGCTCTCCGGTGGGCAGGCACAGCGGGTCGCCATCGCGCGCGCGCTCGCGACCAACCCCGCGCTGCTGCTGCTCGATGAGCCGATGGCGGCGCTGGACGCGAGCACCCGCGTCGAGCTCCGCCGCGACCTGCGTCGACACCTCGAATCGTTTGGAGGTGTGCGCCTGCTCGTGACGCACGACCCGGTCGAGGCGATGGCGATGGCGGATCGCCTCGTAGTACTGGAGCGGGGGCGCGTGCTGCAATCGGGCTCGCCCGCCGAGGTCACTCAGCATCCCCGCTCGCGTTATGTTGCGGATCTGGTCGGCGTCAACCTCTTCCGCGGGCGGGCAAGCCAAAACGTCATCACGGTTGCGGGTGGGGGCTCGCTCACGGCGGCCGGCGCCGCCGATGGCGAGGTCTTCGCGGTCGTGCATCCACGCACCGTCGCTCTCTACCGGACTCGGCCGAACGGCACCCCACGGAACGTGTGGGAAGGCCGAGCCGTCGACCTCGATTTCCAGGGAGATCGGGTGCGCGTACGTCTTGAAGGCACGCCGCCGATCATCGCCGAGGTAACACCGGCCGCCGTACGCGAGCTGGGCCTCGACCAGGGCGATCAGGTATGGGTCGCCGTCAAAGCGACGGAAGTCAACGTGTACCCGGCATAGCTCTGTAATCCCGCTGATTGCCACGGCCCGCGGGGAAATGCTCTAATACACGCGTGACCCGCGCCGTGGTCCATGCTTACGTCACTGATGGGCGCGAGAGCCCAGCCATGTCTTCAACCTTCTAGCCCGTGCATTTGAAGTCACTGCGGCTGCAAGGGTTCAAGACCTTTGCGCGTCGCACCGAGCTCCCCTTCAGCCGGGGCATCACCGCGATCGTCGGTCCCAACGGCAGCGGCAAGTCCAATCTCGTCGATGCCATCCGCTGGGCCCTCGGCGAGCGCAATGCACGCGGGCTGCGCGGCCAGCGAATGGAGGACGTCATCTATTCCGGCGGTCCCGGCAAGTCGGCGGTCGGCATGGCGGAGTGCACGCTCACGATCGACAATGCCGACCAGCGGCTCAACATCGAGTTCAACGAAATCGAAGTTGCCCGCCGCCTTTACCGCTCGGGGGAGAGCGAGTACCTGGTCAACGGGGCGCACGCGCGATTGAAAGACATCGACGCGCTGCTGGCCAGCACCGGCCTGCGCCAGGACGGCTACGCGGTGACGGCGCAGAACGATATCGACTTCGTGATCCAGGCCGCCCCCGCATTGCGCCGCGAGCTGATCGAGGAAGCGGCCGGTGTCCGGCGCCTCCGCGACCAGCGGCAGGAGGCGATCAACCGCCTGGGAGAGGCGGATCGGGATATGCGGCGGGCGCGAGACATTCTCAATGAACTCAGTCCCCGCGCCGAGGAGCTGCGCCTGCAGGCCGCCGCGGCCGAGGACTACAAGAAGGTGGCAGACGCGCTCCGGACATTGCAGGGCAGCCTGGCCCGCGATGCCTGGCGCAAGGCGATGGTCCAGTTACGGAAGGCGCTGGCACGCCAGCAGGCGGCGGAGCACAAGCGGGAAGCAGCCGCGGAGGCCGTCGCCGAGTTCGATCCGCTCTACGCTGCGCATCGCTCGGCGTTACTCGCGGCCCGGGAGGCGCGTTGGCGTCACCAGGAGGCGGTGGCCGACGTGCGCCTCCGCCTGGCGGAGAGCCAGCACCAGGCGCGTATCGCCCAGGAGCGCAACGCGGCGGCCGTTCAGGCCCTGGAAGCCCTGCAGCGCGAGCTGGAACGACTGAGCGCCTCCGAACAAGCGGGCAGCCGAGTCGTGGATGAGTTCGCTCGCGCGATCGAGAACGCCAGCGGCGAGTTGGAGTCGGCCAATGACGCGCTCCAGGCGGCCGCCGACAGCGAGCGTGCCGGGCGCGAGGCGCAGGCGGCGCTCGAGGCTGATCGGATCGCCCGGCAGCAGCAGCGCCACGACCTGCAGCGAGAAACGGCGTCGATCGACGCCGAGCTTCGCCAGCTGGAAGGCCGGCGGCAGTTTCTGACCGAACAGCAGCAGCAGGCGCGGACCCAACTCGAGGTCTGGTTGGTTCGGCACGGCGCCTTGAGCGACGAGTTCGACCGGCGGACCCGCACCGCCGAGGGAGCCACCCAAGACCTTCAGGTTGTGAGCCAAGCGACGGCGGTCATCGAGCAACGGGTAGGAGAGGCCGAGGCCGCGCTCGAGGTGGCGCGGAAGGAGATCGTGGAGCGCGAGGCGGCGCTGCGCGCCCTCGAGGCAGAGCTTGGCGCGCTGCGGACGCTGCTGGACGGCGCCCAACGTCGTGGCCCGAGCCGCATTGACCGCAATTGGGAGCGCCTGCTCGAACTGATCGAGGTCGAGCCCATCCATCGGGCCGCCGTGGAGGCCGCGCTCGAGGGGTGGCTGCATGGTTGGGTTGCGCCGGGTCGAGAAGGGTTCACCAGTGCGGCTTCGGCCGTAGCCGCTGCGGAGGATGCGCGCGAGACGCTGCTCCATGCGCCGGGAGACACGTGGTCGTCGCCAGCGCCCGATGGACTGCTGTCCGTGCTTGACCTCGTGCAGGCTCCCGAACATGTGCGGCGGCTCGTTGCCCACCTGCTTCGCGGGGTCGTGCTAGTGGCGGATCGATCGGAAGCGGCTCACATCGTGGAGCAGCATCGGGAGCTGCGAGCGGTGACCCCCGCCGGTGAAATCATCACCGCGGTTTCCTATCGAGGTGGAAAGGCTGCGGACCCGGTGCTCGAAGTCCAGGCCAGGATCCGTGACGCGGAACAGGCTCTCGCTCGCGAGCGTCAAGCGGCGCTTACGGCTGCCGAGGAGGTGGAGCACCTCGCTATCGCACGAGCCGATCTCACCGCCGAGCGCCAAACCATTCTCGGCCAGGGTGACCGGGCGCGTACGGGTGCGGCCCAGGCCGTAGGAGCGCTGGCGGCGGCGACCGAGGCGCTCCAGCGGGAGACCCCGCAGGAAGCGCAATTGCGGCAGCAGCTCATTCGGGTCGGCGGGTTGCTGGAGCAGGCTGAGCAGTTGCAGGTCGACACCCTCAGCCGCCAGCGTGCGCTCGGCGACGCCGAGCAGTCGGCCGACCAGGAGCTGGGTGAACTCGAGCAACGAATGCTCGACGCTGCTGCGACGCTGCGCCATCTGGTCGAGCAACGGCAGGAGACCGAGCTCCGTGCGGCGCTGGCCCGCCAGCGGTCGGATGACCTGGTTCGCCAGCTCGAGCGTGCCCAACAGGTGCTTCGCTCGCACGGTGATGAGCTGGCCCAGCGTCGTGCCGCGGAAGCGGAGCTAGCAGTGCAGCCGGCCCTGATCAATGAGGAGCGGCGCCAGTGGCTCGAGACCGCAGAGGCGCTGCAGGCGGAGTTTGCGACGCTCGAGTCTGCACATCTCCCCGACGGTGAAACGCTGACGGCACTCGAGACTCAGCTCCGCGAGGACGAACAACGCAATGTCACGCTGCAAGTCGACCTCGCCCACGCCGATGATGCCTGCGCAGCATCCGTCGCCGATCGCGAGACGGCTCAGGTTGAAGTCGACCGGTGTGCGTTGGCGCTCCGCGAGGGAGGCCAGGAAATCGACGACGACACCGAGGCGATCGAGGAGGTCGATTGGCAGAAGACGGAGCGTGAGGTCTCGCGCCTGCAGCGACGACTCGATGCGATGGGCGCCGTCAACCTGCTCGCACCGGAGGAGTATGCGCAAGTACGCGAGCGCTGCGACAGCCTCGGCGCGCAGCTGGGCGACCTCGAGGCTGCGGCCGCGCAGCTCAACGAGCTGCGGCAACGGCTGGAAGAGGAGATCGATGCCCGGTTCCGCACCGTCTTCCAATCAGTGGCGGTCAACTTCCAGGAATTCTTCGCTGAGCTGTTCGAGGGGGGCCGGGCGACGCTACGGCTCGAAGCGCAGCCGGAGGGTAACCCGCTGGATGACGGCGTCGAGATCCTGGCGCAGACGCCCGGCAAGCGGTTACAGCCGCTGACGCTGCTGTCCGGTGGCGAGCGGGCGCTCACGGCGCTGGCGTTCCTCTTCGCCCTGCAGGCCGTCAACCCGAGCCCGTTCTATGTGCTGGATGAGGTCGACGCGGCGCTCGACGACGCCAACGTGGTCCGCTTCAACCGCGTGTTGAAACGGCTCGCCGCTGACCAGCAGTTCCTGATCGTCACCCACAATCACTCGACCATGGCGCAGGCCGAGGTGTTGTATGGCGTGACCCTGGCAGAGCACGGGATTTCGCGCATCGTGTCCGTCCGCCTGCACCAGGACGCCCTGATCCCGGTTGGTGAACGCTCCGCCTAAGCCGGATGACACGGCGCCCAGTGAGCGCCAGGGGTTCTGGAAACGCTTTTCGAAGAGCGTTGAAGCCGGTCGCCAGGCCTACGTCGCCGACCTCAAGGAAGTCTTCGGCCGGCCCGCGCTCGATGCCGCCTTCTGGGACGACCTCGAAGCCACGTTGATCGCCGCCGATGTCGGCGTGCCCACCACCGATCGGGTAGTTGCGGACTTGCGCCGGCAGGCGGCCGGCGCCCACCTGCGCTCGCCCGCCGATGCGCTCCGATACCTGAAGGCCGAGCTGGCCGCGCAGATGGCTGGACGGCCGCGTGGCCTCAACCTCGACGGAACGCCGGCGGTGGTGCTCGTCGTGGGCGTCAACGGCTCGGGCAAGACGACGACCATTGGGAAGCTGGCCCACCTGCTGCGGCGCGAAGGCCGCCACCCGCTCCTGGCCGCCGCCGACACCTATCGGGCCGCTGCCATCGAGCAGCTGCGGCTCTGGGGAGAGCGGGCCCAGGTCGACGTCATCGCCCACCAACCCGGGTCTGACCCGGGTGCCGTCGCGTTTGATGCCGTGCAAGCGGCGCGCGCGCGCGGCGCCGATCCCGTCATCATCGACACCGCCGGCAGGCTGCATACCCGCACCGACTTGATGGAGGAGCTGCGCAAGGTCCGCCGGGTGCTGCAGCGGCTCGATCCGCAGTCGCCGCAGGAGGTGCTCGCCGTGCTCGACGCGCACGTCGGACAGAACTCCGCGCAGCAGGTCAAGGTGTTCCAGGAAGCGATCGGTCTGACCGGGCTCGCGGTCACGAAAATGGACGGCAGCGCTCGGGCGGGCGTTGTGCTTAGTATCGAAGAGGAGCTGTCGGTACCGGTGAAGCTCGTCGGCATCGGCGAGGGCCTCGATGACCTGAACCGATTCGATCCCGAGCAATTCGTCGAGGCGCTGCTGCGGATGGAGGAGGGCGGATGAATCCAGAAGAGAACTCGAAGGCGTTCGTCAAGCTGGTCACGGCCAACGGTCTGTCGGAGGCCGATGTCTGGAAAGCGGTGTTGGAAGCCTCAGGCATTCAGGTCTTTCTACGGCATGAGGCGATGGCCGCCGTGATACCCGAAACGGCGGGGGAAATCGCCGCCGTCGACCTCTGGGTATCGCGAGAGCAAGCCGCCGAGGCGCTACAGATCCTGCAGGACGAGCGGGTCGAGCCTGCCGACGAGGACGAACCGGCCTGACGATCCTCGTCGCGTTGCTGGCCGGAGCCATCGGCCTGCTGGCGCTGGCGGCGGTGGTTGCCGGCATCCTCTGGTTGCTGCAGTTCGTCCTGAACAGTGAGGAGAAAGGCGCCGACGAGCGCTGATGGCTGAGCGTATACTGTCAAGGCTAAATGCTTGACAGGGCCCGCCGGCGCCAGCGACAGCTGCGCCTCCTCGACCTCTACGGCACGCTGCTGACCGACCATCAGCGACGCATCCTGCATCTCGCCTGGGAACTCGACTGGTCCTACGGCGAGATCGCCCAGCGGGACGGGGTGTCGCGAACCGCGGTCTACGACGTCGTGCGGCGAACCGCGTTCAACCTGGATGACTACGAGCGCAAGCTCGGCTTGGCGCGAGCCCGGCGTGTTTGAGTCCCTGACCGAGCGCCTCGACCAGGCGCTCAAGAAACTGACCGGCCGGGGCAAGCTGAGTGAGGCCGACGTCGATGCCGGACTGCGGGAGGTGCGGCTCGCCCTGCTCGAGGCCGACGTCAACTACAAGGTGGTCAAGGACTTGGTTTCCAACATCCGGACGCGGGCCGTCGGCGCCGAGGTGATGGACAGTCTGAACCCCGGGCAGCAGCTGATCAAGATCGTCGACGAGGAACTGGTCCGCTTGCTCGGCGACCGTGCACCGATGACCTATGCGCCTTCGCCCCCGACTGTAATCGTGCTCGCCGGCCTGCAGGGGTCGGGCAAGACGACGACCGCCGGCAAGCTTGCCCTGTTCGTCCGCCGCGAAGGCCACCGGCCGCTACTGGTGTCGACCGACATCCACCGCCCGGCGGCGATGGAGCAGCTCGAGGTGCTGGCCAAAGGTATCAACGCTCCGGCCTACGCGCCGCGCGCCACCGACCCGGTCACGATCGCGAGCGACTCGCTGAAGGAGGCCCGGCGGGTGAATGCCGATGTCATCATCATCGATACGGCGGGCCGGTTGCAGGTCGATCAGGAGCTGCTCGCCGAGCTCAAGCAGATCACCGACGCGGTCCCGACGCAGCACCGGCTGCTGGTGCTGGATGCGATGACCGGCCAGCAGGCGGTCAATGTCACGAGCGTTTTCCAACAGACCGTCTCGCTGACCGGCGCCATCCTGACCAAACTCGACGGCGACGCGCGGGGCGGTGCCGCGCTCTCGCTCCGGGCCGTGACCCAGTGTCCGATCCAGTTCGTCGGCGTGGGTGAAAAGCTGACCGACCTCGAGATTTTTTATCCGGATCGGATGGCGTCGCGCATCCTCGGCATGGGCGATGTGTTGACCCTGATCGAAAAAGCGCAGGAGCACGTCGATGCCTCGCAGGCCAAGGATATGGAGAAGAAGCTGCGCGCCGGGCGACTGACGCTCACCGACTTCATGGAACAGCTGAAGCAGGTGAAGAAGATGGGCCCGCTCGAGGGCATCATCGGCATGCTGCCGGGCGCCGGGAAGATCAAGAACCTGGCCGGTGCGCTGCCCAGCGACGACCAGTTGAAGGAGATGGAGGCAATCATCCTCTCGATGACCTTCGCCGAGCGGGAGCGCCCCGAGGCCATCGACGGCAGCCGCCGGCGACGGATCGCCCGTGGCGCGGGTACCGATATCGCGGCCGTCAACCGGCTGTTGAAGGGCTTCCAGCAAATGCAGCAGATGATGAAACAGATGGGGAAGGGAAAGCGGATCCAGGGATTGCCCATCGATCCCGCACAACTCTTGAAGGGCTGAGGAGGTTCAGTTGTCAGTAAAGATTCGATTGCGGCGTATCGGCGCAAAGAAGCATCCGTTCTATCGCCTGGTGGTGGCGGACTCGCGGTCCCCACGCGATGGCAAGTTCATCGAGATCCTCGGGACCTACGACCCGATGACGGAGCCGGTTCGGCTCAACCTCGACCAGGACAAGATCAAGGCCTGGCTACAGAAGGGCGCGCGGCCATCGGACACGGCCCGGGCGTTCCTGATCGACCAGGGACTCTTGCCCAAGGAATCAGCCAAGAAGCGGCCGACGAAGCCGCCAAAGCCCGCCACCGCGCCAGCGGGTGCGTCGGCCGAGCAGGGCACGCCCGCGCCGGCGGCGGCCGCGACCGCCACGAAGGAGGCCTGACGATGCACGACTACACCGACCTGGTCAGCTACATCATCAAGGCGATGGTGTCCAAGCCGGACGACGTGCGGGTGGCGATGGTCGAAGGGGAGCGCACCAACCGGGTCGAGGTGACGCTCGCCAACGAGGACGTGGGCAAGGTCATCGGCCGGGGCGGGCGGAACATCGATGCCATCCGTGCGGTGGTGCGGGCCGCCGCCTTGAAAAACCACGATCGGGTGATGGTCGAGATCGTGTGACGACGCAACCGGAACCCGATCTCCGGATCGGCCGGGTGCTCAAAGCGCATGGGGTCAGGGGTGCGGTGCGGGTCGAGCTCCTCACCGACTTTCCCGATCGGTTCGCTCCGGGCCGCGAGGTGGAGGTGGGTGGCCACCTGCTGCGGGTCGCCCGGTCCGAAGGACAGGACGGGAGTCTGCTGGTCACGTTCGATGGCATCGACGATCGCACCGCCGCGGAGCCGCTCGCCGGCGCCTACTGCACCGTGCCGCTTGGAGAGGCACGGGCCCTGCCCGCCGACCGCTACTACCACTTCCAATTGGTCGGCTTGACGGTGTTCGATACCCGTCGAGCGCGCGAGCTGGGCCGGGTGGCGGAGGTGCTGACCTATCCGGCGAACGACGTCTTACGCGTCACCGAGGGGAGTCACGAGGTTTTGATCCCGATGGTCCGCAGCGTCATCCGTGCGATTACGCCGTCGGAGGGCCGCATCATCGTCGAGCTGCCGGAGGAGACCGGGGGGTGAACATCGAGGTCCTGACCCTGTTCCCCGAACTGTTTCCCGGTGCGCTGAGCTCGGGCGTGACCGGCCGCGGGCTAGCCGCCGGGCTCGTGACCTTGGGCATCCACAATCTGCGTGATTACACCCACGACCGGCATCGCCAGGTCGACGACATTCCCTACGGTGGCGGCGCCGGGATGGTGCTCAAACCGGAGCCCATCTTCGAAGCGGTCAGAGCGCGCGCCGGCAAAGGGCCGGTGATCCTGCTCAGCCCCCAGGGTGAGCGGCTGAACCAGGCGCTGGTGCGCGAGCTCGCCGGCCAGAGTGACCTGTACCTGATCTGTGGCCGCTACGAGGGCGTTGACGAACGCGTCGCGGCCCACCTGGTCGACCGGGAGATCTCGATCGGTGACTACGTGCTCACCGGCGGCGAGCTCCCCGCCATGGTGCTGATCGACGCGGTGAGCCGGCTGGTCACCGGTGTCCTCGGCTCGGCGGAGTCGCCCAAAGATGAGTCGTTTGCCGAGCAACTGCTGGAGTACCCGCATTACACGCGGCCCGCCGTGTTCGAAGGCCACGCCGTTCCGGAGGTGTTGCTCTCCGGCCATCACGCGGAAATCGAACGCTGGCGTCGAGCGCAAGCAGCCGAGCGGACCCGACATCGCCGCCCCGATCTGCTCGACCGTCAGCCGGGCTAGGGCCGCGGCCGGATGCTATCCTTGTACGCCGTGTCTAACGTCATCAACCTGCTCGAGGCCGAGGCCCTGCGCAGCAATCTGCCCACCCTGATGCCAGGCGACACCGTGAAGGTGCATGCGAAGGTCGTCGAGGGCACCCGCGAGCGGATTCAGATCTTCGAAGGCATCGTGATCGGCTGCCGTGGCAGCGGTGCGAAGGAGATCTTTACCGTCCGCCGCATCGCTCACGGCGTCGGGGTGGAACGCAGCTTCCTGGTGCACTCGCCGCGCATCGACCGGATCGACGTGGTCCGGCATGGCAAGGTGCGCCGGGCCAAGCTGTATTACCTGCGAGGAAGAGTCGGGAAGAGCGCCCGCATCAGGGAGAAGCGCCAAGCCGTTGCCACCACTGCCGTCCCCGCCGACCACGAACCCTCACCCGAAACGCCCGAAACCGCCGAAAGCTGACCGGGACCTCTGGGTCTTCGAGCGGCAGGCCTTCGGGCTGGGTTACGCGACGGTCGCCGGCGTCGATGAGGCAGGGCGCGGGCCCTGGGCCGGTCCGGTGGTCGCCGGCGCGGCGATCATGCGCCCCTATTTCCACTGTGAAGGGATCAACGATTCCAAGCTGCTGACGGCGGAGGAACGCGATCACTATTACGAGTGCATCCTGGAAGGCGCGGAGGCCTGGGGCGTCGGCATCATCCAGGTTGACGAGATCGACCGGGTCGGGGTTTCGCGCGCGAACCGCTGGGCGATGGGCATCGCGCTCCAACAGCTTGGCCGGCGGATCGACTACCTGCTGATCGATGGGTTCTTGCTACCCGAGGCGCTGACGCCGCAACTCCCGATCGTTAAGGGCGACCGGCGCTCGATCTCGATCATGTCCGGTGGGATCCTCGCGAAGGTGACCCGCGACCGGCTCATGATGCGGATCGCTGAAAAGTTCCCCGGTTACGGCTTCGAGACGCACAAGGGCTACCCGACGCCGGAGCACCTGACGGCGATGGACCGGCAGGGGCTGACACCCCTGCATCGCCGCTCGTTCATCTCGATCCGGACCCGCGCCGAGCTGGAAGCCGCCACCTTTGCCAGTCAACCCCCTCGGGATTAGCGGCGAGGCGCTTGCCGAGGACCACCTGCGTGGCCTCGGGTACGAAATCGTTGATCGGGACGTTCGCACGCCGCTCGGCCAGCTGGACCTGGTCACGAAGGACGGTGCCACGCTCGTCTTCGTCGAGGTGAAGACCCGATCGGGCCACGGCTTCGGCCTGCCACAAGAGGCGGTCGACGCGAAAAAGATCCGGAAGCTGCGCCAGCTCGGCCTGTACTACTTAAAGATGCGCCCGCATCGAGGGCCAGTGCGCTTCGACGTGGTCGGGCTGACGGTCAATAATGGCCGCCTCGCCCGCGTCGATCACATCAAGAACGCGATCGACTAACCGTTAGCTCCTCCAATTCGGGCGAACCGGTCGGTGGCCGCAACGACGGCCGCGGCCATGCCTGGCTCGCCAGTGCCGTGACCAGCCTCCTCAACGATGACCAGCTCGCTGCCCGGCCAGCTTTGCGCGAGTTGCCAGGGGATGTCGATCGGAGAACTCAGGTCAATCCGGCCGTGGATCAGCACCGACGGAATGCCGGCCAGCTGTCGAGCCTCACGCAGCAGGCGGCCATCCTCAAGCCAGGCCGCATGATGCCAGTAGTGGGTGACGAGCCGTGCGAACGCCATTCGAAATCTCGGGTCTTCGTAGCGCGAGTTCGGCCTGGAGTCGGGATGGACCGCGACGTGCGCGTCCTCCCAAAGACACCAGTCTCGCGCCGCTTTCTCTCGAACCGCCGCATCGCGGTCGTGCAGGAGGCGGTAGTAGGCGGCAACGAGATCGCCATCCCGCTCCGCTTCAGGCAGGCCTTCGCGAAAACGCTTCCATGCCTCGGGAAAGTACCTTCCTACATCACGGGTGACCCACTGTACCTCTCGATGGGTCGTCGTGACCACGCTGGCCAGGATCATGTCCGAGAGCCGCTCCGGGAAACGCTCGGCATATGCAAGGCCGAGCGTTGAACCCCACGAGCCGCCGAACACCAGCCAGCGCTCGATCTTGAGATGCTGCCGGAGCCGCTCAATATCTTGAACCAGATGCTGGGTCGTGTTGGACGCCAGGTCCACAAGCGGGTCGCTCGCGTGGGGAATACTGCGACCGCATCCCCGCTGGTCGAACAGGACGATCCGGTACGCGCTGGGATCGAAATATCGACGCATGCTCGGGGTACATCCGGACCCGGGCCCGCCATGGAGCACCACGGCCGCCTTCCCCTGGGGGTTGCCGCAGATTTCCCAATGGATCAGGTTACGATCGCCGACGTCGAGCATGCCGTGGTCGTGCGGCTCGATCTCCGGGTACACGTCTAATCACCGCCTCCACGGCCTCCGGTGCTGTCGCTGCCACCCGCCATTGAGCTCTTACACATCACAAGCTGAACTTCGTTTGCGCGGCCGCGTATCGCCCATCCTTTCGGAAACTGTCCGCGTCGACGCCTAATCGTCGCGATACCTCCAGCGCCAGCCACTGCAACGGCACCACGTTGACGATGGGAGCCAGCAGTTCGTCGATGGCCGGCGTTTCCAGTCGAACCGTCGTCGCAGACAGGCTGGCGGCCGAAGCACCGACCGCGACCGTGGCGACACCGATCTCGTGGAGGGCCGCGGCCAGCTCCGCCGTCCGCTCCAGAGCAGCCCCTGGTTGCGCCACCATCACGACCGAGTCCTCCGCTTGCAGGCTGATGAGCGGCCCGTGGAGGATGCTCTCCAGTTCGTGACCCTCGGCGCTCACGTAGGCCGCCTCGCGTACCTTCAGTGCCCCCTCGAGCGCCGTGGCGTACGCGGGCCCGCCGCCGACGAAGTGGACAACGCGACCGAGGTGCAGCCGATCCAAAGCCTGGATGACCTGAGGCCGCAGGCTCAGCGCAACCCGGATGGCATCCGGCACGCGGGCAAGCTCGGTTTTCCAGGGCGGCGAACCGAGGGCGACTGCCAGCTGGGCCAGCCGCACCATCGCCCCCGTGTGGCTGGCCGTGTGCACCGGCGACCGCTCCTGCGGAACTGTGTAAACAACGCCCGGGCCGCGCAACGGAGAGCCCTCTCCCGTGATGGCCAGCCAGTGGTCCTGGCTGTTGAACACGTCGAGCGCCGCCCGGCTGAAGCGCTTGGATCCTCGATGGCTCAGCAGCACCAGGCCGTCGTCGGCTTTGAGGCGTGGTAGATAGTTGGCAAACTCGAAGGCCCGGATCGCCCACGCGTCGACGCCCGCGCTTCGCAGCAGATATTGACCGACCAGCGCGCCATGATGGCTGGTCCCGGTGCCGACCAGAAAGATGCGCGAGCGTCCGGACAGTCGCGATACGGCGGACGGCGGAGGCGCGTCCCGCAGTAGGCTCTCGATCGCGTCGGGTTGTGACTCAATCGTCTCTTCGAGAAACGCCCCGGGAGCTTTCAGGCGGCGTCTTCCCAGGCCTTGAGGAACTGGTACACAATCCGGCCGGTGGCGCCCCAGATGACGTCCTCGCCGAGGGTGTAATAGTGGATCCGGTACTGCTGCTCGCCGACGCTACGGGTCTCGGTCGTGTGCACCTGCGGGTCGAGCAGGCGATCAACCGGCACCATCAGCAGGCTCTTGACTTCGTCCGGCGCCGGGCATAGGTCCTCGATGCCACCATCGATCAGGCCGACGACAGGCGTGATGACAAAGCTGCTGACCGCGGTGAAGACGTCGTCCAGCACGCCGAGCACCGTCACCCGGGAGGGTTCGAGACCGATCTCCTCGTAGCTTTCGCGGAGCGCCGTTTCGACCGTTTCTACGTCAGAGTCCTCTTGCTGCCCACCGGGAAACGAGATCTGGCCCTTGTGGGTGAGGACCGTATCCGTACGGCGGGTCAGCAGCATCTCGAGGCCGTTGCCACTCAGTACCAGCGGAATCAGAACGCCGGCGCGCAGCAGCGGAGGTGCCGTGTCGATGCTCCGGCGCACCCGCTCCGCCAGGATCTGTTGAAGGCGATCGAGCCGCGCCGCCGCCGGATCCACGTTGGAGGTGTGCGGCTGCGCCTTCAGGTCCAGGCCTCGAACGAGATCGGTACCTGGTGGCCGCAGTGGGTGCACACCCAGACCTGCCCTCGGCGCACCACCAGGCGTCCATCTTCGAGCCGCACGGATTGGTCGGGACCGCTGATGCGTTCCCAGCGCGGCATGTGCTTGCACTGATCGCAGGTAGTCGGCGGGGGATTGGCTTTCACTGGTCTCGATTATCCCCGCTGGCACCTAAATCAAGCCGGCGCAGCACTCGTGCCGGATTCCCGCCGACGATGACGCCCGGCGGGACCGCGTCAAAGAGGACCGCATGGATGCCCACCACCGAGTCGCGGCCGATCCGGACGCCGGGCAGCACCGAGACCTGTCCGCCGATCCACACGTTGTCCTCGATCATGACAGGCCGCGGCCGGCTTGGCTGGCGGCGATCCGCCGGCGATTCGGAGTAGGGGAGATGGTCCAGAACCTCACAGGAACCGAGCACGCAATCGGCCCCGACGTCGACCCGTTCGGCGGCGACAATGGTGCACCCGTTCAGCCGGACGTGACGGCCGATGTGGATCACCGCCCCGGGACGGGTGGTGATGAGACGGTTGACCTCGGCGTGCGACCAGGCGTTGACGTCCGCCTCCAGCACCACGTGCCCCGGCCCCTGAATGCGCAGCCGGCCGTTGCCGAGTAGGCCTGGCCCGATGCGAATCCGCGGGTTGAGGCGAAACGGCAGGCTGGTAAGCCAGCCGAGGCTGCGGGCCGCGGCGTGTTTCAACGGCATGTCTTGTGCGATTACCCCGCAGCGTACGATGATCGGGTCGTCGCAGGGCGGGCATTACGTGCTCACACAGATAGACAAAACAGTGTAATATCCGCCCTGGTGCTGGCCAAGGCCCTGTCCGGGACGGTGTTCGGCCTCGACGGCGTCCGGGTTGAGGTGGAGGCGGATATTGCCGACGGGCTTCCCGGGTTTCACATCGTGGGACTCGGTGATCGGGCGCTCCAGGAAGCTCGCGAGCGGGTGAAGATCGCCATCAACAACAGCGGCTTTCAATTTCCCGGCCGCAAGGTGACGATCAACCTCGCGCCGGCCCAGCTACCCAAAGAGGGGAGTGGCTTCGACCTGGCGATGGCCGCGGCCATTGTGAACGCTGGGGAGGATCGAGGTCTACCCCCGGACGCCGCCTGGCTGGGCGAGCTGGCGCTGGACGGCTCGGTCCGGCCGATCCGCGGCACCCTGGCGATCATCGCGCACCTCGAGCGGCTGGGCATCCGGCGCTTCTACGTGCCGAGGTCCAATGTGGCGGAGGCGAGGATCGCGACCGCGGCGCCGGTGATCGGCGTCAACCATTTCCGACAGCTCAAGGCCCACTGGGAAGAGGGTGCCGCCCTGGAAGAATCGGTGGCCCTTGAGCCGGTAATGCCTCCCGCCCTCACGCCTCATGTCGACCTGGCCGAGATCTCTGGCCAGCCCCATGCCAAGCGCGCGCTGGAAGTCGCCGCCGCCGGCGCGCATCATCTCTTATTGGTCGGTCCGCCGGGCGCCGGGAAGACGCTGCTGGCCAGGGCGCTGCCCGGGATCCTGCCGCCCCTGAACCGGTTCGAGGCGGTCGAGGTGACGTCGATCGCCTCCTGCGTTGGCATGCTGCCGGCCGGCGCCGGCTTGCTCGAGATGGCGCCCTTCCGCGCCCCGCATCACACCATCTCGGCAGCGGCGCTGGTTGGCGGCGGCGGCGCCGCGCCCAGGCCGGGCGAAGTCACACGGGCGCACCGGGGCGTGCTCTTCTTGGACGAGATCACGGAGTTCCATCGCGACGCGCTTGAATCACTGCGCCAGCCGCTCGAGGAGGGACGGTTGGCCGTGGCCCGCGCGCGCGGGCATGCCGTGCTGCCCGGCCGCTTCATCCTGGTGGCGGCGGCCAATCCGTGCCCCTGCGGCTTTGCAGGGGATCCGCGGCGACTCTGCGAATGCACGCCGCTGGATCGCCAACGCTATCGTGCCCGACTGTCCGGGCCGATCCGGGATCGGATCGATCTCCAGGTCCGGGTCCCACGGCAGCCCGCGGGCGAGCTTCTGCGGACCACGATGGCAGCGGAATCCAGCGCCGTCGTCCGCAAGCGCGTGCTGCGGGCTCGCCAGCGCCAGGGGGCGCGGCGCCCGCAGGGTCCACTGAATGGCGCCTTGACCGGTCCACAGCTGAGGCGGGATGCGGCGTTGGGTACCGGCAGCCAGGCGTTGCTCGAGACGGCCGCCGAGCGGCTCCAGCTTAGTGGTCGCGCCGTGCATCGGGTTCTGCGGGTAGCGCGGACCATCGCCGACCTGGAGGAGCGCTCCGACGTCGAGGAGGCGCACATCGCGGAGGCACTCCAGTACCGCGAGACTGGATGAAAGCTCCCACCCTGACCCTCCCTCTCGAGCCGGGGAGGGGAAATAGCGTCGTTGCGCTCGGCGATCCGGATTATCCCGTGCTGCTGAAGCAAATCCACGATCCGCCATCGCAGCTGTACGTCAACGGCCGGCTACCGGCGGAACCCATGATCGCGATCGTCGGCTCCCGCCGGGCGACGCCCTACGGCCAGCGCGCCGCGCGCCGGCTGGCTCGCGACCTCTCCGAGGTCGGCGTGGTGGTCGTAAGCGGGCTGGCGCGTGGCATCGACGCGGCCGCCCATCGTGGGGCCCTCGAAGGCGGTAGCCCGACGGTCGCGGTGATGGCGACCGGCCTCGACCGCATCTATCCGCCGGAGCATGCCGAACTGGCGCAGGCGATTGCGCAATCCGGGGCCATCATCACCGAAGCAGAGCCCGGCACGCTGCCGCTGCCGGGTCGTTTTCCGGTGCGCAATCGGATCATCAGCGGCCTCAGCCTTGGCGTGATTGTGGTCGAGGCGGCGCAGCGAAGCGGTGCGCTGATCACCGCCCGCATGGCCGCGGAGCAGGGGCGCGACGTGTTCTGCGTGCCCGGCAGCATCGAGAATCCCCTGGCCATCGGGGGGCATCAGCTCATCAAGGATGGGGCGAAGTTAGTGCAAACGGTTGAGGATGTGCTGGAGGAGTTTGCCGATCTCACGCGCGCACGCACGCGGGCGCAGGCGCGCATACACGCGCGCACGCGTGCGCGTGCGTGCGCGGATTCAGGACCGCAAGATCCCGAGCTTCGTGCCGTTTGGGAATTGCTTGACTGGGTAGAACCCCGCCATCATGATGACCTGGCGTTCAGCATGAACCTTGACATCAAGGAAGTGAGCCGGCGCTTGACGCTGCTGGAAATGCGCGGCTATATAATCGGCGACTGCGGCGCGGTGACACGCCGTTCTCGAGACTGACATGGCAAACCCGTTGATCATCGTTGAATCTCCCGCGAAGGCCAAGACGCTTGGCCGGTTTCTTGGTGGCAAGTACGACATCCGTGCCTCCATGGGTCATGTGCGCGACTTGCCGAAGAGCACCCTTGGTATCGACATCGAGCATTCGTTCAAGCCGGAGTACGTAACGATTCCGGGCAAGGAATCGACGATCAAGGAATTGAAGGCGGCCGCCAAAGGAGCCTCCGAGATCCTCCTGGCATCTGACCCGGATCGCGAGGGCGAGGCGATCGCGTGGCATCTTGCGTACGTCCTCCACCTGAAAGACCCACGCCGGATCGAGCTGCATGAAATCACGCCGAGCGCGGTCGAGAAGGCGCTCAACGCGTTGCGCCCGATGAACCAGGACCTCGTCGACGCGCAGCAGGCTCGCCGGGTGATCGACCGGCTGGTCGGATACAAGCTGAGCCCGCTGCTCTGGAAGAAGATCCGCAAGGGCTTGAGCGCGGGCCGGGTGCAGTCGGTTGCCGTCCGCCTCGTCTGTGAGCGGGAAGAAGAAATCGAGCGGTTCGTTCCGGTCGAGTCCTGGACGCTCGATGCGATGCTTTCCAAAGTCGATCTGCCGCAGCGCATCTTTGGCGCCCGCTTGCTCAGCAAGCAGGGCAGCGAGGAGAAACTCGAGCTCAAGGAAGAGGGTCAGGTGCGCCAGATCATGGCGGATTTGGAGGGCGCCAGCTACAAAGTTCTTTCGATCGAGACGAAGGACAGTATGCGCAATGCGCCCCCGCCCTACAAGACCAGCACGCTGCAACAGGATGCCTCCAACCGCTTGCGGCTGAAGCCCAACCGGACGATGAGCCTGGCGCAGCAGCTCTACGAAGGCGTCGAGCTCGGCAGTCAGGGCCCGGTCGGCCTGATCACCTACATGCGCACCGACTCCTTTCGGATTTCCGACGATGCGAGCACGCAGGCCCGACGCTTCATCACTGATAGCTACGGTCCGACCTATGCTCGCCGCGACAAGGTCGAGTTCAAGGCCAAGGGCCCGGTCCAGGATGCCCACGAGGCGATTCGGCCGACCGATGTCGAGCGTACCCCGGATTCCGTCCGCTCGTTCCTCACGCCGGACCTGCTCAAGCTCTATCGGCTGATCTGGCAGCGCTTTACGGCGAGCCAGATGACCGCCGCCCGCTTCGCGCAGACTCGGGTCGACATCGGCGCCGCCGATTACGTATTCCGGGCGAACGGCTCGGTGCTGGTCTTCGACGGCTTCTATCGCGTCTGGGAGCGCGATAGCGACAACGACGAGGAGAAGGAGCTGCCCGCGCTCGCCGTCGACGAGCCGCTCAATCTGCAGGAGCTAAAGCCGGAGCAGCATTTCACTCAGCCGCCGCCGCGCTACACGGAGGCCTCTTTGATCAAGGCGCTGGAGGAGCTTGGCGTCGGCCGCCCGAGCACCTTTGCGCCAACCGTCGAGGTCATCCAGACTCGCCACTACGTCAAGCAAGAAGACCGCCGGCTGTCCCCGACCGATCTGGGCAAAACCGTCAACGCCTGGCTGGTCGAGCACTTTCCGGACATCGTCGACGTCGGCTTTACCGCTGGCATGGAGGAAGAGCTCGATGACGTCGAGGAGGGACGGCGCAAATGGGTGCCGATCGTCCGGGAGTTCTACCAGCCGTTCTCCAAAACGCTGACCAAAGCGGAAGCCACCGCCCGGGTGAAAGTCCCGATGCGCGAGACGGGCGAAGACTGCCCCAGGTGCAAGCAGGTGGGCAGAAACGGCCGACTCGTCTATCGCATGAGCCGGCTGGGTGAGTTCGTCGGCTGCTCGCTATACCCGGAATGTGACTACATCCAGGGTCGTGAGGGCCAGGAGAAGGCGCCGCCGCCGGAGCCGACCGGCGAGATGTGCCCGCGCTGCAGCAAACCGCTGGTCAAGCGCAACGGCAAGCGCGGCCCCTTCGTCGCCTGCTCCGGCTATCCGAAATGCCGCTACGTCAAGCGCGAGATCGACCCCGCCGACGTCGTCCAGGACCGGGTCTGTCCCAACTGCGGCAAGCCGCTCCTGAATCGCAAGGGTCGCTTCGGCAACTTTGTCGGCTGCTCCGGCTATCCAGATTGCCGCTACATCGAGGGCGGGAAGCGGACCGTGACGCCGCCAGCGCCCAGCGAGCTGCTGATGGACGACCCCTGCCCGCGCTGCGGCAAGCCGCAGGTGCTGCGTCAGGGCCGCTACGGCGAATTCAAGAGCTGCTCCGATTACCCAACCTGCAAACCGGAGCGCGCGGCGCGCACCCGGGCGCCCCGCGGCACTCGGGCGAAGAAGCCGACGGCTCCCGCGGCCTAACCGCCGGTTTAGAACTTCCCGTGTGCGGCTATACTTTGGCGAGCAAATAAGCACGTCTCTCGACGGCACCGGGTTGCCTGCGACAGGTCCGGCAGCCGGAAGACGGAGGCGGAAGTAGAAACAGGAGGTCGGTTTTCGCATGCCACTCGTCACGCTCAAGCAGCTCCTCGAGGCCGGTGTCCACTTCGGCCATCAGACCAGCCGCTGGAATCCGAAGATGAAGCGGTACATTTTCACCGCTCGCAACGGGATCCACATCATCGACCTCCAGCAGACCGTCAAGCTGCTGGACGACGCCTCCAACTGGGTGAAGGAGGTCGTCGGCGGCGGCCGGCTGGTGCTCTTTATCGGCACCAAGAAGCAGGCCCAGGAGTCGATCGAGTTGGAGGCTCGCCGCTCCGGCATGCCCTTTGTGAACCACCGTTGGATGGGCGGGATGCTGACCAACTTCACGGTCATGCGCCGCCAAATCGACAGGCTCAACAGCCTGCGGGCGATCCGCAACAATGGCGGTTTTACCGGCAGCAAGAAGGCGATCACCCAATTCGAAGAGGAGTACCAGCGCCTGGAGCGCTTCTTCGGTGGGATGGCGGAGATGAAACGTCTGCCCGGCGCCGTCTACGTGGTGGACCCGCGAAAGGAGCACATCGCCGTCACCGAAGCTCGCAAGCTCGGGATCCCGATCGTGGCGATCACCGACTCGAATTGCGACCCCGATGAGATCGACCACGTGATCCCCGGGAACGACGACGCCATCCGCGCGGTCAAGCTGATCACCTCGAAGATCGCCGACGCGGCACTGGAGGCGCGCCAGTTGATCAGTCCTGAGGAGCTTACCGCCGCACCTGAGGTGCCGGTCACCGAGTTCGAGTTCGGACAGGAAGAAGAGGAAGAGGAAGAAAAAGGGTTTGCCGGGATGCCGACCGTTGCCGAAGCCGAGTTCTACGAGGACGAGGCCCTGGACGACGAGAAATAGCCATGGCCATTTCAGCAGACCAGGTCAAAGCGCTGCGCGACGCCACCGGCGCCGGGATGATGGATTCCAAGCGGGCCCTAGAGGCGACCAACGGCGACCTCGAAAAGGCGAAGGACTGGCTCCGTCAGAAGGGCATGGCGAAAGCGGGCGCGAAAGCCGCCCGGACCGCGCGGGAGGGGATCATCGAGACCTACGTCCACCACAACCACCAGCTGGGTGTCCTGTTGGAGCTGAACAGTGAGAGTGACTTCGTGGCGCGCAATGAGGAGTTCCGTCACCTTGCCCACGAGATCGCGGTTCACATCGCGGCGGCCGAGCCGCGTTACCTTCGACGGGAAGACGTGCCAAAGGACGTGCTCGACCGCGAGCGGGCGATCTTCGAAGCCCAGGCAAACGAGGCAAAGAAGCCGGCCAACGTGATCGAGAAGATCGTCCAGGGCAAGCTGAACGACTTCTACAAGCGGGAGGTCCTGCTCGACCAGGCGTGGGCGAAGGATGACAAGCGCACGGTGGACCAGATGCTGAAGGCGGCGATCGCCAAGCTCGGCGAGAACATAACCATTTCCCGGTTTGCTCGTTTCAAAGTCGGAGAAGCCAGCTAGTCCAACCGTTGCATGCTGTGATCAAGCCGTCGGCCCTGCCGCGCTACAAACGGGTGCTCCTCAAGTTGGGAGGCGAGGGCCTCGCCGGGAAGGCCGCCTTCGGCATCGATCCCGACGTCGTCCATGACATCGCCGAGAACATCATCGCGGTGAAAAATGCCTACAACACCCAGTTCGCGATCGTCGTGGGGGGCGGCAATATTATCCGCGGTGACGCGGCGAGCAAGCGGGGGATGGACCGGGTCACGGCCGATTACATGGGCATGCTCGGCACCGTGATCAACGCGCTGGCGCTGCAGGATGCCCTGGAGAACAGGGGCCAGCCCACCCGGGTGCAGACCGCCATCAGCATGCATCAGATCGCCGAGCCCTACATCCGGCGTCGCGCTGTCCGGCACCTGGAAAAGGGCCGGGTCGTGATCCTGGCCGCCGGCAGCGGCAACCCCTACTTCAGCACCGATACGACCGCCGCCCTTCGCGCCGTCGAGATCGAGGCGGAGGTCGTGCTCAAGGCGACCAAGGTCGATGGCGTCTACGATGCGGACCCGGTGACGAATCCGAAGGCCAAACGGTTCGCCCGGCTCGACTACCTTGACCTGATCAACAAAGACCTGCGGGTGATGGATCACACCGCGGTCACCCTCTGCCGCGAGAACAAGATCCCGATCATCGTTTTCGACCTCTCCCATCCGGGAAACCTGGAAGGGGTGGTCGCCGGGAAGCAGATCGGCACATTCGTGGGAGCCCCCGCATGATCGAAGCCAACCTCAAAGACGCCGAAACCAAGATGCACAAGAGCCTGGAGGCGCTCGGCAAGGAGATCCTGACGATCCGGACCGGACGAGCCAGCCCGGCGCTGGTGGACAAGATCCCGGTCGAGTACTACGGAAACCCCACCCCATTGAACCAGCTCGCCACCATTACGGTGCCCGAGGCGCGCATGATCATCATCCAGCCCTGGGACCGGACCATCATCAACGCCGTGGAGAAAGCAATCCAGAAGTCGGAGCTGGGCCTGAACCCCGGTAACGACGGCCAGTTGATCCGGGTCCCGATTCCTCCTCTAAATGAGGAGCGGCGCCGGGAATACGCGCGCCTCGTGAAGCGCTACGCCGAGGGTGCGCACGTGGCGATTCGCAACATCCGTCGTGAGCAGATGGACCGGATCAAGACGCTCGAGAAGGATAAGAAGATCTCGGCCGACGAGGCGCACCGGGGCGGCGACCAGATGCAGAAGGTCGCCGACCGATACATTGGCCTGGTCGACCAGATGGCGGCACGCAAAGAAGCCGAAATCATGGAGGTCTAACGCCGGAAAACCCCTGGTGAGCCAGTTGCCCCCGCCCGAGCACGTCGCGATCATCATGGATGGCAACAGCCGCTGGGCCCGTGACCGCCTGCTGCCGCGCGTGATGGGGCACAAGGCCGGGATCGAGACGATCCGCCGCGTCGCCGAGGCGGCCGATCGGCGTGGTATCCGGGTCCTGACCCTTTACGCCTTTTCGACCGAGAATTGGTCGCGACCGCGCGAAGAGGTCGACGCCTTGATGAACCTGTTTTCGGACACGATCCGCCGAGAGGTCGACGAGCTGGCGCAGCGTGGGATCGAGCTGCGATTCTCAGGACGCCTGCAGGATCTCTCCGCCGCGCTCCAGGACCAGATCCGCCAGGCGAATGAGCGAACCCGGATCAGCGCCAAGGCCATCCTCAACATCGCGATCAACTACGGCGGTCGCCAGGAGATCATCGATGCGATCCGCGAGCTGGCGCGCGAAGGCGCTGACCTCACCCAGCTCGACGAAAGCACCCTGGCGAATCACCTGTATACCCGCGGGCTGCCCGATCCCGACCTGGTGATCCGCACCGCGGGCGAGATGCGGCTCAGCAATTTCTTGCTCTGGCAGGCGGCCTACTCGGAGTTCTACAGCACGCAGACGCTCTGGCCGGATTTCGCCGACGCCGACTTCGATGAGGCCCTCAGCTCATACCAGCGGCGCGTGCGTCGATTCGGTGCGCGGCCGGAGGAGGTCTCCAATCGAGGCCGCTGATACGAAGGCCGACCAGCCGGTAGTCGTGACGCGGCGTTCCAACATGGTGGTCCGCACGGCAACCGCCGCTGTGCTGATCGCGCTGGTGCTGGCGGCGTTGATCGCGGGTTCCATCTGGGTCTACGCCGCGGTCGCCGTGGTCCTGGGGGCGGCACTGATCGAGTACTGGCAGCTCACCCGCACCATGGGGACGCCGGCGCCACTCTGGCTGCTCTTTCCGCTGGGCTACGCCTTCCTCCTCCGGGACCGGCTGCCGTCGTGGGCAACCGTCACCCTCCTGCTCGCGGTGGCCACGGCGCTTGGTTTGGGCGCGATGGTGTTCGTTCGGGACTGGCGGGCCAGCCTCAGTCGCTGGGCGCTGGGGGTCGGTGGCAGCCTTTATCTCGGTTTCTTGCTGAGCTTCTATTTGTCGCTCTATTTCTTGCACCAGCCAGATCCCAATCACCTTGGCTTCGGGTATGTCATCGCAGTCTTTGGCGCGATCTGGGTCGGCGATACCGCTGCCATGGTGGTCGGCATCCGCTTCGGGCGGCACCAGTTCTTTCCGCGCATCAGTCCGAAGAAGACGGTGGAGGGCGCGGTGGCGGAACTGCTGGCGAGCGCGATCTTTTTCGGGATTGCGGGCCTGTTGCTCAACATCGGCTTTCCGCACAACCTGATCCTCGGACTCTTGATCGGAGCGTTGGCCCAGGTCGGCGACCTGGTCGAGTCGCAGATCAAGCGGACCGCGGGCGTCAAAGATGCCAGCCAGCTGATCCCCGGCCACGGCGGAGCGCTCGACCGTATTGATTCGATGCTCTTTGTGGGAGTCGTCGTGTACTATTACGTCACCTTTCTGCACCTCGCCTGAGCTGCTGGTGCAATGACCCGTGTTGAGACCGCGTTTCACATGCGGGAAACCCCCGCAACCCCTACAAAAGAGATGAGATCTTCCCGTCCCTCGCCCCGGCGCCTGGCGCTGCTCGGCGCAACCGGGTCCATCGGCCGCCAGGTCTGCGACCTCGTCGAGCAGCATCCCGATCGGTTCGCCTTGCACACGCTGGTGGCCGGGAGCGACGCTGCCGCGCTGGCGGCGGTAGCCCGCCGCCATCCCGAGGCGCACGCGTTGCTGGCGCACGCTACCGGGGCCGACCCCAGGCACGCCGGCCATGCCATCGATGAGGCGGTCCGTGATCCCGAGGTCGACCTCGTCGTTGTGGCGGCCGCGGGGAGCACGGCGCTCGCGCCGACCCTTGCCGCGCTCGAGGCGGGCAAGGACATTGCCCTCGCCACCAAGGAAGTCCTGGTCATGGCGGGGGAGCTGGTTCGCGAGCGTATGCGGCGGCACGGGTCGCAGATTTATCCGATCGACAGTGAGCACAGTGCGATCTGGCAGTGCCTGTGGGGAGAAAATCACCGCGCCATCCGCCGGCTGATTTTGACCGGCTCGGGCGGCCCTTTCTTGCGCCGCCCACTCGAGACGCTGGAGACGGTGACCATTGCCGAGGCGCTTTCCCACCCGCGCTGGAAGATGGGCCCCAAGATCACCGTCGACTCGGCCAGCATGATGAACAAAGGCCTCGAGGTGATCGAGGCGCACTTCCTCTTCGATGTGCCCTATGGCGCCATCGACGTGATCGTCCATCCGCAGAGCGTCGTCCATTCGATGGTGGAATTCGTCGATGGCAGTATCAAGGCGCAGCTGGGCGTGCCCGACATGCACCTGCCGATCGCGATCGCGCTCAGCTTCCCCGAGCGGATGGAGGGCATCACGCCGGCGCCGAACCTGGCCGCGCTGGGCCAGCTCTCCTTCGAGGGGCTCGATGAGGTTCGCTTTCCGGCGGTCGGGTTGGCCCGCGAGGCGGGCGAGCGGGGAGGAACCGCCCCGGCGGTGCTCAACGCGGCCAATGAAGAGGCGGTGGCGCTTTTCCTTCAAGGCCAGCGCCGGTTCGTCGACATCGTTCCCTCGGTCCGCGCCGCGCTCGAGGCCGCCGAGCCGGCAGGGGAACTGACGCTCGAAGCGGTGATCGCGGCTGATCGCTGGGCCCGGGCCCACGTGCGGGCCTCCGCCGGAGGAACCAGTCGGCTTCGGAGCAAGCTGCCCGCATGAGCCCGGTCGTGCTCGTTCCGCTCGTCATCCTCATCTTCAGCGGCCTCGTGATCATTCACGAGTCCGGTCACTTCCTCTCGGCCAAGCTGTCCGGCATCAAGGTCGAGCAGTTCAGTGTTGGTTTTGGCCCGCAGCTGTTTGGCTGGCAGCGGGGTGAGACGTTATACGCGGTCCGCGCGATCCCGTTAGGCGGCTTCGTCAAGCTGGCCGGGATGGACGGCAGCATGGAAGCCGGCCCGCGCAGCTTCAATGCCCATCCGCTGTGGCAACGCTTCATCGTTATCGTCGCCGGATCGGCCTTCAACCTTGCCCTGCCGGTGCTGATCTTCTTCGGCGTCTACGCCACGGTCGGGGCGGCGGAGGTGAAAACGCCGATCGAAGTGAGTTCGATCGATGCCGGCACGCCGGCGTACAGCGCTGGTCTGCAGGCCGGCGATATCATCCGCTCCGTCAACGGTCATCCGATCGTAAAGTTCGAAGATCTTCCGAACGCCCTCGACGCCGCCAAAGCCACACCGGTCACGGTCGTTGTCGATCGCGATACCAGGCTGGTGACCTTGATCGTGACTCCGAAGCTCGATCCGAGCACGGGCGGCTACATCCTCGGCTTTCATCCGGCCGCCAGGAGCTGGAAGCCTGGCCCGGTCGAGGCCGCGGGGCTGGCGGTCCGCCAGACGGGCGATTCAATCGCCGGGATCGCCGGCGGCATCTACCAGCTGGCGACGGATAAGAGCCTCGGCGGGCTGCTCGGTCCCCGCGGTCTGGAGGGCCCGGTCGGCATCGTCAAGACCACCGCCCGCGCGGCCCAGGCGGGCATCCTCTCGGTCGTCGGCGTGGTGGCGTTACTGAGCCTCAGCCTCGGCCTGGCCAATATCCTGCCCCTCCCTGCACTGGATGGTGGGCGCGCCGCCTTCCTCGTACTGGAACTGATCCGCGGCCGGCCGGTCGACCCAGCTCGTGAACAGGTCGTGCACTACGTCGGTCTCGCACTGTTGTTTGGGTTGATCGGACTTGTGACATATAACGATGTGTTGAGATGAGGCCATGAGACCCCGTCGCAAATCCGTCCCGGTCCGTGTCGGTGACGTCGTCATTGGGGGCGCCGCCGAGATCGTGGTGCAGTCGATGACGAAGGCGGACACGCGAGACGTCAAGGCGACGCTCAACGAGATCGCCCGCCTCAAGGATGCGAATTGCCGCATCGTGCGCGTGGCGGTCCCCACCAGGGAGGCGGCGCAGGCGATGGTGGAGATCAAAAAGGCCTCGCCGCTGCCGATCATCGCCGACATTCACTACGACGCGCCGCTGGCGTTGTTGGCGCTGGAGGCCGGTGTCGACGGACTCAGGCTCAATCCCGGCAACATCAAGGATCCGGAGAAGGTCAAAGAGATCACGCGGCGGGCAAAAGAGCGCGAGATCCCGATCCGCATCGGGGTCAACGCCGGGTCGCTTCCGGGCCGCCCCAAAGAAGGCGCGGGCGTGCGGCCGCCGACCGAGGAGGTGGTGGCGGCCATGGTCAACGCCGCGCTCGGCCACATCCACATCCTGGAGTCGCTTGACTTCAACCTGATCAAGGTCTCGATGAAGGCCTCTGATCCGCCCACCATGATCGCCGCCAACCGCGCGATCGCCGACAAAATCTCCTATCCGCTGCACCTGGGTGTCACGGAGGCCGGTCCGCCCCGAACCGGCGCGGTCAAGAGCGCGGTCGGGATCGGGGTGCTGCTGGAGGAGGGCATCGGCGACACCATTCGGGTCTCGCTCGCCGGCGACTCGGTCGAGGAAGTCGAGGTGGGCTATGGCATCGTCAACGCCCTCGCCGAGAAGCTGACGGGGCCAAACTTGATCGCCTGCCCGATGTGCGGCCGGCTCGAAATCGACATGCTGCCAATGGTGGCGGAGGTCGAGAAAGCGCTCAAGAAGATCAAGCGGCCGATCAATGTCTCGGTGATGGGCTGCGTCGTCAACGGACCTGGTGAGGGCCAGCACGCCGATATCGGCATCGCCGGCGGCAAGGGCAAAGGCATCCTCTTCAAGCACGGCAAGATCGTCGGCACGTTTCCAGAAAAAGAACTGGTTCCTGCCCTGCTGAGGGAGCTCGACATCATCGCGGCCGAAGACGCACAGAAACTCGCGAGTTAGCGCCGCTTGCCCTGCGGGCTCGCTGTAGCTCGGTAACGCACCCGTATACTCCGTAGCCACATGGCTGAGGACGATAAGCCAGAATCCGGCTTCGTCAAGGAGATTCGCAAGCAGTCGGTTGATTTTCCGGGCTGGTACAACGACGTCGTCCGCAAGGCGCAGCTCGCCGACTACTCACCGGTGCGGGGCTGCATGGTCATCCGCCCGTATGGCTACGCCATCTGGGAAAAGATCCGCGATCCCCTGGACGGGCTGATCAAGGAAACCGGCCATGAGAACTGGTATTTCCCGGCGCTGATCCCGCTGAGCTTCCTGCTGAAGGAGGCCGAGCATGTCGAGGGGTTCCAGCCGGAGTTCGCGATGGTCACGCGCGGCGGCGGAAAGGATCTCGAAGAACCCCTCGTTCTGAGGCCGACCTCCGAGACGATGATCGCCAGCGTGCTGCGCAATTACATCCAGTCCTATCGCGACCTGCCGGTCCTGACGAATCAATGGAACAACGTCTTCCGTTGGGAGCTGCGTACCCGGCTGTTCCTCCGCACCCTGGAATTCCTCTGGCAGGAAGGGCACACCTTCCACGAGACCGGCGCCGAGGCCGAGGAGGAGGTGGCGCGCATGCTCGAGCAGTACCGTCGCATTGCCGAAGAGTGGTGTGCGGTGCCGGTGCTGGCCGGCCGGAAATCCGACAGCGAGAAGTTTGCGGGCGCCCAATACTCCACCTCGATCGAAGGCATGATGATGGATGGCAAGGCGTTGCAGATGGGCACCTCGCACTACTTCGGCGAGAACTTCACCCGCGCCTACGACCTGACTTTCACCGGGCGCAACAACGAGCGTCAGTATCCGCACTCGACCAGTTGGGGCGTCTCCACCCGGATGGTCGGGGCGGTGGTCATGGCACACGGTGATGACTCGGGGCTGCAGCTGCCGCCTCGCATTGCCCCGGTGCAGGTCATCATCATCCCGATCTTCCGCAGCGACACCGAACGGAGCCAGATCGAAGCCTCGCTCCAGCAGGTGCTGGCCGACCTGGAGGACATCCGGGTCAAGGTTGACTGGCGCGACGAGCGGCCCGGATTCAAGTTCAACGAGTGGGAGCTGAAGGGGGTCCCGCTGCGGATCGAGATCGGTCCACGCGACCTGGCCAAAGGCGAGGCCACCGTCGTCCGGCGCCTGAACCGGGTCAAGCAGACGGTTCCCCTGAACGAGCTGGGCGTCGCCATCCCGGCGATGCTCGAGGAGATCCAGGCGGCGCTCTTCACGCGGGGCCGCGAATTCCGTGATGCGCACACGGTCAAGCTCGATTCGCTCGAGGCCATGGTGCGCTTCTTCGACACCTCGATCGGGTTCGTTATCACCCCCTGGTGTGGGGGAGAGGAGGACGAGCGCACCGTCAACGATCAGACCAAGGCAACCACCCGGGTGATCGTGGCCGGATCCGAGGGGAAGGGGCGGCCCTGCGCCGTCTGCGGGCGGCCCGCCACCGTCGAGGTGGTCTGGGGAAAGGCCTACTGACTCGAAGCCTTGGTTGGGCTTTCGGAAGTTCGGGGATAATTTCGCCATCAACCAAGAAGGACCCTGGTCATGCAGTTCGCCGACCTTCTGAGCAAGGTCAAATACCTGCCGCCCCACGACGTCGACGTGCTTTCGCGCGCGTACGATGCCGCGGCCAGCGCCCATCATGACCAGAACCGCCTCTCCGGCGAGAAATTCATCGAGCACCCGCTGAGCGTCGCCGGCATCCTGGCGGACCTGCAGCTCGATCGCGACACCCTCGCGGCCGCCATCTTGCATGACACCGTCGAGGACACCCATCTCACCATCGCGGACCTCGAGCAGAGCTTCGGACCGACGGTAGGCAAGCTGGTCGCCGGTGTCACCAAGCTGGAGAAGATTTCCTTTCGCAGCCAGGAGCAGGCCCAGGCCGAAAACGTCCGCAAGATGCTCGTCGCCATGGCCGAGGACGTTCGCGTGGTGCTGATGAAGCTCGCTGATCGGCTTCATAACATGCGGACCGCGAACTACCTGCCGGAGAACCGCCGCCGCGCCATGGCGCAGGAGACGCTCGACATCTACGCCCCACTCGCGCACCGGTTGGGGATTTGGAATATCAAGTGGGAGCTGGAAGACCTCTCCTTTGCGCAACTGCATCCGGATGAGTACCAGGAGATCGTCAAGCGGATCGCCCGAAAGCGCAAAGAGCGCGAGACCTCCGTCAACGACATCAAAGAGATCCTGGAGCGTGAACTGACCGCGGTCGGGATCAAGGCCGATACCAGCGGCCGGCCGAAGCACGTCTACAGCATCGCGAACAAGCTCGCCATGGGCAAGGACTTCGACGAGATCTACGATCTCTCCGCGATCCGGGTCCTCACGGACTCGATCAAGGACTGCTACGGGGCATTGGGCGTGATCCACTCGCTCTGGAAGCCGATCCCCGGCCGGTTCAAGGATTACATCGCGATGCCGAAGTCCAACGGCTACCAGTCGCTGCACACCACCGTGGTGAGCCATAGCGGTGAGCCGATGGAAATCCAGATCCGCACGCAGGAGATGCATCGCACCGCCGAGTGGGGCGTGGCTGCCCACTGGACCTACAAAGAGGGCGGGAAGGAGGACCGCAAGATGGACCAGCGGTTCGCCTGGCTGCGCCAGTTGATGGACTGGCAGAAAGAGGTGCTGGATGCTGAGAAGTTCGTCGACGCCGTCAAGATCGATGTCTTCCGCGATGAGGTCTTCGTCTTCACACCGAAGGGTGACGTGCTGGCACTTCCGAGCGGCGCGACTGCCGTCGACTTTGCCTACCGGATCCACACCGAGGTCGGTCACCGCTGCATCGGCGCCAAGGCGAACAGTCGGATGGTGCCTCTCGATTATCAGCTCCAAAACGGCGACATCGTCGAGGTCCTGACCTCGAAAGGACCGCATGGACCGAGCCGCGACTGGCTGACCTTCGTCAAGACGGCGGGTGCCGCCCAGAGGATCCGGGTCTGGTTCAAGAAGGAACGGCGTGAGGAGAACGTCACCAAGGGGAAGGAGCTGCTCGATAAGGAGTTCCGTCGCATGCAGCAGCGGGCGCTCGCGTCGATCGGCGACGAGCGGATCCTCGAGCTGGCCAGGGAATTCCGCTTCACCGACCTCAATGATTTCTTCGCGGCCATCGGCTACGGCGACGTCAGCCCCCATTCGGTGCTGCTGAAGTACATGGTGGCCGATCAACCGGACGGCAACGGCGAATTTCCGCTGATCCCGCTGGTGCCACAGTTCAAGCCCACCGGTGAGATCACCGTCAAGGGCGAGCGTGGCGTCCTGACCCAGATTGCGCAGTGCTGCAAGCCGGTGCCGGGTGACCCGATCAGCGGCTATATCACGCGCGGCAAGGGCATCACCGTACACCGGAGCACCTGCAAGAACGTCATAAATGTCTCCAACCAGGAGCGGGTGGTCCAGGTCGATTGGGATACGGGTGGGCGGCAGCTCTATCCGGTCGGGATCAAGATCGAAGCCTGGGACCGAACCGGCCTGCTCAGGGACATCGCCACCGTGATCGCGGAGAGCAAGATCAACCTCACGGGGGCCGAAGTCCAGGTCTATGACGACAAGACGGCGGTGATCTCGACCACGGTGGAGATCAGCAGCCTGACGCAGCTCAGCCGACTGATGGAGCGGCTCGAGACGGTCAAAGACGTCCATACGGTCGCACGAGAGGGCAACCTCGCTGCCAACTAGCCTGCAGGTGATCCCCGCCGCCTCCGCGTAACAAACGTCGCCTCGCCGGCTCGACCATTACGACGCCCATTGCGGTCGCAGGGAAAACCTCACCTGGGAAACGGACGCCGTAACTGAGCGCCCCTACGATCGGAATGCGATGGGTGCCCATTTCGACGCACGACGCACGCTTGCCGCCTTTTTCGGGTTGGCGGCCGCGATTATCGTGCTGTTCGGCGTCGTCGCCCTGGTTGCCCTGCGCCCCGCTGAGGGGCTCGCCTGGGTGAACGTCCCGCAACTCGGGCCCGACCTCGGGTTGGACGCCGGTCTCCGAACGAAACCGCTCAACCAGGCCGTCGTCGCCGATGCCGTGAGGGACTTCGGCATCGAAGGGCAGGGGTCGCTCTCGGTCACCGCCATCTTGATCTCGACGCCGAAGGGCAACCCTCTTACCGCGCTGGGACCCACCGCGAGGCCGATGGTGCAGCCGACGGCGGCGACGACCACGGCTTCCGCGACGCCAGCCCCTGCACCGACGCCCGCGCCGACGCCCGCGCCGACGCCCGCGCCGACCTCTATCCTGACGCCAAGGCCCACCCCGACGCCGACGCCTAGGCCAAGGCCCACCCCGACGCCCACGCCCAGGCCAAG
>DASYVR010000033.1:0-127210 GCA_035936995.1 Candidatus Dormiibacterota bacterium | reverse complement strand
CAGCGGCGGGTGCTCGCCTGGTACGCGGCGCACGGCCGCGATCTGCCCTGGCGCAAGACTCGCGACCCCTACGCCATCCTGCTGTCCGAGGTGCTCTCGCATCAGACGCAGATCTCCCGCGTGGTGCCGGTCTATGACATCCTCCTCCGGCGCTACCCGACCGCACAGGCGATGGCCGCAGCGCCGGTCGAGGCGGTGAAGGCGATCACCGATCCTCTCGGGTACAAGATTCGCGGGCAGTGGTTGCATGCGGCCGCCCTCCAGGTGGCCGATCGATTCGGCGGCGCGTTTCCGGAGACGCTGGAAGACCTGCGGCGCTTGCCAGGTGTCGGACGCTACACCGCCGGCGCCGTGATGAGCTTCGCCCACCACCGGGACGTGCCGGTCCTCGACACCAATGTGGCACGGCTGCTCCGGCGCTACTTCGGTGTTCAGGTGATGGCGCGGGCGCGCACGCGAGAGCTGTGGCAGCTGGCTGCCGCCGTCATTCCCAGGGGCAAGGGATACCTCATCAACCAGGCCCTGATGGACCTTGGCGCCATGGTCTGCCGGCCGCGGAACCCGCGCTGTGCGATCTGCCCGGTACGGCGCGGCTGCCAGTGGCCCGCGGAGTGAAACGATGCGGGCGGCGTGCCGTTCTACCGGCATGATCGAGGCCGACCGGCTGCTTCGGCGTGCCTTTGCGATCTGGCTTCCGGTGACCGCCGCGGCGACGCTGGTGATTCTCCTGATCTTTGCAACGGTCCAACAAGACCTGCGGCTCGGGGCCAACGACCCGCAGATCCAGATGGCGGAAGATGCCGCGGCGCATCTCGATGCCGGCGCCAGCCCCACCGCGGTCCTTCCCAGTGAGCGCATCGACATCGCCCATTCACTGGCGCCCTTTGTCATCGTCTTCGACCGCCAGGGCCAGCCGCTCGCGTCGTCGGCCGCGCTGCGCGGCGAAACGCCTCTACCGCCGCACGGCGTTTTCACCAGCGTTCCGAACAACGGCAGGAATCAGGTCACCTGGCAGCCCGCGCCCGGGGTGCGAAGCGCCACCATCGTGGTGGCGTACGCCCACGGCTACGTGCTGGCCGGCCGCTCGCTTCGAGTCGTAGAAGAGCGGGAGTCCTCGCTCGGCAACTCGGCGATCGTCGCCTGGCTCGGGATGTTTCTTTTCACCGGCATCGCCGCACTGGTCGGGAGCTGGGCACTGACTCGGAGTGCACCTTCAGGAGCAGCGAAAACGAAGTCTGCAGCCTAACAGGGGGAGGCAGGGATCGTACAGATCCCTGCCTCGTCAGACTTCTTGCTACTGGCTCATGCGCAGGAGGCCAAAAGCGGCGCCCTGCGGATCGCTGATGACGGCGAAGCGGCCGCCCGGAAAGTCCTGCGGTCCGAAGTTGACCTTGCCGCCGAGCTCGGCGGCCTTCTTGGCGCTGGCGTCGGGATCGGCGACGCCGAAGTACACCAGCCAGAACGGCGGGATGTTTGACGGCATGTCACTGCCCAACTCCATGCCACCGCCGATGCTCTCGCCGCCAAGCTGCCATTCGGTGTAGGGGGGCTGCCCATCGCCCATCGGGCTCGTCTTGTCGGCCCAGCCGAAGACCTTCTTGTAAAACGGTTTGGTCTTCTCGACGCCGCGGGCATTGAGCTCGGCCCAGGCAAAGCTATTCGGTTGATTCGTGACATCGAAGCCCTTCATTTTCGCCGGCTGCCACACCGAGATGAAGGCCCCGATCGGGTCCTGGAAGACGGCCATCGAGCCTTGATCCATCACTTCCATCGGCTCCATGGCGACGGTCCCGCCGGCATCGCGGACTTTCTTCGCGGTGGCCTTCGCATCGTCGGTCGCGATGTACACCGACCAGGCGGTCGGCTGGCCCGGGTTCTGGAGCGGGCTCAGCGCCGCGACCTGCTTGCCATCGAGCCGGAAGATCACGTAGTTGCCGGCCTCGGGACCGAGCTCCTGGGGCTGCCACCCGAACAGCTTGCTATAGAAGGTCTTGCCTGCGGCGGCGTCGGACGTCGAGAGATCCGCCCAGGCCGGCGTGCCGGGTGCGTATACAGCGGTTTCTGGCATATGCGTTCCTCCTTCTGCCGTTAGAGGCAGAAGTCGATAATAGCTCGCCCTTCTCTAGCCTTTCAACCCGCGAATACTAGGTTCGAGCTGGCTCCTCCTCCCCCACTCACGCTGGCTCGGCTTCGTCGATGAAGACCCGCCCGGTCTGTGTGATTCGCCCTGGATCCCGGGTGGCGAAGTAGATCAGCAGCGCCAGTCCGACCACCATCCAGACGCCGATGATGATCGGGGCCAGGTTCGCCGGTGCGGTCAGCGGCGTAATGCCGAGGCTGAGGAAGTCAATGCCGAAGGCTGCAATCAGCGCCGGCAGAAAGACGACGCTCCCCACGATCGGCACGATTCCATTCAGGAAGAGGTTGAATTCGTGCCGCTGGTCCCGCAAGTAGAAGACGAGGTTGCTGAGATTGGTCAGGATGTAGATTGCGACCACCACGATAGTGGCCACGGTCCCCAACAATGCGAAAGCATTGAGCGGCCCAGCGGTTGCCCATCCCAGCGCTACCGCCAGGACAATGCCTCCCGCTGACTGCACGTTGACCGCGACGTAGGGCGTGGCAAAACGCGGATGGATCCGCCCGAGCATGCGTGGGAGGAGTCCGATGCGCGCCAACGCATACCCCACTCTGGTCGCGGCATTTACCCCGGCGTTGGAGTTGGCGATGGCGCTGTTGAGCACCGCCAGGATCACGATGATCAACCCCGGCCCCCAGACGGCCTGGGCCATGCCGGACCAAGGATCGCTGTTGTTGAAGAGGGCAAAGCCATTCTTGGGATCGGCCATCTTACTCGGTCCGAAGTAGACGGTCGCCGCGTAATAGCAGAAGAGGTAGAAGAGGCCGATCAGCAGGGCGGACAGGAACACCGCCCGCGGAATTGTTTTGCGCGGCTCCTTTGCTTCCTCAGCCAGGGGCGCCGAGGCCTCGAAGCCGATGAAGGCCAGGATGGCAAAGATCATCGCGGGGAAGACGGAGCCGAGCCCCTTGGCGTTCCCGGTATTGGGGGCAAACACGGACAGCGTGTTGTGATTGCCGGCCGCGACCACCAGGGTCACCGAGAGGGCGAGAAAGACGACGATCTCAAACGTTCCCAGTGCGACGCCGGTGCGAGTCGAGAGCCGGATGCCGCGATAGGTCAAAACCCACACGATCAACCCGGCGACGACAGCGAACGGGGCCCACAGCCACAGCGGCCAGCCGAAATGCGAATTGAGGTTCGCCGCGAGCTCATTGCCGAAGATCAGGTAAAGCAGCGGCGCAACGATCGGCTCCGCAAGCATGAAGCCCCAGGCGACCAGGAAGCCGATGTACGGATGCAGCCCGCGAGAGCTGTAGGTGTAGAGGCCGCCGGCCGACGGCAGATGGCGCGCGAGCTGCCCGATACTGACCGCGACCAGCAGGCAGGCAACGAGCGCGAGCAAGACGGCGAGCGGCAGGCTCCCGCCAGCGTAAGGAGCCCCAACAATAATGGAAAAGGCGACCGCCGCAGCCGGGGCCATGTGGGTGATCGACTGGAATAGGGTCGGCGCCAAACCAACGGCGTTGCGTTCGAGTCGATGCGCGTCGACGGATGTGCCCATGAGTTCCTCCTCCTTTTAGGCGCGAACATAACATTTCGCGCGAGGCAAGGCAACGCCGAGCCCGAGGTAGGCTAGCTCGCGACCTCGGCGGAGCTCTCGTGGGCCATGGTCGCTTCGGCATCGGCGCGTGAGATGACGCCCAGCAGCCGGCCGTCCAGGGTCGTGACCAGGCTGTTGGTCTGGATGTCATGGTCCCGCATCGACCGCAGCAGGTCCTGCAGCGTCATGCTCGGCCGAAAGGTGCTGGGGCCAAGGCGCATGACCTGGCCGGCGGTCGCCGTGGAGTCGCCGTCGAGCTCCTTCTTTCGGAGCAGACCCATGACGACCCTCTCAGAGTTGACGACGACGCAGGTATCCCAGCCCGCCGTGCGAGCCCGGACGTCACCGATGCGGTCCGCCGGATCGCAGGTTGGCACTTCCGAATCGGCAACGTCGCCGATCCAGATCTCGTCGACCGCCTGGCCCTCGCGGGGTTGGTTCTCCTCGTACCAGGCTTGCTTGCCGGGCACGTACTCGATCACGTGCTTGAACCCCAGCGTTTCGAGCCGCCACGCGGCCCGCGGCGAGAGGTCTCAGCCGAAGTCGTTGCAGTAGACGAGCACCGTCCGGTCGCGATCGAGAGCGGCGGTCGTCTTTGCGTCCAGCCGTTTGAGTGGGATGTTGATCGCTCCCGGCAGGTGGTCGTGTTCGAAATCGTCCTCGCTGAGGACGTCGACCAGCTGCGCGCCCTGCTCCAGCAGCCCCTTCACTTCGGACGCCCAGAAAACCAGCGAGGGCATGCGCTTAATCTACGCCGGGCCTTCGCCCGGCGTGCTCAGCGCGATCGCATCCGGTTGTTCTTCGGGAAGTGTTCGACCTCGGCCAATCCCAGCACCTCCATGACCGGCGGGACGTACATCCCGAAGCGGCCGCGCAAGCCCTTCTTCAGGCCGTACCAACCGCCCACCGGGTTCTTCGGCGAACGGCCCCACGCCTCGACCGTCCCCTCGGCGGCCGGCTTCTGTTCGTCCGCGCTGCCGAGCGGCATCCAGTCACCGTGTTGCTTCAGCATCCGGTGCAGGTCATCGAGGCCGCGCAGCTGATAGCGGACCTCGGTCTTCCCCACCTGAACGATGAGCGCCGGCGGCTCGAGCGTCTCGTCCCGGAACGCCTCGAACTCGGAGGTCCCCGGCGGCGTCTTGAGGACCCACGGTGACTGGCGTGTCCCCGATCCCTTGATCTTGGCCTTGGCCATCATTTCCTCCTCTTTCACATCGGGCATCGAGCCGGGGGCCCGGTACCCATTTCCGTACGGTAACCATTAGGTTACGCGTTCTCGTTAGCGGCCGCGGCTCAGCGTGCCCAGACGCCGACGGGTGTGAAGCGCAGCGGAACATCGACCAGGATTAACTCGGACGGGTCTTTCGCCTCGATGCGTAACCGGGACTCGTCCTGAATCTTGGCCGCGTCGCCGGTCGACAGCTCTTCGGCGCCGACCTTGGCACGGCCCTCGATCAGGTAGAAGTAGCCGCCTCGCCCGGGCCGGAAGTCATGCGTGACCGCACGGCCGGACCCGAGATGGCTGACGTAAACGGCCGCGTCCTGGCGAACCCTGACCGGATCGCCTTCTGCCGGCCCGATCACTTTCAGCAGACGACCCGTGCGCTGCTCCCTGGTGAACTGACGCTGCTGGATGCCAGGCGGCAGCCCGGCCGTATCGGGAAGGATCCAGAGCTGCAAGAACTCCATCGGCTCGGTCTCGGAAGCGTTTTGCTCGGAATGCTCGGCCCCGGAGCCCAGGGTCATCAACTGGACGCCGCCCGGATGCAGGATGCCGTCGTTGCGCAGGCTGTCGGCATGGCGGAAGGTGCCCTTCCAGACGTACGTAATGCCTTCGATGTCGGCGTGCGGATGCATCGGCCAGATCGCGCCGGGAGCAAGCCGATCGTGGTTGAAGACACGAAGCGGGCCGACGCCCATCTGCCGGGGGTCGCGATAGCGATCGAATGAGAAGTGCCAGCGGGCCTGAAACCAGCCCCCGTCCTCCCGGTGGATCTCGCGGTCACGGCGCACCTGTAGCATGGCGTCCCCTTCCAGACTACTGCCGGGCGACCACGACCTACGGGATCTGGATCGAGCGCTTGGAGAGGCCCATCCAGTAACCGTCGATGATGCTGGGTAGCGGCTCGCCATTGCTGTCGCCGGCGCCCAGCGTTACGAACAAGGGAGCGAGATGCTCCGTTCGAGGATGCGCGTACCTGACGGCCGGTGCCCGGTGGGCGAAATCAGAGAGTTCGTCGACGTCGCCGTGCTCGAGCGCCTCATGTGCCCAGGCATCGAATTCGGTCGGCCATGCCGGGGGCGGCGCATCCAGCCGGAAGTCCCGCAGGAATGGCAGGCCGTGCGTCAGGAACCCGCTGCCGATGATGAGGATGCCCTGGTCGCGAAGCGGTCGGAGGCGCCGACCGATTTCGAAGAGCCGTTCGGGATCGAGGCTCGGCATCGACACCTGCAGCACAGGCACATCGGCGTCGGGATACATCACGGTGAGCGGAACGTAGGCGCCGTGATCAAGCCCTCGGTCAGGTTCCTCGGCGACGGGTTGGTCGGAAACCAGCCGGCGCACGTCAGCGGCAAGCCCAGGGGCTCCGGGCGATCGGTACTGTTGCCGGTAGTAGCGCTCGGGAAAGCCGCCAAAGTCAAAGATCAACGGCGTCCCGCTACGGGTCGCGCCGATCGTGAGCGGAGCATTTTCCCAATGCGCCTACACCATCAGCACCGCCGTCGGCCGCGGGAGGGCTGTTGCCCAGGCGGCAAGCTGGGCAACCCAGAGTGGATCATCGACGAGCGGCGGTGCGCCGTGGCCGATGTAGAGGGTCGGCATTCGACCGCCGGCGCGGACCCGTCGGGCTCGCTCGGAAACCTCGGTTGCCGCCCCCTCGGGCGGCGCGACCGGACCGGGCCGCTGTGGCTTCAGTTCTTCGTCCACGCCTTTATCCCCTTCATTTTGCGCATCGGCAAAGATCTCCGAGCGAAGCGGTCGGAACCTGCGGGCCTTTGGGCTAGTGAATTAGGCACTCCTGCCGATGCAAGACGGCGAGGGTGCGTGCCACCCTGTCGGGTAAAGCGAAGAGTTGTGGCCAGTCGGCGTATGACCGTAGCGCTAGGGGAGCACGATTGGACAGCGAGGTGCGGGCTGTCCGGGCTGGGCCATGCTAGTGCGGTCGCCATCGATCACCTGGAGTGCCGCTTCCGCGCGGCAAGTTCCAACGGCTCATAGCCCGGTGCAGACGTCGGAAACGCCACTGCATGCGCTCGCCTCCGTGCTTTTGACATCGCCGGAGTCGGACGCCCTCATCGTCCTCGGCCGGCTGCTCGACTCCCTTCCCATCGGCTTCCACGTTAGCGATTGTGGCGGAGGGTTGTTCCACATCCTGTACGCCAACCGTGTGTGGGAACGCTGGCTTGAACCTGAAAAGCTGCCGGTTGCGGGCAAAACCCTTGCGGATCTCTTTCCGAGCGCAGAGGAGGCGGGTGTCCTCAACCTCATGCGTGAGGTCTGCGCGACCAGCCAGCCGAAACACCTCAAGGGCTTTGAGTTCCGTGAGCTGGGCGCTGTCGAACGTGGTAAGGGCGGCGAGACCAGTCGCTGGGACTGGGAGATCTATCCGCTCAGCGGCGCGACTGGCGTCACCCATTTACTGAACGTCATCATGGACGTGAGCTCGCCCGGCCCCAGGCGGAGCGGGCTTTCGAAGGAGGCTCGGCAAACCCAGGCCCGTCGGCGCGAAGAGGCATCGGGCGTTCTGCGCATTTTCGGTCTGGCTCCAGATAAGCAGGAGTACAGGGGCCGGGAGAGGCTCAGCGAGCGAGAATATCAGGTCGCAGAGCTGCTGGCCATGGGATTTACCAATTCGGCCATCGATGATCGCTTGAGTGTCAGCCAGGCGACCGTCTCCTCTCACGTCGCGCACATCCTTTCCAAGCTGGGCTTTCGGTCACGCGCGCAGGTTGCGGCCTGGGTCGTTGGGCGGGCTCAAGCGGACGGTCACCCGCGCCTTCACCCAATCTCGCGCAGCTGGCTTAGAACACACCTCGCCTCACACTCATCCGAACGGAGGATGACAAGGGTGACGCGCGGGCCCCATTCTTAGGCGACCCTGACGCAGACCATCAGCCGACTTACCGGACGCAGGCGGGCGGAGACGGGGCTGCGGGAGCAGCAGCGACGCCTCAGAAACGCCTTCCAGAACGCTCCCATTGGCATGGCTTTGGCGGGTCTCGATGGGCGCTTTCTCGAAGTTAACCAGGCAATGACTCAGCTACTCGGATACTCGGAGGAGCAGCTGTCGATGACGACCGTCGTGGCGATAACCCATCCTCATGATGTGGAAGGCCTGTGGGCTGGTACCCGCCGACTGCTGGCTGGGGAGACGACGAGATTTCAAGCCGAACAGCGCTACCTTCATGCGGACGGCAGCGTGGGGCATGCCCTGGTCAGCATCTCGCTGATCAATGACCTCAACGGGCGGCCTCTTCATTACGTACTCGGGATGGACGATACGACCCCCCGTCAGAAGAGCGAGCGGCTTCAAGCCATCCCCTTTGCCGTGACGCGCATGCTGGCGGAAGCCCCTGCCCTGGAGGCAGTCTCCCGCAGAATCCTGGAGAGGCTCTGTGAGGATCTGGGCTGGCAGGTCGGTCAGCTTTGGATCCGGGATCGCGAAGACGATGTGCTCCGCTTGCGGGACTTCTGGCATGCATCGTCGCTAGAAGTCGGGGCCAACGGGATCAACCCGGAAACGACCATCTTCCCCGGAATCGACCTGCCCGGCAAGGTCTGGGCTGGGCGCGAGCCCATCTGGATCGTCGACCTGGCCAGCGATCCCAACTTCATCGGGCCGGCTGCTGCGGATGCGGGCCTGCACGGCGCGTTTGGCTTCCCCATCTTGAACGGAGACGAAGTCACTGGGGTGGTCAACCTCTATAGCGGCGAGACCTGCGAGCCCGATCAAGATCTCCTCGCCACGGTGACCGACATCGGAAGCCAGATCGGGCAATTCATCGAGCGAAAGCGCGCCGAGCGTGCCTTGCAAGCGGCGGCAGAGCGCGAGCGGGGCGTGCTCGACAATGTTGCCGACGGAATCATCAGCATCGACGAAAGCGGCATGATCGAGTTTTTCAACCGGGCGGCTCAACGGCTCTTCGGCTACCCGCTGGCTGACGTCCATGGGCAGGGCGCGAAAATGCTCATCGCCGAACCCTACCGCAGCGACTTTGTCAGAGACCTCAACAATTATCTGCGGCCAGGCAAGAGCAAGATCTATGTCTCAGGGTCACGTGAGTTGTGGGGACAGCGCAAGGATGGGTCGATCTTTCCCATGGATTTCCGGGCAAGCGAAATGCTCCTGGGAGGCGAACGACGCTTTGTGGGGATCCTGCACGACATATCCGAACAGCGTGCGCAGAAGGACGCGCTGGAATATCAGACTCTTCACGATCCGCTGACCGGCCTCCCAAATCGAATGCTGTTCAATGACCGGCTGCGTCAGGCGATCGCTATCGGCCATCGGGAAAGGGAACCGCTGGTGCTGCTCATCATGGATATGGATCGATTCAAGGAAGTCAACGATACGCTCGGTCACCACTTCGGCGATCTGCTCCTGCAGCAGGTCGCGTTGCGTCTGGCAGCGACGCTCAGGCATTCTGACACGGTTGCGCGGCTTGGTGGCGACGAGTTCGCGGTGCTCCCTGCGCCTGGGACCGATCTCAACGGTGGGTCGCAGGCGGCCAAGAAAATCCTGCAGGCGTTAGAGCATCCCTTCGTGGTCGAGGGCCGAAACATCGATGTCGGGGCGAGCATTGGTATTGCCCTTTGCCCTGACCACGGCGAGGAGGCCGATACTCTGATGCGCCACGCCGATGTGGCGATGTACGTGGCCAAACGGACCAAGCGCGGATACGCGGTCTACGCTCCCCAGCATGACGAGCACACAGCCGCCCACCTTGCACTCATCGGCGAGCTTCGTCAAGCGATTGGGCACGACGAGTTGGTGCTGCATTACCAGCCAACGGTCGCTCTGAAAAGCGGCAGGACGAGTGCGGTGGAAGCACTGGTGCGCTGGCAGCATCCGAAGCAGGGGCTGATACCGCCGGACCAGTTCATTCCTGCCGCGGAAGAGACCGAACTGGTCCAACCGCTGTCCCGCTGGGTACTCAATCGAGGCCTCCGCCAGTTGCGGAGCTGGGCCGATAGCGGACTGGACGTCGAGCTGGCGGTGAACCTGTCGGGGTGGAACCTCCGTGATCCTGAATTTCCCGAGATCACGGCAAGTCTGCTCGAGACCTGGAGGGTTGAGCCCGAGAAGCTAAGACTGGAGATCACCGAGAGCGGCATCATGGCCCCCTCCGCTATGGTCGAAACCATCACCCGACTGAGCGCGCTCGGCGTCGGTCTTTCTATCGATGACTTCGGTACCGGGTACTCGTCCCTCGCGCGCCTGAAACGCTTGCCGGTGAACGAGATCAAGATCGACAAGTCCTTCATCATCGGCATGATGGCGGACAGCGCGAGTGTATCCATCGTGCGCTCCGTCATTGAGCTTGGTCACAACATGGGTCTTCAGGTCGTTGCGGAAGGAGTCGAGAACCGCGAAACCTGGGACAAGCTGGTGACTTTAGGTTGCGACCTGGCCCAGGGGCACTACCTCTGCCCTCCGATGCCGGCGGCCGACCTGACCCGCTGGTTTCGCGAGTCGGACTGGGGTCCCTTCCCGGCCGGCGCTTCGAGAGCCGACGGGACAGAAGCGCAAGCCTAGGGGAATCTCACCTCGGGCCAGGCAGCCTGGGCGGCAGCCGCGTGGCTTCCGACCGCCATCCTGCCCCTTCGCTTCCCTTTCGTGCCCCTTGGTTGGCACCTTTGCGCCTTGAATGCGACGGGACCGATGCGGACCGTTAGATCGTGCCCTGGCCTGACGTCAGTCTCCCGCTTGTCTCCCAGTTCGGCGACGCCCTGCGCCAGTCCGGCTACACCGAAGCCGGGCTCCGCCAAGCGGTTGACACCAGCTCCAGCCTCTCCCACGACCCCCGGGCGATTGAGGTCGCACGCCGGCAGCTCCCCTCAGGGACGGCGCTGCCCACACTGATCAAGTTGTTCTGCCTCGGGATTCCCGTACCCACCGATGAGCTCAACCGCGCTGTTGGGCGTGGGACCGTAGACCACCTTGCCCTTATCGCCGTCGTTACCCAGGAGCGGGACTCGACAATTCCGCTGATCGCGATCGACGCGACCCAGGACCTGTTGATCGCGCACGACCCGGCTCGTCGCGGTGAGCCGCTGCCACGCGATCATGTCATCGGCCTCGGCCCGGCACCGCGGACGCTGGCGGCACTGACGGTGCGGACCAAGGCGGGACGCGTCCTCGATCTAGGCACCGGCTCTGGCATCCATGCGCTGCTGGCAGTGAATCATTGCGATGAGGTAGTGGCAACGGACATCAACCCAAGGGCGCTGGCATACACCCGCTTCAACGCCGCCCTCAACCGTCTCACTATGCCGACGACCCGTCAGGGTGACCTCTTCCAGCCAGTGGCTGAAGAGTCATTCGACCTTATCGTGGCAAACCCGCCGTACGTGCTGTCGCCGGACTCCAGCGTTCATTTCCGCGATAGCGGCATGGCCGGCGACGGATTGAGCCGCACGGTGGTGCGGGAGGCCGCCCGTCACTTGAACGACGGTGCGTTCGCCTCGATTCTCGTCAGTTGGGCGCACCGGGAAGAGGAGGCGTGGGCAGAGCCGCTCGCCGGCTGGGTGCGAGGAGTTGGCTGCGATGCGCTGCTGCTCCGCTTCCGGACCTACGATCCGCTGACCTATGCCTCGCTCTGGATCAAGGAGGAGACCGAGTTCGCTGGAACGCTCGACCGTTGGCTCGGTTACTATCGCCAGCTCGACATCCCGGCAATGAGCTCCGGCGCCGTTATCCTGCGACGCCGGTCCGGGGTCAACTGGAGGCGGTCGGCCCAGGTGTTGGCGGCGCCGATCCAGAACGCATCCGACCACCTGCTGCGCATCTTCGGCGCGGGTGACCGTCTCGCCTGCATGCCAGATACCGAGCTGCTGGAACAGAGATTCCGGCCACACCCGGGCCATCGCATCCACCGGACCGGCGTCAGCGGTGGAGGATCGTACCTGGTCGAAGGCCAGTACCTTGAAACGACCGCCGGAGTCCCGTTCCGAGTATCACTCGGAGAGCTCGGGTCGCACCTGCTGCTGCAGCTCGACGGCACACGATCTCTCCGCGCGGTCACCTCTGAGCTGGCCGAGGTGATGCCGGGAATGACCTCCGGCGACCTGGCCCGCGGCGTCGTTCAGATCGTAAAGGAACTCTTTGCCCTCGGATTCCTGCAGATTGATGGGCCGGCGCTCGACCCTTTGGCATTCGTCCCTAGCGAATCCGGCCACAGAAAGGAGAGGAGCCTGGTGACATCGTGAAGACGCACGACCGGCAGAGCCTGGACGACCAACAACTGGAGGGCGGCAAGAAATCCACGAAAACGCCATGGACCCGGCGGGCCAACGTCGAGGGGTCGATGCGCGACCTCCAGGCCACCGCCGGCAACCGCGCGGTGACTGACCTAATGGCGGGCTCCCGCCCCGCCGTGCAAGGCAGCTTTTTTGGCGGCGCGTTCGGGGGTCTCGACGACTGGCTGGCGAAGGAGTCGTCCGGGGCCACGCCCGGCTTCGATGCAAGCATGAAGGAGGAGCCTGGGGACGCCAGCATGAAGCAGGAGCCGTCGGATAACAGCATGAAGGTCGCCGACGCCTCGGACAAGTGGGACGCATCCCAGAAGGTCGACGCCTCGGATAAGTGGGACCCATCCCAGAAGCTCGACGCCTCGGACAAGTGGGACGCCTCGGACAAGTCCGAGCCCGACCTGGCGAGCAAGGGCGACGAGGTCGGTTCGACGTTCACCGAGTTCGAGGAGTTTTAGCCCGCCCTGTATCGACACAGCTCCCGGTGCGAGATCTTCGTGGCATCCAGTCAGTGCGTGGATTAGCCGCGAGTCTTGGGTGCTAGACCCTACCAACACACTGCTTAAGCTTCGATCTCCCGCTTCTCAGTTCGCGCTGACGCTGATGACCTATGCCTCACGATTCGACAAGCCTGAGATTATTGTGTCCGGTGAAGGGTCTGGTCGGCCGATTTGCAGCAAGCCGAACCCTGCGTACGGAGGCTGGGATCGGCCTGGTCGTCGCGCTTATGGTGGGGCTGTTAACGTTTCAACTCTTGCGTCCGCTGCCCAGCATTGACGCAACGATCCTGCAGCCAAGCAGCTCGCAGATCGGAACGGCTGCCCCCGCTCTACCCTGGCCACGGATGGGCAGCGCAGCGGTCGCCGTCGACGGCCTAGGAACAGTCGGGACCTTTGGCCCGCAAACCGCTGTGCCGCTGGCAAGTACAGCGAAGATCATGACCGGTTTTCTTATCCTCGAGAGGCACCCGCTTCGGTTGACCGAGCAAGGGCCGATGCTGTCGGTAACCGCGGCGGACGTAGCCAGCTATCAGGCTGAGAAAGCGCAGGGCCAATCAGTCTTCCTGGTGGCGGCTGGCGAGCAGCTCAGCGAATACCAGGCGATTCAGGCTCTACTGATCCCGTCGGGCAACAATATCGCCGAACTCTTAGCAGCGTGGGACTCAAACTCGGTTCCAGCCTTCGTCGACAAGATGAACGCTCGCGCCGCCGAGCTTGGACTCAGCCACACGCACTACGCCGACGTTAGCGGGGTGTCCGCCGAGTCCATCGGGTCGCCGGGTGACCTCATCGCGATGGCCGAGGTCGCCATGCGGAACCCCGTCTTCGCCGAGATCGTCTCGCAGCCGGAAGCGACCCTTCCCCTGGCCGGGCGGGTCTTCAACGTCGATGCGGCGGTCGGACAGGATGGCATTGTTGGCGTTAAGACCGGATTTAGTGGCCCAGCAGGTGCCTGCTTCGTCTTTGCAGCCGATGTCACCGCTGATCGGCAGCCCGCTCGAATCGTCGGCGCGCTTATGGGATTGCCCACCCTTGATGACGCCTTCACGACAGCCAGGAACCTGATTCGCGCAGTTAGTCCGGCATTGCACTACCGGCCGATCCTGTCCACCCTGCAGGTGATTGGCGAGTACCGGGCGCCCTGGGGCGACACCGCGACGGTATTTGCGGAACAAGATGTGAACTGGGTCGTCTATGACGGGATGACCCTGCATATGCGGGCTGACCTGGTGCGGCTTAAAGCACCGCTGCCCTCTGGCGCAAGCGCCGGAATCGTGAGCCTACAGGTGGGCGAGCGAATGACGCAGTTGCCACTTACGACCACTGAGCCCATCTTCGAGCCCGACATCTTCTGGCGTCTGACCCAACTCCGACTTTTCCAATAGCTTGACTAGAAGTCGAGGACGTCGTCGACTAAATGGCGCTGGCTAAGCGGCCGTCGCCTCAGCGGATCGGGCGCTCCGCGGAGTCCGGCGCCCGCGGATAACCGCGAGGGCAAGCGCAAACCCGGCGAGCGAGAGCCCGGCGGCGAGCTCGAATCCGGCCCCGTACCCGGACGCCAGGGCCGAATTGACCGCCGAATGGGTGGGTGTTCGGCCGACAAGCTGATTCTTCGTGACGGTGGCCGCAACCGTCCCAAGCAGCGCGATCCCGATCGAGCCGCCGATCTGCTGCCCGACGTTAAGGAGCGCTGAGGCGAGGCCAGACTCATCGGGCCGGGCACCGGCGACCGCCATCAGTGTCAAGGGAACGAAGATATTGCCCATGCCGATGGCGACGAGCAGCATCGGCCCCACCAGACCGGGGAAATAACCCGTCTGGTCATTGATTCGCGATAGCCAGAGCAGGCCGCCAGCGACGATCAGCGGCCCGGCCGTGATGAAGAGTCGAGGTCCGAACCGCCCGACCAGCCGAGCGACGACCTGCGAGGTGACGATGATGCCGGCCGTCATCGGCAGGAACGCAATCCCGGCCTGGAGTGGGCTGAAGCCAAGATTGTTTTGTACGAACTGAGTCAGAAAGAAGAACACCCCGAACACCGCCACGCCGATGACGAGGGAGAGCGCATACGCCCCATTGCGGTTGCGGTGGGCAAAGATGCTGAACGGCATGAGTGCGTGCTTGCTGCGAAGCTCGATGGCCACGAACAGCAGGAGGAGCACCAGGGCAACCCCAAGTGAGGTCAGCGTCATGCTGTCAGTCCAACCGTTGGTGGCGGCGCGAGACAACCCATAGACGAGGAGCACCATGCCGGCGGTAACCGTTAGCGCTCCGGGCATGTCGAGCCGGCCGGGCCGGCGCTGCGACGTCGCGAGCACACGGGGGGCTGCCACGGCCAGCACGACTCCGATCGGCACGTTCACAAACAGGACCCATCGCCACGAGGCAAAATCGGTGAGGATCCCGCCCAGAAGCAACCCTGCGGCACCTCCGGCACCGGCGACCGCCGCATAGACGCCCAGTGCTCGGTTGCGTGCAGCCCCCTCGCTGAATGTGTCAGCGATCAGCGACAGCGCTGTCGGCGCCACGATCGCGGCTCCAATTCCCTGCGCCGCGCGCGCAACGATCAGCCAGACGTCGCTGTTTGCAAAGCCGCCGGCCAGGGAGCCGAGGGTGAAGAGCACGATACCCGTCGTAAACATGCGCCGCCGCCCGAACAGGTCACCGGCCCGGCCGCCGAGAAGAAGCAAGCCGCCGAACGTGAGCGAATACGCGTTGATCACCCATTCCAGGCCCGTGGGGCTGAAATGGAGCGCGCGCTGGATCGAGGGAAGAGCGATGTTTACGATGGTGGCGTCGAGCACCACCATCAATTGCGCCACCGCGATCACGGCGAGCGCGAGATTCAGGTTGCGCGGCAGTTGAGCGGATGTTCGATCGGTTTGAGGCTGGACTGAAATCGCAGTAGCCATGTCGACTCTAACTATCTCGAATCGTCGATTATTCCACGTGGCTCTTGTGCTAGCAAATACCACCAGCCTTCGCCAAATACGCTTAAGCCGCTCGCCGACGACAACCCAGGCTTCGCGGATAATCGAGTCGTACGGGAGCATGGACGAAACGGCCAGGGTAACGGGTAGCCAATCGCCGACTGCCGGAGTGCTTGCGCCGGTCAAGCTTCGGCCGGGAGCGCCAGACGATGGAGCCGCGTGCGGCCGAATCGCTTACGAGGCGTTTGGATCGATCTCAAGCGGCCACAACTTCCCGAATGACTTTCCCTCCATTGAGATCGCGATCCGGGAGCTGACTTCGTTGCTGAACAATCCGGGCTTTTACTCGGTCGTGGCGGAAATCGATGGTCAGGTCGTCGGTAGCAACTTCCTGGACGAACGCTCGCCGATCGCTGGCCTAGGACCGATCACGGTGGATCCCAAGTTGCAGAACCGACGGGTCGGTCGACTCCTAATGCTCGATACGCTCAACCGCGCCGAAGCGCAACGCCACCCAGGCGTTCGCCTCGTCCAGGCGGCCTACCACAACCGATCGCTTTCGCTGTACGCGAAGCTTGGGTTCCAAGTCCGCGAACCACTTGCCTGCCTACAGGGGAGCCAGATCGGTGAAGCGATTCCCAACCACACCGTACGACCGGCGGTCGAAGCTGATCTGGAGGCATGCAACCGCCTCTGCGTTCGCGTCCACGGCCATGACCGAGCCGGCGAGCTACGGGAGGCGATCGCTGCAGGAACGGCTGTGGTCGTGGACTACACCGGTGGCATGAGCGGCTATGCGACCGCAGTTGGGTTCGATGGTCATGCCGTTGGCGAAACCAACGAAGATCTGAAGGCGATGCTTGCCGCAGCCCGCGTATTTGCCGGCCCAGGTATCCTTGTGCCTACCCGCAACAGCGCCCTATTCCGATGGTGCCTAGATAACGGACTGCGCGTGGTCCAGGTGATGACTCTGATGAGTCGGGGGCTCTACAACGAACCCGCCGGCGCATACCTTCCGTCAATTCTCTACTAACGAACCCAGGACACCAGCCAACTGGCGGACGCTGAGCGGATGCCGACCGGCGTTCCTAGGCACTGGGTCGGCCTTCAGCACCATTCCGTTCCGTCGGGCGGTCGCCTCGCGTCCGGCGCGGCCTCGGCGAGGACTTCCCGATCCCCGGCTGTCGGAAGGTGTGCTCAGGCAGTTGGGCCCCCGTCCGGAACGGGCCGCGCCGCCCGACCCGTACTCCTAAGCGTTGCCGCCTGTCAGCGGCGAACTCAGCCGGGAGGCGTGCTGCCGGCATCCCGCACCTTGCGAAAGACCGCCAGTCGTGAATTCGGCGGCCATTTCGTTCACTTGCAGTTACCCTAAGAAAGATGTAAGGTAGCCCCGAACGCTCAGGGTCGGCGGGTCACCGGGTTAACTAGGAGGAGGGTGTCATGAGGGGTCGCTTGGGCATGCCTGCGAGCATGCTGTCGTTGCTGGCTCTTGTCGCCGGCTCGCTTTTGGGGGCGCTTCCGGCTTCGGCTGCCGAATCGCGCACCCTGGTCGTCGGCGTCGACAATATCTCTCCCGCGACAGAAAACTTCGCCTTTCTCGACTACTATCCGCGCGCCGGAGTCAGTGTCCGTAACGGCGACGTGGTCGGCTTCCGCTTCACACCACCGGCCTCGAGCGATCAAATCCACACCGCAACGCTCGGGACCCCTGGTGAGAGCGCGCTGGGCATCTTCACCTCGGCGAACTTCCCGCAAATAATCAATGACGCTGATGACCCTGCGCCGTCTGGTTTGCGGTTCCAGGCGCAGTTTTCGAACGCCCTCCTCTTTCCGAGCAATCCACCGGCAGGAGCCCCGGGCGGTTGCGGGACGCAAGCCCAGCCCTGCTCCTACGACGGCAGTAGCGAGAGCAACTCGGGCATCCTCTGCCAGAGTGGCTGTCCAAACTCTGAGTATTTCTACAAGATCAACGTGGCGCGTGTGCCGGAGTCGGGCCTGACTGTGCATTACGTGTGTTTGATTCACGGACCTACGATGCAGGGAACGCTGCGGATCGTCTCCGAAGATCACCGCGCTTCCACCCAGCGCCAGCTCAACGCCGCCGCCCGCGCTCAATACGCGCCGCAGATCCGCCGCGGCTTCGAGGCAAAGCACGACGCGCTTGCGCAGGCTCGGAGGACAGGACAGGTGATTGCCGGCACCGAGGACCCGAGCGGTAACGTCCAGGTGCTGGAGATGCTGCCCCAGAACCTCGAAGTTCGAAACGGCAAGTCGGTGGATTGGCTCTCGCCGTCGCGCAATGAGATCCACACCGTGACCTTCCCCACCGGGCCTGGATCGGACGCGGTTGACCCGTTGCCGTTCATGTGCGAAGGGAGTCCAGACACTCCCGCGAGCTTCCCCGGTGGAGTCCCCTGCGGTAACCCGTTCCTTTTCGAGAACCACCTGAATCCGCAGCCCCAGGGCGCCACGACGATTTCGAGTGCTTCGACAATCGGCAGCTCGGGAATCATCACGAGTATTCTCGGCTTGCCCTTCCCACCCAGCTACAGCTTCAACTTCTCGTCCCCGGGCACCTTCACGTACCAGTGCCGGATCCATAACCACATGACCGGTACGATCAGCGTCCAAAGCGAGGGCGACGACTAGTTTTCTCGATCGTGAGGAGGTCCCCGCCATCGGGGGCCTCCTTGGATGCCTGGAGCAGTGGCGCCAACCTTTGCGAGGCCCAACCGCCGCCGAAGGATGACCGCGGAACCGCACGGCGATTTTTACACCACGTCTCGCGACGTGACCTGCGGTGAGATTGGCCGGGATCTTCTGCGCGACGGTTTCTGGTGGTCCGACGAAGAGTGGACCCGATGGTTAGGTTCCTTGTGCTGTACGACAAACCGCAGGACGTCGGGTCGTGTGACCGCCATTACCGCGAGGTACACATTCCCCTAACCAAGAAGTTGCCCGGCCTTCGACGTTACGCGATCGGCCGTAATCCGGCTCCGATTCGGGGCGGCGAAGCCTATTACCTCATAGCTGAGTTGGACTGGGACGACATGGCAGCTCTCCAGCAGGCCTTCCAATCACCCGAAGGACCAGCAACCGCGCGGGACGTACCCAAGTTGGCCGGCAATCGAGTCCGCAGCATGGTTTACGAGTTGCTAGAGGTCTAGGAAATAACGTATTAGGCGGTTTGACCCGGGCCTCAGACCTCATCGGAAAGCACCTGGTGGGTGTTATTGCGGCCTTGCAGCCTGTCCCATCATCGAGTCGTCCGGAACTAAAGTCCTTGAGCGCGGGATTGCGGCTTGCCACCACCGGCAAATCGAATACAGAAAGGGGAGGTCAACGACCCCGAGCGGACTCGGGGGCGCAAATACCACCAGCCCTTTTCAAATACGTTTGACTTAGCGACACACTAAAGGCGATTGTTCAGCGCTGGAAGCAATGCAATGAAATCTCTCAAAGGTCGGGTCGCGGTCGTCACCGGGGCCGCAAGCGGTATCGGCCTGGCCATGGCCGAACGATTCGCCGCGGAAGGGATGAAAGTTGTCCTCGCGGATGTGGAGGTCGAACCGCTGGGCCGGGCCGAGCAATCCCTGCGGTCGGCCGGGGCCGAGGTACTTGCGGTGCCCACCGATGTGGCCAAGGGTGATCAGGTCGACCGGCTTGCCCAACAGTCACGGGCGGCATTCGGCGGCATCCATGTCGTCTGCAACAACGCCGGGGTGGGCGCCACGTCGGGCGCGGCATTCTGGGAAATGAGCCGAGCGGATTGGGAATGGGTGTTGGGGGTCAACCTCTGGGGTGTCATCAATGGCATGCGCGCCTTCACTCCGATTCTCCTTGAACAAGAGGAAGGACACATCGTCAATACGGCCTCGATGGCCGGCCTGAACACGTCTGCGCCGGGCGCGATGGGTGTCTACAGCTTGACGAAGCACGCGGTGGTGGCACTCTCCGAGTCCCTGCATCTGTCGCTCCAGTTGCGGGGCGCCAAGGTGGGCGTTTCGGTCCTCTGCCCAGCGTGGGTGCAGACCCGAATCAGCGAGTCAACACGTAATCGTCCTGCCGAGTACCCCGCCACCCAACGTGAACTGACTCCGGAGGCGGCTGCCGCGATCGAGTTCGTCAAGCACCTGGTTGCGACGGGGACGCCCCCAGCCGCCATCGCCGCCACCGTCGTCGACGCGATCCTCAAGCAACGCTTCTACGTAATCCCGCATCGTGAGGCGCTTCCAATTGTGCGCCAGCGTATGGAGGACATCCTGAAGGGCCGCTCACCAATACTCGGTCCCCCGTGGGCGCCACTGCGGACTCGTTGGTGGAGATGACCGAGCTGGTCAACCGCCAGTGGCTGCTTGCCCGGCAGCCGCACACAAAAAGGAAGGATCCACGACCCCGAGCGGACTCGGGGGCGCAAATAACACGGTCCTTCTCAAATACGTTCCGGTCGGGCTTTGATGATCGCAGCAGCAAGATTTGGCGTTTATCGACGCTCACCCAATATGGCGTTTCCGGCCATCCTGATCGGCGAGGTCGCTGAATTGCTCGCCAGGGCATACGTGCTGGCCTCCTCGCGCGGCCGGCTCACAACGTTCAAACCGGATGGGACGTGGATCACAAGGACTTCATTGTCGACACGCGAGGTGGCGACCGCCATGTCTACATCCAGGTCAAGTGCGGCACCCGGCTGCGCCAGAACCAGTTGTGGTGCGTGGCGCGTTATCTCCCAAATCAGATCCCGACGAGCGCTCGCGTTTTCTATCTTTTCGCATTCCTCGATCTTCGGTCGATTGAACTCACCAGCATGTGGCTTGTCCCAGCCCGAGACTTCAACCGGCTGGCGTACCGGCGGAAACACGGGACTCGGGTCGAGCTGTGGTTCAAGACGCCGGCCGAAGACCGCCGGTGGGACAGGTTCACTGTCGACCGGAAGGAGCTGGGCGATCGAGTTGCGGCGCTTATCGGTGCCACCCCGGCCGAAAAGAAGATCATCGCACCAGCGCGGAGTCTCGCTCTCCGGCTGGTCGCCTAGCTCGATTCCGTCCGGCGCCTTCGCCCACGTCCCAAACGCTTCGCGGCCGTTGCCGTAAGGGTTATGGCTGATGCGTCTGGCGACCCCGAGCGGACTCGGGGGCACAAATACCACCTGTCCTACTCAAATACGTTTGATACGGCGGCAGACTACGCGGAATCAATGCCCGCACCGCCTCGATAACATTGGCGAATGAGTGAGGCGAATGGGTGAGGCATCCCTTCAGCCCATTGGCGACCTGCTTTCTATTCAGACGGACTGCCGCGATCCGGATCGCCTGGCCGCTTTCTGGGGGGCGGTTCTGGGCGTAGGGGAAGATTTCCGCCTCGGAGACCCTCCGCACTACATCGACCTTCTACCGAGGGCACCCGGCAGACCGGCGCTCTGCTTCCAGCGAGTGCCCGAACCGAAGGTCGTCAAAAACCGCCTGCACTTCGACCTCATCGTCGATGATTTGGACGGCGCCACGGAGCGGGTCGAATCGCTCGGTGGGAAGCGCGTGCCAAACGGTGACCATCACGATTACAGCTACACCTGGCGGATCATGGCCGACCCCGAGGAAAACGAGTTCTGCCTTATCCAGAAGTCAGAAGCGGGGAGATAGACGCTAACCAGGCCTAAAGAAGGTCAACGACCCCGAGCGGGTTCGGGGGCGCAAATACCACCAGCCCTATCCAAATACGCTCGACCCGCACCAGCAGCGCCGGTCGTGGATTGGCCGGGCTAACTCTCGATTGTGCTGGCACCCAGCGTCACCCTAATAATGTGGCCAGTGTCACAGGCGACGGCGATCTTTCCTCCTCCTGAAATACTCCTTTTGCCGTAGCGCTCAAGCAACGGACCGGTTGCTTTCCACAGGACCGGGCCGAAATCCACCTCGCGAACCCGTACGGTTTCTTGCGGCGATGCGTGCTCAACCGTTCCGGCTTTCCCTTCGAGCGGGGCGGTGAACACAAAGTGCAGGCCTGAAAGCGCCGATACGAGTTGCCCGACCTCAGCCCGATTCATGGCGGTATCGACGTCGTTATCCGCTACCGGCCGACCCGCCTCGACGCTGCGCACAATTGACGGTGCTAGCTCTAGGATCGGCTGTACTCGGAATTCTCCGTGGCCGTCCTGCGGAAAGAGCTGCTCAGCTGCTGACACGTCCCCTAAATTGATGGCGCTGAAGAGCGCATTCACCTTCGCCGCCCCGAACTGCTGGTCGCAGGTCGAGTCAGGTTTAAGATCGCCCCGAGGATCGATGTTGGTCCCACAGGCTGCAAGGAGGCACGCAGTAATACCGACCACTCCTTTTGGCGCCAGCTTTGAGATCCAGCTTCGTCGGGTCATACTCTGGTACATCTTGCCAAGCTTGCCGGTTGCACCCGCCGCAGCGGCCCCCGATGTAATCAGCCGGACAGTTACACGAGTGGCCTGGACGGGTTCGGGGGCGCAAATAACCACCAGTTTTGCCAAAATACGCTTAAGCGGACTGCCCTTCCGGTGGCGCTACCTATGGGGGCTCGCCGGGCGGTCTAAGAGGAAGAAGTCGCGCGTCGTGATCGAAAGCGCCGGCACGATCCGTTCCATCGCGTTCCCTACTTCGCGAACCTTCACAGGCGGCTGGGCTAGAGTGTTCGCTGATGTTGACGCGTGATCGGATCGACGGACTAGAACTGGCCATCCAGAGTGCTGACCTCCTCGGGATCCAGGTCGAGCCGGGTGAGCGAATCGCCGACGTGGCGCTCGCGGTCCTCACACTGCCCGAGGTCGGGCCGGAGCCGAACGATCGGCGGGCTACCCTTCGCCTCAGGCCCGTCGGCCGGCTTGCCGCTCTTCTCCGGCATGGTGCCGCGGATGACCCTGCCGCCGTGGTAGAGCCATTCTCTATCGATGAGCTCGATGGAATGGTGCGACGCTACAGCGCGAGCCGCCTCATTGCCTGGTTCTTTGATTCTCACGCGGAGCGGCTGGCGCAGTGGTCCAAGCATTCAAGCCTCGACTGGGAGAAAGCTGACAATGGCCGCTCACACACGCTGTTCCTCGTCCAGGACGAGGGCCTCGGTACCCTCGAGATCGTGATCTGGTTCGACGAGCTTGAAGTCCTGGACCCAAGTGGCCAGCCAGTTCCAATCGACGCATTCATCGCGGGCGGGAGGCGCTGGTGGGCAGCGCTGCAGTCCGGTGACCCGCGGACCAGAGGCCACGGGATCGGCGTTTTGCGAGAAGGCAAACCCCGCCGTCGGCGCTCGCGGCTACCAATCCACTTGCGAATTAGCTTCCGCAATCCATGGCGCGATTCGAGCGGTGGCGGACGGGACGCCTGACACCAATGACCAGGAGACTCGGCGGCACAGGACTCAATCGAGAAAGAGACTACGAACCCGAGCGCGTTCGGACATTTTGGTTTACAGGATGCCCGGGAGGGCTCGGCGCGCAGAGCCTCGCATCCAGGCAGCAGATCGACTTCTTCGCGTTGGGAAGGGTCCTCGTCAGGCCTGTAGTCTGGCGACCCCGAGCGGACTCGGGGGCGCAAAATACCACCTGTCCTTCTCAAATACGTGTGATATAGCGATGGACTAATCAAATCCGGCAGCGGATGCTCTCTAACTGCTTTTCAACATAAGCCACTTGCACCGTAGCTCCCTGCGCTCGACTGGGTGGAAATTCGACGTCGCACTGCAGTTCGTCGCATCAAGCCCTTTGGCGTCTACGTCGGCGTCGGCTCATCGCGTATCGCCGTGGCTCGACCGATCATCAATGCCACACCGTCATTCATGTTGGTGGGTATCAGTCGCACCTCTGGATGCTGCTTAGCCCAGACGCGAAACACCTCATCGGCGAAGCCCTGGCCCACCGACTCCACCTTATCGAAGTCAAGTTCTACTTGAGCGAAACGCTCAAGTCCCGCAAGGAGACGCTTTGCTTCCGACCGACTGACGAATGACGAGCCGTGCTCGAAGAGTTTGACCCGGACGTACGAGCGGCTGAACCCCAGTTCCTCGTCAGTGAAGGGCCTGAAGACATCCTCTAGACGCCGCGTCGTGGCGGCACCGACCTCAAACACTGCGAGCGTCCCAGGTGCGTAGCTGCTACTGCCTAGGGCGAAGTCCCCTCGACGGTTGTCCACGATCCAACGGAGTCCGTTTGCCTGAAGGTCGAAGTAGTCGACGGCGCGAGATGTGAAGAACAGTCCCTCGCCGCTATGCCGGTCGGGTTGGGTAGTGACCTTGCCCTTAGACAGCTCGGCGAGTGCTGATCGATGGTCCGGCAGGGCCCTGGCAATCCGTATACGCTCAAATGCTCCAATACCGTCGTCTCCGATCTCCGCCCGCAGTAGGTCGGCTCGAGCCTCCCAGCGGATGCTCGCCTTGGTGCCGCCGGAGTGGTCGGCCGCGTTGTTGACGAGTTCAGTTAATGCGTAGCGGGCGATGCCGACCGCCTGTTTGGTGGCATGCCGTGGGGGCGCCTGGGCTTGCAAGCGGTCCCAAACCTTGTCCTCTTCAAGCCCGGCCAGTGGAAGCTCGAGCTCGACTCGCAAATCGCGGCGTCGTCGGAAAGCCGCTCGAGCCTCGGCTAAGTCGAACAAACGATGTCCGCCTACTGTGACCTTGTGGGGGATCACTCCGGCATCTGCGAGCTTGCGGATATAAGTGGGGGAAACACCGAGGTCGCGGGCGACCTCCCCGATGCGCACATTTCGCAGTGGAGAATCTTCGGCCAAATCTGCACCTCTATGGGCTATTTCGCCCCATAGTAGTGTAGATTACAGCATATAATCTACACTGCTGCAAGAAATCTCAACAATTTGCTCGGTGAAACTACACGTGATTCCTAAATCTACACTACGGCTCAGCCTTAGGCAGTCCTTGGCCGCCGGCTGGGCCTCCTGCGCGGGGAGGCCAACCCTGTGGCGCAAACAGCCACGCTCATCGCCGACAGCTTGCTGCGCTGGCCGGAAAGAAGCGCTGGCTTGACCTGAGTAGATAGGTTCTCAAGCTTCTTCGCTGCTTCGACAATCCGTGAATTCCTCTACGTAGGGCAACTGCGCCTGTAGCTGGAGACGCGGCCCCATCAGCTTCATTCCCCCGGACATCAGGAAGGTGAGGGCCAACAGCCGGCGAGCATGAGGACAGGTGCAGATCACTCTCATCTTGACGGGGCCCTCCGCGACAGGGCTCTCAATAATCCATTGCGGGCGCTTTTGAATTCGCCCAGCCCGGTTCGAAACTTGTTCTGGTTGGCGACCCCGAGCGGACTCGGGGGCGCAAATACCACCGGTTCTACTCAAATACGCTTGATATAGCGTAGGACGGCCGTGCGGCCCGTCACTACCACCGAGCTCACCGTCCCGGTGACGTACATCGCGTTGACCTCGAAGCGGCCGCTCCCGTCGCCAGTCGTCGCTGCCGAAGCGAGGGCCAGGCACTCGAAATCCCCACCGTGTGCACTGGCGTAAAACGCGAGGGCAGTCATCACCGGTAGGGGTGATGCTCCACCAGTGCCGCCCTCAACCAGACAGTCGGGGCGAGAACGGGGTCGAACCTGACGAAGACGTCCTTTGGGCTCGCTGCGTCGCAGTCCCCCACCACTACGACTGACAGATCAAGGCAATTCATACAGCAGCGTGGTCATGTCGTCAAGGGAAATAACTAACGGGACGAACAGTGCGTTGGTTGACCACCGAGTCGGCTCGGGCCGCGCCGCCAGCCTCGGACAGGACGACGTTTGTCGCTTCAGGGAAAACGCGTCCGGCGCCTCGCCTGAACTTCCTCATACATGAGGCCGTAGAAGGGGCTTGTTCCCGCCTGCCGATTAGACAGGGGACTCTGTTCCGGTGGTCACGGTGAACGACATGGAAGAGGGTGACCCCCAACGGCCCCATCGCGAGGCTCACATGTACGGGTCGCCGGGTCAGCTAGACCTTCTCTCCCTCGCCAGGCACGTCGACAGCGTGCGGTTCGAGTCCTTGGTAAAACCTGGCGTCATCGGAGCGAGGAAGTTCACGAACCCTCTCGAAGCATCAATTCCCTCATCAACTGACGACGGGGTGCCGTCGATGTTGCAGCTGAGGAAGAGAATTCCGTCGAGCCCATCGGAATACTTAATGCGTACGACGGCCAGTTCAGCACTCGAATCGGCCAGGGTTCCGATGTGGTCGACGAGACCCGAGCCCGACAGGGTGCCCGGCGCTTGAGTCCAACTGACGAGTTGGGTCACCCGATACGTGCCAGGCCGCCCGGTCCGTCAGGACTGATCGTGCTCCACTCCCCTCCAACCAACTACGCCAGGTCTCGCTCTCAACCCAGTGAACTGGCCGGGCAGTCGGCGGGTAATTTGTACGGCGGGTCCCCCACGGGACCCGGCCTCTCCGACGAGCGCATAGGCCGTGCCGAGCCTTGGCTATCCTACTAGTCGTCAGACGTCTGGATGAAGAGGGTGTCCCCCATAAATGGCGTGTCGATGTTGAAGTTAATCAGGTGCTTGACGTCGAGCGTGAAGCCCTCGTTGGCCCCCGCAGGTGGGTTGCCGAAGAGGCACGTCACCACCAGAATCCCCGTGGCCTTGATCTTCGCTGACGGATTGCTGGCCGGGTGCCCGACCAACTGGACAAGAAGTACCGCCCGCCCACCGCAGTAGTTACTGGGGAAAAAGCCGGAAGTGTCGCAGCCGTAGAAGCTGAAGCCGAGCAGGCGCTTGGCTTTCAGGGTCCCGCTAGCCACAAGGGCGCCGGAAGAGGTCCGATGCTCAAACGTACCGCCCCCCGAGGCCCCACGCTCCTCCGCGTCTAAGTTTCCCTGAGCTTTGATGGCGACCGTGTCACCGTTGCTCGCCATGGCGCTAACCGGGCACGCGCCGGGCTCTATCGTGCAGACGGCGCCGGTGCCGAGCTGCCACCTGAAACTCCCGGGGCCAGAGGTCGCCTGGGCCGATTGAGCGCCAGAGAGGAGCAGGATCGACAGCGTGGACGCAAACAGTAGGAGTCGTCTCATGCGTGTTCTCCTTAAGAACAAACCGCCCGACTAGCCCCCCGCGCAACGAAACGCACCACCCCCTTCACCCGGCCCCAGCCGGCTGTGTCTTGAGTCGCGGCCGGACGTCCTCAATCTACTCCCGCGACAGCGCTCGCACAACGGCCAGATGAGCTGCGCGAAAAGTGTCAGCTACGGTGTGAAAATGCCCAGGTAGCCCCGGTTTGAAAGTGCCCACCTGGGCGTGAGTTCTTAACCGATCGACGACTATCCCGATGAACCACGGCCGGAATGGCCTCCCTGGTCGGAAGTTGCTTAACCGGCTCCAAGCTCGAAGCGCCGATTCCTGAAAAGCGTCCTCAGCCCTCGATCGGTCCTGCAACATGGCGAAGGTAAGCCTGTAGCCGGGCGAATCACTGATGCCAGCAAGGCCTCGTAGGCCAGTCGATCGCCCGCCTTCGCTCGATCGATGATGTCCTGCTCAGCCCGATCTTGAATCCGCCCCTCACTATGTCCTACGGGCGAAAGGGGCTCAAGGGTGTCAGAGGTTCGAAATGTTCTATGAAGGGCTGGACCCTCGCCGAGCGGCCGAGCACACAAACGGGCCGCTAACAGCCGCTACAAATACACTGACAAGAAGTTACAGGATCAGTATCTGGCGACCCCGAGCGGACTCGGGGGCGCAAATACCACCGGTCCTTCTCAAATACGTTTGATACGGCCGCAGGTTAAAGAAACGCCATGGTAACCGGGAAGACACGCTGTCGACGGCCTAGTACAAGCGACCCGCGACTGAGAAGAACACTAGCCAGGTTATGACGCCGATGCCGACCGCTATTCCGACCGCGCCCCCAAACCGCACCAAAAGAAGGTGGGATGCCCAGAATTGCCCCGCCGGTGTTGGCGCAGGTTCCGGAGGCGACCCGGAGGGCGCTCGCAGCAACCGACCCGATCGCGGCCTGATCATTCGCCGGACATAGGATTCAGGAGCTGCAAGACACCAAGCGCCCGTAGTGATCATGAGCAGAGCCGCCGCACCAAACATCCAGGAGACGAAGGTGAAACTGCCGTCGTGGTATCGAAAGATCAGGTCGAGCAGGACGGTCGCCACATCGATATAGCGGTGTAAAACGGCGAAACCTGTCGCATCGCAACGAGGTCGGCTTTCTCGACTACTCGAGAGCCACTGCTTGGCGTAGAAATCCACGAATCAGGCCGTGGTATCTGGCGACCCCGAGCGGACTCGGGGGCAAATACCACCGGTCCTCCTCAAATACGTCTAAGGCCGACACGGCGACGCACGACGGTCGATATGGTCTCCTCCGAATCAAGGAGTTGCCGCCCAGTACGCTCTACAGGATGCCTCGTATTAGCGCCTTCTACGGCATCGCCATCTACATGTATTGGAATGAGGCCGACCATCCAGTAGTGCATTTCCATGCTCATCACGCCGGCCACAGGGCCTCCGTCTCGGTTGATGGCGTCGTCCTGGCCGGGAGCCTTGAGCCACGAGGGCTCAGTTTCGTTCGCGAGTGGGCGCGCCTCCATCGAGACGAGTTGCTGGCAAACTGGGACCGCGCTCGTCGGTCGGAGCGCCTTCTCCCGATCCTGCCGCTTCCCTAAGATATACACATGCCGTACCTTCCAGCAATTGTGGGCGTGGCTGTCCTCGGGGAGTACCGATTGCGCCTCCTTTTCGATGATGGGACCGTTGGGGACGTTGACTTCTCTTCTAAGCACTGGACTGGTGTTCTCGAACCACTACGGGACCCTAGTTACTTTGCGCAGGTGCGCGTGGATCCAGAAGCCGCCACGATTACATGGCCAAACGGCATTGATATGGCGCCCGAACCGCTCTATGAGGAGGCCCGACGGCATCCACTCCGAGCGGCCTGAACATCGGTAGGTCGGAAGTACCGATTTAGCCGCTCAGCGGGCGCGGTGATCTTGACGCGGTTCAGGTTAAACAGCACGGGTCAACTTCCTAGACTTCCAAACGGCGGCGCGGCTCCTTCGAAGGATTCAGCAGTTTCGAGTTTCTCCGTACGGCTGGAGGTGGTGACTTTGGTTGACGAGGCCGGGGCGCGGGCGATCGCGCAGAGCTTTCTGATTGAGAGGATCCAGCCCAGGGTTGCTTATGACCTCGTCTTGACAAGCGTTGTTGGTTTCGATCACTGCTGGGTGGTGGCGTACAACACCCGAAGGTTTGCCGAGACGGGTGAAGTTCGCCATGCGTTAGCTGGAAACGGCCCCTTGGTCGTGAACCGGCGAACCGGCGCGATCCGACAGGGGGTTACTTCTAGGCCTGTTGAAGAGCAACTGGATGACAGGTAGCTGCCCATATGACGTAGGTGGCGCCCCCCCTTGACGGAAGTTGCTAAACATCTACCACCAGCCAAAACGAATACAAAAATGGGAGGTCAACGACCCCGAGCGGACTCGGGGGCGCAAATACCACCGGTCCTTCTCAAATACGTTTGAGATAGCGGCAGACTAAGGAAACCGCCAGCCAACACGCCTGGTCGACCCGAAGGCCAAGCCGCTCAACCGTTTGTACCACCGCCCCGTGCAGATACGAATGGCCGAGGGCGGCCCGAAACCATGGATTGGTATCGGCTAGTTGATCCGCCCATGCCGCAAAGCGATCGCCGTGATTACGGAGCAGCGTCTCAAGCGAGTCCCCCCGATCGACTCAAGGTCCGACTCGTCCGCAGCAAGCTCGAGAAGCTTGAGCACGAGCCGCGCGCCGCGAACGGGATCCAGATCCGTTTGCAAGTGTCGATTTCAACGCATGTCGATCGATGTCTATGTGGGGGCTAGCTGCGCCGATGGAGATGATTGCCCGCCTCGCCCCTACAGAACTAAGGAGGTTCTCCGATGAGGAGAGTTATCGCATCGATCTTCGTGACCCTGGACGGTGTTGTCGAAGACCCCCGCGGCGCGGAGGGCTTCGAGCTCGGGGGGGTGGAGCCTCAAGTACTCAGGCCGCTACTTCGGTCTGGTGCGCGAGGCGGAGGGGGTTCAGGCAAGCCTTCCGCAGGCAAGATCATGATGGGACTTGCGCGAGATAGTTCCATCCCAACCCTTATCGATCAGTGGACGCTTCCTTTACATACGGAACACAGGAACTGGTCATTGGAGGACAAATGAGAGAACTAATTCTGTTCATGCACATGTCACTGGATGGGTACGTTGCTGCGGCCAACAAGAGCTCGGGATTGACCACGGCCGAGGATGACACGGCCGACAATGTCACCGATGATGATGGCATTTTTGGGACGGTAGTGCCCAAACTAACCAACGACGCCGACACGTTGCTGCTCGGACGAGTTGTGGCAGACGAACTGCTGGGGTATTGGCTTAACGCGGACGCCAATGATCCCAATCTATCGAGTGGCTCTCTTGCCTATGCCCGCTGGGCGACGGGTGTGCACAAGGCCATCATCTCCAACACGGAGGAGCAGTTGCCCTGGGGAAACAGCGAGCTCCTGTTGGTAATCAACGATGAAGACATGGTGCGGGCTGTCTCGGCGCTCAAGCGCCAGCCTGGCAAGAACATTGTCGTCCATGGCGGTGTAAGGACTGTCCAAGCTCTAGCGCGACTCAACCTGATTGATGAATATCAGCTCGTTGTCCAACCGGTTGCGCAGGGGGATGGAAAGCCACTTTTCAAAGACTTGCCAGACAGCCTCAAGCTGCAACTTGTAGAAGTTGTCGGGCTTAAAGCCGGGGGTGTTTTCCTTCGGTACCGGCCGGATGCCTTGGCTTGAAATTTGGGTCCGGCTGGCCGACGAGAAACGCCTTGCGAACCGGGCAACCGCCCAGAACCACATCCGACATCCAGCGCCCGCTCGCCGTGCGCAGGCAATAAGCCAACCACGAATGGCGCTGGCCTCTCCAGACTTGCAAATCGGGCGTAGTCAGCCGCGAATCCATCGAACGACTGCGGATCTGGAATCTGCGCCACGACACCCGCTCGACCGGCTGTGCATCGATCGGCTCAACCCACCCGAGCTGTCGTCTTTAGCGCCACCCGTCTGGGCCGAACTTCAAAACCAGCCCGAGAAGAATGAAAATTAACGGAAAACCGATAAGCCATTCGGGCACGTGGAAGGTGCCTGCGACTAAGCCTGCGACGATAGCGCCGATCGCAAATGCGACAAACGACAGCAGTAGGGTAGTCAGCTGGTTTCGGACGATCGTTTTAACGGGAGCCATCGTTTGTCGACGTATGCCTCTGCGACCGCAGCTTACGCAAACCGATCACTAACAGACTGCCACAGGCAGTGCCCAGGAGCAGGCCAGCTGCCGGGGACATCCAGCCGCTTAGATGGCCTCCAAAAACAACCCAAACGACCTCCCCAGCTATGAGCAGGGCTGCCGCCAGGGCGAAGAAAACGCCTGCGTCCCTCCGCATGGCACCTAGGGTACGTCTTGGCGAGCCGTTGGATCAAGCCTGCTCAATAACTCAGGTCGATCGGAGTTGTTCGCCTCTGCCCGCCTGATGCTCGCCGTTGATTAGCCGATCTCCGACCTCTTAGGCTCTTGTGGGAATTCGCGGAGCAGTAGAGAAAATGTGTATCTGTTGATCCGATTTGTCAACTAGCCACCACCTGGCAAATCGACTACAAGATGGAGGGATAAACGACCCCGAGCGGATTCGAACCGCCGATCTCCTCCGTGACAGGGAGGCATGTTAACCGCTACACCACGGGGCCGCGAAAGCCCAAGTATATATAAGGATGCGCTGGGCTACGCCCGGATTAACGGCTCCTCTTTCCCGATCACGAAGCGCTCGATCACCTGGGCGACCCCGGCCTCGTCAATACTCGCCGTGACGTATTTCGCGACCGTCTTCAGCGCCGCCGGCGCGTTGCGCATGGCCACACCGAAGCCGGCCCAGCTGACCATGTCCTCATCGTTCATGTTGTCACCGATGGCGCAGACCTCCGCTTGTCCGATTCCAAGCCGGTCGGCCACCAAGGCGAGTGCCTGGGCCTTGGACACCTGGGGGTTGACCACCTCGACGAACCAATCGAGCGACCGCGTCACCCTTGCCACATCGCCCATCCAGGCGCTCAACTCGGCCATTCGGGCGGGCACATTTTCGGGATCCAGGTCGACCAGCACAATCTTGGTCGAGTCCTGGCGTACCCATTTGGAGAGCGGCCCCACCACCTCGTAGGGCACCATCGCGACCCGGGCGTAGAGGTCCGCTTCCGGCCGGGCGCGCGCCGTATACACGCGCTCGTCCACATATGCGTTGACATGCCAGTCCCTGGGCTCGGCGAGCGCAAGCACGCGTTGCTGCATCGGCACTGTCAACTCGCAGCGATACCACACCTCACCGCTTCCAATCTCGCGCACCACGGCACCCTGGTAGTTGATGATCGGGCCCGTGAGGCCGAGTGGCTCGGCATAACGGAGCGACGACTTGAACATGCGACCCGTGGCCAGCACCACCGCCACGCCAGCGGCCGCCGCGGCCTTGACCGCGGCCACGTCGCGCGGATTCATTTCCAGCTCGTGGTTGACCAGTGTGCCATCGAGATCGATGGCCAGCAGCCGGATCGACACCTAGCGGCGGACGGCGAGCGCTTCCGGGTTGACCAGGTTGGGCGGGGTTTGCCCGTCGACCGCAGCGATCAGGTTGTTCGCCGCGGTCTCGGCCATCGCGGCCCGAGCGGTCACGGTGGCGCTTCCGAGATGCGGCAGCAACACGGCATTCCAGCAATCGGTCAGTCCCGCCTCGGTCTTCGGCTCCCGCTCGTAAACGTCGAGACCCGCCCCCTTGATCCATCCCTCTTTGAGCGCCCGCACCAGCGCCTTCTCGTCCACGATTGGTCCGCGCGCGGCGTTGATGAGGTAATGCTCCGGCCCCATCAACTTCAGCTCCCGCTCGCCGATGAGGTGGCGAGTTTGATCGTTCAGGTCGGCGTGAATCGTCACATAATCGGCCTTGCGCAGCAGCTCATCGAGGGGCACGTATTGCGCGCGCAACTCGGACTCGACCTCAGGGGTTGCGCGTCTCGCGTCCGAGTAGAGGATCGACATGTTGAACCCGAGACCGCGTCGGGCGACCGCCTGGCCGATCCGGCCAAAGCCGATGATCCCCAAGACCCGGCCATAGACATCGGTGCCCAGCAACAAGTCCGCCTTCCAGCCCTTGAACTTCCCCTCGCGAAGGAAGCGATCAGATTCGACCACTCGCCGGGCGACCGCCAGAAGCAGGGCGAACGCCAGGTCGGCGGTGGCGTCGGTCAGCACGCCCGGGGTGTTGGTGACCAGCACACCGCGCCGGGTGGCCGCCGGCACATCGACGTTGTTGTAGCCAACCGCGTAGTTCGCAACCACCCGCAAGTTCGGGGCGGCCGCCATGATCTCCTCGGTGATCGGCACATTGACCATGCCGACGATGCCAACCGGATCGGTCTGCGCGATATGGCCTTTCAGGGTTTCCGGCGGCATGCCCTCGGCTTCCATCAGGGTGACTTCGAACCGCTCCCGAAGCATGTCGATGCCGGGAGAGGGCAGCGGCAGGGTGACGAAGACCCGGCTCATTTGGGACGCCGGACGCGCAGGTCGAGCAGCATGACTTCCATGGCGAGGCGTGGATTCACATTCTGATCGATCAGCAGCTGGGTTCGTTGCGCGGCGGCGAGCGCCGCACGGACGTGGTCAGCGGATACCCGCGCGATCCACGCCTCCAACGAGGCCTGCCGCACGGCCGGCATCGGCTTCAGTAGACCGGCCCGGAGCAGCATCGCGTCGCGGAGAAACGCGGTGAACCCTCGGAGCGCGTCCGAGGCGACGATCCGCATCTCGGCTTGCGGGCCCTGCCCGAAGCGCGCGCCGTAGGCGAGTACCCCATCGACATCCTCGAACGCCAGGGTCGCCAGCTCGTCGGCCCAGCGGTCCAGCCGCAACGCCCAATCCCGATCGGTCAGCGCCCGCACGGCCCAGCCCGGGCGGCCGTGGGCCAGGCCGGCCAGGGCTTCGGCTTCCGCTTGGTTGTCGTGACGCGCCTTGATGAACTCCGCCAGTGCCGGCCGACCGACCGGCGAGAGGGCGATCAGCTGACAACGCGAGAGGCAGGTGGGCAGCAAATGATCGGGATAGGCCGTGGTCAGCACCAGCACGGTGTTGGGCGGCGGTTCCTCGAGCGTTTTCAGCAGGCAATTCTGAGCGGCCTCCGTCATCCGCTCGGCGTTGGCCAGGAGCGCCACGCGAAGCGGGGCGACGAACGGCTTCAGACTCAAGAACTGCTGCAGCGATTGGTCGTGCGTAGGCGCACCACGTTCGGGATGAAAGCGGATTTCGTCGATGCTGATCGCTTCCGGCCGATCATCCGACCAGAAGTCGGGGTGCACCTCGAGCCGGGGTGGCTGTCCCTCGCCCAGCAGCAACTCTTCGGCCAGCGCCCGCGCCACCGCCGTCTTGCCCACCCCTTCCTCACCGGTGAGGCAATAGGCGTGCGCGAGCCGGCCGGCGGCCTGATGGGCCCGCAGGATGGTGATGGCCCTCTGATGCCCAGCGATCGCGGCAAACCCTCGCACAACGGCGGTTGCCCCTCGACGTGTTCGGGACGCTGGCATTGCCTAGCCACCTTAACAAGTCTTTCCTTGACGGTGTCTGAGGCCACTCCTATGCTGTAGGCGTTTTCGACAGCGAAGCTGTCAAACTTGCAGGCAGCGTCGCATTCCGCCGTCAGTAAACATCGTCCTTCACGTCACAGCAGCACTCTGATGGATGCGGAAGACACCAAGAAGCAGAACAAGATCCGCGAACTGCAGGCGGTCGTCGCGAAAGGCCTGAAGGGCATCAACGAATGCCGCTACCAGACCGAATGCGAGTTCGCGCGCACCTGCCCCGGTACCTGCTGAGGGGATAAGCCCCACCCTGCCCTCCCCCAGACGGGAGGGAAATCGATGTCGCCCCCTTAGGGGCGAAGGTGCACCGTGCGTGACGCCGTGCGACGCCTGCTATAATCCATAAAGAATCCTTTATATGGCCTCTCCCACTCTGATCAACAACCCCTCGCTTCGCGAGTTCCGCGCCCATTACCAGGCGCTGGCCAGCGTGACCCGGCTTCGAATCCTTCAGTTTCTGGCCGGTATCCCGGAAATCACGGTACTCGAGCTCGCCGGTGCGATTGGAATCAGCCAGCCGCGCTTGAGCTGGCACCTGCGGCTGCTGCGGCGCGGGCAGTTGGTTCGCGCCCGCCGCGACGGCCGTGCGGTCCATTACTCGATCAACCGAGAAGGCCTGCACGCCTTCCACCGAGAACTGTCGACCCTGATCGCGCCCCGACCGCGGGTTCGGGCGCTGCAGCATGAATGGAGCGAGGTGTAACAGGCGATGGCAACAAGCAAGAACGGCAGCCGGCACAACGGCAGAGCGTCGAAAACGACCGCCCTGAAAGGCAATTCCCGGTCCCGGCGGAAGGTGCGGGTCGCGATCCTGGGAGTGGGCAACTGCGCCTCCTCGCTGGTCCAGGGCGTTGAGTATTACCGCGATGCCAAGCCCGGCGCCTCGATCCCGGGGTTGATGCACGTCGATCTGGGCGGCTACCACATTCGCGACATCGAGTTTTCGGCCGCCTTCGACATCGACAAGGACAAGGTCGGCAAAGACCTGTCGGACGCCATCTTCGCCGGGCATAACAACACCGTGAAGTTCGCCGATGTCCCCCACCTGGGCATCAAGGTGGAGCGCGGGATGACCCACGATGGGCTCGGCAAATACCTGTCCGAGATCATCACCAAGGCCCCCGGCCCAACCGCCGACATCGTCAGTATCCTGAAGCAGACCAAGACCGATGTCGTCGTGAACTATCTGCCGGTGGGCAGCGAGGAAGCGGTGAAATGGTACGCGGAGCTGGTGCTCGACGCCGGCTGCGCCTTCGTCAACTGCATGCCGGTGTTCCTGGCCCGTGAACCCTACTGGCGAGGCCGTTTCGAGAAGCGCGGCATCCCAATCATCGGCGACGACATCAAGTCGCAAGTCGGAGCGACCATCGTCCATCGGGTCCTCACCAGGCTCTTCGAAGACCGAGGCGTCAAGCTGGAGCGCACCTACCAGTTGAATTTCGGCGGCAACACCGACTTCCTCAACATGCTCGAGCGCGAGCGCCTTACCTCGAAGAAGATCTCGAAGACGAACAGCGTGAAATCCCAGATGTCGGCCGACATCGGCGCCGACAACATCCATATCGGACCGTCCGACTACGTGCCCTGGCTGGGCGACCGCAAATGGGCCTATATCAGGCTGGAAGGGCGCTCTTTCGGCGACGTCCCCCTCAATGTCGAGCTCAAGCTCGAGGTCTGGGACTCTCCGAACTCGGCAGGTGTCGTGATCGACGCCATCCGCTGCTGCAAGCTTGGCCTCGACCGCAAGCTGGGAGGCGCACTCGATGGGCCGTCGTCCTACTTCATGAAGTCGCCGCCAACCCAGTACACGGACGAGATCGCCCACCAGCGGACCGAGGCGTTCATCGCCGGGACGGCAATTCCCGGCACAGCGGTCGACCGCGTCGAGGCCGCGCCCGCCCCGGAACGGACCGCTCGGCGCTGATGCTCCTCCCTCGGCTGTTCAGGCTGGGGAACTGGGTGATGCGGGCGCTTCCACCGCGGGTTCGCTACCCGCTGGCGGCGGTGACCGGCCGCTGCGCGTTTTTCGTCATGCGCCGGCGCCGCCGGGTGGCCTTCGAGAATTTCGGGCAGGTACTCGGCCTACCCTGGAATGCTCCGCAGGTCAAGCGCACCGCCGAGCACGCCTTCGGCAACTACTTCAAGATGTTCGCCGACTTCATGCTGATGGACACGCTCACACCCGAGGAGATTCGTCGCATGGTCCGTCCCGAGGGCGTCGAGCACATCGACCGGGCGCTGGCGGAAGGCAAGGGCGCCATCGTCGTGACGGCGCACGTCTCCAACTGGGACATTCTGGCGGCCGCCTCGGCGGTCTACGGGTATCCCATCAGCGCGGTGACGAATGAGCTTCCGAGTGGGGGCCTCAACGAGCTGGTCGTCGCGTCCCGCGAGCGGATCGGCATGAAGATGATCCCGCTCGGTGCGGGCAGCCCGCGCCAGATCCTCAGGGCGCTCGGTCGCAATGAGTTGGTAGCGCTGGCTAGCGACCTGTACAGTGGTGACCGTGGCGTCCGGGTGCTATTCTTCAACCGGCCCGCGATGTTCCCGGCCGGACCGGCCGCCCTGGCCTTGAAGACGGGCGCGCCGATTCTGCCGGTTTGGATCCGGCGCCAGCGCGACAACCTCTACATCGCAGAGGTGGAAGCCCCGATCGAGGTCAGCCGCACGGGCGACACGCCCCGCGACATCCAGGTGACCACCGAGCGGATCGTGCAGTTCTTCGAGCGGATCATCCGCCGCGAGCCGGACCAGTGGCTGGTTTTCTTGCCGGTATGGCGGCTCGCGCCGGCGCCTCAGAGTCCGGGCTCACCGATGCAACCGGTGCTCGACCCGTCGTGATCACCTACCTCGGCTTTCGGCTGATCGAGGGCGTCCTTGCCCGTCTACCGCGACGCCTGGCGTACGCGGTCGGCGTCATCGTCAGCACGCTTGCCTTCCCCCTGCTGAGCCGCCAGCGGCGGGCGCTGGAGTCCAACCTGCATCATGTCTTGCCCGAGATGCCGGGGCCGCAGCTTCGCAAGCTGGCCTGGCGCAACTGGCTCAACTACACGAAGGCCTGGATCGATTTCTTCAAGATTCCGCGGATGGACCGCCGGCGGCTGGGCGGCCTGCTAACACCGTACGGCCTGGAAAACCTCGATGCCGCGATGGCGCGGGGCCAGGGGGTCATCGTGGTCGCGCCGCACATGGGATCGTGGGAGCTGGCCGCCGCCAGCTGGGCCGCCTCCTTTGGCGAGATCGGCGTCATGGTCGAGCAAATCGAGCCGCGCCGGCTCTTCGATCATGTCTCGAGGCTGCGTTCGCGCATGAACATCCGGGTAATTCCCCTGAGCCGAACCGGGGCCCGCGACATCATGCGGATGCTGAAAGACCACCGAATGGTGGTGCTGGCCATGGATCGGGACATCTTGAATACCGGCCAGCGATTCAAGTTCTTCGGTCGACTGACGTCATTTCCTACCGGGCCGGTCGAGATCGCGCTCAAGACCGGCGCTCCCATCCTGCCGGCCTTCTGTATCCGCGACCAAAATGACGCCTACGTCGCCATCGGCGACCCACCGTTGTTTCTCACGCCAAGTGAAGATCATGCGGCTGATGTCCGAGGTGCCATGGAACAGATCCTGGCGACGTTTGAACGGTATATAAAGAAGTATCCCGACCAGTGGCACGTACTCGAGCCGATCTGGCCGGAGAAGCCCGTCGTCCCAGTCGTCACGATTCCGTCACCGCCGGCGCAAGCCGCCGTGTGAGATTAAGGAGGATTTCGTGGGCAAAGCGGATTTCCACATGCATACGTCCCTGAACGATGGGACCGCCACCGTCCGGGAAGTATTGAACTACATCCGCGATCGCACCGATCTGGATGTGATCTCCATCACCGATCATGACCGCCTGACCGGCAGCTACGAGGCGCTCGCGCTGGCCAACGAGTATTCGTTCGACATTCTGCCGGGCTGCGAGATCACCACGTTGCATGGTCACCTGCTGGGCCTCTTTATCGAGAAGCCGATTCCGATGTGGCGGCCACTCGATTGGACCATTGGCAAGATCCACGAGCAGGGCGGGCTGGCGGTCGCGGTACACCCGTTCTCCATGCTCACCCGCAGCATCGGCTTTCGGTCTTTCGACGGCATCATGAAAAACTCCTCACCCGAGATCTACTTCGACGCCGTCGAGACCTTCAACCCGTCGGTGGCGGGACGGACCTGTGCCGCCAAGATCCACCGGCTGAACAAGAGCCGGTTCCACCTTCCGGAAGTTGGCTGCTCCGACAGCCACCACCTGGAGGGGATCGGCACCGGGTACACGACCTTTCCCGGGAAGACCGCACAGGACATGAAGAAGGCGATCCTGGCCAACCAGACGAAGGCTTTTGGCGAGTACTGGGACTTCCTGACTCATCGTCGGATTGCGCAGCTTAAGTTCCGGCGAATCGGCCGCAACTGGGCTCGCATGGGACGGTCCGCCGTCCGAGCTTTCGCCAGGGGTTGACGCGATGAAGGGAAGCGCCGCGGTACCGCAGGAGCGTCTGAGGCGGTCATGAAGATCGCCCTCATTTCCGCCTACGATTACGCGCATCCGGGCGGCGTGACCGAGCACGTCCGTCACCTGGCGGCCGGGCTCAGGCGGCGCGACCATGACGTCACCGTGTTCGCGCCGTGCTCGGACCGAGAGGTGGCGGAGCGCGACAGCGACTTCATCCGGGTCGGCCGTCCTTTCCCCATCCCGATGCACGGCTCGGTCGCCCGGATCACCGTCAGCTTGCATCTGACCAACCGCATCAAGCACTACGTCCGCGACGGCGGCTACGACGTCATCCACTACCACGAGCCGTTGATGCCGGTCCTCCCGGTGACGGCGTTGCGCTTCTCCAAGACCTGTAATGTCGGCACCTTTCACGCCTTCGCTCGCTCCAACGTCGGCTACTACTACGGGAAGCCGCTGCTCAAGCGATACGTGCGCAGGCTGCATGCGCGGATCGCCGTCTCCAACCCGGCTCGCGAGTTCGTACGTCACTATTTTCCGGGCGATTATCGGATCATCCCCAACGGGATCGACGTCAGCCGCTTCCAGAATCAAGCGCCCTACCCAGAACTGAGCGACGGCATGTGCAACCTGCTCTTTGTCGGCCGGCTCGAATACCGCAAGGGGCTCGGCTACCTGTTGCGAGCCTTTGCCCAACTCAAGCCGCAATACCCGAAACTGCGGCTGATCATCGTCGGCGACGGGCCGCTGCGGCGCTGGTACGGCAACTTCCTCGCTCGTAAGCAGCTCGATGATGTGGTGATGGCCGGCTACGTGTCGCCGGAGGAGCTGCCGCGCTATTACGCCAGCTGCGACATCTTCTGTAGCCCGGCGACGGGCGATGAGAGCTTTGGCATCGTCTTACTGGAAGCGATGGCGTCCGGGAAGCCGATCGTGGCCACCAGTATCGACGGCTTCCGGGAAGTCGTGACCCACGGCCGTGAGGGCCTGCTGGTCGAGCGGAAGAGCCGCCGCCAACTGTCCTACGCGCTGCAGACCTTGATCAACAATTCGGCCCTGCGCCAGGAAATGGGCCAGGCCGGGCTGTTGAAGGCACGCCGGTACGATTGGGAACGCGTGATCGACCAGGTCAGCGAGGTCTACAAGCAAGCCGTCGATCAAGCGCAGCCGGCCCCGTCGGTCCGCCTCGAACCGAGCTTGAGCCCGCGCTGATGTTCACCCAGAAATTCCAGGCCTGGGTGCGCCGCTGGGCAGAGCGAATCGTCGGCGTCTTCCGGGAATCCCCGATCACGCCGAACATGCTGACGCTTTTCGGCCTGGTCATCACCGGCGCCGGGGCCTTCCTTGTCGCCATCAACCAGCTGCTGTTGGGTGGCCTGGTGCTGGCCTTTGCCGGACTCTTCGATATCTTCGACGGCGCGCTCGCCCGCGCCTCGGGCAAGGTCTACCGCTACGGAGCCTTCCTCGACTCCACCGTGGATCGCTACTCGGAGGGTGTCGTCTATCTCGGCATCCTGATCTACTTCCTGCGGCAGCACGACAGCCTGCAGCCGGTCATCGTGCTGATCGCGATGGCCGGGTCGTTCCTGGTGAGCTACGTGCGGGCCCGCGCGCAGAGCCTCGGCTTCACCTGTGACGTCGGCATCCTGGCGCGACCCGAGCGGGTCGTGATCATCGTCGCCGGCCTGCTGCTCGAATCCACGCACATCGGCGTCGGCCGGTGGTCGCCGTTGACGCTGGCGCTCCTCATCCTGGCGGTCGGCACCAATTTCACCGCCATCCAGCGGGTCTGGGTGGTCTGGCAACAAAATCGGGCGGAGCTGCGGGCCCTCCGCGGGCAGAGCGCCGCCTCCGCCGGCCCCGACCATCCGGCCACGCCACAACCGGTTCGGGCGGCAATGCGACGCTTTTTCGAAAACCTGGGCAAGACCTAGTCTTTCTCGGCCCGGCACTAGGTATCATGTGGGCGTGCAGGTCGCGATCTACGCCGACCATGATCCGGGTGGAAAGAAGCTCATCGCCACCCTGCAGCGGCGGCTGAAGAACGAAGAGATCCGCGCCTGGCAGGTGCAGAAGAAGGCGCCCTTCACCCTGATCCATTCCGGCGACCGCTACACGAAGATCCGGGTGAGCTTTATTCCTGCCGGGACGCCGAGCTTCTCAAGAGCCGCCCGGGCCGGCGCCCTGGGCGCATTTCGGAGTCCCGAGCCGGCACTGCTGGCCACCATCTCGGATGGGCTGTCCGCGGATCGCGTGCTCGGATTCCTGGTTGGCATGCTGACCCGCCATGCCGGACCGCTGGGTGTCTTAGGGGTCGGCATCCCGCTGGGCCCCTCCGCCTCCCGCCGCTAGCTGGTCTCGGTCTCGGTCGTGACGCCGCCGCGCAGACCAAAAAGGTGCTTCTGCCAGGCGAGGTAAATCACGATCGCCACGTTCGCCAGCAGAATGCCGACTCGCAGCGGCGTCTGGCGGTTGAGCACCTCGCCGACCTCCAACGGGATTCCGATGCAGCCGGCGATCACCGTGAGGTACTCGGCCCAGCGGCGCCGGCGCGCCAGCCCGATCGCTTCGGTCAGCTCCAGCGCCCCGAACAGCAGGGCGCCGATCCCGATCAGCAGCACGGTCCGCGAGGAAAATTGGCCGATGGGGCGAAGGACCGTTATCAGGATTCGCGGGATCAACCGCCGTTCGGGATTGACGTCCAGCTCGGCCACCCACTGGCGCACCAGCGAAACGATATTGCGACTGCTGGTCAGCAGGGCCAGACCCAGCACGAACACCAGCGTGCCGCGGATCGCGCGCTCGAGGATGATCAGGCGCACGATGGTGTCGACCGGCTGCGTCTCGCGGCCAAGCTCGCGCTTGACCTCCTGCCAGAAGGTCACTGGGGCAGCGCCTCCAGCAGGCGATCGATATCGCTGTCGCTGTTGTAGTAATGAGGCGACGCGCGCAGAAAATCGCCGCGCAGCGAGATTATGACCCCCGCCTCCCGCAACCGAGCTTCCAGCTCGGCGGGCACCGTGCGCGGATGGCGAAACGACACGATGCCAGAACGCTCGGCGCGCTGCGCAGGTTTCAGGATCAGCTCGCAGCCGCGCCGGGGCAGCTCATCGCGCAAGCGGTCGGCGAGGCGCAGGACCTCCGTCTCGACCATCGCCGGACCGGCGCGGAGCAGGAGGTTGACGGCGGCGCCCAGGCCGAGGATGCCGGGATAGTTTGGCGAGGCTTCTTCATACCGTCGCGCGTCGGGCTTCAGCGTCAGGTCATACTCGAAATACTCCTCGTCCCGCAGGACGCTCTCCGTCCCGATCGGAACGGGCCAGAGGCGCTCGAGCATCCGCGGACCGACATACGTAAACCCGATCCCAATCGGACCCAACAACCATTTCTGCGCCCCCGCACAGAGGAAGTCGACCCTCAAGGCTGAAAGATCGAGCCGCAGCGCGCCGGCCGCCTGGATCGCATCGACCACCAGGAGAATATCCCGCCCTTTGAGCGCCTCGCTGAGCGCGGCGAGGTCAGCCCGAAAGCCGTTCCAGAATTGCACCGCGCTGATGGCCAGCACCCGGGTGCGGCCGTCGCACAACCGCGCCAGCGCCTTGATGTCGATCCGGCCCTGTTCGGGTCGATAAAGGCGCAGTTCCACGCCTTTTCGTTCGAGCGCCATCCAGGGGTAGATGTTGGCCGGGAACTCCCGGTCGACGCCGACGACATTGTCGCCCGACTCCCAGTCGAGACCGGCCGCCACCAGTCCCAGCGCTGAGGTCGTGTTCTTGATGAAGGCGATGGACTCGGCGCCGGCCGACACGAGCTCCGCCAGGCGACTCCGGACCTGGCCGCGCAGCCGCTCCCAGTGCGCGCGGTCGAAGGGCTCCTCCGTTTGCCGGCTGAGGAAGACGTCCATCGTGGAGCGCACCGGGGTCGCCAGCGGCGCGATTGCCGAATGGTCGAGGTAGGCATAACGGCGGGCAATCGGAAACAGAGCTCGCATCTCTTCCGAGGTCAGCGGCATACGCTGGGCACACTACACTAGGGATGTTGGTCGAGGTTGCCTTGATTGACCTCTCGGATTTCGAGCGCGTCGAGATGCGAGTTGGTCGTGTCCTCGAGGCCGAGCCCTTTCCGGAAGCACGCAAGCCAGCCTACAAGCTCCGCATCGATTTCGGGCCATTCGGGGTCCGCCGCTCGAGTGCTCAGCTGACGGCGCACTATCGTCCGGAAGAGCTGCGGGGCAAGCTCGTCATCGCCGTCACGAACTTTCCACCGCGGCAGATCGGGCCGCTGCGCTCCGAGGTCCTGGTCCTCGGTGTGCCCGACCGGGACGGCGCCGTCGTGCTGCTGGAACCGACCCTTGACGTTCCTCTTGGCGGTCGCGTCTTTTGACCTCGGCCCGGCCGGCCCCCTATCTCGTGAGCGATTGGCACGATCCCGCCACGGGCGCCCGCGGCTGGTTCGTCATCGACCGCCTGGTTGGCGGCATGTGCTCCGGTGGGATCCGGATGCGCCCCGGCGTCACCCTCCACGAGGTGACCGACCTGGCGCGCACCATGTCGCACAAGATGGCGATCCTGGACATTCCCTACGGCGGTGCCAAGTCGGGCATCGACTGCGATCCCGCCTCGCCCCAGGCGCCGGCGGTGCTCCGCGGGTTCATCGACGCGATCCGCCCCTTCATCGCCGAGCGGTACGCCACCGGTGCGGACCTCGGCACCCGCGAAGACGAGATCGTCGCCGCCTGCCAGCTGGTCGGCTTGACTCATCCGCTGCAGGCCGGCTTCAAGAGTGAAGGGGGCGCCGGCCTCAATCGGGTGAAGCTGGCGCTGGGGCTCACCCGCGAGGGGATACCCATCACCGAGCTGGTGGCCGGCTACGGCGTCGCCGAGTGTACGATCGAGGCCGCCGAGGTGCTCGGCCTACCCCTGCGCGGCGCCAGCGTCGCCTTGCAGGGATTCGGGAATGTCGGCGGGGCGGCAGCGCGCTACCTCGATCGGGCCGGCGTTCGCCTGATCGCGGTGGCAGATATCGAGGGCGCGATCCTCGACGACAACGGCCTCGATGTTCAACATCTCCTTACGATCCGCGACCGCTTCGGCCGGATCGATCGCACACGCTTAGCTGCGAGTGCCCGGCGTGCGCCCGAGCCGGCCTGGCTGGAGCAGCCGGTGGACATCATGATCCCAGCCGCCATCGGCAATGCGATCCGTTCGGACAACCAGGCGGGCATCCGCTGCCGGTTGCTGGTCGAGGCGGCGAACAATCCGGTGACGCTGCACGCGGAGGCGGAACTGGAGCGTCGCGGCACCACCATCCTGCCCGACTTCGTCGCCAACGCCGCCGCGGCGTTTCTCTTTTGCGGCCTGCTGGAGAAGCGGCTGGAGCCGAACGTCGAGTCCATCTTCGGCGTAACCAGCCGGCAGCTGCGCAGCACGACCCGCGAGCTGCTCGAGCGGGCGCACCACCACCAGACCTCCACACGTCGCGCGGCGGAAGAAATCGCGGAAGCCCGACTGCGGGCGCGGCTCCCGTAGAGCACGCTCCCCAAAGGGGGAGGGAGACTCAGTGGAGGCCCAAACGGGCGTGGCGGCGCATCATGCAGTCGTCCATGACGACGTCGAGGCCGGCCGCCCGCGCCCGCTCGGCCGCGGCTTCATCGATAACGCCGTCCTGCAGCCAGACCGCACCGGCACCGATCGCAATCGCCTCGTCGACGATCGGACCGACGAACTCGGAGCGGCGAAAGACATCGACCACATCAACCGGTCCCGGCAACTGGCTCAGGGAAGGGTAGGCCCGCTCACCGAGGACTTCGTCGACGTTGGGATTGACCGGGATGATGCGGTAGCCGGCCCGTTGCAGGTAGCGAGCCACGCCATGACTCGGCCGCGTGGGGTCCGGGCTCAGGCCGACCACGGCAATCGTCTTTGCCGATCTCAGGATCTTCTCCACCGCGTCCGGAAGCTGCCCGCGCACGACTCAAATCTACAATTGCCCGGTGATGCCTTCGGCGCGGTTGTCGCCGATCCCGGCCGAAATCGTCGATGCCTTTCGCGCGGTGGCGCCCGCGGTCGAGGCGTTTGCGCGAGCGCATGGGCTGCTGATCGAGCGCTACCGCCGTAGCAAGCCGGCCTGGGAGCTCCGCTTTGCCCGCCGGCTCGGCGGTCAGGCGGTCATCACCATCAGCCACCGGGAACGGACCGGACACGTTCTCGACGTCAGCGCCATCTGGTGGCTCGATGACCATGAGGCGCAGACGCGACGTTTGCGCTCGGCGAAGGTGGCGGTCTACGACCGCCGGGCGTCGCCGGCGGCGCTCGTCCAGCAGCTCGAGGAGGCCCTCGCCATCATCGATCGCTGGACGCCGGCCGATTTGGGCCCACCACGCGGCCCGTTCAAGGCCGTGCGCGAGGAGTCCGCCAGCAGCGGGCTGAGGGAGCGATGAGCGAGGCGCCCGAGGAACCGTCGGTGGAGGATGAGCTGCGGGTGGCGCTTGGCCGGGCGATCGGTTTCACGCTCGCGGCGCTGCTCCTGCTGGTTGGTGGCGGCGTGCTCGTGATCGTGCTGGCGGCCGCCTTCTTCCGCTTCATGTGGGGCGGCTAGCGCAGCCGCCTGGCCACGGTCGCCGGCGGGGACGCAACCGCCATCGGATGCAGGATGCCGGCCAGGGTCTCGACGCTATCCACCAGCCGCGGACCGGGCCGGCTGAAGAGCGCGTTACCGTCGATCACCCAGATTTCGCCGACGAGCGTCTCGAGCCGGCTGAGCGCCGAAGCGGCTTCGGCCAGGCTGCGTTCGAGCGAGAGCCCGCAGGCGGAGATGACCAGCACCTCAGGCCGGGCATCGATCACCGCAGCCCACTCGACGGCCTGCGCCGGCCGGCCGGCGGTGCCCAGCAGGTCGCGCCCGCCCGCCATTCCGACGAGCCCGGGCGTCCAGTGACCCGCGTTGAAGGGTGGATCGATCCACTCCAGCATCACGACGGGTCGCACCGGCAGGTCGCGGACGCTGCGTTGCACCTGGAGAAGACGCCGCTCGAGATCGGCCACGACCTGCTCGGCTTCTGCCCGCCGGTCCGCAAGGCGCCCCACCAGGCGGACGTGCTCGAGGACATCGGCGAGCCGCTCCGGCTCGAGCGAGACCAGCTGCATCGTCGTCGAGCTGCGCCGAGCCGCCTTTTCCACCAGGGGATAGGACACGGCGCATACCTCGCAGAGCTCCTGGGTAAGGATTACGTCCGGACGCAGCGCCGCAAGTCGCTCGGCATCCAGCGCGTAGATGCTGCTTCCCTGGTGGACCAGGTCGCGGATGTGCCGGTCGATCTGCGCGCTCCCGCCGGTCCCCTCGAGCACGCTGCGGGTGACGACCGGCTTGCCTTTGACCGACTCCGGGTAATCGCATTCATGGGTGACGGCCACCAGGCTCTCTTCCAATCCGAGCGCACAGACGATCTCGGTGGCGCTGGGCAAGAGGGAGGCGATCCGCACGATCAGCCACCCGGAACGAACGGGTTGAGCAGGATCTCTTCCTCGATGGTGGTTGCCGGGCCGTGGCCCGGATACACAACCGTCTTCGGTGGCAGGGCATAGAGGACGTTGCGGATGGAGAAGACGATCTTGCGCATGTCTCCACCCGGCAGGTCGGTTCGGCCGATCCCGCGCTGGAACAGCGTGTCCCCGGCGAAGCAGTCAAGGCCGAAGAGAAAGCAGACGGAACCTTGCGTATGCCCGGGAGTGTGGAGGACCCGGAGGCTGAGGTCCTGGAAGGAGAGTGCCATCCCATGCGCGATCGCCGTGTCGATCGAGAACGGCTTGAAACCGCGCGGCAGGAATGGGTACTGGCGGAATTGCTCCCAGTCGAGGATGGCGAGGTCGTCGGCATGCATCGCGATCGGGGCACCGGTCTCGGCGTGCAGGGTGGGCACGCCGCCGACGTGATCGACGTGTCCATGCGTGACCAGGATCCGCTCGACGGTGAGCCCCGCCGCGCGGATCTGCTGGAGCACCCGGTCCACCTGCAGCCCCGGATCGACGGCGAGCGCGGCTGCCGTATCCCGCCGCCGGATCAGAAAGCAGTTTTCGCCGAAGAGGTCGTCGGGAAAGACGGAAACGTCGAGCTTCTCGCGCAGCGCCTCGGCCGGCGTCACCCCACGGCAACCTCGAGCGACGCCGGGGTCAGCACCTCAGGCCCGTGCTCGGTCACGAGCACCATCTCCTCGAGCCTGACGCCGCCCCAGCCGGGCACGTAGATCCCCGGTTCGTTGGTGATCACCATACCGGCCCGCAGTGTGGTCTGGTCGCTCGCCGACAGAAAGGGCCGCTCGTGCACCATCAGTCCGATTCCGTGACCGAGGCCATGGCCGAAGGCATGCGTTTCGCCCGCCAGCGCCTCGCGGGCCCGCCGGTCGACCGCGTCGGCAGTCGTGCCGGGCTTCATCACCGCGATCGAGGCGCGCTGCGCCTGGCGCACCGCGTCGATGACCCGGCGTTGCTCAGGCGTGGGATCGCCCAGCACGATCGTCCGCGTCGTGTCGCTGTTGTAACCGCCGGCGCGCGCGCCGAAGTCCACGACGACCATGTCGCCGCGTTCCAGTACCCGGTCGGAGGCCCGGCCGTGCGGCAGAGCGCCCCGCTCACCGGCCGCCACGATCGTCTCGAAGGAGGGACCGTCGGCGCCCAGCTCATGAAAGGTCTGCTCGAGCAGGAAGGCAACGTCTCGCTCGCGGAGGCCGGGACGGATCGCCGGGCGGACGCGGTCGAAGGCGCGGCCGGCGATGGCGGCCACCTGCCGCAGCAGCTCGACTTCTTCCGTAGTCTTGAGCATGCGGAGCTCTTCGATCAGGCCGGCGGTCGCGGTCAGCGTCACCGTCCCCGAGATCGCGGCTGCCAGGCGCTGGTGCTGATCGACGGTCAGCTGCTGGGACTCGAAGCCGACGTGGCGCAAACCGAGTGCCTCGAGCCGCTCCGCGACGAGCGCCCAGAGGCCGCGAGACTGCCCCGACCGTACCAGCGTGAAGCCGGGTGCCTCGCTTTCCATCTGGAGCCAGTAGCGGCTGTCGCCCAGGATGTCCGCGGCGTCCTTGCCGATCACCAGGTAGCCCAGGCTGCCGCTGAATCCAGAGAGATAGCGAATGTTCTCCGGGGCGGAGACGACCAGCCCATCGAGCTCGAGGTCGAGCAGGCGACGGCGCACGGCGCCCACCCGGCGCGCCGATTCGTCAGTTCGCATCGGGGCTCATGATACGGACCATCGGGACGTGCGCCGAGTTAGCTGATGCCCTCCGGACGACTGGACCCGAGCGAGCTCAGGGGCTCGGTGGCCAGTTCGGCGAGCTGGCCGAGCAGGTCCCTGGAGGCGACCACGGGATCCGCGCGATAGACGACGACCGCGCCCCAGATCGCGCCGCGCTGGGCCATCGGGGTGGCGACGACGGTGCCGCCCGGCGGGTCGGCGCCGTGCAGCAGATGCCGCGACCAGCGGCTGTGCGGGAGATCGTCGATCGCAACCGGTTTCTCGGTGTACAAAGTCCACTCGAGCAACGCCTCCAACACCGGCGCCAGCTCCTCGAGGCGGTCGGGCCGCCCGGGCAGCGCGAAGCTATCTTTCTGCCAGCGGCCTTCGGCGTCCCAGAAAACCACCATACCGCCGGCCGCGTCGAGCGCTTGCAACGCCCGGCCCAGCAACAGGTTGGCCGCCATTTCCCGAACGTGGCTGGTCTGAACGACCGGGCCCGGCTGCCGAGCCTGCTCTGGCAGGCGATCCATGGTCAGCGCTCCCTCCCTGCGCCAAGACTACCGGGCCGTGCAGGCAGCGGCAAGCCCGGGAGATCACGATCGCGGCCGGTGGCTACATCGCGCGCTTGGAGCCGTCGAATCGCGAGCGGCGGCGTAGGTCGAGCAGCAGCGCCAGCAGGAGAAGCACGACACCGAGGCGGATAGCGGCATCCGCCAGGTTGAAATCGGTCGGCCAGAAACGGACCTCGATGAAGTCGATCACACTGCCGAGGCGCACGCGGTCGGCGAGGTTGCCGACGGCGCCGCCGGCCACGGCCCCGAGGGCGGTGATTCCCAGGACGCCGCCCACGGTCCCGCGTAGGACGAGAAGCGCGACCGCTGCCACCACCAGCAGGGAGGTCGCCGCGAACAGCCAGTTGTGGCCGCTGAGGAGCCCGAGCGTGGCGCCGGTGTTGGTGGCCAATCGAAACCACAGCCAGCCGTGAATGACCGTGACCTGGTGGCCCGGCCGGAGCGATCCCTGGGCCCACGCCTTGCTTGCCTGATCCGCCGTCACCACCAACAGCGCGATCGTCGCGGCAATCAGCGCTGAGCGATGTCGCGGCATCCGGCCATCCTAAGTTACGGGCGCGGCGTCCAGCTACGGTGTGCCGGTGGGCGAGACCAGGCTGGCTGAGCGTGAGGGCAGCACACTGGCCGAGCTGGCCGAGCTGGCCGAGCTGCCGGGGCTGGCGCTAGGCGATGCAGCCGGCTGTTCCACCACCTTGAGCGCGTCGAGTGCTCGCTGGCGCGCCTGCATGATCGCGGCGGCCGCGGCCGGATTCTGGACCTGATCCTGGAGGCCCGCCAGCTGCCGATCATCTGACGCCACCGCCTGGCGCAACTCGTCTTGCAGGCGGGTGGCCGCCGTCGGATCGGCTTGTCCGACGGCCTTCACCAGTAGCGCCGCGCTCTTCAGCTGGTCGTCAAGGGCATTGAGCGACTTGCCGGCGAGGTCAACGCGATGGCGCGCGATCATCGCCTCCGCCTCGGTCAGGCGGGTCCGGGCAAGGTCGAGGCGGTAGGCGAGCTGATCCGAGGAGCTGAAGGCCAGCGCTCCGCGCCCGGTCTCCAGCACGCCTTTCAGCGGGTAAAGGGGCGAATCCGGGAGGCTGTCAGCGGATGCCGCGACGGCGCCGGCCCCCAGCAGCAGAGCGATCGCCACCGCGGCCACGACCAGGCGGCGCACCGGATGGGCGCGTGGCCGTACCGCCGCCGACTGCTCCACGGCGACCAGCACCAGGTTCCAGCCCCGGATCTTGGCGCCGGGCGAGGGCGGGGCCGGATCGACGGCTCGCAGCCGCTCCGCCAGCCGCTCCAGCCGCTGCTCTTCAGGCATCAATTGGCTTCCCTCCCCTGCAGGGCGCGCTCCAGCGAACCCAGCGCACGGTGCTGCAGTGCCTGCACCGCGCCCACGGACTTGCCCATGATGTCGGCCACCTGGCCGGCGGTCAGGTCCTGGAAGAACCGCAGGATCAGGACCTGTTGCTGCTCGTCCGTCAGGTCGCGAAGCGCGGCGCGCAGGTCTTCGTTCGAGAGTTGCTCCACCGCCAGCTCGGAGGGATCCGCCGATTCCGAAGGCGTCGCGTGCTCGAGCGAGACGAGCGTCACCTTGCCGTGCCGGCGGTAGTGATCGACGGTGGCGTTGTGCGCGATCCGGTAGACCCAGGAAGAGAAGGCAACGCCCTGCTCCCGGAATAAATCGAGGCGGGTTAGGCTCCGGGTCATCGTATCGATGGCCAGATCCTCCGCGTCCTCCACCCGCCCAAGGCGGGCGTAGACATAGTTGTAGATGCGGTCGAAGTAGCGCTCATAGAGGGTGCGGGCCGCGTCCTGATCCCCTTTACGCACCCGCTCGATGAGTGGGCGATCGTCGTCGGACGCCGCTTTTCCCACTGCGCGCACTGGGGGACATTATGGGCGGTGCCCAGATCGACCGGCGGCGGGTAACCCACGACGAGCTCGCGCATGGTCACCTTCTAATACGCGCGATCGGGGGCCATCCGTATGTTGCTGTCGAGCTTGGCGCTGCACGATGACGCGACAAGCCTGTCGCGGCATGGTGTCCGAGCGGGCCGGCTCAGACGACCAGGATCGAGCCGGCTTCGCCCTCGGTCAACTCGCCGACCACGGAACCGGCCACCCTCTTGCCCGCGAGCGCCGTGAGCAACCGTTCCACATCCTCCGCCTGGACGGCGATCAGCAGCCCGCCGGAGGTCTGGGCGTCACAGAGCAGCGTCTGGCGGGCGGCCGGCAGGTGCGCCGGCCAGCGCACGCGTGACGCCAGAAACCGCTCGTTCGATCGGGTGCCGCCCGGCACCTCGCCGGCCTCGGCCAGCATCTCAGCCCCCGGAAGGAACGGGACCGCCGCCGCCGCGACGAGCGCGGCCACGCCCGAAGCCCGGGCCATGTAATGGAGGTGTCCCAGGAGGCCGAAGCCGGTCACGTCGGTGACGGCATGCACCTCAACCGTCGCCATCGCGTCGGCGGCGTCCCGGTTCAGCCGTAGCATCCCCTCGATGGCGGCCGCGGCGGAGGCACGCGGCGCCACCTGGTGCTTGATCGCCGTTGTGATGACGCCGGTGCCCAGCGGCTTGGTCAGCACGAGCCGATCACCCGATCGGCCGCCCCGATTGCGCCGCACCCGGTCGGGGTGAACCGTGCCGGTCACGGCGAGCCCGTATTTCGGCTCATGGTCGTCAATGCTGTGGCCGCCCAGGATGTCGATACCCGCCTCGCGGACTTTGTCCAGGCCACCTCGCAGGATGTCGGCCAGCACCGCCGGCCCGAGCTCCTTGATGGGAAAAGCGACCAGGTTGACCGCCATCAACGGCTGCGCACCCATCGCGTAGATGTCACTCAAGGCGTTGGCCGCGGCGATCGCTCCGAAGGTGTAGGCGTCATCGACGACGGGCGTAAAGAAGTCGGTGGTGACCACCAGGGCAAGATCCGGCCGGAGCCGGTAGACCGCGGCGTCATCGCCGGTCTCCAGCCCTACCAGGACGTCGGGGTTGTCGAGCGGTTTGGGCAAGTGGCTCAAGACCTGAGCCAGGTCCTCAGGACCGATCTTGCAGGCTCAACCCGCTCCGTGCGACCACTGCGTGAGCCGCACTTTCTCGATGGTACTCATCATTGCACTGTACCCGACACCTGTTACCGTCACCTCAGTGGAGGTCACGTTTCTTGGCACCGGCGCGGCCGTCTCCCCGCACGCGTACAACGCGGCCATCCTGGTCGACCGAACCATCCTGATGGACGCGGGCGCCCCGCTCACGGTCCATCTGCCGAAGGCCGGCGTGTCACTCGACGAGCCGCGCGCGGTGATCCTGAGCCACTTTCACGCCGACCATACCTTCGGGATCGCCTGGCTGATCCTGGGCCGGGTCCTGCTGCACGAGCAATCGCCGCCGCTCACCGTCTTCGGCCCCGCCGGAACCACCTCTTATCTTCAGCGGCTGCTCGACTTTGCCTGGGGTGAGGAGATGCGCCGTCTCAGCTGGGAGCGGCTGCAGTTGACCGTGCATGAACTCGCTGGCGGTGATGCGTTCGAGGTCGATGGCAGTCGGGCGCAGGCGTTTCGCATGCGGCACGTCAGCCGGATGGACTGTCTCGGTTTTGTGATCGAGCGCGACGGCGTGCGCCTCGGCTATAGCGGGGACGCCGAAATGTCAGCCGAGCTGGAGGCGCTGGTCGCGGCCTCCGACCATGTGATCACCGAGATGACCTACGACGATGAAGGTGGGCACATGCATCTGGCGCGCCCCGACGTGGAGGGCCTGATGCGGCGGAACCCATCGACCCACTTCATCATCACCCATTGCGGCAGCGAGGCGTCGGTCAATGGCGCCGTGATGGCTCGCGACTTTCTGACCCTGCGCCTTCCTCTGCGCTGACCACGCGACCGTGGCGCAGCGCGTCACGCCACGCGGTTGCCACCAGCGTCGGGTAGCTGGCGCGGATCCGGTGCCACGCGCGGCGTGCGTCAGCGAGCTCATCCACACTGAGGCCGCCGTGCCGGAAGCGAGCGCGCGTGTAGAGGGTCGCCAGCCGCCGGACCTCGGCGTCGAGCGGCGGCACCGAGGCGGCCAGCCGGCCGCCGAATTCCTGCGGTGTATCGCCCGCGTGGCGGGGAACTTTGAGCCGGTCGCCCAGGAAGAGCAGGCGACGCCAGATGCGGGGGACGTCCTTCACCGCCAGCAGCCAGCGGAGGGCCAGCAGCATGGCGATGAGAAGGAGCAGCAGCAGCCCGCCGGCGGCAATCAAGATTGGGCGCCAGAGATCGGGGAAGGCCGTGCTCGACGTTCCCAGGCCGGGTACCGCCGCCGGTTCCCGCAGGTTCGGGAAGTTGCGCGGCGTGGCCCCAGCTGCCGCCGGGATCGGGGCGTTGAGGTCGGCGCGGGTCGCCGGGCGGTTGATCGGCCCATTGATCCCGTCGGGCGTGGCCTCGAACGGGATCCAGCCGTAGCCCGGGAAGAAGACCTCCACCCAGCTGTGGGCGTCGAGCGCGTTGACGCTGTACTGGCGGGTTTTCTGATCGAACACCCCCTGCCCGAAGCCGCTCATCTGGCGGCTGGGAATGCCCAGGGTGCGCAGCATGACGTTCATCGCGCTCGAGAAGTCCTGGCAGAAGCCCTTGCGTGAGTTGAAGAGAAAATAGTCGAGGGGTCGGACCCCAACCGGCGTCTCAGGCGGCTTCAGCGTATAGGTGAAGCGATCCTTGACCAGAAACCAGGACTCGATCGCCTTGGCCTGGTCGTAGGGCGTGGTCGCATTCACGGCCTGAACGATCGACTGGGCCAGGGCCGCGATCTCCGCGTCGCGGGCGGTCGAATAGCCCTGGGCGGTCAGGCCGCCCTCGTAGAGGGTGGTATAGGGCGCCAGCCAGGCCGGGTAATCAGTCCCTGCGGTTTTCAGGTCGGCGACGTCCACGTTGGGAATCGCCTCCGTCACGGTGTAGGTGTAGGGCGGCTGCAGTCGCTTCACCAGGCGGATCTGATCGACGGTGTCGAAGCTGGCCGTCCCGGTGCTGTCCCCCGACACGTTGACCAGCCCTGGGATCGGACCCGGCACCGGGGCCGGAACCGAGGTCATGATGCCCCGCACGGTCGTCACCTGGTCGACCGAGACGACTTCACCGCCGCTGAAGACCGTGCCGAGCGTCTGATCCTGCCCCACGACCACGCGGAAGCTGTCGTGCAGCACCTGGATCCGCTGGCTCGCGACCGGCAGGTCATCGCGCGGGAGCGTCGCGTGGGCCGCGAGCAACGGCTGCTGGCGGACCGGAACCTCCTGAGTGCTGGGAAGCTTGTACCACGCAATCCCATCCCAGCCGGCCAGCGCGATCCCGCGCCAGTAAGGGTAGTAGAGGGGGCTGTCGCCGCTGACCACCATGACGGTTTGCGACTTCGCCTTCAGCTGCGAGCCGGGTCGAACGAGCTCGCTGTAGCCGATCGATCCGATGGTCCCGCCGGGACCTGCGCCACTCCCGATTCCGAACGGGTGGAAGGAGTCGGCATGCACGACCCCCGGGATCAGCCAGCCGCTGATGTCGTTATTGCTCAGCGGCGGAAGAATGAGAAATGCGACGGCCAGAATGGCCACGGTCGCCTCGAGGCCGACCTCGCCGAAGGTCCAGCCGGTATCGGCCGCGTGCGGCAGGCGTCGCGTCCGCCACCCGTTCTTGAGGGCGACGAAATTGAGTCGCAAGAGAACCGACGCCGCGGCGCCCAGCCAGACGACGACGAAGAAGCCCAGGCCGGGACTGGTGTCGTTGATGATCTCGACCGCCAGGATGGTGCCGGTGGGCAGCAGGGCAACGAGCCCGTTGCGGCGGCGGAAGATCCACCAGCTGGTCCAGACGCCGGCGAGGCCGAACATCAGCAGCAGGCCGATCAGCAACAGGAGGTTGGTCTGCCCGGGCAGCGCCAGCAACCACCGGCCCAGCGCCGGGATCGAAAAGCCGGGGGTCGTCAAGGGCGAAGGTGTCAGGAGCGCCAGTGACACCAGCCCGCCGCCAAGCGAGGCGATGCCGTAGCCCAGACGGCGCAGGCCCGCGCAGACGAAGATCCATCCAAGTACGCTGGCGAGCGCCATCGCCGGGACCAACCGGCCCTCCGTATCCGGGGCCCACGCCGACCGCTCCACGGCGGCCGCCACCGCCCATCCCATCACCAGCGCCAGCGCCAGCAACAGCCAGGTGTCGCGCAGGTCGAGGCTGGCCACCACCCGGCCGGCGCGCCACACGCGCAGCGTCAAGCGGCTCTCCGCATACTGCGGCCGCACCAGGCCCGCTGCCCAGGCGCCGCCGAGGGCCGCGACCAGGAGCAGCGCGATGGTGGCGGGATTAACCTGCGGCAAGCCGTCGCTCCCCCGCAGCCGCCAGGTCGTCGGCCCCGCGGACGATCCACCAGTTCAATGCCTGCCGCCAGCGGCCGGCCGTCGCCAGCGTCGGCTGGCTCCCGCCGAACCCGCGCGGATCCAGGTACACGATCAGGCTTCGGTGGCCGCGGACACCCAGATCCAGCAGCGCCTCCGGCCAATGCTCGTCCGCGGAGGGGGTGATCACGATCAACCCCCCACGATGCCGCCATTGATGGCGCTGTGACGTCAGCAACGTGGCCAGCGGCACGGTGCCATCGGCCTGGGCGAGCGTGAAGTGCTCGAACAGTTTTTTACGCTGCTGGTCCCCGCGCGCGGCCTCGATCACGCTGAGACGGCTGTCATTGCTCACCAACCCGATCGAGCTGCCGCGGCGCAGCGCCGCGTCCGTGATCGAGGCGGCCAGGCTCATCGCGTACTCGAGGGTGGACTCGGGCGCCTCCCCAACGTGGACCAAAGCCTGAAGGTCGAGAACGATCCAGGCGTCACCCCCCTCGCGCGTCTCGAAGCTGCGGCTCATCAGCCGACCCAAGCGCGCGGACGACGCCCAGTGGATGCGCTTGACGCTGTCGGTCGGGACGTATTCGCGAATCGTGGTGGCGTTCGGCGGGATATCGAGGACCCGGCCGCGAAGCTGCTCGTCGCCGGCAGTGCTGGCGGCGAGCGCATCGAGCGCTCCGAGAGGTCGCACCACCGGGTAGACGACCACGGAACGAGTCCCGGCGACGCGCAGGGTCCGGGCGAAGAGCCCGAAGGGATCGCCGTGGCGGAGCTCGATCGGTCCAAAGGTAAACAGGCCGCGCTGCTTGAACTGACCGCGAGAGGTCCAGCGGCGGATCCGCCGGCCCTTCAGGCTGAACACGCGCCCCGGGTTGTAACCCGGGATGTTCGAGAAATCGGTCAACTCGATCAGGGGCATCGGGATCCAGGAGCGGTTCTCGATGGTGAAGTGCTCCTCGAAGTGGTCACCCACCTGGTACTGCCCTTCCGGGCTGGAACGTTCGACCACCAGGTTGTCAGCTGCCAGACGGCTCCAGAAGTAACTGACGACGAAGAGGAGGACGAGAGCATAGAGCAGGCTGTAGGCAAGCCGGATCCCGGTGATGTAGGCGAAGAAAAACAGAAGTGCCAGCGCCGTGACCAGTGGAAGACGCGGCAGCCGCATGGGCTGGCCCGGCTAGCTCGCCACGCGGCGTCCGAAGCGCGACACCACGCTCGGCGGTGGCACCGGCTCCGTCTCCAGGATTTGGGCCAGGACCTTGGCCGGCGTCAGCCCACGCAGCTCGGCATTGGCTTTGAGGATGAGGCGGTGAGCCAGCACCGGGTGCACCAGCGCCTTCACGTCATCCGGCGTGACGAAGTCCCGCCCCTCCAGGGCCGCGCGCGCCTGCGCGCCTCGGAAGAGGCCCAACGACCCGCGAGAACTGGCTCCCAGTCCGACGTCGGCGTGCGACCGGGTGCGGTGCGTGACGCGCACGATGTACTCCTTCAACTGGTCGTCGACATAGATCTCCTGAACCGCCTTCTGTCCCGCGAGCACCTCCTCCGAGGACGCCACCGACTGGAGCTGTTCGATCGGCGATTCCCGCTGGAAGCGGTCGAGCACCTGCACTTCGTGGGCGATATCGAGGTAGCCGAGGTTGACCCGCATCAAGAAACGGTCGACCTGCGCTTCGGGCAGCGGGAAGGTGCCGGCGAATTCGATCGGGTTCTGCGTCGCCAGCACCAGGAACGGCAGCGCGAGCGGGTAGGTCGTGCCATCGACGGTCACCTGGCGCTCCTCCATCGCCTCGAGCAGGGCCGACTGTGTCTTGGGTGTCGCCCGGTTGATCTCGTCGGCAAGGAGGACCTGGGTGAAGATCGGGCCCTGGCGGAATTCGAACTGCTGGGTGGAGGGGCTATAGATGTTGACCCCGGTGACGTCGGAGGGAAGCAGGTCCGGCGTGAACTGCAAGCGCTCGAAGGAGCAGCCAAGCGAGCGCGCCAGCGACTTGGCCAGCATGGTCTTGCCAACGCCGGGCACGTCTTCGATCAGGATGTGACCACGGCTCAGCAGCGCGATGACACAGAGCTCGATCTCCGAGCTTTTGCCGACGAGTACGCGGCCAACGTTCTCGACGATTCGCGAACCGAGCGCTTCGACCGATCCGTTCTCCACCTGCATCCCTCTTACTTCCTTTTCGATGATTCGGTTCCGATGCCGGTCGACGTCGTGTGCCGATCGAACGCGAGCAGCCTCCTGTTCGTTACCCCCTGTTACGGCGCCGGGCTACGCTGGCCGTCACGCCGCCGATCGTGCCGCCGCTCAGGACCAGCACGTCGTCGATCACCAGGCCGACCGTATCCAGACCGGCGGATCCGAGCGGACCCACGGGTCCCATCGCCCCGGCCAGCTCGGCGACGATGATGAAGCCCACGGCCACCACGACGCCGTTCCAGACGGCTCCGCCAACCGGCCCGATGAGGCCGGCGAGACATCCCCCCCCAGGAGGGCGCCGAAGGTCAGCAGCCCCTGGGTCAGTAGCTGGCCCCGATGACTGCCCAAGAGCAACGTACCACCAACCAGCTGGATGACGACCGCGAGCACCAGCCCCAACCCGGCGGCGAACCAGTCCACCCTTCGCCGATCGCCCGCCTGAGACCTCGCCATGGGAGCCGCCTAAGTCTATCGATCATAGGATCCCGACGGCGTGGAGGATGGCGGCGAGCACCGGCGCCACCACCAGGGCGGGCAAGAAGTTGGCGACCTTGATCGCCTTCAGCTCAAGCAGGCTGAGCGCGATCCCCAGAACGGCAATACCGCCTGCCGCCGACAGCTCGGCCGCCTCCAGGTCGGAGAGACCGGCATGGATCAGGAAGGCGATCAGCGTCAGGCTCCCCTGCACCACCAACACGGTCCCGGCGGAGAGGAACACGCCCCAGCCGAGCGTCGCGGCGAAGACGATCGAGGTCACCCCATCGAGCGCCGATTTGATGGCCAGCACGGTGATGTCGCCTTTGGTGCCGTCCAGGAAAGAACCGAGCACCGTCAACGGTCCAACGCAGAAGATGAGGCTGGTGGTGATGAACGCCAGGCTGACCCGACCGGGCTCGCCCCCGCGGCTGATCCGGCGTTCCGCCCAGGAGCCGATCGCCTGGACACCCGCATCCAGGCGAAGCAGCTCGCCGATCACCACACCGGTCAGCACGCTGACGAGCAAGACCAGAGGGCTGCGCGTCTTCAGGGCCATCTGGATGCCGATCACCGCCACGAACAAGCCGATTGCCACACGAATGGTGCGGTGCAGGCTATCCGGGATCACGCGGCCGAGCGTCAGGCCGACGGTGGCACCGGCCAGGACAGTGCCGGTGTTGAGCGCGGTCCCAAGGCCGGGAATCATGATCGCGCCGCGACGTTGATCACGCCTGGCAAGATGATCCGCGGTCGAAGCAGCCGCGTGAGGATCCGGGCTCCCCCGCTGCGGCGATCACGCACCGGCAGCCCCCTTGAGGCCGATGACGTTGTAGGTCGGCACCTGGCGAGTGAAGCCTTTAAGCGTCAGCTCCCGGACCGGGTCGACGATCACGAGATGTTCGACGGCGGCGTAGAGCCGCTGGCTCATCAGGATCTCTCCGCTTTTCGCTTCCCCGGATAGCCGAGACGCAAGGATGACGACATTCCCGATGGCGTTGTACTGATAGTGCCCTTCGTAGCCGACCCGGCCGAGGGTGGCATAGCCGAGCGCCGCCCCGATACCGAGGCCGAGCTCATAGCCTCGCCGGCGCCACCCGCTGGCCAGCTCGCGAAAGCGATCGCCCATGGCGACCGCGCATCGAACGGTCTGGGCTTCGAAGCCGGCCGTCGGCACCGGATCGTTGAAAAAGACCATGATGCCGTCGCCGGCCAGGTGCTCGAGTGTGCCATCGTACTGCGCGATCATCTGGCCCATCCCGGCTTGATACTCCCGAAGCACGCTGAACACCTCTTCCGGTTCGGCGGTCTCGGAAAAGGTCGAGAAACCGCGCAGGTCGCAGAACATCGCGGTGATCTGCCGGCGATGGCCCGCCAGCAGCGCCTCCCCTTCCTCACTGGCGATGAGCGATGCGACTTGCGGCGTGACGTAACGCGAGAGCTCGTCGGTCTGGCGCTGCAGCGCGCGCACCAGGCGGACATTTTCGACCGCCACCACTGCCTGGTCGGCGAAAGTGGTCAGGATACGGATTTCTCGGTCGGAGAAGGGCCGCACCTCGCGGCGCCAGACCGCGATCACGCCGATGGGAAACCCCTCACGCAGCAACGGGACGCCAATGATGGAACGGAACCCACCCTTCTGTTGCGCTTCCGCGAATTTGTAATCAGGATCCAGGAGCACGTCGTCGATCCTGACCGGCGCGCGTTCCATGATCGTCCGTCCCACGAGCGTGTCGCGGCTGGGGAGATACGGCCTTCGGACGATCTGGCGGTATTCCTCGCTGCCCACACCGTAATCGGCGGTTTCGATGTACTGATGGGTCATTGGATCGAAGCGGATGATGCCGCCGTGGTCCCCGGCACACAGCTGGACAGCGCTCTTGATCAATGCCTCAAAGACGGGATCCAGATCCGCCGTCGACCTACTGATGATCCTGAGAACCTCACTGCTCGCGGTCTGCTGCTCCAGCGTGTCCGCGAGCTCGGCGGCACGCCGGGCCTGCTCGATGGCGATAACGGCCTGATCGGCAAAGATCGTCACCAGCTGGGCTTCGTCGTCGGTGAATGACTCCGGCTGCCCGCGCCATAACACGATGACGCCGAGCACGGTCTCGTCACGGATCAGCGGGACGCCCAACATCGCTCTGTATCTGCCGAGCCGATGCGCCTCCCAAAAGGTGTAATCGGGATCCTGCAGGACGTCGGGAATCTGCACCGCTCGACGCGCATGACCGACTCGCCCAGCCAGTGTCCCGAGGTTATCGACGTGAATCGGGGTGCGTTCCGTGAAAGCAAGGAACTCGGGGGTGATGTTGTACGCGACGTCGAGGCGATACCAGTCGCGGTCCAGCCGATACATGAAGCCCTGCTGCGCGTGACACAGGCGGCTCGCTCGTTCGATCACCGCCTCCAGCACGGCGCGCAGGTCGAACGATGTCCGGCTGATGATTTGGAGGACCTCGGCCATCGCCGTGAGCCGCGCCGTCGGCGCTTCCATGGCGGGTCCCCGGTTAGAGCTTTTCGAAGCGGTCGACGTTGACGATGAACACCGTCGCGCCGCCCACCTGGACCTCGACCGGGTAGGGCACGAAGAAGTCACCGGGCTCGACCAACGGCGGCATCGGGTTCATGAACTCGCTGCGGGTGCGGCAGTTCTCCTTGATCAGGCCGAGCACTTCTTCGATCCGGTCGTCGTCGATGCCCGACATCAGCGTCACGTTCTTGTGCTGCAGGAAGCCGCCGGAGCTGACAAACCGGGTCACCGAGATCCCCCGATCGTTGAGCGCGTCCATGGTCGAGGAAGCATCTTCACTGTGCACCACCGCGATCAGCAACTTCATGCCGATCGCCGCTCCGCCGGGCGGATGCCGGCGGCCCGCAGTGCCTCGCGAGCCAGCTCCAGGATGCGGGATGCCACCTGGTCAGGATCGCGCGAGGCGTCGACCTCCCGCCAGCGGTGCGGGTCTTGCGCCGCCATCTCCCGATAACCGGCATGCACCCGCTGATGGAAGGCGACCGTCTCCCGGTCCAGCCGGTCCTGGGCGTTGCGCGGGATGCGGGCGAGGCCTGCCTCGACCGGCAGGTCCAGCAGGAGCGTCAGGCCTGGGCAGAGCCCGCCGGTTGCCTCCCCCTGGAGCTGCCGCAGCGCCGCCAGCTCGATGCCGCGGCCATACCCCTGGTAGGCGAGCGTTGAATCGCTGAACCGGTCGCAGAGCACCACCTCCCCACGCTGCAACCGCGGCCGGATGACTTCGTCGACCAGCTGCGCCCGGGCGGCGGTAAAGAGTAGTGCCTCGGACCACGGCGAGAGCCCGGCCTGCGTCGAACCGAGCAGGATCGGCCGGATCATCTCGCCGATGCGGGTCCCGCCGGGCTCGCGGGTGGTCCAGACAACATGGCCCTGCTCGGCAAGCGCCGCGGCGAGGCGATGGATCTGGGTCGACTTCCCGCCGCCTTCGGGCCCCTCGAAGCTGATGAAGAACCCGCCTGGCTTCCCCGCGGTTTCCATTTTGCGCTGAACTATAGCGAGTTCAGTCGGCGGTGGTGTAGATGCGCAGGCGGCGGTTCGGCTCCTTGCCGGCGCTGCGCGCGGTCAGCTCGTGACGCTCGACCAACTGGTGCTGCAAGCGGCGCACGTAGGCGTTCTGCGGTGATAGTTCCACCATCGAGTTCGTCGCCTTCGCCCGGCTGATGCCCTCGAGTGTCTCCTGGAGCGCGGACTCGGTTGGGTCGGGCGTATCCAGCTGGTATACCCGGCTCAGCGCGTTCTTGATCTGCGTGATCGTGTTGCTCTTCAGCACCTGGATGGGAATGCCGTCGGCCTCTGCCTCCTTGAGTGGCGAGTCCTTGCGGCGGTAGTAGTTCTTGAGGGTGACGATCAGGTCTGCTTCCTCGATGTGGTTCTGGATCCGGATCGGGACCTTGAGTTCAGTGATCGCCTGTTCCAGGTAGTTCCGGCTGACCCCGTAAGGAAAGACCGACACCGTCTCATGGAGGTTGCGCGAGCGGGGCGCTTCCAGCGGCTCCCGGACGGCCGCGGTCCGCATCGGCGCCGTCTCGGCGATCCTGGCAACGATTTCGCCGTCCGCGCCGCGGATCCGCATCTGGGGTGGCTTGAGCGCGCCACGCAGTGCCGCGTCGACCACCTCCGCCAGCGGCTGATGAATGGCCAGGCGATCGCGGTCATGAATCTCGACCAGCACATCGAAGGTGGGCGGCGATTTCCGTTCGAGCACCGACTTCTGCGTCCCGCGGCGGCGCGCCTCCTCGTCGGAGAGGGTCACGGTCTGGATGCCTCCGAGCAGATCGCTGAGGGTCGGATTGACGAGCAGGTTCTCGAGCGAGTTGCCGTGCGCGGTCGCGACCAGCTGCACGCCACGCTCGGCGATGGTGCGCGCCGCCACCGCTTCCAATTCGGTCCCGATCTCGTCGATCACGATCACCTGCGGCATGTGGTTCTCGACCGCTTCGATCATCACCGCATGTTGCAACGAGGGGGTGCGGACCTGCATCCGCCTCGAGCGGCCGATCCCCGGGTGCGGAATGTCGCCGTCACCACCGATCTCGTTCGAGGTGTCGACGATGACCACGCGCTTCTTCATCTCGTCGGCGAGCACCCGGGCGCACTCGCGCAGCATGGTCGTCTTGCCGATCCCGGGGCGGCCGAGCAGGAGAATGCTCTTTCCGCCGATGACCATGTCTTTGATGATGTCGATCGTCCCGGTGATGGCCCGGCCAACACGGCAGGTAAGTCCGATGATCTGCCCACTGCGGTTGCGGATCGCGGAAATGCGGTGGAGCGTGCGCTCGATGCCGGCACGGTTGTCATCACCGAACGAGCCGACCCGAGTGGAGACGAACTCGAGGTCTTCCGCGGTGACCGGCGTATCGTCGAGGATCACCTCGTGGTCGGGAAAGCGGGCCTCGGGCTCGCGCCCCAGGTCGAGCACCACCTCCAGCAGCAGTCCCTGGCGATCGAGACGCTTTACCGCCCGGTTGAGGTGCGGCGGCAGCGCCTGGAAGAGCAGGTCGAGCTCGGCGGGGTCGGCGTCCGTCAGGCCATTGAGCGATCGCCTCAGTTCGTGCATTGCATCAGCCATATTGCGGTACCAGCCGCTTGTCCTTGATTCTTACCCGCATTCGGGCCGGAACTTTCAAGGGCAGCTCCCTGACCATCAAGGTCTGGGAAGCGATGACTTCAAAGCCTTCTCGCTGTAGCAGCCGGATGCCGGCTTCATCGTAGTGCCGGAGGCTGCACCAGACGGGCCCCGGCTGGTGCTGGGCGACATAGGCCAGCGATCGCTGAAGCAGGGACGGCCACAGGTCCGCCGGTTGGGACGCCGCCATCAGGCCGAGCGAATGCGGCCGGCCTCCGCCACCCGTGACCAGGCTCATCCAGCCCACCACCTGCACCCGCTCGATGACGAAGCGCGGCTGACCCGCCCGGCGGGGGATCCGGGCGCTCCATGAGCCGGGCTGGAAGCTCCGCCGCCATTCGGCGAAGTTCGACGCTTCAACCGCCGCCACGCTCTTGGGCGTGGTTGCCACATAGAGAAGGTAGAGGCCTAGCTCGTCGTCGCGCCGCATCGGCCGCCAACCGGAGACCGCCGGCGTGGGCCGCGCGGCCACCGCCTCGGTGAGCAGGGCATGCTCGGTTGCATACGCCGTGAAGCCACGAACTCGGAACAGGTCCGCCACCGGATCGTCGACCGGCACCCGGACGATAAATTTCGTGACCCCGCGCTTCAAGCCCTCGTTGAAGAGGTGGTCGAGCAGCGCGGTGCCGTCCTGGACCCGATCGAGATCGGGGCTCAGGCAGAGATTGAGAATCTGCCAGACGTTTGGTCCGAGCGCGGCGGTTTCGGCTTGAACGAAGCCCTGGATGGCGCGCCGCTTCGCGTCTTCCATGACGTAGACATGGTCGGCGGCCGAGGTGATGGGGATGATCGAGGCGAAGGTGCTGTTGAGCAGGAACCACAACCGGGTCGATGCGAACTGACGCTTCAGCGGCGAGCGCTCCGCCTCACGAACCTGTTGCCGATAGAGCGCCTCGATCGCGCCGAGGTCCTTGAGCTGGGCCGGACGGACCTGGAGCGTCATCGATTCTCCCCATCGAGGGAGAGAAAGTACTGGTGCCATCGCCGGTCCGGCGTCAGCTCGGGATGGAAGGCCAGCGCCAGCCGGTTGCCCTGCTTGACGGCGACCGCCTGATCCGCGTGCCGGGCCAGTTCCTCGACCTCGGCGCCGCGTTCGACCAGTTGCGGGGCCCGGATGAAGACCGCCGGGCCCGCGCCGCCGATGGCCGGCGATTCCACCTCGGCCTCGAAGCTATCGATCTGGCGGCCGTAAGCGTTGCGCCTGACCCCAATGTCCATCAGCTTCAGCGGCTCCTGGTCCGCCCTGCCACCCTGGATGTTGCGTGCCATCAGGATCATCCCGGCGCAGGTGCCGAGCACGGGCATGCCGGCGCCGGCCCGGCGCTGGATCGAATCCCGCAAGGCGGGCTCCATCAGCTGGGCCATGGTCGTGCTCTCTCCGCCCGGCAGTATGAGGGCGTCGACTTTTTCGAGGTCCGTGGCGAGCCGGACCGGGACCCCCTCCACCTCGCAGGCGCGCAGGGCCGCCAGATGTTCCCGAAAATCCCCCTGCAGCGCAAGGACGCCGACGCGGCGTCGGATACTCACCAGCCTCTGCGGGCGAGCAGCTCCTCCTCCGGGATCGCCCCGATCTCCAGCCCCCGCATGGCTTTGCCGAGACTCTTGGAAGCATCGGCCAGGATGTCCGGACGGTCGAAGTAGGTGGTCGCCGCCACGATGGCCTTAGCCCGGGCGGAAGGATTCTCCGCCTTGAAGATGCCCGAGCCGACGAAGACCCCGTCGCAACCGAGCTGCATCATCAGTGCCGCGTCGGCCGGGGTCGCGATCCCACCGGCGGCAAAATTGACGACCGGCAGACGACGCAGGCGGGCCGTCTCCTCCAGCAGGTCGGCGGGCGCGCCGATCCGCTTGGCTTCCGTGACAAGCTCTTCGGGGCCCATGCCATGCAGCTGGCGGATGGTGCCGGTCACGGCGCGCATATGTCGAACCGCCTCCACGACGTTCCCGGTGCCGGCCTCACCCTTGGTGCGGATCATGGCCGCGCCTTCGGTGATCCGCCGCAGAGCCTCGCCGAGATCGCGGCAGCCGCAGACGAACGGCACCTTGAATGGATGCTTGTTGATGTGGTGCTCTTCATCGGCCGGGGTAAGGACCTCGCTCTCGTCGATGTAGTCGACGCCCAGCGATTCCAGGATCTGGGCCTCGACGAAGTGCCCGATGCGACACTTGGCCATCACCGGGATGGTGACGGCCTCGATGATGGCCGTGATCAATCCGGGGTCGCTCATCCGGGCGACGCCGCCCTCACGACGGATGTCGGCCGGCACCCGCTCGAGCGCCATCACGGCAACCGCGCCGGCGTCCTCGGCGATCTTCGCCTGCTCGGGCGTCACGACGTCCATGATGACGCCGCCCTTGAGCATCTCGGCCAGCCCGGCCTTGACCTTCCAGGTACCGCGCCGGTCGTTTAACTGGGGTGATCCATCGGCCACGAGCTCATTTTACTGCGCCTTTGCGGCAATTCGGTCCGAACTCGTGGACGGCCTGTCGCGTACGGGTCCCGACCCTCCTGTCCCCGTGCTGGCACGCCACTAGAATGCTTCCCGCAATGCGGGTCTCCCGGCGCACCCGGCGGCAGCGGGTGATCGCCGTGATCGTTGCCGTCGCCCTCGGGCTGCCGGCGCTCTTCGGCATTGCCGTCGCCGTCGGCGTCGTCATCACACCCCCGATCGATGACATGCCGCAGCGGGTGGAGGCCATCCTCAACCAGCACGGTGGGGCACGGGTGCCGCTTGCGGACATCCCCGACCAATTGAGCGAGGCCCTGATCGCGATCGAGGATGAGCGCTTCTACGAGCACCGCGGCATCGATACCCAGGGACTTATCCGCGCGGTGCTTACCGACCTCTATCATCACCGGGCGCTGGAGGGCGGCAGCACCTTGACACAGCAGCTGATCAAGCTGTTGTACCTGAGCAGCAACGACGACGGTTGGCGAAAGCCGGAAGATCTGGTCCTGGCCCTGAAGCTCGAGTCACGCTTCGACAAGCACACCATCCTGGAGAACTACTTCAATGCCGTCTATTACGGGCATGGGGCCTATGGCATTGGGCAGGCATCGGCGGTCTATTTCCATCGTCCGCCGGCGCAGCTGGACCTGGCGCGCGCGTCCATGCTGGCCGGCCTGCCGCAATCGCCTTCCTACTACGACCTCTACCGAAACCCCTGCGCCGCCCGGGCCCGCCAGTTCAACGTGCTGGCCCAGATGGCGCACGATGGCTACATCAGCCAGGAACAGGCCGCCGCCGCCTATGCCGAGTCGATCGGCTTCCCCTGTTGATCGCCATGGGGCTGGATCTTGTTCTGCTCGGTCCGCCCGGATCGGGCAAGGGGACCCAGGCGGCCTGGCTGACCGAGACGTATCGGACCCCGGCGATTGCGACGGGCGACATCCTGCGGGCGCAGGTGGAGGCGGGAACGCCGCTGGGGAATCGTGTCAAGGCCTACCTCGACCGAGGCGAGCTGGTGCCCGACAGCCTGGTGGTCGACATCATCCAGCACCGGCTGTCGGACCCGGACACCCAGCACGGCTTCATCCTCGACGGCTTCCCCCGGACCGTCCCACAGGCACAGGCCCTGGACGCGATGCTGGTCGCGCTTCAGCGACCGCTAGACGCGGTCCTCTATTTGCAGGTGGACCGGCAAGCGCTGAGGGACCGCCTGGGCCAGCGACACCGCAGCGACGACCGCCAGGAGATCGTCGACCACCGCCTCGATGTCTTCCTCGAGCAAACGGCGCCCCTGATCACCTACTACCGTGATCAGGGCAAGCTCAAGCTGATCGATGCGGCGCCGCCGCCGGAGGTGGTGGCGACCGGCATCGATAACGTCATCCGGTCACTCTCCGAGGCGAGCGGCGATCCCACCGCGACCACGATCCGCTCCTGAGGCGCCCGACGCGGCCCTCGTTTGGCGGCGGCCATTTTGGGCATAAACCTAGGGTCTCGCCGGTTGTCCCTGACGAGAACACTGAGGAGTAGTAAGCAATGCCTGAACCAAAAACTGATTTCATCCCGCTCCTGCCGCTCACCAACGGCGTGGTGCTGCCCAACATGGTGGTCACGGTCCCGCTGGAGCGCGAGGAAGCCCAGGCGGCCGTCGCGGCCGCACGCGAAGGCGACGGTCTCGTCCTGCTCGTGCCTCGAGTCGCGGGTCGATATGCCGCCATCGGCACCGTCGCCAAGCTCGAGGATTCCCGGAAACTGCCCAACGGCATCGAAGTCGCGATCCTGCAGGGCCTGCATCGTGCCTCGGTGGGCAGCGCCGCCGCCGGGACCGGCCCGGCGTTGCGGGTGCTGGCCCAACCGGCGGCCGACGTCAATCCCCTGTCGGAGACCTCGCACGTCCTGGCCCGCGAGTACAAGGCGCTGATCGAGAACCTGCTGGAGCTGCGCGGCGCCGACCAGGTGGTGCAGATGATCCACGGCATCGATCGGCCCAGCCAGCTCGCCGACCTGTCCGGATATTCCCCCGATCTCTCCCTCGAGCGGAAGGTGGAGATCCTCGAAACGCTCGACGTCGAGCTGCGCCTGCAAAAGCTGATCGCCTGGACCCGCGAGATCCTCGCTGAGGCTTCGCTCAAGGACAAGATCCGTAACGACGTCCAGGAGGGGATGGACAAGCGCCAGCGCGATTTCCTGCTCCGCCAGCAGATGGATGCGATCAAAAAGGAGCTCGGTGAGGGCGACTCGGACGTCGCCGCCGACTACCGGAAGAAGATCGAAGAGGCCGGCATGCCGGAAGCGGTCCGGAAGGAGGTGGAGCGCGAGCTCGACCGCCTGGAGCGCACCAGCGAGCAGAATCCGGAGGCCGGATGGATCCGCAACTACCTGGACTGGATGCTCGACATGCCGTGGAACAAGCGTACGGTCGACCAGTTCGACGTCACCGAGGCGCGACGGGTCCTCGACCAGGATCACACGGGGTTGGACGACGTCAAGGATCGCATCATCGAGTTCCTCGCCGTTCGCAAGCGGCGCGATTCGCGTGGCCTGGCGGTGGCCGGCGGTCGTGGCTCGGGCGCGATCATCACCCTGGTGGGTCCGCCCGGCGTGGGCAAGACGTCGCTCGGCGAGTCCGTCGCCCGAGCTCTGGGCCGCAAGTTCACCCGCATCTCGCTCGGTGGCATCCATGATGAGGCCGAGATCCGCGGTCATCGCCGCACCTACGTTGGGGCGCTGCCCGGACGGATCGCCCGCGCCCTGAAGGAAGCCGGCACCAAAAACCCGGTGATCATGCTCGACGAGATCGACAAGGTCGGCAGCGACTGGCGGGGCGACCCGTCATCGGCGCTGCTCGAGGTGCTCGACCCGGCTCAGAACCATTCCTTCCGGGACCACTATCTGGAGGTCGACCTCGACCTCTCGGAAGTGCTCTTCATCCCGACGGCCAACGTCGCCGACACCATCCCGGGGCCCCTGCTCGACCGGATGGAAATCATCCGGCTCGACGGCTACACCGAAGAGGAGAAGCTTGCCATCGGGCGCGATCACCTGCTCCGCCGTCAGCTGGAACGCAACGGGCTCACCTCCGAAGAGGTGTCAGTCAGCGATGACGCCATCCGGCGGATCATCGCCGAGCACACGCGGGAAGCCGGCGTGCGCAATCTGGAACGCGAGCTCGGGCGGTTGCTCCGCAAGGTCGCGACGCAGATCGAAGCCGGCAAGGCGAGCGCGCCGATCCAGGTCGCCGGCGACGATGTCACCAAGTACCTTGGTCGCGCGAAGTTCCACGAAGAAGTGGCCGAGCGGACCTCGGTTCCCGGCGTTGCGACCGGCCTGGCGGTGACCGGTTTTGGCGGAGAGGTGCTCTTCGTCGAGGCCGCGGCCATGGAAGGTCAGAAGGGCCTGACACTCACCGGTCAGCTGGGCGACGTCATGAAGGAGTCGGCACAGATCGGGCTCTCGTATGTTCGTTCGCACGCAACCGAGCTCGGCATCGCGCCCGGATTGGAGGAGAAGGCGATTCACATCCACGTTCCGGCCGGCGCCGTCCCCAAGGACGGCCCCTCGGCGGGTGTGACGATGGTGACGGCGCTGGTCAGTCTGTTTACTGGGCGACCAGTGAAAAGCACCGTCGGCATGACCGGCGAGGTCACCCTGCAGGGCAAGGTGTTGCCGATCGGCGGCGTCAAGCAGAAGCTGCTGGCGGCGCACCGGGCCGGGTTGACCGAGATCATCCTGCCTTATCGCAACGAGGCGGACCTCGATGACCTGCCGGAGAGCGTGCGAAAGGCGATGACGATCCATCTGGCCAAAGACGTCCGCGACGTGCTCGAGAAGGCGCTGGAACCGAAGAGCGTTACGCTACCCCAGGCAGCGTAACGCCTCGGCGTTGCTGCCGTCATGAGCCGGGCCTTTACCAAGGAAGGCGATCCGGCGGCAAGCGGCTCTGTCGTCGATCGTTTCTACCAGGGACTGCTCGGTCTCAGTGATCCCGCGAGAACCCTGGTCGGCAAACGGCAGCGGCAGGCCTGGCTGGATGCGTCGGATCGGATCGAGGCGGCCCGACGCGCGGCCCTCGACGCGCTGGGCGCTGATTCCTACCGGGAAATCTTCGAGGCCGCGGCGGAACGCGCTGGTGAGCCAGCGCAGAGCCCGACGTGGTGGGCGGTCGGTGACGCCGCGGTCGGCCTCGCGTCACGCCGGAGGCTCAGCCCGGACCAGTTCGTCGCGCTGGTCGGTCCACTATCGGTCGCGCTGTCCTGGCTCAAGGACGCGGCTGGCCAGGCCTGACCTAGTTTCGCTCGGGTCCCGCCGCGCGGGCGAAACCCGCAAAAAGGCGCCGGACCCAGGGCAGCGCATCGATTTCCTCCGGGTGCCACTGGACGGCGATCAGGAAACGCCGATCGTTCGACTCGAGCGCTTCAATCACGCCGTCGTCTGACTTTCCTGTTACCCGCAATGGCGAGGCCACTGTCTTCACCGCTTGGTGATGCAAGCTGTTGACCTCGATCGTCGTCTCGTCGATCAGTTGCGCCAGCCGCGACTCCGGATCGAGATGGACGCGGTGCATCAGGGCGGTCCGGGCCCGGCCATCGGCATCCGAGTGTTCGAGGGGCGTCACGCCCTGGTGTCGAAGGTCCTGGTAAAGGCTGCCACCCAGGGCGACGTTCAGTAACTGCTGACCGCGGCAGATGCCGAGTGTGGGCAGATCGTCGGCATAGGCCCAGCGGGCCAGCGTCAGCTCCGTCCGGTCGCGCGGCGCCTCGACCACGTTGAGGTTGTCGATCGGCTCTTCCGCATACTCCTGCGGCGCGACATCGGCGCCTCCCGGAAACACGATCCCATCGAGTCGCTCGTAGATCGCGCGCAGCCGGTCATCGTCATCCAGGATTGGGATCAGCACCGGCGCACAACCGGCCGCAACCAGCGCCCGCACGTAACTCTGGTTGATCCCAAAGCGGGGCGGCTTCGGCCCCGGGGGGATCGCCAACGTCGGCAGGCCGATCAAAGGGTGAGCGCTCAACTGGTAAACCTGAAGGCCTTGAGGCGCATGGCCGGCACCCGCGACGCCCCGAGATACTCGGCGACCTGGAGCTTGGTGGACCGGCTGAGCGCCAGCGTTCCCATCAGCGCCTCCAGGATGCTCTGGGTGAAGCGGATGTCTTTGACCGGGCGTACGATCCGACCGTTCTCGATCAGGAAGGTCCCCTCCCGTGTCATGCCGGTGATGATGGAGGCTTTCTCATGCACCGTCCGGACGTACCAGAAGCGGGTGACCCAGATGCCGCGCTTGATGCCGCTGGCCAGCTCGGCTTTGGCCGCCGTCCCCGGCTCCATAAAGAGGTTGACGGCGAACGGTCCCTGGGTGTTGGGCGCCGGCAGGCCGTGGCCCGTTGATTGACGACCAGCCCGCATCGCGGTTTGCATGTCGTACACCAACCCACTCGCGACCCCGCGCGTAATCAGATCCACCCGCTGCTTGGGGACGCCCTCGAAATCGAAGGACGCCGGCAGGCCGGTGCGGTCCAGGCCGTCGTCCCAGATGGTGACCTGGTCGCCGGTGATCTGCTCGCCGAGTCGCATGAAGCTGCGCTCTTCCTGCGCCGCCAGCGCGCTGAACCCCATGAAGCTCATGAACTCCAGCATCTCGGCCACGGCGTACTCCTCGAGCACCACCTCGTAGACGCCGGGCTCGACCGGCTGCGCGTTCTGGTTGCGCTGCGCCTTGTCGATCACCTCCGCCGCCAGCTCGTTCCGGTCCAGCTCCCGCACGTCGATCGCACCACGATCCGCATAGCCCGATCCGGCCTCCCCCATCACCACCGAATTGACCGTCGCCTGGGTGGAGCGCTGATGGTGGAGGACGCCGAGCGAGTTGGCAATCGCCAGCTGTCCAGCACTGGTGCTGAAGGCGCCGAAGGCCTTGAGCCCTGCGCGCCCGGCTTTCACGCAGACCGCCTCGACAAAGTCGGCACGCTCTTCCGGGGTTGCGGCGGCGGTTGCGTCGGACCAGGCCTCGACCGGCCGGGTTTTCGCCGGCCCCGGCATCGGCACGACCTCGCCCGGGGGCTGGAGGTCGGCGATCGCAACCGCCCGCTCGAGCACGTCGCTCGCCGCCGTTTCATTCATCTGGTTGATCGACGCCACGCCGGTCTTGCCGTCTTTCACGACGCGGACCCGGACGCTGATGTCGCGCTCGGCGACGTTCTGGTGGATCCCATTGTTGGCGAAGCGCGTCAGCGCGCTGTCCCACTCGGTGACCATCACCTCGGTCTGCTCCGCCGGTGAGCGCTCCAGGAGGCCGGCCATGAACCGCTTCAGCTCGGCCTCGTCTGTCAGCCGGGCGACTTCCATGCTTTTCATTTCAGGATGCCGACCTTGACGTTCTGGAAGCGGGCCGGCGCGGCACCGTGGGACACATGAGCGACCTGGGACGGCTGCCCTTTACCGCAGTTGGCCAGCCCCCACACCTTCCATTCCGATCGCCCGGCGACCGCGTCGCAGGAATTCCAGAACTCCGGGGTGATCCCGGCGTAGGTGGCATTCTTCAGCATCCGGCCGCGCTTCCCGCTGACGATCTCATAGGCCAGCTGCGTGCCGAACTGGAAATTGAGCCGCTTATCGTCGATGCTCCAGCTGCGGTTGGTGTCCATGTAAACGCCATCCTTCGTTTCGGCGATCATCTGCTCGAGCGACGAGTCGCCCGGCTCCAGGTTGACGTTCGTCATGCGGATCAGCGGGATCCGGTTCCAGCCATCGGCGCGCATCGTACCGTTGCTCTGCTGGCCGAGCACGCTGGCGGTTTCGCGGGATGTGAGGTAGCCGACGAACAGGCCCCCCTTGATCAGGAGGGACTGCTGTGCGGGCACGCCCTCATCGTCCCAGCCGAACGTGCCCAGGCCAGTTGGCGTGAAGGCATCGGCGGTGATCGTCACCTTTGGCGAGCCGTATTGGAGGTGATTCAGTTTCTCGGGCGTCATGAAGCTGGTCCCCGCGTAGGCCGCCTCCATCCCGAAGACGCGATCGAGCTCGGTCGGATGGCCGCATGACTCATGGATCTGGAGGGCGGTCTGGCTGGCATCGAGGATCAACGTCTTGACGCCACTCGGGCACAGCGGCGCGGTCAACAAGGCCACCGCCTCCTCGCCGATCCGCTGGCCGTGGCGGTCGAGCTGCATCGCGGTGATGTACTCGTAGCCCCCGGCTCCCTGGTGCCGGCCAAAGGAGTTGGGATAGGAGCGGTTCTGTACCTCCTCGGGTGAGGTTGCCGTCGCCTCGATGCCGGCCCCACTCTCGTAAAGCTCCTGTTCCGTGAAGGCACCCTCGGTCGAGGCGAAGATCTTCCTCTGCCGGATGAACTCCATCGAACCCTCGCGAATGCTGACCCCCTTGACCGCGCCCATCGCCGCGTCGGCCCGAAGCAGCAGGTCGACCTTTTCGCTCAGCGGCACGCTGAACGGGTCACGCTCGAGCGGCGTTCGATACCGACCGCGCGACGTGACCGGCGGCCCAAGGTCGACTGGCGCGGACCGAACACGTCCACTCGCCCGAGCGATCCTGATGGCGCGATCGACGACCTCCTCGACTTCAGCCTTGTCGAGCCGTGCGCTGCCGGCGAACCCCCAGGCGCCGTTGACCAGCACGCGAACGCCAAAGCCCTCGCTGGCATCATCCGACACTGCGGCCAGCTGGCCGTTCTTGACGATGATCTCCTGCTGAACCTGTTCATCGAGGCGGACGTCGGCATAGTCCGCGCCCTTCACCTGGGCGGCGTTGAGCGCCGCGTCGGCGAGATCCTTCATGCCAACAAGACTAGCGATTCGCTACTGGCTGATGTACCAATCGGCGGTCTGGTTCATCCACCAGAATTCGTTGCCTTTGTAACCCGCCAGCTTCTTGTTGTAGGCTTCCACGTCGACCGCCTGGTAGAGCGGGATCTCGGGTACGATGTCGGCCAGCCGACGCTGGGCCACGACGTACTTGTCCTTCCGGTCGGAGAGCTTGACCGATAGCCGCGCTTGGTCGAGCGCCTGGTCGAGCTGCGGGTCACTCGTAAAGGTTGTGTTTTGCCCCACGCAGCCGTTGGCGTCGGTTGGGATCTGCGAGCTGTGATAGGCGGTGTAGGCGAGCGAGTCCGGCTCGGCCGGATAACTGTAGTTCGTGGTGTACATCGCGAGGTCGAAGTTGTGGCTATAGATGACCCCGCCGCCCGTGCAGGAGCCGAACATCCGGCTGGCCGGCACGTTCGCGAAGGGCACGATGATATCGATGCCGATACTCGCGAGGTCGGAGGCGATAACGACTTGCTGCTCCATGCGCAGCGGAAGGGTGGTCGTGATCAGGTGGAGTTGGACGCATCGGCCTTGGGGGTCGGTGCGAAAGCTCTTGCACGGCCCCGAATCCTGAAGCTTGTAGCCGGCATCGTTCAGCAGCTTGTTGGCCGCGATCGTGTCGTACTGTGTGTGTTTGGCGTTCGGATCGAGACACCAGGCCCCGGTCTGGATGCACATCCAGGCATCGGGCGGTACCACCGTCTTCCCCAGCAGCAAGGTGTCCACGATCTTCTGGCGGTCGATTCCCATGAGGATCGCTTTTCGTAAGGTCACGTCCTTGAGAAAGGTGTTGTGCAGGTTGATGTCGAGGTGCTCGGTCGCGGTGTCCAGGATGGTGACCGTCGTCACATCGCTCATCCGCGACAGTGGCGGCAGCAGTGAGGGCCTCATGTCAAGCCCCATGTCGATCGTGTTCGTGCGCAACTCGTTGAGCTCGGTGTTGGGGTCAGCATCGAACTTCACGCGAATTTCGTTGAGGTAGGGCCGGCCGCCGCCGCCCCACCAGTGGGGATTCCTGACGAGCGTGAGATGGTCGCCTGTCACCCATTCCTTGAACATGAAGGGCCCGGTGCCGACCATGACCTTGTCGAGCGTGTCCGTGCCGCTGTAGCCGCCCCGAATATTGACCGTCACCTTGTCGTGGGTGATGTCCCCGGTCTTGGCCCAGACCTGCTGCAGCAGGTGGTCGGGAAGAACCCCGTAGGGTCCAGTCCCAAGGGTGAGGTAGGCGGCGTACACACTCTTGAAGTGGACGACCGCGGTGAAGTCATCCGGGGTATCGACACTGTCTACCTGGTCCCAGCCGATGGCCGAGACCAGCGGGGTCGGGTTCTTGTCGCGGTACTTCAGCCACCAGAAGTCAAACGTCGCCTTGACGTCCTTCGAGGTGAAGGGCACCTGGTCATGCCACTTGACGCCGTGGCGCAGCTTCCAGGTGACGTCCATCCTGTCCCCGCTTACTTTGACGTCCCCGTTCTCAAGCGTGGGGACCTCAGTCGCCAGCTCCGGCACCCAGTAATCGGACAGCTTCGGATTGCTGGGCAGCGGGTCCTGGTTAGCCTTGACGGTCAGGAGCCCTTCCATCGCCGGGTTGATATAGGCGCAGGCATGTGAGGCGGCAGCCGTGATGTTGCAGGCCAGCAGGCTATCCTGCTCCTGCCACGAGGCAACGGTGACCTTCCCGCCCGGCTTGACCGACGTGCTGGGGGTACCGGCGCTCGGGGCGCAGGCAACCAACAGCACCGTCCCCGTGGTCGCGATCCCCAGCAGCCGCAACCATCGTGGGCAGGTTCCTGTCATACAACCTCCTTCCCGACGTTCACGATCACTGCGTGGAGTGAGAGGCGGGCGCCAATGCAGTGGATGGCGCTGGTGTTGGGGGCATTCTACGGGCGGCCAACCGAGAGGGTCAACGAAACCCCAGCTTTTCTAAGGTTGTCTAACAACGCCAAATCAGTCCACCCACCAGTCGGCCGCATTCCAGAGCGTGGTATCCGGCGCGGGGTTGGGTATCACGTTGTGCAGCTGGGGGCTGGCCAGAACGACGAGCACTCGCTCGAAGAGCGGCAGCTCGAAGCCCAAACGTGCGTACGCGCGCTCGAACGCCGCATAGGATCGTGCTCGCTCGACCGTCACCAGTGAACCCCGGCCGCTATCGAGGTTGCGATCGAGATCCGGGCTATTGAAACGGCCGAAGTTCGAGCCCAGCCCCTGGTTCTGATCGCTAGGGATCTGCGATGAGGCCTCAAGCGGGTAGACGCCGTCAGGGTCAGGACCGATGCTCCAGGTCCATAACCCTGCCTCGAACCGGCCACGCTCCAGCAGCCCGCCCTCGGCATAGCCACTGAACAGCTCGCTCGGATGGGCCTCGGTGGCGCTGACCTCAGCGCCGAGTTTCCGCCATTCGGCGATCAGCTCATCGCGGATGGCGCTCCGTAATGGGCTGCCCAGCGCCGTCAGCAGGTGAAAGCTCAACCGCCGTCCCTGCTTGCTGCGGATGCCGTCCGGACCGACTGCCCAGCCGTCACCGCCGAGGAGTTTGGTGGCGGCGCCAAGATCGAAATTGAGCGAGACGTTGGGATCATGAAACGGGGTGAGGGCGCTCGGAATGGGCGACTCGGCGAGCTGTGCCTGATCGTGGAAGAATTTCTTAACGATCCCCGGCCGATCGATCGCCATGCGGAGCGCCTGGAGCAGTGCCGGGTCGCCCTTCCAGAGCGGTGCCTGGCCGGTCAACGGATTGGGATCCGCCTGGTTGAAGGTGACCTGCTCGTAGGCGAGCTGCGACCGGCGTTGCAACGTCATCGATCCGGTGTTGGCCAGGGTGGCGAGCTGGTCATCGGGGATTTCCAGCGCCAGTGACACCTGGCCCGCCCGGGCCGCAGCGAGGAGCTGGCCCGTTTCGGGATACACCTTGTAGACGATGCTGTCGAGGTGCGGGCGCCGTCCCGGCCGCCCCTGCGACCAGGCGGCGTTCCGAATCAGCGTGACGTGATCGTCCGGAACCATGTCCGAGATCTTGAACGGACCACTGACCACATCCGGCCGGGCCCAGAAGGGGTCGCCGGCGAGCTGCTCGGGGGCAATACTGCCCAATCGGTGCTGGGGCAGGATGGCCGGAAAGAGGTCGAGATACTTGGGGTAGACGCGATCGAAGTGAAGCGTGAAGCGTTGCGGGTCGTGGATGTCGATCCGGGAGATCGCCGTGTAGCCCGCCGGCGAGAGGACGCCCTGGACGCGCGGGTTGACGATCAGCCGCCAGGTGAACGCCACGTCGTCCGCGGTCAGCGGCTGCCCATCGGACCAGCGCAATCCCGATCGCAGCTGGTAGGTCACGTCCATCGTCCCGGCAGCGCGGTTCCAGCTCACGTCCCCGTTCTGCAGCGTGGGCACCTGCTGGGCAAGATCGGCGATTGGCTGCAGGTTGGCGTCGAGCTGCACCAGCCCGCCGTAGAGCAAGGCATCGATCTGCGCGGCCGGCACCTCCTCATTGAAGAGTGGGGAAAAGTTCGTTGGGCTCTCCCAGTCCCCAATCACCAGCGTTCCGCCTTCGTGGCGAGCGGGCTCCGGCTGATACTTGGAGGCGGGGGGGCCGGCTGTGCCCAGGGAAATCCCGTGGACGGACGGCAGCGAGCTGCAGCCGCCGATCAGGGGCAGCAATGCCAGGATAACGACGGCGGCCCTAGATATTATCGAGAATCTTGCGGCGCTTCCGTTGGAATTCGCTCTCGGTGATGGCGCCGCGTTTGCGGAGCTTTTCCAGCTGACCCATGTTGGAGATCAGGTCCACGAGAGGCGAGGAAAGCCGCTTGCCCAGATGCTGATCTTTCGTTCCGTCGAACTCCGGCGGCCTGGTGTCCCAGGTCTTCAAGTAGAAGAGCGCCTTGAGGGCGGTATAGGGGATGCCCAGCGTTTCGATCCGATCCTTCTCCACCGTCATCAGGCGCATCGTGACGCCGTGGCTGGCGTGCTGCAGCTCGCCGTCGAGGTAGCCCTTCAACACCTCGCCGTCTTGAAAGCGGATCGCCACCTTCCGCTCGGCACGCTCTTGCTCGTCAGGACTGGGCGGCCCGGCTGAAAGGGTGATGCGCTTGATCGACGGCAACGGGATGAGGGCGCGCTCATTGTTACTAGCCTCATCCGGCATTTCGAGCTCGATGTTCGGCTGGTCCAGGTTGATCGAGCCGACCCGGCCTTCCATGATCTCGTCGTCAAGGAATCTTATGGTGACGGTGGTGGCTTTTCCTGCCCCCGGACTGCCCATTTGTGGCCCTCATGAAGTGGACGTCAGCGGCATTATAACGAGCCGTTCGCGGAACTCCTGCGAAAAAATCGCGGCCGTGTGACAAAGTTGGAAATTGCGTCCGAGAGTCGTGCAATCCGCGCAAGACTGGGTGCTATGATTCGCCAGCGACTCGGCGGGAGGGACCTCACGTCGAACGATTTTGCCGAGTCCGGGTGGTATTCAGGATAGTGACGCGAGTTACTCGGGGGCCCTCGGACCTCGATCTGATCCGTGACTATCTCGGCGGCGACGTGGCCGCCTTCGACACCCTCTTCAGGCGGTATCACAAAGCGATCTACGGTCTGACGTTCCGGCTGCTACGCGACCGGCAGCTGGCCGAGGACCTGACCCAGGAGACGTTCTTCCAGATCCTGCGGACCATCCACCGGATCAATGACAGCTTCAACTTCTCCGCCTGGATCCACCGCATCGCCACCAATCTGTGCTACGACGAGCTCCGCCGCCGCAAGAAGTTCCCCGAAGCTCAGGAGATCGACGACGAAGAAAGCGAGGACTCGGTGCTCCAGGTGCCGGACGGTGACGCGCGCAAGAGTCCGGAGGTTGCGCTTGAAATTAGCGAGCTACGCGACGCCGTCTGGTCGGTGGCGCGGCGCTTACCGGAGAAATACCGGCTGGTGCTGACCCTCCGCGAGCTGCAGGGCCTTAGTTACGCCAACATCGCCCGCAAGATGAAAGTCTCGGAGAGCGCGGTGGAGACCCTACTGCACCGTGCGCGCCGCCGCTTCAAGGAGGAATATCTCTTCATGGAGGGAAAGGCGCAGACAGAGGAGTCTCGGTGCCCGACGATCGCCTATCTGCTCGACAACTTCCCGCCGGGAACGCTCCGAAGGGAGCAACGGAAGATGGTGGCGCAGCACCTCGACTCCTGTCCCGCCTGCACCGAGCGGTATCCGAACCCGCCTCATCTGCAGCGCAACGACGTCGTCGTGCAGCTGAACACCGGTGTGATCACCCGGCGCCTCACCTCGAAGGTGCGGCATCCCAAGATCTCCTTCATGGACGGGCGCGTCCAGGGCGGGTACCGCAAGCACTGACCTCACGGCGACGCCGTGAGTTGAGCGTTATCGCCGCTGCCTGGGTTGGGGACCGGTCCCCGGCGGCTCGATCGTCAGCTCGATCTCCGTGATTTCCACCGGGTGCCAGTGGCGGTCCGCGACCTCGTGCTCGAGATCACCGAGCCGGTGTCGGTGCGGTTGAGGCTCTGACGGGTGGTCGTGCTCGAACGGTTCCTTCAGTCGGTGTCGGTGGTCTGAGCCGCCATTGGTACGCTCGGACCTATCCGTCATGACGATGTGCGTGTGACTGTGACCCTTGTCACCATGCGCCCCATGCGCGTGCTCGACCACCTCGATGAGCCGATGAATATGGGAATCCGCGCCGAAATCATGCCGGTGAACGTACTTGTCATCGTGGCGATGGGGCATGGCTCGATCTTAGGCCGTCCAGTCGGCGCTCAGGGCAGGCGGCGGCCGGTCAACAGCAGTCGCATGAGACGGGTCGCTGCCCGAACCAGCAGCGGCCGCGCCCGGGCGATCGCTTCGTCAAGCGGACTGGGCTCGACCACGGTGGCCTCCAGCCCATCGAACAATAGCCGGAGCTCTGTTTCGTCGGCGACGCTGCCGCCGATCGCGATCACCGGGATCCCGGCATTTCTGGCGTGACGGGCGACCGCCGCGGGGCCCTTGCCGAACCGCGCCGTTTGGGAATCGAGGCGGCCCTCGCCGGTTATCACCAGATCAGCGCCCATGAGTTTGTCATCGAGCTTGAGGGCCTCCATCAGCATCTCGGCGCCCGGCCGCAAGCGGGCTCCGGTGAAGGCGACCAGGCCGGCACCTAGCCCACCCGCCGCCCCCGCGCCCGGTAGCTGCTCGATGTCGACACCGAGATCGCGGCGAATGACCTCGGCTAGGCGCCGCAGGGCGGCGTCGAGCTCCGCCACCATCTCCGGCGTCGCTCCCTTCTGCGGACCATAGACCGCGCTGGCGCCGCTGGGCCCGGTCAGCGGGTTGGTGACGTCGCAGGCGACCTCGACCTGCGCTTCCTTCCAGTTCCCGTGGACGCCGCCCGCGTGAATTCGCGCCAGCCGTTTCAGCGCCAGGCCGCCCGGGGGCAGCTCGTGCCCGTTTTCATCGAGGAGGTGGTACCCGAGCGCCTGCGCCATCCCAGCCCCGCCGTCATTGGTGGCGCTGCCGCCGATGCCGACGATGAAGTGGCGGGCGCCGTCGTCAAAGGCGTGCCGCAAGAGCTCGCCGACCCCGTAGGTGGTCGTGACCTGCGGGTCCCGTTTCTCGGACGGCACCAGCGCGAGACCGGCCGCCTTCGCCATTTCGATCACCGCGGTCGATCCGCCGTCGACCATCCCGTAGTCGGCATCGACGGGATCGCCCAGCGGCCCGTGGACCTGGAGGGTGCGTCGCTCGCCGTGCGTCGCGGCGACCAGCGCATCGACGGTTCCATCGCCCCCGTCCGCAATCGGCACCAGCACCAGGTTGGCATCGGGTGCGGCGGCCCGGACGCCCTCGCCAATTGCATCGGCGGCCTCGAGCGCCGACAGCGAACCCTTAAACGCGTTGGGCGCGATGACGATGCGCATCAGTGCATCGCGGGCAGACGCGCGGCCGCCGTCAGTAGACGGGCGTCAACCAGTGGCGGTACTTGGCGCTACGTCCTCGGACGATGTCGAAATAGAGCTTCTGCAGCCGCTCGACCACTGGTCCCACCTGCCCGTCCCCGATCGGCCGGCGGTCGACGTCGACCACGGGCGAGATCTGGGCGCCGGTCCCGCACAGGAAAATCTCATCGGCGATGTAGAGCTCCGAGCGGTCGATCGAGCGTTCCACGACCTCCATGTCGAGCTCATCACGGAGCAGCTCCATGATCGCCAGCCGCGTCAAGCCCTCCAGGATGTTGTCCGAGGTCGGCGGCGTAAAGACCTTGCCGTCGCGAATCAAGAAGATGTTCTCGGCGCTGCCTTCGCAGACGTGGCCCTCGTGCGTCAGCATGATCGCCTCATCGAAGCCGTTTTCCATCGCCTCGGTCTTGGCGAGCGCGGAGTTGACGTAGATGCCGGTGATCTTGGCCCGGGCCGGCGCCGCATTGTCGTCGACGCGCCGCCAGCTTGACACCATGCAGCGGATGCCGCGATCGATGTCGACGTAGTTACCAAAGGGCGTGACGTAGATGGCGAAGGAATCCCTGAGGTTGTGGAGGCGGACTCCGATCTCTTCCGAGCTCTTGAATGCGAGCGGTCGAAGGTAGACGTCCTGTCGGAAGTTGTTGCGCCGGATGAGTTCGATGCTAGTCTGGCAGAGCTCGTCCAGGCTCATCGGAATCTTGAGCTTGAGGATCTTCGTGGAACGCTGCATCCGGCCGTAATGCTCGCGCAGCTTGAGGATGAAGAGCTGCTCGTGCTCGGGGCTCCAGTACCCGCGGATCCCTTCGAAGACACCGGTCCCGTAGTGCAGCGCGTGAGTCATCAAACCGATGCGCGCGTCCTCGTAGCGCTTGACCTCCCCGTCAAGGTAAACCCAGTACTGCGCCTGCTCCTTCCGCCGGGCCTCGGCCGCACGGGTAACGCCTTCTGCCTTGATCGCCATCGACAGACGACCTCCTTTTGCCTTCTAAAACAAGCGGCGTGAACTGGGCCCGAATTCGCCTTCAAAGGCCCTCACCCGATTATATGCCCGCTTCCGGGGACCGGGATAGGGTCCAAGGGACGTAACGATTTGGGCGCGAAATGAGTTCAAAAAATGCTGTGCTAAGCTTGGGGCGCCGGTGGCACCCTTACGGATGAACCCCCGGGTGGTGCGCTGGTTCACCCCCGGCCTCCATGTCAAACGTTGGCTCGTCCTTCTCATGGTCGGGATGGTCCTGATCAGCCTGGGAATCGGTTACGCCCTGCGAAACCTGTACTCGTCTGGATTTGTGTTTCCGGGCATCACGTTCTACCTGACTCTCCAGTTCCTCCCTCGATTCGTGCGTGCCGGGCTGTTCGCCGCCCTGGGCGTCGGCATCATCCTCTTCGCGCTCTACAAGCTGACCCAGTCGGTACTCGGACCATTCCTCCCCGGACGCGACCGGGCGCTCTCGGAGATCATTTACAACTACCGGTTCCTGCAGAAGGGTCCGCGGGTGGTCGCACTGGGCGGCGGCACCGGCCTCTCCACCCTGCTTCGCGGGCTCAAGAAGTACACCGGCAACCTGACCGCGATCGTGACCGTGGCGGACGATGGCGGCAGCTCCGGCCGGCTCCGCGCCGAGTACCGGATCTTGCCCCCCGGTGACTTCCGCCAGTGCATCACCGCGCTTGCCGATGTCGAGCCGCTGATGACCACCCTCTTCCAGCACCGCTTCAAGGAAGGCAGCCTGAACGGGCACTCCTTCGGCAACCTGTTCATCATGGCCATGGCCGAGATCACCGGCGACTTCGAGCACGCCATCCGGGAGTCCGGACGGGTCCTCGCGGTCCGGGGACAGATCGTCCCGTCGACGTTGCGCGACGTCACCCTGATAGCCGAGATGGCGGACGGCCAGACCCGGGTCGGCGAGTCGAGCATCCCGCACGCCAACGGCGACGGCGACGGGACCGGCGCCGTGGCCACCGCCATCAAGCGGGTCTTCCTCGAGCCCGAGTCCACCATCAACCCGGAAGCCGAGGAAGCGATCCTCAACGCCGAGATGATCATTGTCGGCCCTGGCAGCCTCTACACCAGCATCCTGCCCAACCTGGTCGTCGACGGGATGGCGGAGGCGCTCAAAGCGTCGCCCGCGATCAAAGTCTTCGTCTGCAACGTCGCCACCCAGCCGGGCGAGACGGACGCCTTCCGCGTCAGCGACCACCTCAAGGCGATCGAGAGCCACCTGGGTACGAACATTTTTGACTTCGCCGTCGTCAACAGCAACAACAGCTTCCCGATGCCGCCGTCGGCCCAGGCCGCCAGTATCAAGCGGGTCGTCTACGATCCGGCGACGGTCAACCAGCGCAGCATTCACGCGGTGCTGGTCGACGTGGTCGACCCGCGGATCTCAACCCACCACGATCCGGACAAACTCGCACGGGCAATCATGAAAAAGATTTGGAGGTCATGACACCGAGGCCGCAGGCCGAGCCGCGCTTTCGCGCGAATTAGGGCCGGCGTGGTACGCGGCCTGTACGCGCCCACGAGGCCGTCGTGATTTCGGCCGAGTGCGCGATGGGCCGCTGGACGACGCACCGGCGCGTTTTAGTCTCTGTGTAACTGTGCCCTTGCGTGACGCGTGCGCCACCAGCTTGTGAACGCGTCTTCGCCGTAGAAGGTGGCCAAGGCGAAGACCACGCCGCCGATGATGTCGACGACATAGTGCTCGCCCAGGTAGACGATGCTGAGCCAGACGCAAGCGGTATAGACCAACGTCGGCCAGGCCCGACGGCCCCAGAGGCGCAAGGCGAAGAGCGTGCCCAGGAAAGGGAAGGCGGCGTGCAGCGACGGCATGGCAGCGTACTGGTTGGGCGTCAGCCAGTGATAGACGGTGGCCGGCACCGGGACGCCGGGGAGGTCGGTGAAGCTGGGCAGGGTGTGATCGATGATCTTCACGATTCCGGGAACGGCTTTCCAGGGCGGAGCGACCGGCAGCAACAGGTAGAAGACGAAGGCGGCGAACGACATCGCGATCAGCGCCCGTGAGAATCGCAGGAAGGTCCGTCGGTCCACGATCCAGAAGAGGTACCCGAGCCCGAGCGGAAACGCAAAGTGCAGGAAATAGAACATCGTCCCGGCGATGTCGTACCAGCTCACCTGACCCGCGTGGTAGAACGCCTGCTGCAGGGCCAGGCTCGGCACCTGCCCGAAGCTGATCAGCCGCTCGAGGGTGGTGACGTCGTGGATCGGCATCCCGAGCTTGCCGCCGAGGCCGCGCAGGTACTCGTAGGAAAGAAAGAGGATCAGGAAGGGGATCCAATCGGCGAGGAACAGCCTGGCCCGGCCGAGGATCAGCGCGGCGATCAGCATCAGCAGGATGAGTCGTTCGGGAGATACCGAGAGGTGGAGGACGAAGACCATGAATAGCGTCACCACCGCCAGGTAGCCGCCGACCAGCGACGGTAGGAGCCAGGAGCGCCGGCGAGTTACGGTTGGACGCTGAGGCGCGTCAGCCGGCTGCACCGAAAGAGCTTACATGCGGGAATCCCGCAACCCTGAGCTTACCCAAGGACTCCTTCAACACCGTTCCTTAAAGCCTCCTGAGAAGCGGTCGAGAAGATGGGATTTCGCCAAAATCGCCGTTATATTTGAGACTCTAGATGGCAGAAACGGACCCCGACCTCACGGTGTCCCGCAGTCCGCGCGTGCTCGTCGTCGACGACGAGCGCAGCATCGTGGACTTCATCCGCCTGGGCCTTCAGTACGAGGGCTTCCAGGTGCAGACCGCACCGGATGGGCAAGCCGCGCTCCGCCTGATCAGCGAGTTCAAGCCGCACGTCGTGGTGCTGGACGTGATGATGCCGAAGCTTGACGGGCTGGCGGTCGCCGAGGCGATCCGCGGCAACAAGGACACCGGCATCATCATCCTGTCGGCCAGGGACGAGGTCCAGGACCGGATCAAGGGACTCGAGGTCGGCGCCGACGACTACCTGGTCAAGCCATTCGACTTTGGCGAGCTACTGGCGCGGATTAGGGCCGTCATGCGCCGCCGTAATCCCAACGCGGGGCCGCAGCTCCAGGTCCAGAACGTCACCCTGGACGAGGCCACGCGGGACGTGCGGCGGGACGGGAATATCATCGATCTCTCGGCTCGCGAGTTCGACCTGCTGCGGCTGCTGATGATGCATCCCAACCAGGTCCTGCCCCGCGACCGCATCCTCGACCAGGTCTGGGGGTACAACTTCTTCGGCGACGCGAACAACGTCGAGGTATACATCCGGTACCTCCGCCAAAAGCTCGGTGATGACCAGCACAAGTTGATCCAGACCGTGAGAGGCGTCGGGTACCGGATCAAGGCATGAACCGCCGGTCGCGCCGCGGTGGGCGCGGCTAGTCATGGCCCGCTTTCGATCGCTCCGCTGGCGCCTGACGGGTTTCTACCTCGGCCTGCTCGCGGTGCTGTTGCTGGTCGGAGGAGTCGGTCAATACTTCGCCGCCCGTGAGGTGCTTTTCCGAACCAATGCCGATGCGCTGACGAGCGAATACTCGGCCGACCTTCTTGCCTTTCGCCGGCAGATCGGGACCCGGCCGGCATCGGCGATCCGGGCCCTCATGCTCTCGCGTCAGTTCGCCGTGGAGCTCGCAACCGGCCACACGTCGGCGGCGATCTTCGACGCGAACGGCGGACTGGTGAGCTCAGTCCCGGCCGGTATCACCCCGGATCAGCCCGCGCCGACGCTGACGACCACCGACTACTTGAATGCCATCCGAACCAGACCGAAGGCCTACTACCTGGCAACGGCGAGCGACGGATCGACGCATCTCGCGGTCCTCAACATCATTCGTGTCGGGAGCAAGGCCCTGGGTGTCGTGCAGCTGTCGATCCCCACCGCCGTGATCGATCAGACGTTACACGCCGACCGCGAGCTGGCGATTGTCGGTTCGCTTCTGGTGCTTCTGGTCGCGTTCCTGCTGAGTCCGCTGATCATCGGGCGCGCGTTACGACCGCTCGAGCAAATGTCGGCCACGGCGGGGAAGCTGGCCGGCGGCGACTTCAAGCAGCGGGTCACGGTGCCGAAGAGCAGCGACGAGATTGGTAAGCTCGCGCTTGCCTTCAACCAGATGGCCGCGGGCATCGACCAGGCCTTCGAAGTCCGCCGCCAGTCGGAAGAGCAGATGCGGCACTTCGTGGCAGACGCCTCTCACGAGCTGCGCACCCCGCTGACATCGATCGCCGGGTACATCGACGTGCTCGGCCGGCGTGACGTTGTGGATCCGGAGACCCTCCAGGCGTCCCTCGCCGCCATGCAGCAGGAAAGCACCCGAATGACCCGGCTGGTCAACGACTTGCTCACGCTCACCCGCTTCGAGTCGGGCAAGGCGCCCATCCGCCGGCCGGTGCAGCTTGACCGATTTCTCAACCAGGCGCTCGACGAGTTGAGTCTGCGCGACAAGGGAGCGGTGGAATCAAGGGACCTGCAGCCGGGGATCACCGTCAGGGCTGACCCTGAGGCGCTCAAGCAGGTGGTGACCAACCTGGCCCAGAACGCGCTCAAGTACGCCCCCGGGGCGGAACAGCACTGGAGCCTCTTTCAGGCCGACGGGCGAGCGGCGATCCGGCTCCAGGACAGCGGCCCCGGCATCGCCTCGGCGGATCTCCCCCACATCTTCGAGCGCTTCTATCGTGGTGCGCCGGCGCGCGAGCGCTCGTCCGGCGGCTCGGGGCTCGGCCTCGCCATCGCGAAGTCGATCGTCGAGGCCCACGACGGCACGATCGAGGCGGAAAGCGGCCCCGGCGAAGGGGCGACGTTTACCGCCTGGCTGCCGCTGGCAGCCTAAGCCTTCAGCCGGATGATCGCCGAGATTTCGACGGGGACGCCGAGCGGTAGTTCGCTGGTGCCCAGCGCCTGTCGGGTGTGCCGTCCTCGTTCCCCGAAAACCTTGTAAATCAGGTCCGAGGCGCCGTTGAGCACCTTCGGCTGCTCTTCGAAGCCGGCCGCAGAGCGGACGAATCCGCTGAGCTGGATGAACTGTTCGACCTGGTCGAGCGATCCGGCATGCTGGCGAACCAGGGCCATGATGTTGAGGGCGCAGATCTCGGCCGCGCGCGCCGCGTCCTTGACGCTGACATCAGCACCGACGACCCCTCGGAACTGGACGTCGCCATTCCAGCTGGGGATGACGCCGGAGGTGTAGAGCAGCTCACCGACCTGCTGGACGGGCACGTAGGAGGCGAGCGCCTTGGGCGGCTCTGGAAGCTCGAGCCCCAGCGTCCGTAGCGTCGCCTCCGCGGAATCCATGGTCAGGATTCGCCTCGACCGGGTCGTGAGCAGGCGCGATCGACCTCCTGGGCCCGCCTTCGACGGGCTGTAGCCCAGAGGGTAGCCTCGCCGGACCACAATCGCCAGCCTGAACCGGTGAAGAGATGGTTAATGGCGGAGGCCTCCTTGTGACACGGGGTTACGGTCGGTAAATGCGCCGATCCTCGCGCCGGATCCGCCAGCGCCGGGCCAGGATCACGGCGCCGAGGGCAAGCAGCAGCGCGACGGCGAGGGCGTAGGTCGCGTAGGCCGGAGTGCCCGCTGAGCGCCGGACCGGAACCGGCGCCACGACCTTGGGTCGGGGGGTGGCCGAGGCCGCGGTGCTCCCGGAGGGGGCCGCCGTGGGCGTCACCCCGGGGAGGGTGGCAGCCGGATCGGCGATGCGGTAGGCGCCGGCCGAACCATCCGTGGGGTTCCAGGCCGCCGCGACCACCTGGGCTGGGTTGAGCGGCTGCAGAGCGAGCGCCGTGATGCGAGGCTTCACCGGGAGCCCGGCGCCAAAGGTGCCCCAGCTGGCACCGCGGTCGAGTGAGCGGAAGACGCCGCCGTTGCCCTGGTCGCCATCGCTGCCGGCATAGATCTGGTCGGGATTTGCCGGGTTGAAGAGCGCGAGGTTGACGTCGGTTGACGGCAGGCCGCTCAGAGGACCCCAGGTCAGGCCTCGATCATCACTGCGAAAGAGACCTTGCGACGTGCCCGCGAGCACGGGGGGATCGGTGCCCCCGGACGGAGCGGACGCCACCGCCAGCGAGGCGACCACCGCGTCGGCGGGAAAATTTCCTTTGACCACCGCCCAGCTGCCGCCCAGTCCCTCGGTCTTGAGCAAATAGCCGGCCCCGGCGGGGCCGTTGTCGGCACCGGCGAACAGCGTGAAGCCATTCGTCTTCGCCAGCACAGCGACCGCGGCGATGTCCATGGTGTCGAGGCCGAGTGCATGCCAGGAGGCGGCCGCGTCGGTCGAGTAGTAGACGCCTTGAGCCGTCCCGGCAACGACAAGGCCGCTCGCGAGGTCGATCGAGCGCACGTCCAGGTTGTTCAGGCCCTGGGTCTGGGGCGTCCAGCTCTTTCCTTCGTCGACCGACTTGTAGATCCCGGCGGTCTGCGTGCCGGCGTACGCCGTCGCCGGTTGCCCCGGGTCGAAACGCACCACCCACGCACCATCGATGCCCGCGATCGTCGAGGTCCAGCTGGCGCCCGAATCCGTGCTGCGTAAGACGCCTCGGCCCTGGGTCGCCGCGAGCACGACCGAGGGATGCGCCGACGATACCGCGATCGACCAGACGGGGCGATCCGGCGTCCCGGGTTGCTGCGCGCCGGTCGGTGTCCAGCGCGTGTCCCCCGCGGAGGCAGCGACCACTGTGACGAGCAACCCGGCGGCCAGCGTGATGGGCGTTAGCAGAGTGATGCGGCGCGAAAATCTCACGTGGGTGCCCGGAAAAACGGAGTAAGGATACCAGACGCTCTTCGCCGGTCATTTTGGACACAGCGTCCAAGTCTGGTCGTGATTCGCCCGAAGCTCGACTACAATGCTCGAGGTGCGACAGCTCTGGCGAGCGCTGCACGGTGTCCCGCAGTTGCTTCTGGTCCAGCCGGAGCAACTTGGATACGACCTCGCTTACGCCCTGGCACTCCTTCCGCTCGTAATCGCCGGGATCGTCTTCTACCTGCAGGACGCGATGCTGCTGTTTGCCCTGTCGTTTCTCGCGGGCATCGTTTGTCTGCTTGCTCTCCAGCTCGCCCGCCTCACCTTCGGCCTCCCCGCCTGGATCGGCTTCAAGGCGACGCATCCACTGGTGGCGAGTATCCTGATCGCCTGCTTTTTCTCACCGCGGACCCCCGCGTGGCTCGCCGCCTCGATGGTGATTCTCTTCATCGTGGCCGACACCTTCCTCTGGCCGCAGCTCCAGCGCGTGATGCTGCATCCGGCCTTGGTCGTGTTTGGCGTCCTTTTCGTGATCCAGCGGCAACTCGGGATCGGCTTCGTCAATCCTTTCGATGGCCGGCATCTCGACGATCCCCTGTTGCTCTGGTACAAGCTGCAGATCGTCATCGACCCCGTCAAGCTGTACGTCGGCAATGTTCCAGGCCCCATCGGCGTCACCTCCGCCGGGGCGGTGCTGTTCGGCGTCACCTATCTGTGGTACACGCGAAAGATTTCCCTGGGCGTGGTGGGCGGATTCCTCTGCGGCGTGGCGGCTGCAGCGGTCGCGCTCCGCGCCGACCTCGGCTTCCAGCTTGCCTCCGGACCTTCGCTTTTTCTCGCAGGGTATGTTGCCGCCGATCGGCGGCGCGTGCTGCTTCCCGAGCGATTTGCGTTCGCGTTCGGGGCGGCGGCGGGCGTGGCCACCATGATCCTGCGCTGGTACGGCGAGGGCCTACAAGCAACCTGGCAGGGGCTGCTGCTGGTGAGCGTGCTGGTGACCGTCGTGTTGCGGGTCCAGGCCATCCTGCGCCGGCGCGCGAGATTGTCGAGCCGGCACGCGCCGCTGCGCACCCTAGCCATCGACTCCGGTGAGCCCGACCCGCATCGGCTCTGGGCGCCGGTGCGGTCGGATGTGCGGCAACCGGTGATGGCGACCTCGCCGGTGGCGACGGCCTTCAGCCGCAGCGCGGGCGCCCGTTCGGTCCGGTCATTCGATGCGCAGAGTGATCCCGATGATCTCGTTCGTCAGATGCGCAACGCGGCCACACGCGGCGGGCCGCTGCGGGGCTGGACGCAGCCTACCTTCGTCCTGCTGGCAGCGCTGCTGCTCGTCAACCCCGTCGGGCTGTGGCTTACCTGGAGTGGAGCCTCGCTGAATCGCCGCACGAAGCTGCTGCTGAGCGGAGTATCGGTACTCTGGTACTTAGGTGTGGCTGGCGTGGCCTTCGCGCTGACGCACCGTTAGGCCCGGGCCGCCCTGCATCCAGATCGTCTGGTCGCGCGAGGGCCCGACCGATACGATGTCGATCGGGGCGCCGCAGAGCTCTCCGAGCCGATCGATATAGCGTCGAGCGGCCTTGGGTAAGTCGTCCGGGCGGCGCATCCCCGCAATCGATGAGCGCCAGCCGGGCATCGACTCGTAGACCGGTTCGCAATGCTTGAGGTGGCTGATGTTCGACATCGGAAACGACTGCAGCTCGCCCTTGCTCAGATAGCCGGTGCAGATCCGAATGGGATCGAACTCATCGAGCACATCCAGCTTGGTCAGGGCAATCGAGCCGATCCCGTTCAGGGCCACGCTGTAGCGGGCCACGGCGGCATCGAACCACCCGACCCGGCGGGCCCTCCCGGTCGTTGTGCCATACTCGGCGCCGATCTCTCGGATCTGCTCGCCGAGCGCATTGTCCAGTTCGGTCGGCATCGGTCCGTAGCCAACCCGCGTGGTGTAGGCCTTGAAGACGCCCATCGTCAGGTCGACGGCGGTGGGCGGAATGCCGGAGCCGGTCAGCGCCCCGCCGGCCGTGGGCGAGGATGATGTGACGTAGGGATAGGTGCCGAAGTCCAGGTCGAGCATGCTGCCCTGGGCGCCCTCGAGCAGGATCCGATCTCTCCGCGCCAACGCCTGCTGGACGATCGGAAAGATGTCCTTGATGTAAGCACCAAGCTGCTCACCGTAGGCGGTGTACTCGGCGAGCACCGCCTGCGGGTCGAGCGGCGGCACATGGTAGAGCTGCTGCAGGATCGGATTCTTGATCTTGTTCAAGACGAACCCGAGCTTCTTCTCCAGGAAGCGCGGCTTCAGCAGGTCGCCGGCGCGGAAGCCAATCCGCCGGATCTTGTCGGCATACGCCGGACCGATGCCGCGCCAGGTCGTACCCAGGCGGTCATCGCCGCGCTGCTCCTCCTCCAGCTTGTCGAGGACCGGGTGCCAGGGCATGATCAGGTGGGCGCGGTCGGAGATGACGAGCCGGTCGATGCTGATCCCCCGTGATTGCACCTGCTGCATCTCTTCGAGCAGCACCCGAGGATCGAGCACGACACCGTTACCAATGACGCAGGCGGTGTTCGGATAGAGGATGCCCGAGGGAATCAGGTGGAAACGAAACTCCTGGCCCGCGTTGACCACGGTGTGGCCGGCATTGTTGCCGCCCTGCGAGCGGATCACCATGTCGGCGCGTTCCGAAAGAAGGTCGATGATCTTGCCCTTCCCCTCGTCGCCCCACTGACCGCCTACGAGGATCGTGACCATTGGCTAGCTCCCGCGTCTCCGGTCGAGATTGGCGAACTTCGTTTGCTCGTCGATGAAGAGCAGCTCGAGCTTTCCGGTCGGGCCGTTGCGGTGCTTGGCGATAATGATCTCCGCGATATTCCTCTTGTCTTCGGGCACGTTGTCGTTGTAGAAACGATCGCGGTAAATAAAGAGGACTAAATCCGAGTCCTGCTCTAGTGTGCCGGACTCACGAAGATCCGAGAGCTGTGGGCGATGGTCGGGTCGCTTCTCGGGCTCGCGGCTCAACTGTGAGCAAGCTATGACGGGTATCTGCAACTCGCGCGCGAGGCTCTTCAAACCGCGAGAGATATCGGAGACCTCCTGTACACGGTTTTCCTGGTTTCGGCCCTGCATCAATTGCAGGTAGTCGACGATAACCAATCCAAGGTTGTTTGCGGACTTCAGACGCCGGGCCTTCGTGCGCATCTCCATGACTGAGAGATTTGGTGAGTCATCGATGTAGATCTGCGCTTCGGAAAGCGCACCCATCGCCTGTGCTATTCGAGGCCACTCGGCGTCCTTCAGCAATCCAGTGCGAAGGCGATACGAATCGACCGATGCCTCGCTACAGAGCAGGCGAGTGACCAGCTGCTGCTCAGACATCTCAAGCGAGAAGATCGCGACCGGAATCTTGTATTGGATCGACGCGTGCTGCGCAATGTTGAGGGTAAGGCTGGTTTTACCCACCCCTGGCCTTGCAGCAATGATGATCAGGTCTGACTTCTGAAAGCCACCGGTCTTCGCGTCGAGGTCGTTGAAGCCGCTCGGCACGCCTGAGATAACCGACTGATCCTTGTGGATCTGCTCGATCTGGTCCCAGGTGGTCTTGAGAATGTCCTTGAGGGCGACGAAGTCCTGGGTGATGCGGCCTTCCGCAATGTTGAAGATGACGCCTTCCGCGGTATCAAGCGCCTGGCTCGCCGGCGTGCTCTCGTCGAACCCGAGGGCGGTGATCCGGCCGCCGGCGCTGATCAGTTTTCTTTTTGTCGCCGCCTCTTCCACCAAATGGCCGTAGTACTCGACGTTGGCCGCGGTCGGCACGCGGCTCTCCAGCTCGGCGAGAAACGCCTGGCCACCGACCCGCTCCAGGACCCGCATCGTCTCCAGCTCGGCGGCGAGTGTGAGCAGGTCGATGGGATCGGCCCGGTCGTAGAGGTTCAGTGCCGCCCGGTAGACCTGGGCGTGATGGTCGAGGTAAAAGTCTTCCGGCCGGAGGAAGTCGGCCACCCGCACGATCGCGTTGCGGTCCAGCATCAAGGAACCGAGCACCGACGCTTCCGCCTCGAGGTTGTGCGGCGGCACGCGGCCGCCGGCCGCCGGCGGGGCCGGCGAGCGTCTCAGATCAACCGTCAAGCGGAGGCGACCATCAGCGGGATCCGAGCCGTGACCTCACGGTGCAGCTTGACCTGGGCGGTGCCCGGGCCCATCGCCTTGACCGGCTCCTCGAACTCGATCTTCCGCCGGTCGAGGGTGATCCCATGCTGCTGTTTCAGCGCCGACGCCACATCAGCATTCGTAACAGCGCCGAACAGCTTGCCGTCCTTCCCACTGCGGAGTTTCAACACCACCTGCACGGCCTCGAGCCGCACGGCCAACGCCTTAGCGTCCGCCAGCTCGCGCTGCTCGCGCTGGACCTCGGTGGCCTTCTGACGATCCACCTGCTCCTGCGCGCCGCGGGTGGCTTGCTGGGCCAGCTTTCGCGGGATCAGGAAGTTGCGGGCGTAGCCGTCGGCGACGTCTTTAGTCTCCCCGGCCTTGCCCGTTCCTTTCACGTCCTGGATCAGGACAACCTTCATAAAGCCGTCCCCCGGCGCCCGCGGGCGAATGCAAGTCCGCGCCCACGCAGCTCATCGAGCCTCGCCCGCAAGCCCTCGCGGCTACGCCGCAGGTCTCGGTCGAAGACGCTTGTCCCGAGGGCGATCTGCTCCTCGTGCTCGGCCACCACGTCCTTGGGCGCCTTCTCCACGAACAGCCGGACCGCGAGCACTGTCAGGGCGACCGCATCCATCTCGCCAAAGATCGGCAACCGCAGCGGCACATCGACCATGGGGTTGAGGATCAGCGCCATCGCAGCCGCGAGCGCCACTTTGTTGCGCTGCGGGACGCGCGAATCGCGGTACAGGCAATAGGTGAGCTTGCCGTAACGAGGGAGTTCCCGCGCGATCCGCCGGAGCAGCCGAAGACTGAACAGCATGCTTCCTCTATTCCCTGCGAGCTTTCGGTCGCGTCGAGCCTGCTCCGACGCGTCCGTGGCGTCGCAGATTTTATCAGAGCATTAGGCTAGCGAACTGTTGTGACAGCTGTCTGTCGCAACTCGTCCACTACTTCCACCGCGAGCCTGTGGATACCCACTGGAAAACCCGCCAGCCGGCAGATCAATGCAGGATGACGACGATGAAAATCAGGTAGCCAATGATCAGCACCAGGCCGCTCCATCGACGGAGGCCTCGCTCCAGGTACCCGAGCCCGATGGCGACCAGGGTCAGCGCCGTCAGCCAGGCGATGTCGGCCATGGCGCCGGGTGCCGAGGCCAGACCGCCGAGCAGCACGGCCGGCAGGCTGACGCCCGCCAGCAGGTTGAGCGTGTTGCTGTTGAAGGCGAGACTCACCACGGCCGTACCGTTACCCGTTAGCGCCATGCGCGTCGCGGCGTAGGCGTTGGGCAGGCTCGTGATCGCAGCTAGCGCCACGGCCCCCAAAAAAATCCGTGAGAGATGCCAGTGATCGCCTAGCATCAGGGCACCGTTCACCATAGCGAAGCTGCCAATGACGATCGCGGCGATCGAAGGGACGATCCACCAGACCGGGCCCCACAAGTCATGGAAGCGTTCGCTGCGTTCGAGATCACCATGAATCACGCGGGCCGCCGCCGCGAGCCGGTGTCGCATCTGCCGCGGAAGGAAAAGGCGGTCCACTCGATGGGGCTCGGCCGCCAGCAGGAAAACATAAAAAACGAAGACCGCGAGTACGAGAACCAACGCGACGACGGGCGCGAGCCCGACCAGCAGCATCAGGCCGACCACCAGCGTCGACCACAAGGCCACGCTACCGTCAAGAACCAGCAGAATCCGACGAAACGAGACCCGGCCAGCGACGACCGCGCTGAATCCAAGCAGCGTCGCAAGGTTGAAGAGATTCGAGCCAAGGATCACGCCGAGGCCGACGTCTTTCGCGCCCGAAAGCAGGGCGGTAATCGCCGAGGAAATCTCCGGCGCATCGGCGCCCAACGCCGTCAGCAGTCCGACGAGACCGGCGGCCAGTCCCACATTGGCCCCCAGCCGGCCGAACCCACGGACCAGAAGCTCGCTGGCGCCGAGGCTGACGCCCAGCCCGACCGCGAAGACGAGCAGCGCAACGCCAGTCGACACTAGCCTTCGAGCAACTCCGGATGCGCTTTGAGATAACGCCAGGCAGCCTCGGGATCGGGCTGGAGCGCTCCATCGACGATCGCGTCTTCCAGCGCCGACTTGACCCGCTTGATCCATGGCCCGGCGGGACGGCCGGTGCGCGTCATCAGGTCCTCGCCGGTGAGTGGCGAGCGGATCGCGGCGATCGCCGCGGCATCGAGCCGCCGGATGCGCGCCTCGAGGTCGTCGATTTTCTTGACGTCCGGGTAATGACTGGCCTGCATGTCGGCGCGGGCCAACGCCAGCAGCCGGTTCAGCTGGTCGCCCGCGTCGCGGACCAGGCGGCGCACCGCCTTGTCCTCCCAACCCTGGGGGTCGTACTGGATCGGCCGCATGTGCAGGCGAATCAGGCTGGTCACCGCGTCGATCACCTCGCCCGGATAGCGAAGGTGCCGCAAAGCGGGGCCCGCCATCGCTGCGCCGACGTCCTGGTGACCAATGAAGGTTGGCTTGCCGTCGCGAAGCTCGTGCACGGCCGGCTTCCCGACATCGTGCAGCAGAGCGGCCAGCCGAGTCACGAGGTCGGCCGGGGCGAGCGACGCCGCGAGCAGGGCGTGGCCAAAAACGTCGTGGCTGTGCCAGCCGCCTTGCTGCATCCCCTTACCCGCCTCCAGCTGCGGCAGGATGCGCGGCAGGAGGCGGGTCGCATCCAACAGTTCCAGGCCTGCCTGGACTGGCTTCGCTAGCAGCAGCTTCGAGAACTCGTCGCGGATACGTTCCATCGACACGGTCGGCGGTTGCAGCCGGCCCGATTGAGCCCGGATCGCGGCCTCCACCGCGGGATCGAGCATGAACTGGAGGGTGGTGGCGAACCGAATGGCGCGCAACATGCGCAGGGGATCTTCGTCGAAGGTCGTTTGCGGTTCGAGCGGCGTCACAATCCGGCGAGCTTCCAGATCGGCTAGCCCGCGACCGGTGAGGTCGAGCACGGTCCCGTCCCACTCCATCAACAGTGTGTTGACCGTAAAGTCCCGCCGCATGACGTCATCCTTCAGCGTGCCGGGACTGACCTCGGGCTTTCGGCTGGCCGGCTCGTATCGTTCCACCCGACTGGAGACGAACTCCAGCGCGTGCCCGGCATCCAGGTCGAGATGCGCCGTGCCGAACCGTTCGAAGATGACCGGTGGATGCAGCTTCATAGAGGCGCTGACGGCGCTCGCCAGCTGGATCGCCCCCTGGCCCTCGACCAGGATGTCGACTTCACGGATCCTTCTCGCTCGGTCCTCGCCCAGCAACCGGTCACGCACGTAGCCGCCCACCACCAGCGACCGCAGCCCGAGCTGCCGCGATTGCTCCTGGACCGCGGCAAACGGCCGCTCCCAATCGGGTAGCGCCGGCGGATCAAGCCTGACGGGCATGCCTGGCGCGGAGGCGCGCGAACTCGACCGCACCGATCAGTCCCGCGTCGTCGCCGAGCGTGGGCCGGACGATCCGCAGCCCGCGGCGCGACGCCTTCCACGACGACGCCGTCATCGACTGGCGCATCGGCCGGAGCAGCGGGGCGCCTGCCTTGATGACACTACCGCCGAGCACGATCAACTGCGGATTGAACAGGTTGATGAGCGTCCCCATCGCGATCCCGAGGTAGGTGCCGGCCGTTTTGAGGATCGCGTTCGCCAGTTCGTCGCCGGCGCGGGCGGCGCGGGCTACGTCCTCGGCTCCAGGGCGCTCCAGCCCATGAAGCGGGCTGCCCGGGGTTCCCGGGGCTGACTCGCGGGCCGCACGGGCAATCCCGGTCCCGCTGGCGACCGCCTCCAGGCAGCCGCGATTGCCGCAGGTGCAGAGCGGCCCGTCCCGCTGCACGACGATATGGCCAACCTCACCGGCGATCCCATGCGCGCCGGCGTAAAGCTCACCACCGAGGATCAAGCCGGCGCCGATGCCGGTCGAGACGGTGACATAGATCACCTCGCTGGCGCCGCGGGCCGCACCCCGCCGATGCTCGCCAAGGGCGGCGAGGTGCGCATCGTGATGGAGGAAGCTGGGGATGCCGGTCGCCCGGGTCAGGATCCGGTTTAGGGGAACGTTCCTGAAGCCGGGCAGATTGGCCGGGCTGATGACCAGACCCGCCGCCGGGTCCACCGGCCCGGGTAGGCCGATGCCCAGCGCCCGCACGCGACGCGCCGGGGTGGCGTCGTCCTCGAGCGCTTGCGCAACCGCCGCAACGATGCGATCGATGACGTGCTGACGCCCGCGGGCCGCCTCGGTTGGATAGCGCACGACCGTTTTCAGCCGGCCGCGATCATCCGCCACCGCGACGCGTAGCTGCGTGCCGCCGAGATCGATGCCCACCAAGGCCATGACTGTCGCGGCTCAGAATAGCGCCGCTATTGCCAGCGTGGCCGGGGTAACGGCCGCAAGGTGGCGGCCGCCGTCAGCGCGCCAACCAAGAGCGCCACCGCGGTGGCGCGGAAGATGAGGTGGTATTCGTCGAAGATCGCCTGCCTGACCTTGAGGCTGTAGATCGCGAATTGGGTCGCGAAGTTTGGATTCAGCCCAGGCAGTGGCGGCAGGAGATGGGCGGTGGCGCGGTGAAATTCCCAGAGCCCAAATCCGGCGACCAGCGAGAAGCCGACCAGCATGCCCACCAATCGCATGATGATCAGGAACGACGCGCCGGCGCCCCGCTCTGCCTCGCCCACCGCATCGAGTAGCGCCGCGCTGACCGGCGCGATTTCGATGCCGAGTCCCAGGCCGGTGAGGAACAGCTCGCCGTCCGCCACCGTTAGGGGCAGCCCGAGGAGGTGCGGCTTCAGCGAGCCTTCATTCCAGCCCGACAGCATCACAAAGCCGATCGCCGCAAGAACCAGGCCAAGCGCCGCCACTAAACGATAGCTGCGTAGCCGCTGCGCCAGCCAGCCACCGAGCAGCGCCCCGATCGGAATGCCCAGCATGAGGCGGAACAGAAGCAGGGCCGCGCCGCTGGCATTCATCGAGAAGACGGCGTTGGCGAGCACCGGGATGTAGACGAGCGCGACCATCAAGCCCGCGCCCGCGATCGCATTCGTCAACGCCGACCCGCTGAACGATGAATCGCGGAACCGTCGCACGTTGATTAGCGGATGCGACGTGCGGCGCTCGTGCCACACGAAGAGGGCGAAGCACACGACCGCCAGCGGCGCCTGCCAGAAGAAGCTTTCACCCACCGGGCTCTGCTCGGGATTGGCGGCGTAAAGCGCGAGCGTCAGCAGGGCCAGCCCGGCAGTCGCCAGCAGCGCCCCGAGCCAATCGAGCTTGGCGGGCTGGTGGGCGTCGGCGCGGGAGCGAATCTCCGGCCAGAGCGCCCAGACCAGCAGGGCGGCAACCGGGATGTTCAGCCAGAAGATCCAGGTCCAGCCGAAGGATGAGGCAGTGATCAGACCGCCCCAGAGCGGCCCCAGCACGCTGCCAATCTCCTGGAGCGCGCTCACCGCGCCCAGGACCGGACTGCGGTCGCCGGCCGGATAGAGATCGGCGGCCAGCGCCAGCACGGCCGGCACCAGGGCGCCCCCACCGGCTCCCTGCAGCAGCCGGCCGGTGACGAGCTGCGAGAGCGAGGGTGCGGTCGCCGTCAGGAAGGAGCCGAAGGCGAAGAGCGCGAGGCAGGCGGCGAAGACCCGGATCCGCCCGAATCGGTCACTGAGGCCGCCCGCAATCGGCATGACCGCGAGGTAGCCGAGGAGGAAGCCGGTGATGATCGGCGTCGCCTGTTCGGGCCGATTGACCGCGATGTGGACCGAGGTCAGCATCGGCAGGAGGGCGGTGACCACGACGTAGGCGTCGAGCGAGGCAAGGAACAGCCCGGCCCCGGTGAGCGCCAGCAGGGCCGGGCGGTTAACCGAGCGGAGGCGGGCTGACCGAAACGGCGTGATCATGATTGGAGAAGTCGAAGATGATGGTCGCCACCTGAGACGCATCGAAGAGATTGCCGCTGAGGCGTGCCCGCCACAGGTTGCCGCCTGTACTCTCGATCCAATAGGTGGCCCGGTAGCTACCCTGATCGCGAATCAGCGTGAGGAGTTGGTGCACCCGCGACGCTTGCACCATGCCTCCAACGGGATAGGTGTCGTGCCCGTTTACCTTTTCGATGCCGGCGCTGGTCGGCGAGGCGGTATCGCGCATCACCGCGAACAGCCCTGTCTGCGGATCGAAGAGCGTCCGTGCATCGAAGACTTGGGCGATCTGGTCGGCGGTGAGCTGCTGCCAGCCGCCGGTAAACGACTTCAGATAGACGTTGCCGGCCTGAAAGATCACCTCGACCTCCAGGAGGATCCCACCTTCCTTGAGATTCACCTTCGCGTGGAGCTCCGGAGGGTGCGCATCGCCCTGGGCGCTCTGCACCGGTTCGCCGCTGCCGGTGAAGCCACTGATCTGCATCTGAAAATGAAACCCCTTCAGTTGGAGCATCCGCTGGCTCGACTGCTTGAGCAAGCTGGCGCCGTCTGGAGGCGACGTCCCGCAGGCGGTGACCCCGATCATGACCGCCAGGCCGGCAGCCACGATACGCGGTAGCGAAGCACCGGCGTGCATCAACTCCTCAGGATACGGTCATCTCCGACCCGGCGCGTGATCTTCTGGGCATCCAGCCACTCGAGCAGGGGAAGAACGTAACGACGGCTCGATCCCAGCAGGTCGCGAGCCGCCGCCACCGTCAGCGTTCGATGCTCGATCAGGTGGGTGCGCAGCCGCGTGACGGCCTCTTCATAGGCGGAACGGACAAATACGGTGTCCTCGTTGACTCGTACGATTCGCCGGTCGTCAACCAGGTATTGCAGGACCGAAGGCGTCAGCTGGTGCCGGCGCAGGAGGTCCGCCAACGGCGGAGGGTTGAAGGGCTGCAACTCGAGCTCCGCAAGAAAGGCGGCGATGATGCTTTCCTGCTCGGGGCTGAGCGACTGCCGGTGCGTCGCCGCCGCCACCTCGCCTCCCCAGTCCACGATGACGCCCTCATCCCGCAGCAGGCCGAGCACCTCCGCAAACACATCGGCCGGGATGCCGGTGCGGCTGCGAAGCTCTTCTTTCGGCATCCCGCGCCGGAGTGGTTGCGCCTGGTGGTAGACCGCGAGCGAGGTCGTCAGGCGGGAGCGCAAGCTTTCCCATCGGTCGCGGGCCAACCAGCGCGAATCCAGCCGTCGCAGCAGGCCATCGTCGGCGAGCGGGGTGAGGACCTCGGCGACCGTGCTGTTGGGAAGCCCGAGATAGCCGGCCAGCTCGCCGCCCGTCAGGCCCCAGGGATGCTTGCCAAGCTCCAGAACCGCCGAGGTCGCCGGGTCGGCACGCTCCCGGGCATCGAGATCGCTGATGACGGCGGGATCGCGCCGGCGGTGCCGGCGCGGAGCGCGGTCGACGATCACCCCGCCGGCGACCGTGGCCGGCGGCGAAGGGACACGGAGGATGAAGCGATCGCCGTCCAGCACCACCAGTGGCTCGGCGGCGAAGACCTGCGCCCATCCGGCCGCCCCAGGGGCCAGTTCATCGCGTTCGAGCAGGCTGAGCTCGACCATCACCTCGGCCGTCTCGTGATACATCAGCAGCCGCTGGCGATGACGCAGCGGTTGGGCAGCCCCGGGTAACACATGGAGGCGCGCATCGAGGCGGCGGCTTGTCGGCAGCGTTCCCGGCAGCGCCAGCACGTCACCGCGCCGGACCTCCGAATGGTCGAGTCCGCTCAGGTTCACCGCCGTGCGGCTGCCTGGCTGGGCTTCGTCGACGGGTCGATTGTGCTGCTGCAGGCCGCGGATCCGCACCCGGCGGCCGGCGGGCAACAGGGCAACCTCCGCCCCCTGTCGCAGCGCCCCGCCAACCAGCGTTCCGGTGACGACGGTGCCGAACCCCGACATGGCAAACGAACGGTCGACCGGCAGGCGCGGGCGGCCGACGTCGGGTCGCGGGACGGTGATGGCGAGCTCGGCATCGAGCGCCGCTCGAAGCTCCTCGAGCCCTTTGCCGGTGACGCTCGAGGCCGCAACGATCGGCGCCCGGCGCAGGGATGTTCCAGCGAGGAGGCCGGCCACGTCCTCGCGGACCAGCGCGAGCCAGGCGTCATCGACCAGGTCCGCTTTGCTCAGCACCACCAGGCCATGCTCAATCTGCAACAAATCGACGATGGCGAGGTGCTCGCGCGTCTGCGGCATGGGACCCTCGTCCGCCGCGATCACGAGCAGGACGGCATCCATCCCATGCACCCCGGCGAGCATGTTCTTCAGAAAGCGCTGGTGGCCCGGCACGTCAACGATCCCCACGCGACGGCCGCTGGGCAGCTCCATGTAGGCGAAGCCGAGGTCGATCGTCATGCCGCGGCGCTTCTCCTCCTCCAGCCGGTCCGGGTCGATCTGCGTCAGCGCCTTTACCAGCGCCGACTTCCCGTGATCGATGTGGCCGGCCGTGCCAACCACGAACGAGCCGGCGGGAGCGGTGGTCATGAGAGTGCCGCAAATACGGCACCGACGACGGCGTCGTCTTCGCCGGGCAGCACAGTTCGGGGGTCGAGCAGCACGCGCTCCTGCTCGATCCGTCCGATGACGGGCGGCTCGTGCTGGCGCAGCCGCCGCAACAGTTGCGCGGCGCCACCTTCCCGGGGGGAGATGACGAGCGCGCTCGTCGCGAGCCGCTCACCCGGCAGCGAGCCGCCCCCGACCGCCGATTCGGTTGTGGCCAGTTCGACGGCTACCCCAAGCTCCGCCAATCGGCTTCGCCAGGCGCCTGCCCGGGTCGCGATCGACTCCGCGGTGGCCCCGAGCATCTGCCAGATGGGCAATTCAGCAAGCGACTGCGTGAGATAGAGGTCGAGGGTGGCGGTGAGCGCCGCGACCGTCAGCTTGTCGACCCGGACCGCGCGCGCCAGCGGGTGCTTCATGACGCGCTCCACCAGCTCGACGCGACCGAGCAGCAACCCAGCCTGCGGACCACCCAGCAATTTGTCCCCGCTGCAGGCCAGCAGGTCGGTCCCCGATCGCAGGCTGTCCTGGATACGCGGCTCCGCCGCCAGGCCGTAGGCGGTGGTGTCGAGCAGCGAACCACTGCCCAGGTCATGCAGCAGGAGCAGGCGATGTTGCCGGGCGATGGCGGCCAGCGGCTCGAGCTCGACACTCTCGGTGAACCCGACCACCTGGAAATTACTCGCATGCACCTTCATGATGGCCACCGTTTTAGGGGTGACCGCCGCGGCATAATCCTCGGCCCGGGTGCGGTTGGTGGTGCCAACCTCGACCAGGCGGGCGCCGGAGAGGCGCATGATCTCGGGCATCCGAAAGCCACCACCGATCTCGACCAGCTCGCCACGAGCGACGATGACCTCCTTGCCCTTTGCCAGGGCCGTCAACATCAAGAGCACCGCCGCGGCGCAATTGTTGACCACCGCGGCCCCTTCCGCGCCGGTCAGGTAACCCAAGATCTCGGCCAGCAGGTCGTGCCGCCGGCCGCGCCGTCCGGTTCGCGGGTCGAACTCCAGCGTTGAGTAGCGACCCGCAATGCCCGCGGCAGCCTCCGCCGCGGCTTTTGCCAGCGGGGCGCGGCCCAGGTTGGTGTGAAGAACGACGCCCGTGGCATTGATGACTGGACGCAGGCGTGGCCGTCGCAACTCGCCGATGACGGCCTCGATCCGGGCCTGGCGGGCGGTAGGGTCAGCGATCGTGCCGCCGCGTCGCTCCTCGTCGAGCGTGCGCTGCACCGCAAACCGGACCAGCGCTCGACCATGGGCCGAGATCATCGCTTGCGCCTGCGGCTGCTCGAGCAGCTGGTGAACGCTTGGTAGTGCGCGAAGCTTGTCCATCAAAACCCGTTGGGGCGGACGCTGCCGCCGAGCAGGACTCGCGCGATTGGATCGTAGATGAGATCGAAGACGCTCCCACCCCCGACGAGAAACGGGGCGAAGATGATGACGAGGACGACAACCAGAAGGATGACCTGCCGGTTGCTGTCCACCTTAAAGAAGAACTTCGCATAGCGCCGCCTGAAGAGCGCACCGACGATGCTATAGCCGTCTAACCCGGGGACCGGAAGGATATTGACGGCGGCGAGCAGGACATTGAAGTAGAACGCCACCAGCAAAACCTGGAGCAGCGGAGCATCGAATCCGAGGAACCCGGACGTGAGCAGCAGTTTGACGGGAATCGACAGAGCGACCGCCACCAGCAGGCTCGCGATCGGACCTGCCAGCCAAACCAGCGCAGGATCGAGGCTGCTGCGCAGTCGATAGGGGTTCAGGCGGAGCGGCCGGCCCCATCCAAAATAGATGAAGAAGACGGCCAGGGTACCGAGTGGATCGAGGTGATGCCGCGGATCCAGTGACAGCCGGCCGTCGAGTCGCGGCGTCTGGTCGCCACGACTGACCGCCACCGCCGCATGCGCGAACTCGTGGGCGACGATGCCGAGCACGAGCGCCGGCACAAGGTAGAGCGCATTGACGATGAACAGCTGCGGATTGCTGAGCAGCACGACATTCGTAAGTATCGGCGAAAACAAAAGGGCCCGGACTGTTCCGGACCCTCATGAACGAATGAAACCCGACGGCTTAGGCGGCGGCCAGCTCGGCGCGCATTCCGACCGAGACGGTGGCGGCGGCTGACTCTTCCGAGTGGACGGCGCTCTTGCCGCGGAGGATGCCGCCCTCATCGATGATCAGCGAGCCGACGACAATGTCCCCGAACACCTTGCCGGTGGACAGGATTTCGAGGCGACCGCTGGTGTTGACGTTGCCCTGGATGCTGCCGCCGACGACGACGTTGCGGCCGCTGACATTGCCCGTGACCCGGCCATGCTCGCCCACCGACAGGTCGCCTTCGGTTGTCAGATCGCCGAGCATTTCACCGTCGAATCGGATGTTGGACGTGGACTGCAGCCGGCCTTCGAGCTTGATCTGATTGCTCAGCACCGTCTCGGCAACGATCGGAGCGGCTGTTTCGCGCGGGGATCTCTTATCGAACACGCAAACCTCCTGGCAAGTTGTTGGACCTTGTGCCAGAACGGTTATGCGATCGGCTTTCTTGCTCGCCCGGAAAAGATCACGCCTGGAGCAGACCGCGCAGCACGATCGACCCGGCGATCAGCAGCACAAACATGAACCCGGCGGTGATGGCGATCCGCCGCAAGTCCGAACGGAAATAGGGCACGCGCTCGAGCGGGATGGTGGCATCTTGCGACGGCAGCGGACCCGCCGGCTGACGACCCCGCGCAGCGCGCGGCAGCGGCCGGGCAGCCGGGGGCGGTGCGACCGCAGGCTCGGGGGCCTGAACCGGCTGGGCACCCTGGTCCGCCGGCGCAGGCAGCGACAGCGGGAAGCCGGCCGGGCGGGCCGCACGCGCAGCGCCGGATGACCCACGCTGCGGCTTCCTGAGTTGCGCTCGTTTCTTATTCTTTCGGGCCATACCGTTCGTAAGCCGAGAGGAGTTTATCGCGAACGTGGATAAGCGCTTGACACGTCCAACAGGCTGTGGTACAAACTCCCTCGGGTACAACATGTAGCGTGTACCTGAAGCCGCGAGCCAACAAGGGCCAGATCCTGCAGCCGTCCTGCCATCGCCGCTGCAATGCCCCTCCTCATCTGGTCCTTGTTGTGTTTGTGGTCACGGCCACCAGCGCCCGCTCGGTCCAGGCCGCGGTCTGATACTTCGAGGCGGCCAGGGCTTCGACGGCTCGCCGCTCGTCGGACCCAAGCAGCCCGCGGGCCACCGCGACGCCGAACCGCTCCCCGAAGGCGTCGGCAAGCGCCCCGGCGATCCGCGCCGGTTCAAAGCTGCCCACTTCCGCAAGGCCCGCGACACTGTCTTCGATCAGCCCGGTCTCGGGGCCGTCGGGCAGCCGCAGGCACGCGAGCAGCCTGGCGATCCGGGGCTCGATCAGGATGCTCCCGTGCTGCAAGATCGCCGTTGCCCGGCGGACCTGGGCGCTGCCGACCAGCTTGCGGCCGCCGAGCAGGATTTCGTGGGCGGATGGCCGATCGAAGCAGGCCGGACCATGAACCCGGGCAGGTTGAGGCGCCCATTCGGGCGCGAGGGTAACCGGCACGCCGAGCCGGTTGAGTCCCGCTTCTAACGCGAGGCTCAGGCGGTGATACGAGGGGAGAACACCGCCGTCGTGGCCCAGCAGCCCGGCGGGCAGCGCCACACTGTAGGTCAGTTCGCGATCGTGGAGGATGGCCCGCCCTCCGGTTGGGCGGCGGACGACCTCGACGCCCAACGCACGGCACGAGTCCACGTCCACGACCTCGAACGGTTGAAAGTAGCCCAGCGACAGGCACGGCGGCGCCCATTGGTAGAAGCGCAGCGTGGGCGACGCGCTGCCGGCGGCCACGCCGTCCAGCAGGACCTCATCGACCGCCATGTTCCAGGCGCCGCTCGCCGGCGGATCCAGCAGCAGGCGCCAGGCGCCGTCAGACGTTGAAGCGGAAAAGGCAGACATCGCCATCCTTCATGACGTACTCGCGCCCCTCGAGCCGCACCTTTCCCCGCTCCCGGGCCGCCGCGTAGGAGCCCGCGGCCACCAGGTCGTCGAAGGCGACGATCTCGGCCTTGATAAAGCCCCGCTCGATGTCGCTGTGGATGACGCCAGCCGCCTCGGGCGCTTTGGCGCCCTGCCGGACCGTCCAGGCTCGCACCTCCGGATCACCCGCGGTCAGGAAGGTGACGAGGTTGAGCAAGCGATATGCCGCATGGATAAAGGTCGGAAGCGCCGCCTCTTTCAGACCCGCGTCTTCGAGGAACACCGCGGCCTCGTCGTCCGGCAGCTCGCGGATCTCGGCCTCCAGCCGGGCGGACAGAACGATGAGCTCGGCATTCTCGGCCCTGGCTTCGTCACGGGCGGCTTGCAGCTCGGGGGTCTCCTTGGCGATCTGGTCTTCTCCGATGTTGGCGACGTAGAGCACCGGCTTGGCGGTGAGAAAAGAGAAACTCTTGAGAAGCCGGGCCGCCACCGGCTCGACGCTCAGGGTGCGAATCGGTTTGCCCTCGTCCAGGTGGGCGGCCAGCTGGTCGAGCAGCTCGAGCTCCTCCTTCTCCTTCGCCCCCGGTTTGAGTCGCGCCGTGCCGGCGATCTTCTCCCGCCGCTTGTTGACCACGTCGAGGTCGGCCAGCGCCAGCTCCAGGTTCACCATCGCCATATCACGGCGAGGGTCCAGCTTGCTATCGACGTGCTGAACGTTCGGATCGCTGAAGCAGCGGACCACCATGGCCAGCGCGTCGAGCTCGCGGATGTTCGATAGGAATTGGTTGCCCATTCCCTCGCCGCGGCTGGCTCCGGCCACGAGTCCGGCCACGTCGACGAATTTCATCATGGTTGGCGTGACCTTCTTCGGCTTGTACATCTGGGCCAGGACATCGAGCCTCTTGTCCGGCACGTCCACCATGGCGGTGTTCGGTTCCACCGTGCTGAAGGCGTAGGACGCGACGCCCGCGCCTGCCCGCGTCAAGGCATTGAATAATGTGGTCTTTCCAACATTGGGCAAGCCGATGATGCCGACGCCGAGCGTCATCGCCGGCTGCGAAGCCGCGCCGGGACGAGATCGCGCTGGAACACGTCCGCCACCGTCTCAGGACGCTTGATCCACCCCGCCTCGTCGCCGGTCACCAGGATCATCCCCGGCCGAGGCAGCGCGTTGAAGTTACAGGCCAGGCCATCCTGGTAGGCACCCGTATCGAGGATGGCGACCGAGTCACCGGGCTCGACCTCGGGGAGGAACGCATCCGGGACGATCCGGTCCGGCTGGCAGGTCTGGCCCACAATGTCGGCGACCCCGGCGGGCGGCCGGTCCGCTTTATTGGCCACAATCGCGGTCCAGCGATTGTGCTCCCAGACAACGTCAGGCAGGAACATGTCGGACGTATCGGTCTCAACCCAACGGTGAGCTCGGGCGTGCGCTGCACCTTGATGTTTCTTATGGTGGCCAGGTGAATACCGGCGTTGCCATAGATGCCACGTCCGGGCTCGATCTCGAGGCGAACACCCTGCCGATCAAAGCCATGAGCCTGCATCGCCTGCCGCAGGCTGCCGGTGACGACCTCCGCATAGACCGACAGGTCGGGCACCGCCCCGGTCCGGTCCTGTAACCGCGCCATCCCGCGGCCGAATGGGTCGCGCGGCACGGGATAGCCGCCACCGAGATTCAGCTCGCGGGGCGTCCATCCGTTCCAGGCATCCCGCAGCGTCGCCAGCAGCGCGACGTAGGCGGCGATGATCGCCGGCCATTGCGCCGTGCCGTTGGTGTGGCGGCCGATGTGGGCGTGCACGCCGGTGAGATCGATCTCCGGCATACGTTGCGCACGACGACCCAGCTCGAGCGCATCGTCGGTGGGAATGCCGGCTTTGTACAGGTACGCCGCCTCACCGATCGAGGTTTCGTCCTCGTACCAATCGGTGGGCTGGGTCAGCGCGGAAAAGTCGGGCCGAAGGCGAAACCGTACCGCGGCTCGACGGCCGAGTTGCTGAGCCGCGTCGCGGACGCGATCAAGCTCGGCGCTACTGTCGAGCGTGATGCGGGCGCCGGCGCGCACCGCCGCGTCGATCAGGCCTGCGTCCTTGATGGAGCCATTCACTGAGATCCGGTCGGGCGGGACCGCACCTTCGAGCGCGGCGTGTAGCTCTCCGGCGCCGAAGGTGTCGCACCCGATCCCTTCCTGGCTGAGGATCCAGCGGGTCGCCAGGGCAAAGTTGGCCTTGATCGAGGCCAGCACCAGCACCGGTCCCTCCGTCCAGCGCTGCTCGAACTCTTGACGGTAGCGGCGCGCGTTGCGGCGAAGCTGGTCCTCCGAGATGACGTAGATCGGCGTCCCGAATCGGCGCGCCAGCGCGTCGGCGTCGCACTCCTCGATGAACAGCCGGCCATCCCGGATCGATAGGCACTCGTCGAGGCGCGTTTGCACCGCCATCGACCACCTCCTGAACAATTAAGCGGACGCCCACGCCGGTTGGTCCGGTGTGGGCACATCCTATCCGGTCGTCAGGAGGCGCCGGGCATCAATAGCTCATCGGGTCATCTGGATCAACCAGATTGCCGGGCACGATTCGGCCCGGCACCAGGTAGGCAAGATCCTCGCCGGTCTCGTCGTAGAAATCAGGGTCGTCGGGATCGTACGGATGCGGCTCGGGAATCATGCCACTCCTCCTAGGCCGGAACCGACTCGGCAACCGGCTGGCCGTTCTCGACGGGGCTCTCCGCCTTCGGGCTCAACATCTTCATCTGGTCCATGACGACCTCGGTGGTGTAGCGCCGCAGCCCGTCCTTCCCGTCCCACTCGTGGCTGCGCAGCCTGCCCTCCGCGTAAATCAGTTTGCCGCGCGTCAGGAATTCCTGGCAGATGGATGCCAGCCGGTCGAAGGCCACCAGCGAGTGATACTGGACGTCCTCCTGCCGGTTCCCGTTGTCGTCCTTCGAGTAGCTGTTGGTCGCCAGTCGGAGTTTGGCAATCGTCAGTCCTTTCGGACTCGTCACGATCTCTGGATCACGCGTCAATCGGCCGACGAGGATCACGCGGTTGACCATATCGTTCTCCCTTCCGTGTTGTTTCTTAGTAAATCCCCACCCTGCCCTCCCCAGAGGGGGAAGGTTCCGTAGCGCCTTCCCCGGAGGGGACGGTTCCGTCCTGTTTGCTAGCCACCACCTCCCATTGCCGGATGTCGGAGGAGCGGGAGAGGATCGACCGGCACGCCGGCGATGCGCACCTCGAAATGCAGGTGCGGTCCCGTGCTGTTGCCCGTCGATCCCATCAGGGCGATCGCCTGTCCCGCGGCAACGACGTCGCCCGGCTGGACGAGCGGCCAGTCGAGATGGCCGTACAGCGTGCTGAGCTGCGGATCGCGGATCACGAGGATGTAGAGGCCGTAGCCGCCGCGCTCCCGGTGCATCGCGACGATCCCGCCGGTGGCGGCATGGATCGGCGTGTCGAGCGGCGCGGCCAGATCGACGCCACTATGGAAGTGATGACCCGGGCACGCCGCCGACCAGGGCTCGATCTCGAGCGTCGTACATCCGAACGGCTGCGTCAAGGTGGCATGGGTGACCGGCATCAGCAGCGAGCCGGCTCGTCCCTGCTGCGCCTGCACGACTATCCCGGCCAGCAGCAGTGGCACGCTCAGAAGAGCAGCGCCGACGGCGAGCAGAGGCCGGCGCCAGGACCAGGCGAAGAGTGCGACGCGACCCGCGGTCAGCACCGTTATGCGCTAGCCGCCCTGGTGGTTCCCATGACGCCTTTGACCGCCCGCTTGGCCAGTCCCTCGGCCACGTGCTGCGCCTTCAGCTCGACGTGCGAGGAAGCGTTCATCAGCCCCGGGACCTTGATCAAGAGATAGAGCACCGCGACCCCATAGAGCGCTTCAAGCGGACGGCCACCAAGGTGATCGGCGAACAGGCTGGCGAACCGCAATACCAGCACCTGTCCGAACTGCATGAAAACCGTTAGCAGGAAGAGACGAAGCCACGACTGGGCATAGCGCTTGGTCTCCGGCAGGATCATGCAAATCGACGCCAACGGCGCCACCGCCAGCAGCACGGCCAGCAGGGCAAAGCGCACGACGTAGGTGAAGGCGACGATGACCAGCATCACGGCGATCGCCAATCGGATCGCGACCTCGAAGAGCGGGAGGCCAAAGCCGTTGGTCAGGGCGAACATCCAGGGCAGGCGGGGAGCCCCACCCGGGAACGGCTGGGTCCAGACCGTATGGATGAGCGCGTTGTTCAGGTCGATCGCCATCTGGCCGAAGAGCAGCGCGAAATGGCCCATGACAAGGGCCGCCATCGCCCGCGGCAGGATCACCTTCAGGGTGTAGTGAGCGCGGAAGCTGCGCTCCCACAGGCTGCGCAGAAAGGCCCAGGTGAAGATCAGCACCAGCAGGAGGTCGGCCATGGCGAGCGTCAGGTGGAACATCGCCTGCAACGCCGGTTCCTCGGTCAGGGGTTGCGGCGTCAGGCTGGAGAGGTCGTGGGTACTGAGCAGGTAGGTCTCGACGCTGCCCGCGATCGAGTCGCGCACATCGTTGATCAGGTTGTTGAAGAAGCCGGTGATGAGCCCGGAAAAGATCTCTAGCACCAACCAGCCTGAGGACCGGGGCTTTCACGCCGGCTAGTGATTGACCGAATCCACCAGCACACGGACCAGGAGACCCGCCATCTCGACGCCAATCGTCCCGAAGACGATGCGGCCGATCCAGCGCTTGGCTTCCATCACGCTGCGCGGCTCGATCGCCACCATTTTCCAGATGAAGGCGCAAACGAAGGCCAGCGCGCCGATGCTGCCCGTCAATCCCTGCGCATAGCTCGTCCAGACCTCGATCAGATGCTTGAGCTGGTCCATCAGCGCTTCTTTCCCAACTGCTCCTGGACCCGTCCTTCGACGTAGCGCTCGATCGCCCTGGTAAGCCGCTGCAGGATGTCCCACTGCTCGACAAGCAGGTTGCGGTCCTGCTGGCCGAATTTCTGGAAGAGCGCCGGGCCGAGTTGGAGCCCGGTTGGAGCGGCGGACGGCGCCGGGCGCGGGGGAACCAGCGGCGTGCCCAGGCTGGGAAGCACAGCGGGTTGCGGAATGGGCAGCACGATCGGCGGTGGCCGGAAGGCGATGCGATGCGGTTGTATGGCGAGGTGAACTCCGACTCCAGTGAAGGCGGCGAGCACGGTGACCTCGCCCCCAATCAAGACGAGCTTCCAGGGTGAGCGCATGAGGGACTCCTCAAGAGGCTGGGCAGACGACAACGCTGCCATCCTTACACAGATCTGTATATTTGTCAAGACGAAACGCCGAAAGTTAGCGGGCGGGCTAGGGGTTGAAGCTCCGCGTGCGCCGTTCGTTGCGAGCCTGCTCGAGGCTGTGCATCGCCTGCGCAAGCAGAGCCGCCCGATCGTCCTTGCCGCGCTCACTGGCCCCGACCCCGGTGTCGACGGCGAGCCTCACGATGTCGCCATTAGCGGTGGCGGCGTAGGGGTGCTCCTCTAAGGCGGGGCGCAAGCGATCGGCCTGCCGAACCGCCACTGCCCGATCGGCTTCCGGAATCACGAGGCAGAACTGGCCGTCGCGCAGACGGGTAAGTGTGTTGACCCGGCGCGTCTTCGCCCGGATCACCGCAACGAATTCGCGGAGAATCCGGCCGAGCCCGCCCTCGCCATACTTGCCGCGCAGGACCTCGTAGGCCCCGATTTCGACGACCACGATGGCCAGGTCGTGGTCGTACCGCGAGGCGCGGCTGATCTCGTTGTCGAGCAGGTCCTGGAGATAGCGGCCGCTGTAGGCGCCCGACTGGGTGTCGAGGAGGGCAAGCTGCTCCGCCTGGATCAGCTTGCGGCCCATCACGAGCGCATACAGGCCTTCCGCGATGAAGCTCTCCAGCGCATTCAGTGGTTCTTCCAGATCCTCGCGCGGACGGTCGAAACCCACCACGATCGCGCCAAAGGTCGACCCACCCTTCTGCTCCGGGATCGGCACGGCGACGATGCTGCCCTCCTTGACGGCATCCTCGGTGAGGTAGCGGGACCAGGCGCTTTTCGAGATGTCTGGAACGGTCACGGTGCGGTCGGCGTGCTTGACCCATTCCGCGATCCCCTCCACCAGTCGCCGTTTTGCTTCCACCAACCGATCGGGCGCCGGCTGGTCGTAGGCCGAAGCCAGATCGGACCCGTTGTCATCCATCATCAGCACCAGGGCGTAGTCGGCGCGCGTGAGGTAGAGAACCGCGTCGACCACATGCTGGGTCAGCATCTGGGCATTCGACTGGGCGATCTCCGCTTGCAAGCGACGCAGCGCATGACCGACGCGCTCCTTCGCCTGCATTTCGGCGAGCAGGCTCAGGCCAACCGAGACCAGCTCGCCGGCGCCCAGGAGGTTCTCGGCGTCATGTTCCTGGACGGCGTCGCCCGCCTGGATCAGGTCGTCGGGAAAGATCTTGAGTCGGAAGGCGAGCTCGGCAAATTCTTCTACCGAGTTGGGGCCGGACTTGACGGCCGGACTGACCACCGCTCCGATCTGCACCTCTTTTTCATTGCGGATCGGGGCAATGAAATGCCCGACGCCGGACTTGCAGACGCCGATCGTTTCCTCGCCACGCTTGAGGAAGTCCGGATCGTTGTAGAGAGGGCAGGCCTTGCGCTCCTGGAGCAGGCGACAGTAGCGTGGGTAATCTTCAACCGGCGTCCGCGGATGCGCGTCGAGGTCGAAGACCTGCAGCTTGAGCCCGGTGTTGGCCTCGAACCGATCCACCATCCGGGCGAACTCCGGGCTGCTGGCCAGGGCGCCGAGCTCCCCCTCCTGCGGTTCTACCTCCATCATGCTGTCCGGCCTTTGAAGGTATGGCTGGACCTTCAAGGCAAGAACGCTATAACAGCCGAAAACCTGTTACGCCTCCCCCGCAACCGCCTGAATTCGGGCTGAATTCGCGGGGGTCGTCCGCCAGAGGGCAATTCTAGGCCGGTTTTTTGCCGGTTCATCGGTAGACTTGGCACGGTGCTGTCCACCCGCCTCCTGACCAAGCGCTACGGCAGCCTCACGGCAGTGGAGGACCTGGACCTGGAGGTGGGAGGCGGGGAGCTCTTCGGCTTCCTCGGTCCCAACGGCGCCGGCAAGACGACCACCATCAAGATGCTGGTCGGACTGCTCCGACCGACCAGCGGCAGCGCCCGAGTGGCCGGCATCGACATCATGGCCGAGCCGGAGAAGGCCAAGGCGCGGATCGGCTATGTTCCGGATGCGGCAACCCTTTACGACAAGCTGAGTGCCCGAGAGTTCCTTGAGTTCTCCGGCGACCTCTACCACGTTGAGCGAAGGCTTCGCGACCGCCGGATCGAGGCGCTGCTGAAGCTCTTCGATCTGGCGGACCGGGGCAACGACTTCCTGTCGGGCTATTCCCGCGGCATGCGACAGAAGGTGTCGCTGGCGGCGGCGTTGCTGCACGACCCGCAGGTCCTCTTCCTCGATGAGCCGACCGTGGGCCTCGATCCACAGAGCGCCCGCCAGATGAAAGACATCCTGCAAGACCTCTGCCGTGAGGGGAAGACCGTCTTTTTTTCCACCCATATCCTGGAGATCGCCGAGCGCATGTGCACCCGGCTCGCCATCATCAAGCAGGGCCGGCTGGTGGCGATGGGGAGCCTGCAGGAGCTCCGGCACATGGTCGGGCAGGACGGGCAATCGCTGGAGCAGATCTTCCTCGAACTGACCGGGGGCCGCGAGGACGATGTCAGCGCGGTACTGCGTGGCCTCGAGAGTTAGCCCCAGGGCAGCGGCGCTGGGAGGAGTCAACGTTGGCCTGCTGCTCTGGCGTGCGCAACTGCAGATGTTCATCAACCAGACGATCCGCAGCGGTAAGTCCGGACGGATCGTGGGCACGATTGTTGGTGCGGCGGTGATCGTGCTCGCCTGGTCGTGGGAGGCGATCATCACCTGGCTCGGGGTGCAGGCGTCACACCGCCTGCCCATCGGGGTCGACCCCGTCCACCTGCTGAGCCTGGCGTTCCTGGGGTACACCGCTGTCCTGATCTTCAGCAGCCTGCTGTTCAGCCTCAACGCGCTGCTGCTCAATCCTGACCTGGACTTGCTGCTCGCCGCGCCGCGCTCTGTGGAGAGCGTGCTGGCCGGCCGCATGGTGGTGCAAATCCTTCGCCTCTTCTTGCTGAGCCTGCTGTTTACCACGCCCGCACTGCTGGTGCTCGCGGTCGCCAATCAGAACCCGCTCATCCCGTTCGTCTTCGCGGCCCTCTACCTGCTGTATCCGGTGTTCGTGGTCGTGACCATCTCCCTGATGAGCCTGCTCCTGGTTCGCTTCATTCCAGCTGGTCGCGGCCGGGAGATCCTGACTCTGTTCGGCGTCGTGCTCGCCCTCGGCGTCAATTTGGCCAACTTCGCGCTCAACCCGGCGCTCCGTGATTCCGGGTTTGGCCGACGCCCGAACGTGGCGCCGTCCCTGCCGGACATCCCCGCGGCGAGCGCGTCCTGGTCGCCGTCCGGGTGGGCGGGGCGCAGTGGGGCGGCCATTCTGCGCGGCGACTGGTCCACAGCCGCGGAGTGGGCGGTGCTGCTACTGGCGGTCTCCGCCGCCATCTTCGTCGCCGGCACCGTCCTCAGCGGCCGCCTCTACCTGGCGGGCTGGATCCAGGCGGTCCCGCCACGGCGACGCCATTCGACGACGAGGGTCCGCCGGCTGAAGGGGGCGATCCCACTGCTGAGCCCGGTGCTGGCCTCGATCGTGATCAAAGACTGGCGGATGCGCACCCGGGATTTGGCTCAGCTCGTCCGCTTCGTCATGCCCGTCGTCTTCCTCTTTGTCATCTTCGGGCTGCGTTTTCCTCGCCTGTTGAGCGGGGTGCGAAGCCTGGGTGATGGGCCGCCGGCGGCGATGCTCGGCCTGCTCCCCGCCTGGATCCTGCTCTTCTCACTGAGCATCTCCCTGGGGCTCTCGGCCGTCAGCCTGGAGGGCAAAAGTATCTGGGTCTTTGCGGCGTCGCCCAACAGCACCCTGCGCTTCTTGCAGGCGAAGTGCTGGTCGACCGCGCTACCGACGGCGTCGGTGGTCGCCCTGGCGGCGCTGGCGGCAGAAATCCTCGTCCGGCCCGGGTGGCTGTGGGCGGCCACCGCCGTCCTGCTGGCCGTCGCCGAGGCGGCGGCGGTGACCACCCTGATGGTCGGGATCGGCGCCGCGTTTGCCCGCTTCGACTGGACCGATGCTCGGCGAATGATTCACCCCGTCGCCGTCTTCATCGGGATGGGGCTGTTTTCCGTGATCAGCGGTGTCAGCGCCCTGCTGCTCGTGATTTCTCTGGCGTTGGCGGGCGCGACCGGATTCCCGCTCTTCACCACCTGGCTGGCGGCGATGACCGTCTCCATCGGCGGTGCCGTCGCCGTCGCGGCCCTTGGCATCCTCATCGGCAACCAGCGTCTGCGCGAGTTAGAGGTCTCGTGACTCCTCGGCGACCGAGACGGGCTCCGACTCCGGCCGCGTCACACCGATCCGGTGATGATGCCGACAGCGCGCCTGATAGGTCGCGGCGCCCCCGATCACGACGAGCGGCTCATCCGCCGACGCGGGGACGCCGTCCACCAGCCGCTGGGTGCGGCTCGCCTGACGGGATCCGCACCCGGGGTACTGGCACGATGCCTGAAGCTTGGTGAGCCGGTCGGCATGGGCGGCAAGCAGCGGCATGGGTCCGAAGGGACGGGCCAGGAAATCGAGATCCAGCCCAGCGACGATCACGTGCCGGCCGCGATTGGCCAGCTCGTCGGCCAGCCTCACAACGTCAGGCCCGAAGAACTGCGCCTCGTCGATGCCGATCACTCGGGTCTCATCCCGCAGCTGCGCCGCGAGCGCCGTCACGTCGGGAACCGCAATCGCCGGGAAACGAATCTCTCGATGCGAGGCGACCGCGGCGATGGCATACCGGTCGTCGAGCGCGGGCTTGAACGCCTGGATCGTGGACCCGGCGTAGCGCGACTGGTCGAGCCGGCGGATCAGTTCCTGAGTCTTGCCGCTGAACATACAGCCACTGATCAGGTCCAGGCTGCCCGACGGCTCATCGAACCACACTTCCTGGAAGGCCTGCGTCCGGGGCTCCGCGCGGTGGTGGCGCCGGCAGACGGGTAAAAAGCGTTCCGGCGTGCCGTTGACCGCAACAAAGCGCTGGGTGCGGCTCGCCAGGTTGCGGCAGCCCGGCTGGGCGCAGACGCCGTCGTCGAGCTTGAGGGCGAAATCGGCCGCGCACATCAATTCGGGCATCGGCCCGGCGGGCAGCCCCGTAAAGTCGAGCTCCCAGCCGGCGACCACCACGTCGACCCGATGGATCGTGGCCAGGTCGTTCAGCACCTCAACCAACCGGTCGTCGTACTGCTGCGCGTCATCCACCGTGACCAGCTCGGTGGCCGGCTCGAGCTGGTCGAACAGCTGGTTGGCATCCGCGGGGGCGGCCAGCCGCTGCATGCGGCGCCCCTGCCGCTGGGCGCGCTCGGCCTCAGCCTCGAGTTTCTTGGTCTTGCCCGAGTGCGTCGGGCCGCAGAAGACCGTCAGGCTGCCGAGCCGCCGACGCTCGCGATCCTCGCGATAGCGCTCGTTGATCATGGCGTCAACCCCGACGGAACTCGACCTTGGCCTGCTCGACCAGAGCGTGGTCGGCGAGAAGATCAGCGCCGGTCATCGCGAGGGCCTTGGCTGCGTCCACCATCGCCTGGTAACCGCGCAGGGAGCCGGAAGCTTCCAGAAAGGCCTGCGAGTGACCGGCGACGTCGCCTGGCGCAATGCCCAGCGTCGGGTGGAGCGCGGGGACGACGTGGCTGACGTTGCCCATATCGGTTGACCCGGCATTTTCCCAGGGGACACCCTCAACCGGATCGAGCCCGAGCCGGCGCAAGTTCTCCTCGAAGAGGTTGGCCAGCACGCCGTTGTTGCGAAGATCGGCGTACGGCTCCTCCTCGAAGGTGAGCTTCAGGCTGCAGCCGGTGGCGAGGGCCGCCGCCTGAAAGATGTTCTTCACTTTCTGGACCAGCTCTTCCATGTATGCCTGATCGCGGGCCCGGACCAGAAACTCGCCGCTGGTCCGTTCCGGAATGATGTTGGGCGCGGTGCCGCCTTCCTTGAGGAACCCGTGGAGACGGGCACCGTCCTTCATCTGCTGGCGCAGGAGGCTGATCCCGTTGTAGGCGAGGACGAAAGCATCGAGGGCATTGATACCCTTTTCCGGGTCGCCCGACGCGTGCGCCGCCCGGCCGGTGAACTCGAAATGCATGTGCGTCACGGCCAGCGCCCAATGGAGCACCTGGGTGCGGGTGTCGGGATGGAACATCATCGCCGCGTCGACTTCCTGGAAAATCCCACCGCGGATCAGCCGGATCTTCCCTCCACCACCTTCTTCGGCCGGGGTGCCGATGACGAGCACCCGTCCCGGCAAACGGTCGAGCGCGTCGGCCAGCGCAAGCCCGGCCCCGGTGGAGGCGGTCGCGATCAGGTTGTGGCCGCAGCCGTGGCCAAGACCGCGTAGCGCGTCGTACTCCGCCAGGAAGGCGATCGTCGGGCCGGTCCCATTCCGCCGGCTGGCGACGAAGGCGGTCGGGGTGTTGGCGACGCCGAGCTCGACGCTGAAACCATGTTTCTTGAGCAGCTCGGTCAGCCAGGCCACTGCCTGGTGCTCTTCGTAGGCGATCTCCGGGTTGGCGTGAATGTCGCGCCCGATCCGTTCGAGCTGCGGCCGGAGCGCGTCGATCCGGGTAATGATCTCATCCTTCAGCTGGCTGATCGGCGCCTGGGCTACTGACACGGCTGGCCAATAATTGTATGGCGATGACTGAGCAACTGGCCCTTGGGCAGGCGTCCGACGAAGAGCTCGCCCGGCGGGTGCGCGAAATCATGGCCGAGATGGCACCGCTGGAGGAAGCGCTGGGCCGGTTGCGTGCCCAAATCCAGCAGGTGGTCAGCGAGCAGAAGAAACGCGAGCGCTCACAGCATTTGAAGGCCCGGATGCAGGTCCGAACGACGGTGGCACAGGGTCAAATGCCAACCCTCCAGCAGGTGGCCGAAAGCTCCAACGACCTCGTGCCGCCTGGGGCGTCGCTGGCCAATCTACGTTTCTTCCGGGATAGCGGCACCGAAGTCGGGCTCGGTTACGCGACGGCGCGCGAGCCCACGGTCTGGATGACCAATGGATCGAGCACGGCCGCCGTCAAGACCGTCGCCGAGATCCGCTCGCGCTATCTCGACGGCTGGGACTTCGGAACGGCCGCCCATCCCGGGGTGCGGATTCATATCCCGAACAGCCGCACGGAAAAGATCCTCCAGGCCTCAGAGGTATTCATCCGGTTGAAGGAGCAACTGGCGCGCTGAGGCTGCCTGCCTTGGCGGACGACCTCTCCAGAAAGGTGGAAATCATCCAGGAATGGGGAGGGCTCCCAGTTGCTGCAGCAAGCCCGCCACGTCGGTCTCGCTCCAGTGCTCGACAATCTTCCCATCCGCGATGCGCCAAATCGTCATCCCAGTCATCCGGATCTGCTTACCGGTCCGTGGGATGCCGAGCAACTCCGCTTCGTGGGTCCCATAGGCGCTGATCCGCCCCACAACCTTGTCCCCCTCGGCGATCAGATCTTCGACGACATGGGATCCAGGCGCGCTGGCGACGAACGCCATGAATTGTTGCTTCGCGCCCTCGCGAGTTGGTGTCATGCCCGGGAATGGAGTGTGGGTGACGAAGTCGGGAGCCAGAAACTCGTCGAGAATGCCGGCGTTCCCTGCTTTGCAGGCTGCGTCGATCGCCTCGAAGTATCTGCGTATGAGAGCCTTGTTCTCTTCCGCTGACATCTTTCCTCCTCTGCGTTGTCGCACCCATCCAGGGGCGATTGCTCTTGGTACACAACCTGTGCAATTCCGACACATGCTGTATACATAGTCCGCAGGGGAATGTCAAGCCGGAGCGAGCGGACGCGGCAGGCGATCGTAGAAGCGGCTGCGGGCCTGTGGCAAGGACGAGGGCTGCATGCCGCCGGCCTCGAGGAGGTCGCCGCCGCCGCCGGCGTCACCCGGCGAACGATCTACCTCCACTTCGGCGGTAAGGCCGCCCTGCTGTTGGCGGTGGTCGACCAGGCCGAGCGGGCGGCCGGTCTCCCCGAGCTCGTGGCGCGCCTGCGTGAGGCGCGGACGCCCGAGGAGATCCTCGAGCGGCTGGCCGACATCCAGGTGCAGTATGTCCCCCGGATCTACGAGTCGATCCGGCTCGTGCACGCAGCACGGCGCGAGGAACCGGCCGCGGACGAGGTATGGAACGGCCGCATGCGCGGAAGGCGCGCGGCCTTCCGCCTCCTGGCCGCACAAATCCAGAAGCAGGGCCGGCTTGACCCGGGCCTGACCCTGGACGACGCCGTGAGGCTGATCTGGGTGCTGACGTCGCCTCACATGTACGAGTACCTGGTGGTGGACGGCGGCTGGTCGCTTAAGCGCTACCGCGGGCACGTCATCCGGCTGCTGCGCCGGGCGCTACTGACCTGACCTGCAGTGCCTCACCCGGTAGATGTGCATCCGGGGATTGACCGCAGCGCCAAACTTTGTTAGAGTTGCCCTAACTTAGTTAGGCATGGCGCTGGCAATCGCGCGAAAGCAGCGGCGGGCCGGGGTCCGTGAGGCGACCCGGGAGGAGATTCTTCGAGCCGCCTGGACGCTCGCCCGGAAAAGAGGGCCGGCGGCGTTGACCCTGCGCGACCTTGCCAAAGCGGTCGACATGCGTGCTCCCTCGCTCTATTCCTACTTCGCCTCGAAGCACGCCATCTACGACGCCATGTTTGCCGACGGCAACCGCCGGGTCTGGCAGTACGTCCAGCAACCTCCCCTCGAGTCCGACCCCAGACAGCGGATCAAAGGGTGGATGCGCGCTTTCGTGCGCTTCTGCTCCGCCGATCCCGCTCTTTATCAGCTGCTCTTCCAGCGCAGCATTCCAGGCTTCGAGCCCAGCCGGGAGTCCATGGAGCTGGCCAATCACGCGCTGGAGTGGGGGCGCGCCGCACTCGCCGACGCCGGCGTTCACGATCCGGCCGGCTCCGACATGCTGACTGCCATCGTCAGCGGGCTGATCGGCCAGCAGACGGCCAACGACCCGGGAGGCGATCGATGGATTCGGCTCTGCGACGACGCCGTGCAAATGTTCTTCGACTACTTCGACCACCGCCAAGGAGGGAGCAAGCATGATCCAGATGACTGAACGGAGCCGCGATGCGGCGATCGACATCCGGGACATTCGGGCCATCGGGCATCCGGAGGCGATGCGTCTGGCCGAGACGGAATCCGAGCGGTTCCTTGACCTGGTCCGCCAGCTGGAAGACGACGACTGGCGCAGGCCCACGGATTGCACCGAGTGGTCCGTGAAGGACATCGTGGTGCACCAGCTCGGCGAGGCCGCCGCGATCGGTTCGATCCGTGAGATGGTCCATCAGCTGCGCGCGGCGCGTCGCCTGCCGACGACCATGGCGCGGGTCGACCGCCTCAACGCCGTCCACGTGAGGGAGCGCCGCCATCTCGCAACCGACCAGTTGCCCGACCTGCTGGCGCCAGCGCTTGGGCGAGCACTGCGCGCACGACGTCGCGCTCCGGCCCTGATCCGGAAAATCCGATTCTCGGCGGACAACTTTGGACGGGTTTCGTTCGGCTACATGAATGACGTCGTGGTCACGCGTGACTCCTTCGTCCATCGCGTCGATATCAGTCGGGCAACGGGCAAGCCAATGGCGGTGACCGCCGACCATGAGGGGCGCCTTATCGCCGACGTCGTGCGCGACTGGGCCGCCCATCACGGCAGCGCCTTCACGCTCCGGCTCAGCGGTCCGGCCGGCGGCGTGTACCGAAGTGGCTCCGGCGGCGAGGAGATCGCGTTGGACGCGCTCGAGTTCTGCCGGATTCTCTCCGGCCGAGCGCCGGGCACCGGGCTGTTGACCACCCAACTGCCGTTCTAGATAGATCGGCGTCGATGGCGACGGCGGCGGCAAATCTCGCTTTAGGGGAGGACGACCGATCAGTTACCAGCCAGACGCTCCACGACCGGCGCCAGCCCCTCCATCAGCTCGTCAGCCACGGCGATGTACGAGATGCCCAGACTCTCGCGGCGCCGCTGCAGTGTCTCGACCATCTCGTCGCGGGTGCCTACCAGCGCCGAGGCGGCGCCTGACCGCGCCAGGCTCTCAGCTGTGAGACCCATCTGGCTGGCGATCCAGCGTGGCACCTGCTGCCCAACTGCCATCAGATTCAGGTTGAGCTCGAGCTGGTCGAACCGCGGACCGGCTGCATCGCGGATCCATCCGATCCGTTCGGCCACCCCCGACTCGGGCTCGGAGGGCGCGACGCCCAGCGCGATGATGTCCGCCTCGCGCGCTGCCAGCTCCAGGAGGTGTCGCTTGCTGGCGCCAACCAGGATTGGCGGCCGCGGTTGCTGCACGGGACGGGGTGAGATTTCCGCGTTGGCGGCCGCATAATACGGCCCGGGCGCAGTCGCCGTCTGACCTGACAGCAGTGTCTTGAGCACCGTGAGGGATTCCGCAAGACGTGCGACGCGCCGCGCGCCGGAGTCGAATGGGATGCCGAGCATGCGGTTGTCCTCGGCGGCGGCGGGCCGGCCAACCCCGATGCCTAGCTCGAAGCGACCGCCCGAGAGCCAGTCTACGGTGGCCGCCTCCTTGGCGAGCAAGACGGGGTTTCGAAAATCGTTGGCGATCACGTACGTGCCGATCCGCAGTGATCGGGTCGCCATGGCGGCGGCCGTGAGGGCCGGCAGTGGGGCGAGCGTGTACTTCAACCCGTCCGGCGTCAGCACCGTCGCATATCCCATCGACTCGACGCGGCGCGCCTTTTCGGCCCACTCCTCGCCAGTGCGCGCTGCCGCTGCGACCACGCCAAATCGGAAGGGACGTCCCGTCATGATGCCCTGCCTCGTTCTCCGTTTTCCAGGGCCGCGCCGTGGGCTTCAGTCCGGAATCCATTTCGTCCTGCCGTTACCACGCTCGCGAACAGTCCGATGGCCGCCCCGAGCACGACGACCGCAAGCGAGGCCACCACAGACGGCTTGACGCTCATCAAGAAGGCAATCCCGATCACGATTGACAACCGGATCCGGAACGAGGTGAGCAGGATCGGATCTCGAAGGGCGCCGCGGAGCTCATCGGACAACGGGCCGCTGGCACGGCCGACGGCTGGTCCAATGCGGGCCATCCTGACCCCGGTGAGGAGACCGCCGACGGCACCAAAGGCGACCAGGCTGGCCAGGGCTACCAGGATCCAGGCCCTGGCGCCCCAGCTGGTAACCATCATGTAAAGCCCCGTCACGAGGATCAGTCCGAGCGACGTCGGAGCGAGTCGCTGCACCACCCGACTGAGACCGAGCCAGATGAGAGCATCCTCCCTCCGGACCGCCCGCCGGAGCCCGCGCAGGCCGATCGCCTCGAACGTGAGGGCGGCGATCAGGCCGAACGCCCCGAGGATGTGAAGGAAGAGAGCGAGATAGTAGACAAAGGTCGTATCCATTGCCACCTCCTGGGTCGCATCGTTGCTTAACCCTTTCTACCACAATGGTTTGAGTAATGCAAATATCGGATAACTGTTATGATTGGTACGCTTGAAAGAAATGCGTCGACCGGCTACGACGACGAGGGTGGCCCGCAACTCCCAGAAGAAATCCGCCGTTGCCGCTGAGGCCTGGCGGGCGATTTTTGACTTCATCGTTGCCACGGCACCCGAGCGCAGCCGGGCGATCGGTGAATCTGGCCTGACCCCCAACGACGCCCGGGCGCTTCAGAGTCTCAGCCAAAAGTCCGGTCGGACGATGGGATCCCTCGCCGAAGAATGGAAATGCGATGCCTCAACGGCGACCTGGATCGTGGACCGCCTGGAAGCCAAAGGCCTGGCCGAGCGCGGTGCTCACCCGACCGACCGCCGGGTGAAGCTGGTGGTGCTGACGTCACCGGGGATGCGGATGAAGGCCAGGCAGACGGAGCACGCCTACGTCCCCCCGCGAGCACTCCTCCAGCTCGACCTCGCCGACCTGGTGGCGTTGCGAAACGCCGTCATCAAGCTGCCCGTGCCGGGTCACACCGTCGGCCCGGAGCGTTCGTAGCCGGACGCCGGCGGCGCAAAGAGCCGGGGCGTTAGGTTGTGCCGCCCGGTCGGTACGTGTGTAACCGGTAAATTCTCTTGACCTCCCTCTTAATTTGGCTTAGGGTGAAGTCGCTCGGAATGGGGCCGAGCGCTCAGTGGGGGTCGCTCGTTCGGGCAAGGAGGGTAGCCATGACAACCCCGAAGATCACCAGGCGACAGATCATCAAAGGCGCGGCGGCCGCGGGCGCCCTCGGCGCGGTGGGCCTCCCGTCGGTGGCATTCGCTGACGGGGGTAACGAGGGAGGCGGAAGGATACGGTGGGACCTGATCGACGTCACCGCTCCCAGCGGCACGACGCGAGGCGATGTCAACGCCGGCGGGGACGATAGGGCCAGTTCCGAGCATGAGTTCACCCTGACCCTGACGGGCAGTGGAACGTTCCGGCCTGGGCATTCTCGTCAGGTGACCGGTGGAGGGACGTGGAGCACGACCAATCCCGACGTACCGGGCAGCGGCACCTATCGGGTGACCGAGCTCGTCAGCTGGCTTCTCGCGCCGGGCCATCTGGGGCCCGTTTTTAACGACCACATCGGAAACCTGGCCGATACGCGCGCTGGGCTGGCCGTCCTGCGCATCAAGTACTCCGATGGGCTCGACGGAATCCTCTTCGTCAGCTGCAACCTGGCTGGCACGCCGCCGTCCGTTGACGAGGGGATCAATGGTTCGAGAGGGTTCGTGAACTTCTTTCATCCGGCCATGCCTGGGTTCGGCAAGCACTCGAACCGCACTCTATTCCACGCGCTTCACAAGGAAAACGAAGGCTAGTTCACCGCATCGTCGGGTCTGTCGGTAAAGGGGATCTTGAGGCACACGGAGGGATGCCTATGCATTTGGATTGTTGGCGGCTCCGCAATCAATGAGGTGAGAAAAGTGAGTAAGCGCATCGATCGACGAACCTTCGTCAAGACGGCGGCGGCGGGATCGGTGGCGGCGGCGGCATTGCCGCTCCTCGGGACGTCCATTGCCCTCGCTGGCGACAGCGACGATGATGACGGCGGGTCACGCATCTATGTATATGTTTCCTTTAGCCAGGCGCCGGCGGCTAAAGGCTTAGCGCAACCCCGCATCGGAATGTCAGGCGCTGGGACCTTCCAGCCGGCCGCCAAGCGGGTGAATGGTGGGGGCAATTACGTGCTTTTCGACAACGCCGTAGCGATTCCGAAGCCGCTCGTCGCCTCTGGACGATGGAAGGCTCGGCGATTCGTCAGCTATACGACCAAGGACCTTGCCTCCAAGGACCTTGCCCCGTACGGCACGATCCAGCCCGGCATCCTGAAGATGACCGCCGATGTCGAGGGGATCGGCAAGGGCCTGGCCCTGACGGTGGTCTGCAACGTCGGCGCGCAAGGTCCGGCCGGGGCGACCGGGGAAGAAGAGGGGTGGGAGCTGGAGGGCACCCCCTACGGAACATTCCACCAGGCGGGCGTTGGCATCTCCCACCTGAGCATCGAGGGGTTCCGCATCGGCGGGGATTAGCGTTCAGGTCGCATGAGCCCTGCTGGAGACGCGTCACGGCGTCTCCAGCGGGGACCGAGTTTTCTTTAGGAGGTAGGAGGGATTGAGCATGCTAGACACTCAACTGATTTCCGAGCGACCCGGTCGGCTGAGCGGTGCCGGGGTAGGGCGACGGATCTGGCTCCTGGTTGCGGCCGCACTGCTGGCAGCCGTCCTGGTTGGCTCCGCCAGCCGCTCGATTACAGCAGGCGCGGAGAAAGACGGGAATCACCAGGTATCGGGTGCCGGCAAGACGATCATCGAGGGCGGCGGACCAGGGCTCGTACCGGTAATCACCGTTCTCGCCTTCCACGCCAACGGACAGGGTGGCGATTTCGAGTGCCTTGCCCTGGCTCCGTCAGCGGGATCAGGCGCTCTGGAAAGCGGGCAGTTCGAGGTCAACGCGATGTACGTAACCGGGAAGGTCACGTCGGTGCAGGTCTCGAATGGGACGGCGGTTCTGAAAGGCACGGCGGTCGTGACCGGGCTCGGAGGTGGTAATAGCCAGGACTTCGTCTTTACGGTGAAAGCCGGAGGCCCGGGCACCACGGCTACGCTGGTCGTCTCAGGGCTAACCTTCCACGAGATCCTTCTCGAGGGTCAGATCAAGGTTGATTAGTCGACGGACGGTCCTGCGGTGGGGAGCGCTGGCGCTTGCGGCGCCGGCGCTCAGCCCACTTTTACCTGAGCTCGCCGCCTTCGCCGACGGCACCAGCGACAGCGTCGCCCTGCTTTGGAACGCCGCCGCGCTTCAAGGAGTCCGCGATTCCAAGCTCGGCCCACCGATGGTCGCCCGCGCCCTCGCGATCGTCCACACCTGCATCTTTGACGCCTGGGCCGCCTACGACCATCAGGCTATCGGGACCCGACTCGGCGGAGCTCTCCGGCGGCCAGCTCGCGAGCGCACGCTGGCCAATTCGAAGAAGGCGATCAGCTTCGCGGCTTATCGAGCGGCCGTCGACCTGTTCCCAGGTGACCGGGTGAGCGTTTTCGACCCGCTGATGCGCCAACTCGGTTATGACCCTGCCAATACGACAAAGGACATCACCACGCCCGCCGGGGTCGGGAATGTGGCCGCGCGGGCGGTGCTCGAGTCCCGGCATCGGGACGGCGCGAACCAGTTGGGCGACGAGCCTGGTGGAAAGCCTGGCGTCGCCTACTCGGACTACACCGGCTACACGTCGACAAACGATCCCATGGATCTGAGACCCGGCGCCAAATTCGACCCCTCGGCCGTTCACGACCCGAATCGGTGGCAGCCGCTCCGCTACATCGACGCGAGCGGAGCCAACTTCGTCCAACCCTTCGTCGGCGCCCATTGGCAGCACGTCACGCCGTTCGCGCTCAGGAGCGCAGCCCAGTTACGATCGTCGACCGGGCCGGCGCGGTATGGATCCACCGCCTACGAGTCGCAGGCCCGGGCCCTGCTTACGATCAGCGCCGGTCTCACGGACGAGCAGAAGATGATTGCCGAGTACTGGGCCGACGGGCCCCATTCCGAGCTGCCTCCCGGGCATTGGGATCTGTTTGCGCAGTTTGTCTCGCGCCGAGACCATCACGGCACAGACGCGCGTGGGATCGACAAAGACGTCAAGCTCTTCTTCGCGCTCACGACTGCCATCTTCGATGCCAGCATCTGCTGCTGGGACAACAAGCGAGCCTTCAACTCGGTCCGACCGATCACGGCAGTCCGCTATCTGTTCCGCGGGCAGCAGGTCATGGCGTGGGGCGGCCCCTACAAGGGCACGCAGCTGATCAAGGGGGAGGACTGGTTCCCGTATCAGGCCTCGACCTTCCCCACGCCCCCATTTCCCGAGTACAGCTCAGGTCACAGCACCTTCAGCGCCGCTGGTGCGGAGATCCTGAGACTTTACACCGGGCGCGAGAAGTTCGGCGCCTCGGTCACGTTCCCAGCTGGGAGCTCCAAGTTTGAGCCCGGAAAGGTCCCTGCCCGTGATGTGACGCTGCGCTGGGCTACCTTCAGCGAAGCGGCGCACCAGGCCGGCCTATCCCGCCGCTATGGCGGGATCCATTTCGAACAGGGCGACCTGGATGCGAGGGCGGCAGGGCGGCTGGTCGCCAAACGGACGTGGGCCAAGGCGCAAAGCTACATCAGCGGCACCGACGACAATGGCGATGACGGCGAAGAAGACTAGCGGAGCTCAATTGTCTGCCCGAGTCGGCCTTCGACCGGTTGCCTATCGGGCCCGTGTACGCGAACGATAGGAAGGTAGTCGAGCGGCCCACCGTTGACCAGCACGCGGTCTCCCTCGACGCTGACCTGAAACCGGAGTCGGCGCTGGTCGTCGGTTAGCTCCAGTTCGGTGACACCATCCAACCCCGGATAGACGTCCAGCGTCAGTGGATCCCAGCTTCGCTCGTTCACGTACTGGAGGTCCGGGCCCAGCGGTAGCAGGGCGCCGGCTCGGACGAACAAGGGCAGCGTTTCCAGTTCGGCGTCGTACGTGATCCACCGGGCACCGTCGAACCGTCGATCCTCCCAGAAGTCGTACCAATTGCCCGCGGGCAGGTAGACGTCACGCCGGCCCCGCGGCTTGAACATCGGCGCGACCAGCAAATCCGGCCCAAGAAGATACTCGTCTTCGACGTGATACGTGGTTCGGTCCGAGGGGTAGGCGTAAACCAGCGGCCGCACCAGCGGCACGCCCTCTGGCGCGCGACGCGCTGCCGCATATAAGTAAGGAAGGAGCCGGTAGCGGAGTTGGGCATAACGCCGGAAGATTGACAGCGCCGGCTCGCCGTAGGCCCAGGGCTCGCGCGGCGCGGTGTGTCCGTGGGCCCGCGCATGCGAGAAGAGCAGCCCCATCTGCGACCAGCGCACGTACAGCTCCGGACTCGGTGGGTCGGTGAGCGTCGGAATCCCAAAGAAGCCACCCATGTCGAAGCTGGCGAAGGCGGCTCCCGAGAGGATCCAACTCAGGGCACCGCGCAGGCTTGCTGCCATATCTTCAAAGGTGCAGCCTGGATCGCCGCCCCATTGCACCGGGTATCGCTGCGATCCCGCGTAGCCAGAGCGACCCCAGACCAGGCCGTATCCGTGGACCTCCCTGGTGGCCTCGAAAACGGCCCGCTGGTAGAGGAGGGGATACAGGTTGTGAAGCTGTTCGGCCGGCGTGCCGTCGTGGGGCGCGGCGTCGTCCGGCATGTCCTCGGCAAAGTCGGTCTTCATCACCGCGACGCCCATCTCGAGCAGCCGCCGGTTCTTCGCCTTGAACCACTCGACCGCATCCGCGTTCGTGAAATCGATGGCCGCGCTCGGCTTGGCGAAGCCGTGCACGAGGGCCGGCCCGCTGCCACCCTTCGCCATCAACAGGAAACCTTTTCGTTCACCCTCGGCTCGCATCTCGGAGTCGAGTGGCACGTAGGGGCTCTCCCAGAGACTGAGGCGGAACCCGAGCGCCTTCAACTCGGCAATCATCCCTTTTGGATCGGGAAACGCCGACTCGTCCCATTCCAGGTCGCCGTGGTGTCCCTCGTGGTAGCGCATCCAGTAGGGGTCGACGTGGATGACATCACAGGGAACGCGCTCCTCTCGCATCCGGTGGGCGACAGTCATCACCTCCTCGCGGTTGCGGTAGCCCCAGCGGCTGATCCAGAATCCGAAGGACCAGTCCGGCGGGACCGCCGGGCCGCCCGTCAACTGGTGGTAGGCGCGCATCAGCGGCTGGATCCCCTCCCCGAGGATCAGGTAGAGACGGAGGTGGTCCGCGCGGGCGGTGGCCTGCCAGGCCGCGACCGATGCCTGGCCGAGATCGTAGTAGAGGGGCGCCGTCATGTCGAAGAAAACGCCATAGCCCTCCGAGCTTAGGAGCAGCGGCACGTTCTTATAGGCACGGTCGCTGCGGACGCCGAAGGCATCGACCGTCCAGGACGCGAACGCCTGACCGCGGCGATCTAGCGCCCCGAAGTGCTCGCCCAGGCCGAAGAGCGCCTCACCGGGTTTGAGCCCGGCCGTCAACCAGCGCAGCCCGCGGGCATGCCCGGTCGGAAAATGGTGGTAGCCGCCGCGGATGTCGCGGTCGTTCGGCTCGTCCGCAAAGCGTACGCGGCCCGACAAGTCCTTGAGACGTAAGCGGAAGGGGCTGTGATCGACCTCAAGGGTTAGCGCCGAGGTGGCGATCGAGGTCAGGCCGGTTGCGCCAGGCATCATCCGTCTCCACATCGGCGCGGGTGCAGCCCGAGCCTCGCGGCTCCTTGATGTTGATGCGCCGGCGAGCACCGACTGGAGCGTCGATGAGAATGCAACGGGCTGGTCCGTGTACACGTCGGCCGTCAGCCTGGACATCGACCGTGAGCCGTACCGCCTCCGGCTGAAGGACGCGTCGGGCAACGAGCGCTTCGT
>DASYVR010000032.1:0-51902 GCA_035936995.1 Candidatus Dormiibacterota bacterium | reverse complement strand
GGTCATGTACGCAACAAGGTTGTGGTGGGCCCTGACCTATTACGGACATGAGAAGGCCAAGGTTCTTAACGGCGGATGGGAGCGTTGGCGAGCCGAGGGGCGGGCAGTCAGTACAGACGAGGAGAAGCCGAAGCCTTCTCGCTTCAACCCCTCAGTCCAGCCGAAGCGCATCATCCTGTTCGCAGAACTCAAGGAGCGGTTTGCCGAACCGCACGTTAAGTTGCTCAACCTACTGCCGCACGGTTATTGGTCGGGAGCCGACAACCCGGTCGGGAACAGGCATCCTGGCCACATCCCGGGTGCAGCGAACATCGACTCCGACCACTTCCTCGACCAAGGCGCGAACTTCAAATCCGCTTCAGAACTAGAAGCGATGCTCTCCAACGCCGGCATCTCCTCCACTGACGAAGTGGTCGCCCATTGCCAAGCCGGGGTCCGGACCACAGTCGGCTTCTTCGTGCTCTCGTTGCTGGGCAGCGATTCCGTTCGAGCGTATGACGGCGCGATGGCTGAGTGGGGAAACCGGGATGATGTTCCGGTCGAGACTGGGGTGCTTTAAGAGGGCAAAATTCGATGTGGCGCGCTGCCGCCGGACTTAACTAGTACCGGTGCGAGCTATGCGACCGTTTTCGCCGTGGCTAGTTCCGGTTGCTTGGTTTGTTCGATTAGCGTCCGCCACGGGCTATTCCCTGAACCCCGCTCGAGCCTCCCTCGCGAGTTACAGGGTCCCAGCTACCGGCGGGTTAGAAAGACCATGGTTACGTGGTCCGGCCCCAGTCCACTTCCGTCTGCGGTGGTGTTTGCCTGCGCGCTCTGCTTGCTTATCGGGCTGGTTATCGGCGGCGCTCCTTTTGTTGATCATCGGCTGGAGACGGCTGGACTCAGTCGGCATCTAGGGCCGATTGTCGAAGTCGTGCATGCGAGCCACAGGCCGATGTGGGACGGATCGAAGGTCACCTCGAATGAGCGGTTGCCGCTCGCGGTCAGCGCGATTCTAGGGAACTGGTCGACGAAGAGGCCCGCTCAACAAGAGCCAGGCCACAACCGCGAATGCCATGCAGGCCAAACCACCGAGCAGCCACGGGATCGGGTCTGCCCCCCCACACTGTTGGGCCCCATGAGAAGGACATGGTCGATTTCCAAGGTTGAGGACGGCAAAGCTACCAGCAAGAAGACCAAAGCCGACGATCAACCCGATACTGTCCCGCCCAATCGAGAAGCTCCGCGCCGTTAAAAACGCTGCCACGGCCGCAAGGGGCAGGAGTAATAGACCGATCGGGCCTCCAAGTAGCGCTCCTGCCCCAACGAAGCCGGTAATTGCCCAGGAGAGGAAGGCCCCAAAGCGTTGGACGTTGGGTGCTGGGGCCGTTTGGCGCCTTCCAGCCCTTAGTCCCGCTATAGCCGCCGCGACCAGGACGACTCCGGCGAGAAATAGCATTTATGTCCAACCCAGCCTAGCTTCCTTGCATCATGCCGCATCCGTCGCGCCGAGACCACGCAGCCTTGCTTATACAAATACCCTAATAAGTTGTGACACCCGGAATGGGTGGTGTCCCCAACCGTACAAGTTTTGAACTCCATCTGCCCGCCGAGATGAGCGCTTGGTATTCGGCGGTCGAGCTCCAGCGGACGCTCAGCGGACGCCTGCCTAGGAGCCGCACTTGCGCGCCATGGAGGCCGCAGTACGTTCGAATCCGCCACAGGCTATGACCCTTTTCCAGAGCTCTTTTTCCCGAGGCGGCGTCCCCTTTCGCTAATCAACCGCCGCTCTCTTATGGTTGCGCCAATAAGAGAATCTGACGGGGGCCCGTGAACTCACGACGCGCAGCCACGGCGAGCGTCGAGGGCTCAAGGCGAAGGAGTGCCATATGCGACGGGTCGACGTACGCCTCGACATAGATGGCGGCCCCGTCTGGCGCGTAGAACAGCTGGCCGACCTCTATGTTCGGGGCCTCCGCCACGATAACGGCGCGCTGGAGATCGATTGCCCGAAGCCCCAATCCGTGACTAGAAAAGTTGCCGTTGTTGTCAACGGTGTTCTGCCGAGCCGCGGCAACCAGCTGTCGACCATCGGGGGAGTACGTTAGGTCCCACTGCACGCCCTCATCGTACTTCGCATACGCATCTACCCGCCCCGGGTTGAACCAGCTCGTGGGCGCCGACGGTGCGACGAGTTGGCGGGACGACGTGACCTTCATGCTGGTGGTGTCGACGGTCATCAGCCGGCCGCCGTCTGCGTACAGAACCGCCAGCTGCGAGCCGTCGGGACTTATCGCCACGCCTGGCGTGAAGCTCGCGAGCACCGGCTCCGACCCGATGGAGCGGCCACTCTGCCAGACGCCGGCCTCGACGCCATCCAGTTTCAGCCGCCCCGTCTCTCGGCCCGCTTGCAAGTCGTACCGGACCAGCAGGGGCGTGACCGGACCTATGGCATTGATACCTGAACCCGGAACGAGCACCCGGTAGAGGAGGCGGCCGCTCGAGTCTATCCACGCGCCAAACGAGCCGCAGCACGGGTCAGTGCCAGTCTCGAGCTTGGCAGTCTGACGGCCATCTCGGGTATCGAACATGCGCCACGACTGGCCGGTGCTGTCGATGACGAGCAGCTTTGAGCCGTCTGGAGTGAGTTCTGGCATTGATCCGAACGGCAACGGAAAGGATTTGCGCATGGCACCGGTGCGAGCATCGACTACGCGAGCCAACGCAGTCCCGTCACCGTGGTAGTCGATCTCGACCAGCGTCGATCCGTCGGCAGCCACGACCGGGAGACCCTGGCCGTGCTGGGCCAACTGAAGATCTTTCAGGGTCCCCGAATCCAGACGCATGAGCTGCCAGGGAATCTCGAAGGATTGGCCACCGAGAACGTAGACACCCCAGCTCGCAGACGGGTGAAACGGCGCTGGCCTGGGGGTGGAAATGCCAGGGGAGGAGAGCGCCTGTCCGCAGGCGACCAGGCCGACGACGACTCCCGCGAGCACGAACGCCTTGCGCATGGCCTGCAGCGCCTCCAGTGAATGTACAATGGGCGTAACCCCAGAGTTCCAGTTATTGTCGGCCTGAGATCGGGTTTCCCCGGCGTAGTCCACTCAGTCGGGTCAGGGGCGCTTCGAGTTGCATGGTGGCCAGCTGGCGCTGACCGCCCCGCGACCGGCCCAATTCAAATGTTCGATTAGTGTCCGCCACGGGCTACTCATCGAACTCCGTTCTCGGCCAGCATCGGCAACAACCCGTCCGGAGGTGTCTGGCGCCGTACACCCCTGATTTCGGGTATGCGCCCATCCCTAGCTGGCAGGCGCGACATCGTGACGAAAGGGCGTAGTGTGGGAAGCCACCGTTAACAACCTCGGAGGAGATGGAATGTCAGAGAAAAACAAAGCACTAGCCGCGCGTATCCCTCTGGAAGCCTTCAACCAGGGCAAGCTCGAGGTCATCGATGAGGTGATCGCGGATAACTCGATCGACCACGGCGAGCTGCCGCCAGGCATGCCCGCAGGAAAGGAAGGTGTCAAGGCGTTGGTCAAGGCGCTCCGAAGCGCTTTTCCAGACTTCAAGATCACGATTGGTCTTCAGGTTGCCGAAGGTGACCTGGTGGTACAGCAGGCCACTACCACCGGCACGATGAAGGGCGCATTTGGGGGGATGCCGCCGAGCGGTAAGACCGCGACATGGGAGGCGATCCACATCACCCGGATCAAAGACGGCAAGATCGTCGAGCACTGGCAAGTACAGGACCAACTCGGCATGCTCCAACAGCTGGGCTTCATACCCAAGCCGGAAGCCGCTGTCGCGCGTTGACCACAGCTCGCATGAGGAAGAGCCTGGCACCAGCCGGGCTCTTTCTTTTGTACCTGCCACTCGAGGACACCAGCGCTGATGGCCACCCAACGTCAATTCAATGTTCGATTAGTGTCCGCCATGGGCTACTTCCCGACACCTAACCGGACGCCCTTACTTGAATTCGGGAAGCCCCTGGAGACTGCGCTATCAGGACACGACGATGGTAACGCTGAATGCCAATGACGGTTTCGGACAGTCGGCGGGCAGACAGGTACCGGAAGCGGAGATCGCCGAGGTTCCAGATCGCATGGCGCGAACCTCCCAGGCCGAGTATCCGGGGTCTCGCAGGAAGGCAATCGGAATCAGCTCAACGGCGTCTCCAGAAGACTGCGGCGTACTCCAGCGGTAGTTCCCCGCTAACCGCAATTCCGCCGTCTGACCAACTGGCAGCTTGAGGCAGCGTCCACCATCGCTCTCGGTGACCACCGGTTTCGTCCCTAAGGTCGATGTCCCCTGGCAATCGGATGTCGATGGGCCGCTCTCGCCGGCGCAGCCTGTCACCACAACGACAATGCCGATGCAGGCGGCCAGGCGCAGTCCGGGAGACATGTTCACGCAGTCCCTGATTGAATGACGCTGGTTCACCAGAAAAGTTCCGCGAGTCGGCACCCTGACGCTCTAGTCCTCCGGCACCAGACAAGCCGCCTGAGCCCGGTCCTGCTTTCGGAAGTCATCGGCGACCCGATTGTTCGATTAGTGTCCGCCACGGGCTACTCTCCTGACATTTTTCGAACACCGAGGTTCCCAGGACGCCGCCGTCCGGGATCGACCCCATGAGGCCTACTAGGCCAAGTCCAAACGTCCGCCCTCGGCTAGTTCTCCACAAGCCTTCGCGAAGCGGGATATTCTGTGTTCAGGAACGCCTCGTAATCGGGGCAATGGCAGTGTTGCCGAGGAGGGAAGTTATGTATCGCCACCGAGCCTATCAGCAGGTTGTTTACGGACGCTTCAACGACTTCTTGAAGACCGTCGACGAGCTCAACGCCGTTGCTCATAAACGTAGCTGGCCAGAATCAAGTGTATGGACTCCCGTTGTCGGCACTGGAAATGAGGCCGTCATCGAAGCGGAGTATTCAGATCTAGCCTCCTTTGCCAGAGTGAACTCCACCTTTCAATCTGATGCGGAGGCAATGAAGCTCTTTCGAGGGTTGGCGCAACTCGTCGTCCAGGGTTCCGCCCACGACGAACTCATCGAGATGGTTACCAAGCCTCTAGCCTGAGCACCACACAGACAACGACGTCGCGGTACACCCCGTCTCTCGACGAATCGGCCGAGGCATGGGCCTCAACGAGTCCGACCGCGTCTGGACCGGGTTGTAGAGGCGTATGGCTCGCTCCTCAAACTCAGATGTTCGAATAGCGTCCGCCACGGGCTACTCAACCGATCATTGCTTGAACGCCCCTTCTGAAGCGCCGTTTCCTCGACGAAGCCGCCGGCCCCCTTCCGTTATAAGTAGAGACGGACGGAGATATGCCCAAGGCTAAGCAACTGACCGTTTGGGTCGAAAATCGTCCCGGAATGCTGGGAGAAGTAGGCTCCGCGCTGGGGGCCAAGAAGGTCAACATCGTGGCGTTCATGGCCACAGTCACTGACAATCGCGGCACTATCCGGCTGGTCGTGGACAAGCCCGCGGCGGCAAAAAGGGTCTTTGCGGAGCATCACTGGGAAACGACCGAAGAGGAGGTATTAATAGTCGCGCTTCCAGACAAACCCGGCAGCCTCGGCAGGATCGCCCACAAGCTGCGCGAGGCCAGCGTCAATATCGAATATGCCTATGCTGGGTTGGGGCCGAGCGCTCGGCGGGTCAACGCATATTTTGGCGTCTCAGATCTGAAGGTCGCTTTGATAGCCGTCCGCTAAGTCCGGCCTGACGAGGTCGAGCCTTATCCAGGTATGACGGGGCGTCATTCTCTTCCGTTGGGTGTTCGATTAGTGTCCGCCACGGGCTACCAGCCGCTTTGCCCGAATGGCTCATGCAGGCCTCATCGAATGCTCTTACCATCGGTACGCCGTTTGCTCGAGTGACTCAGTTCCCGGGACTGACCGTCCCTTCCAGCCAGAGCGATCCCACCCGGAAGCTCGCCCCACCAGCCGACTCGAGCCTGAGTCGCACCAACCCGGTGCCAGACTGCAAAGTTCCGTCCGGGAGCGGGCTGGTGCCGCCGTTCGCGAGCGAAACCGGCACCCACGTCGAACGCGACCAGTCCCACACCTCGCTCTTCGCCGCGGGTTGTCCGTTCGGCCCGACCAAGCCGCTGGGCGGGAACGGTCCCGCGGCAAGCAGGTGGGTGATTTTCAACCCTGACACATGTGTCCCTGCCGCCAGCGGCAGCGAGAACTCGTAGGTGACGCTGCCGTTGTCGACCGCAGCTCCGTATTGACTGAGACCGACCTGCCCGGTTGCATCGACCAGTCGGGGCGCAAAGAAGCCCATCGGAAGCGGGCCGGCGCTCACCTGGTTGATGGCCAGCGGCACGACGATGGCGTTCTGCGTATCGAGTCGTGGGCTGCCGCCGTCGATCGCGATGGGTTCCGCCACACCCGGCGCCCATGCGAGCAACGTGGGCGCGAGCTGAGAGGACGGGGTGTCGTACTCACCCAGGATCAACTGCAGGAGTGATATGCGGTGGTCACCGGTGAGCGGACCAGCCGTAGAACCGGAGCCGCTGAAAGAGTTTGGATAGAGCTGCAGGGAAATGAGGCCGCCGCCACTCGTTGCGGTGGCGGTCGTCAGCGACGCATCGATGGGCACCGTCCCCCCAGGCGGCAGATCGCCTACATGGATGATCGACCCGCCCACAAGCAGAACGGCGTCGATGAAGTGAGTGGTCGAGCCATTCTTCACTTGCCCCTTGAGTTGGCCGTTAGCGAGGTTCAACTGCGCACTCGGACCCGATACCGCAACCGTCCCCTCGGTGGCGTAGCCTCGCACGCTAGCTCTGGTGACCTGTAGTAGGTCGACCGCCGGAGTCCGGGTGTCGACACGTATGCCGACGCCGATGTTGTCGTCTGGCCCATACCCCACGGCGAAGGGCGCGATCATTTGCGGTGCCGACAGCCCGACACGGTAGTCTCCGGTCTGACTCGGACGAATGGCTGTGAACGTTTCTCGGTACCCCTTGGGCCAGCCCTGAGCGAGGTAGGTAACGGAGAACTGATTAACGGCCACAGTGTGGCCGCGAGCTGACGCGATCCAGATCACGGCCACCGGGAGCAAGGCAATGACCGGCGCGATGAACCAGAGCCAGGCGAGCCGATCGAAGCGTCGCAACAGGAGAAAGCTCAGTGGCCCGACCAGCAGTGCATAGGCGACGATCAGCAGACCGAGCAGCGGCAGCGGTGGCAGGGAGACTGTGGGTGCGCTGCCGAGGTCGGGCATGAGGAACCAGCTGCGTTTCGTGACCGAGCCCTGGAATCCGAGTGGACCCGTGATCGGTCCATGACCCGGGGCCAGACTGGCGGGCGCGGCGCTCGACTGCGCCCCTCTCAACACGCTGCGGACAGCGATCTGCCGCAGCAACGCCGAGGTCCCGTTCCAATTGGCCATGGGCGGTGCCGTAAAGCTCAAGGTGGCAAGGGTGACGATCCCACTGCCCACTGACCACTCGACCACAAGCGGTTGGGTTCCCTCCGCCAGCCACACGTTGCCGCCCCGCAGCGTGCCGGTCGCGACCGGCAACCCGGTCACCCCCGGGAGCGATGCGGCCCGCGACAGCGTCCTCGTTCCCTGGATCTCGATCGGCAACAAGGACGCGGGCAATCCCCGCCACGTGAGCGACGAGTCGCCGGTGCCCAGCAGGAGGCTGCCGCCAGCGTTGACATAGTCAGCCAGGGCGGCCTGCTGACCCGTGGTCAGGGTACTCGTTGGGAAGTCGTCGATCGCGAGCAGATCGAACGCCCGCAGAAGAACGGCTGAGTCCGGCAGGTCGCTGACAGTCAGCGGCACGACTCGCGGCGTCAGATTGCTTGGGAGATGGAGTGCTGCGAAGCCGTCGAAAGCTGCCGGTCGAGCAGACAGCACACCAACCAGGAGCGCAGTCGTCTGCCCGACCGCCGTGACCGGGCCGCTCACTGTCCGACCCGAGCGGACGAGACGCACGGAGACCGTCGGGTTCTGCACGTCCGTGAGTAGATAGGTGCGGATATGGGCACTCGATCCCGCCGCCGCCTTGACGGGAAGCGCATACACCGTCGCATACGTCGGCCCAAACGGGTTCGGCTGGGACGTAAAGTTCTGGCGCTCGAGATAGCCTTTGGAGCTGTCCTGGATCTGGACCTGGAGCACGCCGTCGACCGGCGCGCCGCCTGCATCGCCTTGCACGTCGACTGGCATCCATTCTGTGGCCCGCACAGCGCTCTGGTAGCCGAGCCGAACGGAGAGCGTGGGCGAGTCGACCGCCGCTACATCCATGATCCCGAGGGTCGGTGAGAGCAAACAAAGAAGCGCGATCGCCAGCAGTCGAGCTCGGCGCACCTTGTTTGCCTCTCGGCGATGATACTGGCAGACATTTAGACCTGTTCGAATAGTGTTCGCCAGGGGCTCTTGGACAGCGGCTGGAGAAGAGGGGAGTTCCTTTCCACTAGGCTCGTAGGTCAATGATCTCGATCGAGAACCTTGGCGGGATGGCGCTAATCCTTGCGATCTGCGCCCTGCTGTTCGTCGAGGAACTCGGGGTCCCGCTGCCCTTCGCGCCGGGCGATATCGTGCTTGCGATCGGCGGTATCGCGGTCGCGGGCGGGCGGGTCAACCCGGTGCTGTTGTTCGGCTTGACGCTGGTCGCCATCATCATCGGGGCGACGCTCGGTCGCGAGATCACCGCCCTCCTCGGCTGGGACCGCCTGATGAGGATCGCGCGGCCGCTGCACGCCGATAAGCCGCTGGGACGGGCAGCGCAGCTATTGCGCCGAGGCGGCTGGCGGACCGTCTTCACGGCGCGCCTGCTTCCGGGCCTGCGGGTGTACACAACCCAGATGGCTGGGGTCACCGGCGTGCGTCGGTCCACCTTCCTCGCCGGTCTCGTCCCATCGGCGGTGATCTACGTCGGCGGGTTTATCGGGCTCGGCGCCGCCTTCGGACGTCCCATCCTGGCCCTCATCCACGCCAGTCAGCACCAGGTCCTGCTCGGGGTGCTGGCGCTGGCTGTCGCCATCGCGCTCCTGTTGTGGATCCGAATCGGCATGCGCCGGGCCCTGCAGTCGCTGGAGTCGGGTGGCTGGACCGGACCATGGCGACTGCGCCTCGACTCGCTCGGGATCATGGTGTTGCCGCTGTGCCTCGGCCTCAACTTCGCCGGCCACGCGCTGGCGGTGGGCCTGAAGCTGCCGCTGTTCCTGGACTCAACGGGCACCATCCTCGGTGGCGTGTTGGCCGGGCCATGGGTCGGCGGCAGCCTTGGTGTGCTCTCCAACCTGCTCGCGTCGAACACCTTCGATCCCGTTGCGGCCTCCTATGCCATCGTTTCCTTCGCCGTCGGATTCACCGCCGGCCTCAGCCGGTACCTGAACTGGCAGCGGCGTGCCAGCGGCTGGATCCTGCTCTGGGTGGTCTGCGTGGGTGTATCAGCACTCCTCTCGACGCCCATCAACTTCCTGGTCAGCAGTGGTCAGAGCGGCGTGGGGTTCGGGGATTCGATCTACGCCTCCCTGTCCACGCGCCTCCCCCACGCGGTGGCGGCCTTCATCGGGGAGCTGGCCGTCGACGTGCCTGACAAACTGGTCGCGGTTGCCAGCGCGCTGTGGATCGCGCAGGCCGTCTCGCGCCAGCCCGCGGCTGCTGAAGGGGTCGACGTCGACTTGCGGGAGCCGTTCACCTTCGTATTCCGCTCGCCGCGGTGGGGGAGGCGAATCCTGGCCGGCGTCGTCTGCTTCGCCTTCTCCTGGCTGGTTGTCCCCGGGCTGCTCCTGCTCGGGTACCTGGTCGAACTCTCGCGCGGGGTTCGCGACGGTCAGCCCGAGCTTCCGCGATGGGATCATCGCTGGCAGAAGATCAAGGACGGTTTCGCGGTGACCGTCCTATTCGTTCTGTGGTCGCTCCCGGGGATCGTCGTCTCCGCCATCGGCGGGATCCTCGTGGATCCCAGCATCGAGGCGCGGCTGGGGCCGGTCGGGGATGTCCTTTCGGGCGTTGGCAATGTGTGGCAGTTCATGGTCCTGGTGATCCAGATGCCTGTGTGGGCGCAGTACCTCCAGGGCGGATTCCGCGCCGCACTCAGCGTTCGCGCCATCGTCCATCGCCTGCGCGTCAATCCGAGCCTCACGGTGGTGGTGGCCGCGCTGACCCTGATCCTGCTGGTGGTCGGCGTGCTCGGCCTGATCGCGATCGTGATCGGCGTGCTGGTCTCACTGACCTACATGAGCTTTGTGTGGGCGCACCTGGCGGGCATCTACGCACGCCTGACGGATCCGGCGCCGCGACAGGTGCAGGCGGCCTAGTCTCGGATCGTTTCCGTTAGAGCCATCCCTGCTCTTCCGCACGGCGCGCTGCCTCGGTGCGATTGCTGACCTCCAGCTTCTGAATCGCCGACGACAGGTAGTTGCGCACCGTCCCTTCGGACAGGAACAGCGCCTGCGCGATCTCCGCGATCCCAGCCCCGCCGCGGCTGGCAACCAGCACCTCGCGCTCGCGTTCGGAGAGTGGGCTGACGCCGGCGCTCAGCGCCGCGGCGGCCAATCCCGGATCGACGACACGCTCGCCGGCCATTGTCCGCCGGATCGCCAGCGCCAGCTCGTGCGCCGGCGCATCCTTCAACATGAATCCGGCCGCGCCGCTCTCCATCGCGCGCCGGAGGAAGCCAGGTCGGCCGAAGGTGGTAAGGATCAGCGTCTTGCACGAGGGCAGCTCCTTGCGTAGCTGGCCGGCGGCCGTGATCCCATCGCCGCCCGGCATCTCGATGTCGAGCAACGCCACGTCTGGTTTGCTCTCTAGCGCCAGCGGAACGACGCGGTCACCTCGATCGGTTTCGGCCACGATCTCGATGTCGCCCTCCATCGCGAGTAGTGCCTTCAGTGCGCCCCGTACCATCCCTTGGTCTTCAGCGATGAGTACCCTGATCATGCGATCACCAAGGGATGGAACGCCTCAAACGCTCGCATGGCACCAAAGCGCCGCTCGCGCGGGCCGGCGGGCCCGGCCCTGATCTTCGGCGATAAGAACGCGGATCACGCCGGAACGCGATCGGCGGGCGCGCTCATCTGCGGTACCGGCAATGTCACCCTGAGCCGGAATCCTTCGTGCGGCAGGGGCTCGGCGATCAGCGTTCCGCCGCGCTCCCGCACCCGCTCCTCCAATCCGTGCAGACCGCTCCCCGCCTCGGGCATCCCGCCACGGCCATCGTCGACGACATCGACGGTGACATGCCCATCCTTGTTGCTGATGCGGATGGCGCAGCGCGTCGCCTGGCTGTGCCGCATCACATTCGTGGCGCCCTCGCGGACGGTCCAGGCGAGCACCGCCTCGATGGCGGGCGGGAGGCCGGCATGCTCCTGGTCGATGTGGCACTCGATCGCGGCGGCGGTCAGCGCCTCTCGGGCGCCGGCGAGCTCGGCGGCGAGCGTCGGCTGGCGGTAACCCGCGACGGCGTCGCGCACCTCCCGGAGTGCCTCACGCGCAACCGTTTCGATGTCGTCCACTTCGTGCGCGGCGAGGCCTGGGGCGCTCTTGATCAGCCGACCCGCCAGCTCGCTCTTCAAAGCGATTACAGAGAGGCTGTGTCCGAGCAGATCGTGCAGATCGCGTGCGAACCTCAGCCGCTCCTCGCCCACCGCAAGACGGGCAATCTGCTCGCGAGCCAACGACAGCTGCAGGTTGGCTTCGACCATGAGCCGGCCCGCCACGGCAGCCATCCCGACCAGCACCTCGTTGAGGAGCTGTCCGGTCGCGTTGGTGATGGACTCCCCGCGGGCCAATTCGACCACGCCGGCCAGCAAGGACAGCGCCAGGACCGTGGGCACACCCCGGCGCCAATTGAAGGCGGCTCCCGCCATGAGCACCGGGTAAAGGAACAAGCTGCCGTACCGCGGTGGGGTGCGCAGGGTAAAGACGACCAGCAAAGCCGTGGTACTGACGACGGCCGGCACAGTGAATGCCCTGTCAGGTCCCGCGACGACGCGGAGCCAGAACCATCCCCATATCAATGCCAGTGCCAGGAGAATCGACAGGCCGATCACCTGGCTGCTGCGATCGAAACCGGCCGTGAGCAGAGCCGCGACCGGGTAGATGAAAAAAGAAAGCCAGGCCACCATGAAGAGGCGGCCTCGCTTCATCCAGCGCCGATTAAGCACCATCGTCCTACCCTACGCCACGACCTCTTTGCGGTCGAGCTTCGCCAGGTAGGTCTGGTCGGTGTTGGCCCGCACATCGGAGAGGATCTGGCCGTCCTTGAGGCGGATGACGCGGTCGGTCTGGCCGGCGACGTCCATGTCGTGCGTGACGATGACGAAGGTCACACCGTACTCCCGGTTCATGCGGCGCATCAGCGCGACGATCTGCTGGCTGGTCTCGCTGTCGACCTCGCCGGTCGGCTCATCGCCGAGGACGAGCGATGGCCGGTTGATGAAGGCTCGCGCAATCGCCGTGCGTTGCTGTTCGCCGCCTGACAGCTGGTCCGGCCGGTGGTGCATGCGGTCTTTCAGGCCCACCTCTTCGAGGAGCGCCGCGGCGCGGGCCTTTCCGTCCTTGCCGTTCTTGTGGTAGCGAAGCGGCAGCATCACGTTCTGGATAGCGTTCAAGCCGGGGAGCAGGTTGAACTCCTGGAAGACGAAGCCGAGCTTCTGACTGCGTAGGTCGGCTCGGGCGCCGTCGCGCAGTTTGCCGGTGTCGATGCCGTCGAGCATCACCTGGCCGCTGGTCGGCCGAAGCAGGAGGCCGAGCAAGTCGAGCGCCGTCGTCTTGCCGCTACCGGAGCGACCGACGATCGAGACCAACTCGCCAGACCCGACGGTCAGGCTGATGCCGTCGAGCGCTTTGACGATGGTCGAGCCCTGCTTGTAGTGCTTGGTCAGGTCGATCAGTTCGATGCTTGCCATATATGAATGCCTCCTAAGCCGCCCGCAGTGCCCGCACCGGATCCATCCGGGAGGCGCGCAGGGCGGGGATGATGCCGGCGATCGCGCCGAGCCCGACCGAGAATGCGATGGCGATGATCACCAGGCGCCACGAGACCAAAAAGAGGCTGAGGTTCGATGACGCCGTGGCCGCATTGACGAGGCTGGTGATGCCCCAGCCGAGCAGCAGCCCGATCGTGCCACCAATCGCGCCGATCAGGGTGGCCTCGAGCAGATATTCGCGGAGGATGTGACGGGTGTGGGCGCCCACCGCTTTCTTGAGTCCGATCTCGCGGACGCGTTCGGTCACCGCCATCAGCATCGTGTTGATGACGGACAGGCCACCCACGATCAACGCCAGCAGCGCGGCTCCCGTGGTGATCGCCGTGAAGAGGGCACCACCCGACTTGAAGCTATTGACAATCGTGCTGGGCTTGGTCGCCTTGACCCCGCTGACCTGGTTGTTGATGGTGTCGGAGAGATTGTCTAGATTGACCCCAGATTTGCCGTAGACGGTCATGCCGGTGACCAGCGTGCTGGTGTCGATCCGGTCCCGGATCGCGGTCGGCAGGCTGTCCTTGAGCAGCATCTGGGCGTCCTTGAGGTTGATGAACGCGCCCGTGTCGGGGCCGGTTTGGGTCTTGGCGAGCACCCCGACCACCGTGAAGGTGTGGTTGACGAAGTCAGCCTTCGCATCGGAGGGCCGGATCGGCAGGTCGATCGTGCTGCCGGCGTTCTTGCTGAACTCGTGGGCGAAGTCCGAGCCCAGCACGACCTCACCGGATGCGGTCACGTCACGACCCTGCGCCAGCGTCGTCTTGACCGCCGAGTAGTCGTTGGCCCGCGGGTCGTAGGACGTGATGTAGTCCGGCAGTCCAAAGGAGACCGTCTGCACCGAACCCGGTTTGGCCTGCACCTGGATCTCCCCAAACGCGGCGGCGACCCCGTTGACTTGTTCGACCTGGCTGACCGTGCTGATCGGGAGCACGCTGCTGCCGCCGAACGCGCTGGCGCCGGCGGCTGTCACCTGGATGTTCGAACCGAAATACGTAACACCTCCGTCGATCAGCGCGTTGAATTTTTCGGCCATCGCGCCCATCGTCACCAGCGCCAGGACGCCGATAACAATGCCGCTGATGGTCAGGATGGTGCGCAGCTTGCGCCGCGTCAGGTTTCGAATGATTTCCATGGCTCCTCCTTGAGAACTCATGCAGGCTATCGCGGAACCCATGACGCGACCAGTCGCAGGGGTCAGGACTTCCATATGACACCCGTCATGTAAGGGGCCACCGGGCAAGTCGAAATAGCCGGCGATTGACCGATAGGCAATCTTCTTGACTGCGCTATAGAAAGCGTCTATAGCTAAGGCGTGCTGCTCGCCCAGGTCGAGGGGTTCCTTGAGGTCGCCCGCCGGGGCAATGTCAGCCGGGCTGCGGAGGCGATGTTCGTCACTCAGCCGACCCTGACCGCCCGCCTCCACGCGCTCGAGCGGGAGCTGGGCGAGCCGCTCTTTGCGCGGACCCGCCGGGGCATGCGCCTGACCGACGCGGGCCGGGCTTTTCTCCCCTACGCCGAGCGCGCAATGCGGGCGGTGCGCGATGGCCGCCAGGCACTGACCGACGCCCGATCCGCCTCGGCCGGCCGGCTGGTGCTGGGGGCCGCGCCGGCGGTGAGCACCTACGTGCTGCCGGCGCTTCTCCAGCGGTTTGCGGCCGCCTATCCACGGATCGAGGTCGCCGTTCGCACGGGACATTCGGAAGATGTCCTGCAGATGCTGCTTCGCGAAGAGGTCCAGCTCGCCATGGTGCGGACGCTGCGACATCCCGACATCGAATCGATTCCACTGTACGAAGAGGCGTTGGTTCTGGTCGTCGCGCCGGGCCACCCCTTCGCCGAACGGTCGAACGTCGGCATCGCCGATGTGGCCTCCGAGCGGCTGATCTTCTTCGACCGGACCTCGAGCTACTACGAGCTGACCCAGTCCTTCTTTCTCAGCCTGGGCGTGACGCCGCGCGAGGTGATGGAGCTCGACAACATCGAGTCGGCCAAGAAGATGGTGGAACGCCGGCTCGGGATCGCGCTCCTCCCGCGCACGGCGGTCGCCGGCGAGCTGGCCGCGAAGACCCTGACCCAGGTGGCCGTCATGGACGCTCCGGCCCTGTCGCAAAAGATCGTTGTGATCCGCCGCCGCGACCAGGGCCGGCAATCGGGCACGGTCGCCGCTTTCCTCAATCTCCTGCGGGAGTCCGATCCCGCCGCCGTTGTCCATATCTCCCCCTCCACTCAGGGCGGCTAGCCGGATGCCCCCACGCTGGGGGGAAGGGCAGCGTGGGGGTTAGACGACGCGGTCTTCCGGCATCGCCTCGACGAACTCCTGGCCCAGACGCGCCGCGTCGTACGCCTTGCCGACCAGGTGGTGATACGGAACCCCAGAGAACAGGTGGTGACTCCTCGTCGGAAAGTCCTGGCCCGGCTCGAACTCTTTCCGCTGCAGCGCGATGTAGCCGTCTTGCTGGCCTTTGGACATCGCCTGCAGCAGGACGCTGAGCCCATGCCCTTCCGCGTGCTGCGCGCCAAGCGTGATGAAAATGAACTTGACCCCCATCTCGCCGAGCTCGGCGAAGGTCATCGGGTTCGGATCGTTGAACCACTTGAACGACGATGACCAGTTGAAGGCGAAGCGCGCCTCCGGGAAGCGCTTCTTGATCTGCTCAGAGAAGGTCTCGACGGCGCCGCGATCGGCGGTCGGGAACTCGCACCAGAGAAGGTCGGGAATCCCACTGTCCAGGTAGTGCAGGCCGCGGTCCACCGCCAGCTCCATGTGCCGCAGAGGCTCGGGCGCATCGACGGCGCTCAGCCCGTCGGTGCGGGCGATGATGACGAAGTCGCGATTGCCCAGGTCGTCGGCCACCGCTCGCGCCATGCGGAGTTTGCCGACCATCTCATTGACCGCGATCAGCGCTTTGCCGCCGATGTGTCCACACCGTTTGGGCAGCACCTGGTCTTCGATGTGCGCCGCGGCGACGCCGCCATTGACATAGAGCTCGGTGGTCCGCTGGACGTTGAAGATGTTTCCATAGCCACCGTCCATGTCAACGATGACGGGCGGGATGTCGAGATGGCGCGGCGGCACGCCCTTCTCGGGGTCGCCGACGGCCATCGTCAGTTGGAACTTCCGCAGGGCGCTGACGGTTCGGCGGGCGGCGTCCGCGATCTCGACGTTGGAATAGAGATCCATGTCGGTCGTCCCGAGGTGGCCGATGGCGAACGAGTAGCCGCTGAAGTAGACGGCCTTGAAGCCGTAGTACATGACCAGCTGGGCCCCCATCGAGTCGTACACGCCGGGGCCGAAGAGGAATGGCTCGGTGTCGAGCAGTTCGCGCATGCGCGTACTCGGATGGACGAAGCGGGAGGCCGGCAGCTTGAACCCCTCAGGTAGCAGTGGGCTTGGCACAAGCGTGCTCGTTTGCGGCACAGCCACCCTGGACATCAGTCCGGCGGGTGAGTGGTCAGGGTTGCGGGATTCCCGCATGAGTTATTCGTTCCCGTGATCGCGTTCGCAGTCGTCGGGGCAGCCGCACTCGGCGATCTCAGCCCGGCACGGCTGGTAGCCGTCGCGCTCGACCGCCAGGTTGCTTCGCCCTTCCACGTTAATCATGGCAGTAACTCTATCAACTAACTCATCATCAAGTCCAATCGTTTCTGGCGATTGCGGCGATAGAGAAACCCTATAGCACGCGCCGGTCACGCGGCTCCGGGTCCGAGTTCAGGAGAGCGGCGGCTGGTTCCAGCGCTGGATCACCGGATCCATGTGCTCGTAACCCAGAACGCTGAGTGCCGCGGTCTGCAGCGCATAGTGGCGGCCGCCTTCGGGCGGCTCGCCCAGCCAGCGCGCGGCGAGCACCCGCAGGACGTGTCCGTGGGCGAAGATCAGAACGTCACCGTCGACCTCGCGCACGTCGGCGATCACGCGATCCACCCGGCGACCGACGTCCGCCGCCTTCTCGCCCCCGGGCCCACCGTCACGCCAGAGCGACCAATCGGGATTGGTCTCCGCGATCTGCTTGGAGGTGAGGCCCTCGTACCGGCCGTAGTCCCACTCCACCAGGTCCGGCCGAAGCTGCGCTTGCCGCGCATATCCCGCCAGCCGGCAGGTGTCGAGGGCGCGCCGCAGTGGGCTGGTGAGGACGAGCGCAAACTGCCAGCCGCTCAGTCGTGAAGCCAAGGCCTGCGCCTGCCGGCGTCCCTCCTCGGTCAGCGGGATATCGGTCTTGCCGGTGTGGCGGCCGTTGAGGCTCCATTCCGTTTCCCCGTGGCGCACGAGCACCACCGACTGCCCCAGGGATTCGCCTCAGCCGGTGCGGAAGTCGAGGTGCGAGGCGCCCCCGCTGATCTCGATTTCGAGCCGGTTCGTCGCGGAGGTGTATCCGGGGCTCTGCTGCTGGAAGTCACCGCCCAAGTTGCCGGACGACGAGCCGTTGATCGTGACCGCGCTGACGCCACCGCTGACGGCCACTCGCCACTCGGAGTGGGCTGGCGCCCGCAACGTCACGTCGCTGGCACCGCCCGAGACGGCGATCACGACCCTTCCCTTCGGGCTCGCAAGCTGGCCATCGAGCCGATCGGCGCCACCGGATACATTCAGCTTTGAGAGCTGGAGATTGCGTAGGTCGAGGCGCAGGTTGGCGGCCCCACCACCGATCTGGATCGCCCACCGGATCCGGTCGGTCAACGTGACCAGAACGTGGCGGCGAGTGCCACCGAAGAGGTGGAACGGCGAGAAGTTGGAGCTGTCGTGAATCGCGACGGTGCCGGTGACCTGGTCGAGGCTGATGGTGGGCGGATTCTCGCCACCCGGATAATCGACGTGGGCCTGATACAGGGAGTCACCGAGGTTGCCTGCCTGGACTTCGATCGTCGCGGCGCTGTAGTTCACGTCGAGGGTGGCCGCGCTCAGGCCGCCCAGGCCCTGTGAGGAATCGAATTGCTGGGTGCCGAAGGCGGCGGTCGGGGCCAGCGCCGCGTACGCCACGGCGGCGATCACGATCACGGCGGTCGCGCCGAGGCCGATCAAGGTGGCCTGCTGGCGCGGCAAGGTGTGATTGAGAATCAGTTGCAATCCGGCGATGACGAGCAGGAGCGGCCAGAGGTCGCCCAACCGCTGCACCGCCCCCGGCGATAGCACACCGGTGTTGGCCAGCAGCACGACGACTCCGATCGCGATCAGAACCAGCGGAAAGAGCAGGCCGCGGTTGCGGTACATCCCCTGCCCTACCGGCGCCGAGCCAGCACCAGCAGTCCGATGGCGATCAACACGAAGGGCCAGAAGAGATCCCAACGAACGCGGCTGAGCAGGCCGACGTTGGCCAGCAGGAAGTAGGCGCCCAGCCCGATCAGGATGACGCCGGCCCACAGCCCTCGCGGCCGGTCACGATAGGACGGTCCCCACCAGCCTCCCTGCGGGTGCGGCGACCCAGGCGGGACGCTGCCCGGTGGCACCGGAGCGCCAGGTGGCGGCGGGCCGCCGGTCGTCGGCGGTGGTGGGGTCCCGGCGCCGCTCGCCTGCGACCCAAAGCCGGCGCCGAAGTCCTCCCTGATCTCGTCGCCCATCGCCCGGAACCGATCGCCAAGGTTCCGTGTGGCCGATGCCGGCGCGCCCTGCGGCGGCTCCATCAAAAACCAGAGCACCAGGTAGAGGATGATGCCGACGCCCGGTGGTGCCAGGGCGAGGATGACGAAGACGACCCGGACCAGGAGGACATCGATACCAAAATACGCCGCAAGGCCGGCGCAAACGCCGCCGACGATGCGATCAGGCCCACGTCGCAAGACGCCCCCCATCGTCTCACCCATGGCGCGGCAATTATCGCATGTCGGCTGAGGGCGAAAAAAGAGAGCGTGCCCGGCGCGCCCTCGTCAAGACGACTATCAGGTTACGGGATAACGATGGTGGGCGTCAACGTCGCCGCTGGGGCCCGGACCCGGGCCTGGCGCCGCCTCTCAACAGCCGGGCTCGCCGGGGTGGCCGCAGCAGGGCGTTGGCGGAATCCGCACCCGGTTCTTGATGATCAGCCGCAGCTTGCGGCCAAGCGGCATTGGCCGGCGGAGGTTCTCCCAGAGGGCGGAAGGCGACCGGCGATTCAATTACTCGCCGCCCCCTTTCGGTGGGAGGGTCGGGGTGGCGGTATTTGACAGCTCACGCGCGAACCGGCACGCGGCCGGCGTCCAGATCTTTGACGACGTCTCCACTGAGTACCACCATCCGAACGTGCTTCGGCTCGGCGAAGATCGCGGGGTCCCCCAGGGGGTCGGCATCGAGCACGATCAAGTCAGCGCGCTTGCCCTCTTCCACCGTGCCAACCTCCTGCTCGATCCGCATCAGCGCGGCGTTGGTGCGGGTCGCCGCGATGATGGCGTTCATCGCGCCCATCACCCGTGCCTGGCAGGCGATTTCCTTGCCCTTGTCGCCCTGCATCTCGGCGAGCACATCGGAGCCCGATCCGATCCGCAGCCCCTTTTCATAGGCGAGGCCGAGTGCGTCATAGGCGCCGGTGAGCCCCTGCCGGATCTTGCGAACGTTGTCCGGGGTCCAGCCGTTGCCCGCCTCGAGGCGCGACATGAGCTCGTAGGTGATGATCGTCGGCACCAGAAAGACGTCGCCGGCGGCCAGCATCTGGTCGGCGGTGGCCTCGTCCAGGAAGTTGCCGTGCTCGATCGAGCGGACGCCGGCCTGCAGGCAGTTGCGGATAGCTCGCGGGCCATAGGCGTGCGCGAGCACATAAGTCCCGACAGCGCCGGCGACCTCGACGGCTGCCGCCAGCTCGTCGACGGAAAACTGGACATGGTCCAGCTCATCGGTTGGTGAGGCGGCTCCGCCGCTGGCCATCACCTTCACCTGGTCGGCGCCACGCCTGAGCACCTCGCGGGCGGCCCACCGGACGGCATCCGCCCCATCGGCGAGGATCGACTCGGAAGTCAGGCCGGACACCACCGGAAAGGTCGCGCGCGAGGTCCGTGCGCGATGGTCGCCATGCCCGCCGGTCTGGGAAAGAAAGGCGCCGCTGATGAAGATCCGCGGGCCTCGGACAAATCCAAGGCGGACGGCTTCCTTAAATCCCCAGTCGAGGCCGCCGGCATCGCGGACCGTCGTGAAGCCGGCGTCGAGCGTGGCTTCGATCACCCGCGCGATGCGCAGGGCCAGCACGGCCGGCGGAAGGGCCGCCTCCGCGGCAGGATCGAGATCGAGCATCGCCAGGTGGACGTGGGCGTCGAGCAATCCGGCCATCAGCGTGCGGCCCTGGCAGTCAATGACGCGGGCGTCCCGCGGGCCCGCGGGCCCACTCGTCGCACCGATCCGGCGGATCCTTCCATCCTCCACGACGACCCGCATTTGCGGCTGTGGGTCACGACCGGTGCAGTCAAGCAGCGTGGCGTGCTCGAAAACGAGGTTCACGGCCTGACTAGTCTATCTACGCTGCGACGTAAGTCAGGAACAGGTCCGTCCCGTACGCGAGCAAGAATCCGATCAGCAGTCCCCACGCCATCGCGGCCGGCGAGTTGAGCCGGCGGCCGATGTGGAACATCTCGTTGATGACGTACAACAGCGCCCCCGCCGCCAGGGCCAGGAACAGCACATAGATATAGGTGGAGGTGAAGATGTAGCCGACCACCGTACCGAGGAAGGTTGGGGCTCCGCCGATCAGACCGGCGACGAGGAGAAAGCTCCAGGACGGCCTCGATCCATCCGTCGCCAGGGGCGCCGCGATGGCGAAGCCCTCGGTGATGTTGTGGAGCGAGAAGCCGATCACAAGGACCAGCGCGAAGGCGACGGCGCCGGTGGCGGCGGATTGGCCGATCGCCAGCCCCTCCGAGAGATTGTGGAGGCCGAGCCCGGTGGCGATCATCATCGCCAGCGTCCTCGGGGACGCCGGTGGCGCGTTCTTGGTCCGCCCGAACAGCCGGGCATTGAAGTAGACCAGGCCGAGGAGCCCGATGCCAAGGCCCGCCGCGAAGATCGCGACCAGCGCCGCGAAGCTGCCATCCCCGTGGCGAGTGGCGGCCAAGGCGGTCTCGACCGGGATGGCGGCATGGCTCAGGATGTCCCAGAGCAGGAAGAGGAGCACCCCGGTGGCGACGGCGTTCAAGAACCCCTGCACGGTCCGAGAGATGCCTCGAATCCGTCCGATCGGAAGACCGATGAAAATGGTGGCGCCCGCGATGGCGCCCAGCGCGGCGGCGGCGGCGTGGCTCACGGATCTCGGGGCGTCGCCCCACGCGAGCCGCGCTTCAGTGCGATGCGAGCGTTTGAGACGTTTATAGTGTTAGCAGGTGCGAAACTCAGGATTAGATAACGCTAACACACGCACCCGTCCACCCTCGGAGGTGATCGCCCACTACCTGGAGGCGATTTATTACATCCGGGCGGAGGGTGAAGCGGTGCGCAGCGCGCGCCTGGCGGATTGGCTCTCGGTCAGCCGTCCGACCGTGACGGTGGCGCTTCGACGGATGACCCGTGATGGCATGGTGCGGCTTACCGCCCGCAAGGAGATCGAGTTGACGGCGCGGGGCGACACGGCCGCGGCAGCCATCGTCCGGCGGCACCGCATCATGGAGCGCTGGCTGACGGACGTGCTCGGGCTCGACTGGGTGATGGCCGATGCTGAAGCCGAACGCCTGGAGCACGCCGTGTCCGAGGTGGTGGAGGAGACGCTCTACCGGACGCTGGGAAGACCGAAGACCTGCCCGCACGGCAACCCGATCCCCGGCCACTCGACGATGCGGGCGAACGAGCTCCGCCTCTCAGCCCTTCGGCCGGGCGATACGGGGACGATCACGCGGATCTCAGAGGTGGCGCAGCGCGAAGCACCGGCGCTGCTGCAGTACCTTCACGAACGGGGCCTGCACCCCGGAACGCGGATCACGATCGAGGAGGTGGACGAGGTCGGCCGTACGATCCAGCTTCGGGCGGCCCGCAGGCTGACGCTCAGCAGCGAGACCGCCTCGAAGCTATCGGTCGTGCGTTCGGTTAGGCCGAGACCGAGACGGGCACACGCTCCTCGCTGACGACGAGCGGCTTGACGGTCGTCGCGGAGTGCGGCAGCACCAGCCAGCCGCAAAAGACGATCGCGCACGAGATCACCGCAATGACGGTTGTCGCATCCATAGTCTTTCTCCTCCTTCTTAAAGGGCGTACGCGGGTTCGCCGTGTTGCGAGATATCGAGGCCAAGGAGTTCTTCGTCTTCTTGCACGCGGAGCGGAACGAACAGGTTCACGAATTTGAGGATGGCAAAGGTGCCGACGGCCGACCAGCCCCACGCGGCGCCGATCGCCACCAGCTGAATCAGGACCTGCTTCGGGTTGCCGTAGAAGAGGCCATTGGCAGCGCCCGAGTTGATCGCGACGGTGGCGAACAGCCCGGTGGCGAGGGCGCCCCAGGTGCCGCCGATGCCGTGAACCGCCCAGACGTCGAGGGCATCGTCGACGTGGATCCGCTCGCGCAGCTGGATGGCCAGGTAGCAGACCACGCCCGCGCCGAACCCGATCACGATCGCGCCCATCACGTTGACGAATCCGGAGGCCGGGGTGATCGCCACCAGGCCGGCCACTGCGCCGGCGGCGGCGCCCAGCACGCTCGGCTGCCGCTTGTGGTACCAGCTCACCGTCATCCAGGTCAGGGCGGCCATGGCGGTCGCGGTGTTGGTGACGACGAAGGCGCTGGTCGCGAGCGTGCCGGCGGTGACGGCGCTGCCGGCGTTGAAGCCGAACCAGCCGAACCAGAGCAGGCAGGCGCCGAGGATGGTCATGGTGGCGTCATGGGGCTCGGACTTCTCCTTGCCGAAGCCCAGCCGTCGCCCGAGGACAAGGGCAGCCACCAGGGCCGAGACGCCGGAGCTGATATGCACGACCGTTCCCCCGGCGAAGTCGAGGGCGCCTAAGTTGTGCAACCACCCGCCGGCTCCCCAGACCCAGTGCGCGATCGGGTCATAGACGAAGGTCGCCCAGAGCAGGGAGAAGAGCACGAAGGCCTTGAAGCGCTGGCGTTCAGCGAACGCGCCGCTGATCAACGCCGGCGTGATGACGGCGAACATCATCTGGAAGACCATGTACGCCTGGTGCGGGATGGTAGGCGCGTAGTCGGCGTTGGGCGTGAAACCGACGTTGTTGAGACCGATCCACTCGAGGCCGCCGATCAGGTGGAACTTATCCGGTCCGAATGCGAGGCTGTAGCCCCAAAGAACCCACTGGACGCTAATAAGACAAAGGATGAAAAAGCTGTGCATGATCGTGGACAGGACGTTTTTACGGCGGACGAGCCCGCCGTAGAAGAAACCCAGTGCCGGCGTCATCAACATCACGAGTGCAGCCGACGCGAGAACCCAAGCGGTATCGCCACTATCGATTTTCATTTGGGAATTGTCCGACGCGAGCGCCCCCAGGCGTAATGGACCAGCATCACGGAAACGCAACCCCGTGTTTCGTGCGCCTCGCACAAAAGCAAGAAGTTCCCTCCCGCACCCGGGGAGGGTCAGGGTGAGGGTTTCACGGCGCGGTGCCACGTGCGGTTGTCGTGGCAGAAATGGAGGGAGGCGGGCTTGAGCCGCCGGATCTTGTCCAGCGACCGGCGAAATGTCGGAAGGTCCTCCATCATGCCCGGGCCGGGTGCCTCGCCCTCGAACATCTTTACCGTCCAGCAGGCGTCGCCGGTCATCAAGGCCGGCCCCGCGGTGGTGTCAACCTCGATGCTCTGATGGCCGGGCGTGTGCCCGGGTGTGGTCACCACCCGCACGCCTGGCACGATTTCCTGCTCGCCGTCGAGCAACTCCCAGCGGGCTCCCGCATAGTTCAGCCACTCGACGACGGTATAGTCCGGGTCGTTCCGGCGCTCATATTCCGCCCGCTGAACAAACAGCGGCGCGTGGGGAAAGACGGCATTCTGTCCGGAGTGGTCGAAGTGCAGGTGGGTGTTGATGATCCAGCGAATGTCCGAGGGATCGACATCGTGGTGTCGCAGCGCCTCGGCCACCGGAGTATTGACGGCGCGATAGTCCTTGATCAGCTCGGTGTTGCTGCCGTATCCAGTGTCGACGATGCCGGCGCCGGCTGGATGCTTGACCAGGAAGCCATGCACCGGGATCGTGAACTTCAGCCCCGGCAACCAGAGGTGTCCCAGGTCGAGCCGCACAATCGCCTCCGGGGGCAGCAACACGGCGTGATGCTAGCGGTGCCTACGCCTTCAACAGCGGCAGGATCTCGTAGTTGCCGCCGAGCAGGTCGGAGGCCGGTGCGTTGAGGTATCCCTGCAGCACGGAGGCGTACACCGAGCGAAAGTCGGTGGTGAACTTGAGGTTGCCGTTGTCCAGGGCGGCCAGGCTGGGCTGCTGTCCGTACAGTCCACCCTTGACCGGCGCGCCCAGCAAGAACATCGGCGCCGCCGTGCCGTGATCGGTTCCGGCGCTGCCGTTCTCCTTGACCCGGCGTCCGAATTCCGACCAGGTCATGACCAGCACCCGATCGCCAAGCCCATGCCCTTGCAGGTCCTGCATGAACGCCGTCAGCGCCTGGTCGAGGTCGAGCAGCAGCTTGTCGTGGACCGGCTTTTCGCGAGCATGGTTGTCGAAGCCGCCCAGGGTCACGTGGGCCACCCGGACGCCCAACCCCGACACGATCGTTTCGGCGACCAGCTTCAGCGAGCTGGCGATCGGGCTGTTCGCGGGATAGGTCGCCTTCGCCTGGTAGCTGGCGTCGGTCGCCAGCAGCGCGTGCGACGCCTGCAGCGCCTCCTGCAGCGTAGTGTCGAGGAGGGCGCCAAACGGTGCCGGCCCGGATGACTTGAAGGCGCCGTAGAACTTCATCAGCGGGTTCTCGACCTCGACCTGGGTGCCATGCTCGGTGACGGGCTGCAGGCGGAATGTTTTCAGTGATTGCAGGGCGAGCACAGGCGTCGTCGAGCGCAGCTCGGGCGGCACGAGCGACCCGGCGCTAACCCCCTCCAGCGCATGATTGGCGCTTTCGCCGACCTTGTCGAGATAGTTGAGGTAGCGGCCCAGCCAGCCGTCGCCGATCCCGCCCTGGACACTGGCGGTCTCCCAGACCGACATCGAGGCGAAGTGCGACAGGTTGGGGTTTGGATACCCAACGCCCTGCACGATGGCGAGTTGTCCGGCGTCCCAGCTTGCCTTGAGTCCCTTGAGATTGGGATGCAGGCCGAGCTGGTTGTTCAGGGTGAGCACGCCCTGGTCCTGCCGCAGCGTCGGCCGGGCGTCGTGGTAAGCGCCGTCCTGGAAGGGGATCAGCGTATTGAGGCCGTCATTGCCGCCGGCCAGCTGGACCAGGACGAGCACGCGATCGCTGGGCGTGGCGTTCGGCGAGTCCGCGGCGGCGGTGGCCACGCCGTTCGCGAACACCGTCGGCACGGCCGAGCCGGCGAACACCGGCAGCAAGCCCTGCTTGATGAAGTCGCGGCGGCTAAACATTTGTGCTCATCTCCATCAGTTCAGTTGGTACTCCGGAGTCGCCAGCGCCATGAACAGCAGGCCGGCCTGGTCGCCGGCGTGTGCCGCCGCGAAGGCGTGCAGCCCGTCGTGCGTGGTCGGGCTGAGATTGCCATCAACCAGCGTGCTCGTCAGCTGGTCGAGTGACTGCTGCGGCAACAGGGCGCGCATGCGCTGCGTCGCCGCGTTCGCGAAATTGAGGCGGTTGAGCAGCGTGGAGCTGTTGACCCAGGAGGTCCCGGCCGGCCAGCCGGCGACGTTTGGCGGATAGAAGAGGACCTGTCCCATTGGCGCCATGGCAGCGGCCGCAGCGGTGTAACCCTTCGCGTTGGAGCCGGTCGCTTTCAGCGTCTGCGCCACCAGCTCGGCCGGACTCTTGACCAGGCTGCGATACGCCTTCGTCGAGTAGAAGGCGTCCATGGCGAAGATCTCCTTGACCACGGCGCCCACGTTGTAGCGTGAATTCTGGAAGGTGTCCGCCAGGTGGTGGACGATGTCGGCTTCGGGGTTGGGGTAGGCAAAGAAGCTGAACAGCCGCCCGCTCAACCGCTCCGCGGTCGCCCGCAGTGGCACGAGCATCTCGACGATGTCGTCGCCGGTGAAATTGCCGGTCTTGCCCATGAAGGTCTTCTGTCCGCTATCGTGGTAGCGCGCGACGAACAGCGACTGGGTGTCGAACCGCAGCTGCGCGCCGCCGCGCAACGTCCAGCCGGTGAAGGAGCGCGCCGACTCCTGAACGTCGGTTTCGGTATAGTGCCCGATCCCGGTGGTGAACAGCTCCATCAACTCGCGGGCGTAGTTCTCGTTCGGCTTGCCCTTGCGGTTGGTTTCAGTGTCGAGGTAGACCATCATGGCGGGGTCTTTCGCCACGGCCTTGAGCAGGTCGTCGAAATTGCCCAGCGCCATCTGCCGAAAGAGCTGGTTCTGGGTGAACATCTGCGCAGGTCCGGACTTGTCGAGTCCGCTGGTCAGCAGCCCGTGCCAGAAGAGCGTCATCTTCTCCTCGAGCGGCCGAGCCGTCTGCACCATCCGTTGCAGCCACCAAGCCTGGATAGCCGCGGCGGTCACGGTTTTGCCGCCCATTGGATCGATCGCCGGCAGTTGGCCGTCGAGCTGCGAATTCGGCGTCTGCTGAAAGTTCAGCAGGGACTGGGTCGCGGCGGTCGTTCCCATCGCCACGTAGCGATCGAGCTCGGCCTGAGTCGCGGCGAATCCCGCACGCCGGAGCAGGTGCGCGATGCGCACCCGCTCGCTGCTGAGCGCGCCCTGATAGCCATGGGTCAGGTCACGCACGTGGTCAAGGATCTGTGACAGGTCGTTACCTTTCCACAGCACCGCGAGGGCGGTCGCTGCGGCACCGGCGGCACCCGTTGCCAGCACGGCCCGGCGGGATACGGGTCGCCTCCAGATCGGTCTCCCGACCGGCGCGGATGGTGTGACGGGTGCTTCGTCCATGGTGGGTTCAGGCTAGGCCCGACCGATGAACTCGGCCTGAGAGGCCCCTTAGAAGGTTCTAACGGGGTTTAGGAGCGGGGCCTGCCTGTCGCTAGTAAGCGGGCCGGCTCGTGGCCGAGGTGCTCGATCCCGATCCCGAGCTGTTCGAGTAGCCGCAGCCGGCGACGCCGACCAGCAACAGCATCGAGCCGAGGAGGACAACCAGCGCGCGTTTCATACCAACTTCTCATACGGCCGGAGGTTACCCTCCAGCTGGCGCTCAACCACGTCCATATACTGGCATTCAGGGGTAACGGCCGGCTCAGGAGGGAGATGTCGATCCAATCGACGGGTGGAAAGGACCTCGGTCTGCTGGGCCGGCTGGGCATGACGCCCCAGCCGATGTCGCGGGAGTCGGTCGACTTAAAACCCCGCACGCGCGAGGCGGACAACGTGGTGGTCTCGGTCTGCCCCTACTGCGCAGTCGGTTGCAGCCAGCTGATCTACGTCAAGGACCGCCGCATCATCGACATCGAGGGCAACCCCGCTTCGCCGATCAACGAAGGCACGCTCTGTCCCAAGGGCGCCTCAACCTATCAATATGTCGTCAACCCCAACCGGGTGACGACGGTGCGGTACCGTGCGCCCTATTCCGATCACTGGGAAGACCGGCCGCTCGGATGGGCAATGGATCGCATCGCGCACCGGATCAAGGACACGCGCGACGCCAGCTTCGTCGAGCGCACACCCGAGGGCACGCTCGTCAACCACACTACGGCGATCGCGACGCTTGGCGGTGCCACCATGGACAACGAAGAGAACTACCTGATCAAGAAGCTCTTCAATGGCGGCCTGGGGGTCGTGTCGATCGAAAACCAGGCCCGAATATGACACAGCTCGACGGTCCCCGGTCTGGGGACAAGCTTCGGCCGAGGCGGGGCGACCACCTTTCAGCAGGACCTGGCGAACGCCGACGCCATCCTCATCATGGGGAGCAACATGGCCGAGGCCCATCCCGTTGGGTTCCGCTGGCCGATGAAGGCCAAGGAGAAGGGCGCGACGATCATCCACGTCGATCCACGCTTCACGCGGACATCAGCCTCGGCCAACCTCTATGTTCCGATCCGGCCCGGTAGCGACATCGCCTTCCTGGGGGGCCTGATCAACTACGTCCTGACCCATGACAAATGGTTCAAGGAGTACGTGACCGCCTACACGAACGCCTCGACGATTGTTGACGATGGCTACGTTGACGCCGAGGACAACGACGGCATGTTCTCCGGATTCGACGCCTCGAACAACCGGTACGACAACGCGACCTGGACCTATGCCGGCCCGCCGGCGACGAGCCCGGCCAACCCCGCACCCTACCGAGACGAGACCCTCAAAGATCCTCGGTGCGTGTTCCAGATTCTGAATCGGCATTTCGCCCGCTACACGCCCGAGATGGTCGAAGAGGTCTGCGGCACACCGAAGGCGCTGCTGATCCAGGTGGCCGAGATCCTGGCGAGAAACTCGGGACGGGAACGAACCTCGGCGATTTGCTACGCCGTTGGCTGGACCCAGCAAAGTTTCGGGCCGCAGATCATCCGCGCCGCCGGCATCCTCCAATTGTTGTTGGGCAACATGGGCCGACCGGGCGGCGGCATCATGGCGCTCCGCGGCCACGCCTCGATCCAGGGCTCGACCGACGTCCCTACCCTGTTCGACCTGCTTCCCGGATACCTGCCGCAGCCGGCGAGCTTCAAGGGCGATGACACCCTCGAGAAGTACGTGCGCGAAGCCACGGTCCGCGGGGGCTACTGGTCCAATTTGCCCAAGTTCATGGTGTCCCTCCTCAAGGCGTGGTACGGAAACGCGGCGGTAAAGGCGAACGACTTCGGCTACGACTGGGTTCCCAAGATCACCGGAGACCACTCACACATCACGACCGCGACGGAAATGGCCGACGGCAAGGTGAAGGGTTTCATCGTGTTCGGGCAAAACCCCGCGGCGGGCAGTCCGAACGCGCGCCTGCAACGCAAGGCCCTGCGGGAGCTCGACTGGCTGGTCGCGTTCGACCTCTACGAGACCGAGACCGCCGCGTTCTGGTACGCGGCGCCGGAGGGTGGGGACCCGAAGGCCATCAAGACCGAGGTCTTCATGATGCCGGCGGCCGCTCCGGCCGAGAAAGATGGGACCTTTACGAATACCCAGCGGCTCCTGCAGTGGCACGACAAGGCGGTGGATCCCCAGGACGATACCCGGTCCGACCTGTGGTTTGTCTATCACCTGGGCCGCCGGCTCAAGGCCCTCTACCGGGGTTCGACCGCGCTGAGAGACCAGGGCCTGCTCAACCTCACCTGGGACTATCTGCCGGAGCGGCCGGATCCGCAATGGCGCATCGAGGACGAGCCGTCGGCGGAGAGGGTGCTCAAGGAGATCAACGGCTTCACGGTCGAGGACGGCAAGCAGCTATCCGGCTTTCCCGCCCTCAAAGACGATGGGTCGACGGCCTGCGGAGTGTGGATCTATTCCGGAGTCTTTCCCGAAGGCGGAGTAAACCTGGCTCGCCGTCGCAACCGGGGTGACGGCTGGGTGAGCCCCGAATGGGGATTCTCCTGGCCAGGCAACCGCCGGATGCTCTACAACCGCGCTTCGGCGGACCCCCAGGGGCGGCCATGGTCGGAGCGCAAGAAGTACGTGTGGTGGGATGCGGCGCAGCGAAAATGGACCGGGTACGATATCCCCGACTTCCCGGAGGCAAAGGCCCCCGATACGCCCGCGAAGCCGGATGGGATCGGCACCGACGCGCACTCAGGTTCGGACCCGTTCACGCTGAAGGCGGACGGCCGCGGCTGGCTCTTCGCCCCCAGCGGGCTCAAGGATGGTCCCTTGCCAACCCACTACGAGCCGCTCGAATCGCCAATCACAAATGCGCTCTACGACCAGCAAAGCAACCCGCTGGCCAAGCGATTGCCGCGAAGTGACAACCGACTCAGTCCACCCGGCGACCCACGCTATCCGTTTGCCGTGACCACCTACCGCGTCACCGAGCAGTACCTCTCGGGCGTGATGTCGCGCTGGAACGGCTGGCTCGCGGAGCTCATGCCCGAGATGTTTGCGGAGATCAGTCCCGAGCTGGCGGCGATGAGAGGCCTGCAGAACAAGGACTGGATGGTGGTCTCGACACCGCGTGGAGAGATAGAGTGCCGGGCGCTCGTGACCAAACGGATGCGCCCGCTGAATCATGGCGATGAGGTCATCCATACGGTCGGCCTCCCGATCCACTGGGGGTACAAGGGGCTGGTCAAAGGGGCGATGGCCAACGACCTCGTCGCCCTCTCGGAGGAGCCGAACGTCTATATCCAGGAAGACAAGGCCTTTACCTGCAACGTTCGGCGGGGCCGGCTGACGTGATCGAGCAGTACAAGCGGCTGATGAACATCGAGCCACCGCCGCCGGCCAAGAAGGCGAAGGGTTTCTTCACCGATACCAGCCTCTGCATTGGGTGTAAGGCGTGCGAGGTCGCCTGCAAGCAGTGGAACCAGTTGCCCGCCGACGGCTTTGCGATGACCGGCAACAGCTACGACAACACCGGGACGCTGGGCGCCACCACCTGGCGCCACGTGCAATTCATCGAGCAGGCCAAGGCCAACGGCAGCCGGCAGGACCAGCGCTGGCTGATGATGTCGGACGTTTGCAAGCATTGCGCCAATGCGGCCTGTCTCGAGGCATGCCCGACCGGGGCGCTGGTCCGCACCGAGTACGGTAGCGTCTACGTCCAGCAGGACATCTGCAATGGCTGCGGGTTCTGCGTCCCGGCATGCCCGTTCGGTGTGATCGACCGCGCCCCCAAACATGGCCAGTTCGAGGCGGGGACGGCGCACAAGTGCACGCTCTGCTACGACCGACTGAAAGATGATCTGACGCCGGCCTGCGCCAAGGCGTGTCCGACGGCGTCGATCCAGTTCGGCGACGTCGAGGAGTTACAGGAGCGTGCGCGCCGCCGCCTCGGTGAGCTGAAAGCCCGCGGCGAGACGAAAGCCGAACTGTACGGCATGCCGGAAGGCAAAGAAGCCACCGAGGTCGGGCCGCTGCATGCCTTTTTTCTGTTGCTGGACAAGCCGCAGACCTACAACTTGCCCGAGGTCCCGCGCCTGCCGCGCAAGACGATGGGGGAACGCTACGGCTGGAGCGCCGCCGTCGGGATTGGCTTCGCGCTGGTGGGGGCGCTGGTCTTTCGCGGCGGACGGCGATGATCGGAAATCTCCCTCCCTCGCTTGCCGAGGAGGGTCGGGGTGGGGGCCAGGGCTATTACGACTACCCGGTCATCCGCCGTCCGGTGTGGACCTGGCAGGTGCCGGCCTATTTCTGGCTCGGCGGGATGGCCGCCGGCGCCTATGTCACCGCCTCGCTGGCGCAAAACTTCGGCTCCGCCGCCGACCGCCGCATCGCCGCCGACGGCTACTACCTGGCGGCGGCCGCCCTGGTGCCCTGTGCTCCGCTGCTGATTGCCGACCTTGGCCGTCCGGACCGCTTTCATCACATGCTGCGCATCTTCAAGCCGCTGTCTCCGATGAACCTCGGCGCCTGGGCCCTGACTGGCTTCACGCCGCTCGCCTTAGCCAGGGCCGCTTCCCACGCCGCCGACACGGGCCTCCTGCGCGGTCCGCTTCGCACCCTGGCCAGGCTCGCGCCGACCAGGCTCCTCGAGGTGGCCGGCAGTGTTTTGGGCCTGGCGCTCGCCGGCTACACCGGCGTCTTGCTGGCCGCCACCAACGTTCCGTTGTGGGCGAAGAGCAAGTTGCTCGGCGGCTTGTTCATGGCTTCGGCGTTGTCGAGCGGCTCGGCGGCGGTCACGCTCCGGGCCGCGGGCCGAGGCGTGCCCGACGCGACGTTGCACCGGCTCGCCAACGTCGAGTCCGCGGCCTCGCTTGGCGAGCTGGCCATGCTGACCGGCTACCTGGTGCAGTCAGGAAAGACCACGCGCCCGCTGACGACCGGGCGCTTCGCCGCGCCGTTCTGGCTGGGCGCCGTTGGCGCGGGAACGCTGCTCCCGCTGCTGCTGCACCGATTTGCCGGGGGCCGTCATGGCCGCAGCCTGCGGTCGTTGTCGACCGTGGCCGCCGTCAGCACCATGGCTGGGTCCCTCGCGCTCCGATGGAGCATCTTCGAGGCAGGCAAGGCCTCCTCACAAGACCAGTCGGCGTCCTTCGAGTTGTCGCGTGACTAGCGGTTAAGGTTCAGCCGGCGGCGGCTATCGAATTGCGCCGTCCCTCATGAGCCGCCTTACGATCAGTCCGTGCGACAGCTCGACCTGAACGCCGATGTCGGCGAGGGAGAGCGAGAGGCGGAAGCGGCGTTGTTGCCGCTGGTCACCTCCGTCAATGTCGCCTGCGGGCTTCACGCCGGCGATCCTGACATCATGCGCGCCACGGTGGCCCTCGCGGTCAACTATGGGATTGCCGTCGGCGCCCACCCCGGTTTCAACGATCGCGAGGGGTTTGGCCGCCGGCCGAGGTCGCTGACCCGGCTTGAGCTCACCGACTTGCTGCTCTATCAGATGGGGGCGCTGCACGCCGTGGCGCGGGCGGAAGGGGCTGTCCTCCGGCACGTCAAGCCCCATGGCGCGCTTTATAACCAGGCCGCGGACGACCGTGCGCTCGCTGAGGGGATCATCGATGCGGTTCGGCTGTTCGATCCGACCCTGCGGCTGGTGGGCCGGGCCGGCTCGGCCATCGAGACGGCAGCTCGTGTCCTCGATCATCCGTTCAGTCCCGAAGCCTTTGCCGATCGCCGGTATCTTCCGGACGGGTCCCTCCTGCCGCGGACCGAGCGGGGCGCGATCCTGACGGAACCCGACGAGGTCGCGGCACAAGTGCACGCGCTCGTGACTCAGGGTGAAGTTCGGGCGAGCGACGGCAGCCGGGTGCGAGTCGCATTTGAAACCCTCTGCCTGCATGGCGACACCCCCGGTTCGGAGGCGTTGGCGGCTCGCGTCCGTCGAGAGTTGCGCGAGCTTGGGGTCACCATCTCCGCGCCCGGTGCCAATCCGTGAGGGTCGCGGGATTTCCCGCGTGTCGATCCGTCAGGGTCGCGGGATTTCCCGCGTGTAGAATCCCTCCCCCTGCAGCGGGCAGGGTGGGGGCTTACGAAGTCCGCGAGCGCAGCTCGTCCGGTGCCGTCTGGGTTGGTGGGGTCGGGCTCGGACCCGCAGCGGTCGTGAAGTGCCAGGTCCTGTGGCCGGCGACGCCGTTGATGGTGTAGGTCAGGTCCGCCGTATACGTGGTGCCGGGTGTGAGCGGGACGTTGGCGAGGTACGCGAAGGAGTTCTCCGTTTCGGGGTTATTCGGCTGCAGCGTCACCCCGGCCAGGTCCGTGCCCGACGGGTCGCGGAAATGGAAGGCGCTGATCGTGACCTTCGCATTGCGGTCGAAGGTGGCGGTTACCGGGTAGCCGATCGGATAGCTGGCGTTCGGCGCCGGATCCGGGATTTCGTTGCCGTTGAAGGCCGTCGGCACGCTGACCTGGTTCGGTGCCGGATAGAGGATGACGCGCCCAGTCGCGGTCTCGCGGTAGGACGTGTCCATCACTTGCACCGTCATCGGCCCCAGGTAGGCATCGCCGTAGCCGAGCTCTAGGAGGTCGGCGCGAAGCAAGGGGATCCGGTGAAACACGGAATCGATCCAGTCGGTGACCGCGTTCGCCGGGTCGGCCCGGTGGGTGATGACCTCCGCCATCGACCGCTGCGGATAACCGAAATGCTGCGCCCGCGTCAGCACGTTATCCCCCGTATAGCCCTGCCCGGTCGACTCTTCTTTGTGGATGCCGAGGTCGCGGATGCTGGCGAGCGCCCCGTTGAAGAAGGTGTAAAAGGCGTGTGCCAGCGCCGACTGGTGGATCACCGCGGAGCTGGTGACCGGGGCCAACCCGGCCAACCGTCGGTAGGCGTTGACGGTCGCGAGCGCCAGTGCTTGCCGATCGACCGCCGCCTGGTCGAGATCGACGTAGGTCGCGGCTGATGCCGGGCTCGCGCCGGGGGCGACGGTCTGCTTGGCCGCCTGCACCGCCCCGGCCTCGTTCTTGTTCAGGTAGCGGAGCACGGCGACCAGGTACGCACCCGCCTCCTGATCGGTTGGTTGCGCCGCGATCGCGGCGCGCTCGTCCTTGGCGGCGGTGGTCGGATCGTGGTTGAGGGCAACAGCGATATCGCCCAGCAGCTTGAGGTCGAGCCCACTCCGCGGCTGGAGTTGGAGAGCCGCCTGGTAGGCGCTCTTGGCGACGTCGTAGTCCTGGGCAAAGAGCGCGACTTCGCCCAGTTGCTCGCGCAGCCCCGCGTCATCCGGCGAGAGCCCCGCGGCCCGCTGCAGAAACTGGGTCGCGCCCGGGAGGTCCTGCCGGGCGATCGAAAACCGCGCCAGTTCCAGCAGCCGCTCCACCCAGGTCGGCTGGGCGCCCGCCGCCAGCTTGAGATGCGCGAGCGACTGGACGTAGTCCTTCTTGTCGCGGTAGTAGTTGGCCCAGTTGCGTTCGACCTCCGCCCGGTCGTAGTCGGTTCCCTTCTTGGCGAGGCCGGCGCTTTTTGTGAGCTCGGCCTGGGCGATGGCGTACTGGCCGGTGTCGGCGAGGGCCTCGCCGTAGAAGGCATGTGCCAGGGCGGAGTTGGGCGCCGCCTTCACGGCAGCGGCCCCGTCGCGCGCCGCCGCCTGGATATCGTCGTTCCAGTCCTCGACCCGGGTCAGGACGGTCAGCACGAAGCCGTCGTGGGGAGCGAGCGTTTGGGCTTTCAGCGCTTCGGCGAGGGCGGGCTTCTGTTTCGTCTCGTAGTTGAGGACCAGCGCGTAGACCGCGTGGTCTTTGGCGTCCTGGGGATGCGCGCGTATCAGGTCCTGCAGTTGGCTGGTGGCGGCCGCGTACTTGTTCTGGAACATCAGCGCGAGCGCCGAATCCGCGCTCGGGCCGGTTGCCTTGGGTGTGACCGGATCGCAGGCGGCCAGCAGGGCAGCAACCAGGAGTAGCGCGCCGCCCCGCCTCACCCCGCGAATTCTATCCAGCGGTTATTAGCGCTTCATTAACACGAGTAGCAGCGCCAGCGCGGCTTCGCCGCGCCGCGAGCCGCGCGACGCCGCAGCTGCGCGGTTTATCGCCGTGCAACTGTGTTTGCGTCACGATCTCGTAACGCTGCCCACCTGGAATAGACGGGGCCATACACTCGGGCGCATGACGGAGCGCGCGCGCAAGGTCGAGGCGAGCCGGCTCAAGGTGCTGTCCGGCGGCAGTCCGACGCCGGCGCCCTCCTACCGGCTGCTCACACAGGTCAGCGCCGCGCTCAGCAGCTCGCTGGACCTCGACCGCACGCTCAAAGAGATCCTGGAGCGGATGAATGCGCTGGTGGCCTTCGACGCGGCCACCGTCTTCCTGCTGGACGATTCTCGGACTGAGCTGCACGTGAAAGCGGCCATCGGCGTCCAGGTCGCGCTCAAAGAGGTGAAGAGCTTCAAAGTGGGCGAGGGCGTCGTCGGCTGGGTGGTGCGTCACGGCGCCACCGCCCTGATCCAGGACTCCTCGAAGGACGCTCGCTATAAGGTGACCGGTCCGGAGCGCCGGGCAAAGACCGTGCTGGCCGCCCCACTGCGCGCTCAGGACAACCTGCTGGGGGCCCTGGTCCTGGTCCGCTCGGCCAAGGAACCGTTCGGTGCCGAGCATCAGCGGCTGGTCGAGGCGATCGCCAGCCAGGCGGCGGTGGCCATCGACCATGCCCGTCTCTTCGAAACCGAGCGCGCTTCCCGGCGCCGGGCGGAAGCCCTCCTGGCCACCGCGCAAGCTGGGAGCGAGGCCGTCACCACGCCGGAATTGCTGCAGCGGGCCGTTACTCAGGTGGCCTTCGCCATGCGTGCTACTGCCGCTGCCGTCATCCTGCCGGACGAGGAGGGCGAGATCATCGAGGCGGCGTTCGATGCCTCAGATCCGCCGGCCTTCGGCTTCGAGTCGCTTCGCAGCCAGCCCCTTGGGACGCTGCCGCTGATGGCCGGCGTGCGCGATGCGTCGCGGCCCCTCGTCCTGCTGCGCAGCGCCCGTCCGGCGCTGCTCGACGACGCCTTCTGGTCCCGCAGCGAGGCGCAGGCGGTCGCCGCGGTCCCGGTTCGCTGGCAGGGACAGATGATCGCCACCCTGCTGGTGGGCTTTGCCGACGCCGAGCGGCTGACCCCATCGGAACTCGAACTGCTCGATGAGATCGGCCGCCAGGTGGCGCTGGGGATGGAACGGCTCCGCCTCCAGGGGCAGGTTCAGGAGCAACAGAACGAGATGGCCGTGGTCGCCGAGCGCAACCGGATCGCCCGTGACATGCACGACGGGCTCGTCCAGTACGTCTACGCCCTCGGCCTCCAGCTGGAGCACGCCCGCGACCTGGCGGTAAGCCAGCCGGATGCGGTGCCCCCGGTGCTCAGCGGCTCCATCCAGCAGCTGAACCACGTCCTCTCCGAGATGCGGACCTTCATCTACCAATTGCGACCGATCATCATGAAGGAGAAAGAGATCGGCGAGTGGGTGCTCGATCTCTGCAACCAGTTCCAGCAGGCGACCAGCATTTCGATCGACGCCGAGGTCGGTGCCTCCCCCGTCGAGGAGCTGTCGCCGGAGATTTCCATCGCCCTCTTTCGCATCATTCAGGAGGCACTGGCCAACATCTATAAGCACGCGGCGGCCACCCATGCCAGGTTGTCGCTGGACTTTGGGGCCGCCGGCGCTCGCCTGGTGATCGAGGATGACGGCAAGGGCTTCGACGTTGACGCCCGGCCGGCACCGGGGATCGAACGTGGTCGGGGGCTCCCCAACATCGAGGAGCGCGTGCACGAGCTCGGCGCCACACTGACCCTGGAGAGCGCACCGGGCGCCGGCACCAGGCTCGAGGCGGTGTTTCCCTACAGCCGATGACCACGGGGACGGTTCGCCTGCTGATCGCCGACGATCACGAGATGATCCGGCTCGGGCTTCGCTCGATCCTCGAGTCCGACCCGCGCATCCGAGTGGTCGGTGAGGCCGCGTCGCCCCAGGATGCGGTCTACCAGGCGGCGCTGCTGCGGCCCGATGTGGTCCTGCTCGATGTCCGGATGCCGGGCGGCAGCGGGATCGACGCCTGCCGCGAGATCCTCGGACGCAACCTGGGCAGCAAAGTCATCATGCTGACCTCGTTTGCCGACGAGGACGCCGTCTACGAGGCGATCATGGCCGGCGCCTCCGGCTACCTGCTCAAAGAGATCAATAAGAGCGCCCTGATCGACGCCGTCATGTCGGTCTCCGCGGGTCGCTCGCTGCTCGACCCGGAGGTAACGCGCAAAGTCCTCGAGCGGATCCGGAAGATGGCTGCCAGCACCGACGAGGTCGTTCGGGCGGCGCTGTCCGACCAGGAAAAGCGGGTGCTCCGGCTCGCCGCGGAGGGGAAGACGAACAAGCAGATCGCCGCCGACCTGTTCCTCTCGGACAAGACCGTCAAGCATCACATTTCGAACATCCTCAGCAAGCTGAACCTGAGCTCGCGGGCGCAAGCGGCCGTCTGGGCGACCCAGCACGGTCTGCTCGACGACTACCCGGAGCGGAAAGCTAGTTGACGGTCCGCCGGAATCGGCGGCCACTCACGTTTTGCTAACGGAGAGGCTTGCGCCGGGTATCCGCCGTTTGGCCCCAGTTGGGGCTGACTGGCGGATAGGCCGGGGGGCCGGCGCAGGCTACGCTCCACGATATGTGGCTACCGCCGTGCTGATGAATCCAGGAGGACCGCATGCTGCTCGTTGACAAGCTCAACAAAGGCAAGCTTCCCGAGAAGCCCGAGGGCGGCGAGCCGGCGGCTGCAGCGGGTCTGTCGAGCCTGGTCGTCAAGCCTCAGAACCTCGCGGCTCGCATCCCCAATATTGATCGCATCAAGAAGGCCGTCCACGAGCGGCTGATCTCGTCGCTCGGCGTGGACAGCGCGAGTAGCGACATGGTGCAGCGTCGCGTCTCGGAACTCGTCGACGAGTACTGCGAAGAGGCCAAGCTCAAGTTCACCAAGCACGACCGCGACGAGCTTACCGAGCTGATCATGCACGACGTCCTCGGCCTGGGTCCACTCGAGTCGTTGCTGGAAGACGCGGAGGTCAGCGAGATCATGGTCAACGGACCGAAGACCATCTTCATCGAGCGTCGCGGTCGCATCACTCAGTCCGATCTCGTTTTCGAGAATGAACGCGAGCTGCGCCGGGTGATCGACCGGATCGTGGCTCGGATCGGCCGCCGGGTCGATGAATCCTCGCCCATGGTCGACGCCCGCCTGCCCGATGGCTCTCGCGTGAACATCGTCATCCCGCCGCTTGCCGTGCAGGGCTCGAGCATCACCATCCGCAAGTTCTCGCGCGTGCCGTACAAGGTGCCGGATCTGATCGCCTTCGGCACGCTGAACCAGGACATGGCGAACTTCATCCGCGCCTGCGTCCGCTCGCGAATCTCGATGGTCGTCAGCGGCGGCACCGGCTCCGGCAAGACGACAACCCTGAACGTGCTTTCGAACTTCATCCCCGACACCGAGCGGGTCGTGACGGTGGAGGATACCGCCGAGCTGCAGCTCCGGCAGCGCAACCTTGTCTGCCTGGAAGCGCGCAGCGCCAACGTCGAAGGTCGCGGCGCGGTGCCGATCCGCGACCTCGTGGTGAATGCGCTGCGGATGCGGCCCGACCGCATCGTCGTCGGCGAATGCCGTGCTGGTGAGACGCTCGACATGCTCCAGGCGATGAACACCGGCCACGATGGCAGCATGACTACCGTCCACGCCAACAGCCCCAGGGACACGATCAACCGCCTTGAGACCATGGTCATCATGGGTGGTTCCGAACTGCCCTTCCAGGCCATCCGGGAGCAGATCGTCGGTGGCATCACCCTGATGGTGCAGCAGGCGCGCCTGCGCGACGGTCGGCGCGTGGTCACGCATATCTCCGAAATTACCGGGATCACCGGGAATCACATCCAGCTGCAGGACATCTGCCTGTTCGACCAGACGGGCATCGATGAAGAAGGCAACGTGCTGGGCGCGTTTCGATGGACCGGCGTGGTGCCGAAGCTGCTGCCTCGCCTGAAGGCCAACGGTGAAGATTTCCCAACCGAAGTGTTCGGCCAGACTGGCCTGCAGGTGATTGAGGGGCAGCCCGGGGCCGCCGGCGGCGACGCGGCGCAGCGCGCCACGGCGGAGTGACGGATGCCGAAGTGGTCGTTCTCTCGACGGCACCCACGCTCGGATAAGCCTGCGGTTCCGGCCCAGCCAGCCGCGGGAAAAACGCCTGTCCAGCGGGTGACCCCGTCGAGCTCACCGGCAACATCGAGCCCCGCCCGACGGTCGGCCGACCCAGCATCCACGGGCCGGTCCGCCGAGTCAACGCCCCACGGCCGGTCCGCCGAGTCAACGCCCCAGGGCCGGTCCCTGGAGCTCCAGATGGAGGAGGCCGGCGCCACCCAGGCACGGCTGCGGCTGGATCTCGCTGAGTTGCTGAAGGCGCATCGGCAGCAGGGCCGGGTGCTGGAACGGAACCAGAAGCTGCTGGAGCAGACCGAGCAGGAACTCGGCCGGCATCGGGGGCGCGCCGAGGGCCTGGCGGGTGAGGTCGCCGAACAGCGGGATCTCGCCGAACAGCGCGCCAACCGGGTGCAGGAGCTCGAGCAGATCGTCGATAAGCACGCCATGCTGCAGACTGCCTACGAGACGCTCGATCGAGAGCGCAAGGATCTTACGGTCCGCCTCGCAGACCTGACGCGGAGTCGAGCCAGTGCGAGCGCAGAACGTGACCGGCTCGCCAGCGAGCTGGCCGGCGCGCATGCGACGATGGCGGCCCGCGACGCCGAGGTCGCTGCCCTCAAGGTGCAGCAGGAGGGTGTCGAGGCACGGATCAATCGGCTGCTATCCGAGATCGAGGCGTTGAAGCGCGCCAGGGACGAGCTTCGGGCCGACCTTGACCGCGCGCTCGAGGCGCAGGCTTCTCACCACCGCGTTCAGCTGGAGTTCGACGCCCTCTCCGCGCGCTGGGACGTCGCCCGCGCCCAACTCGCCGAGGCCGAGGTGGCGTTGAAAACCTCGCAGGCGACCATCAAGGCGGCCCAGCGGCTGTCGGCCTCAGTCGAGTGGCGCACTGCGCTCGACGGCGTGCTCGATGCCGCGTCCGAGCTAGTGCGATTCGAGCGTGGGACGCTCGCCCTGGTGGATCATCTGCAGGAAGAGCTCAAGGTCGAGGCGGCGCGCAACAGCCCGATCGCGATCAGTGAGATGTCGCGCTTCAAGGTCGGCGAGGGCATCGCCGGCTGGGCGCTGTCCCATCGCGAACCGGTCCTGGTCCGCGACAGCCGGTCCGATCCGCGCTTCAAAGCGTCGGATCCGAAGCATCAGCCGAGGTCCTTCATCGCCGTTCCACTGCTGGCCGACAAGGAGGGCTTGGGGGTACTGACGCTGGCCCGCTCAGCCAATGATCCGTTCACGGAGCATGACCTGCGCAATCTGGCTCGCGTCGCGACCGACGCCTCCAACGCGTTGATCAACGCCCGGCTGGTCGACCTCCTCAAGCAGCGTGAGGACCGCCTGACGACCCTGGTCCGAAAGGCGCGGGAACTCTCGGTGGCGAATGACAGCAAGCAGCTCGTCGAATTCGTGCTCTCGAGCGCGAAAGAGCTGGTGGCAGGCAAGGCGGCATTGTTGGCGCTGCGCAACCCAAAAACCCTCGAGCTCGAGGTCGCCGGCTCCCAGGGTGTCGCGGACGTCATCATCAGCCAACGCATTGCCTGGGGTGCGCCGGCGGCCGGTGACGTGATGCGGACCGGCAAGCCCTGGGTCTCCCCGATGCGGGAGATGCTGCCGCCGGCTCTGGTCGAGACGGTCGAGAAGGCGGGTCTAACGATGATCGCCTCGGTGCTTTGCGGCTCACTGAGAGAGCAGGAGGTGACGGATGACGGCGCCTTGCTGAGCCGCTCTGAAGTCGAGGCCTCGGACGAGGTGAGCGGGGTGCTGAACGTCTATCGCGACACCCTGGATCCGATCCCCACCGGTGACCTCGAGCAACTGAAGGCCTTTGCCGAGCAGGCATCGGTCGCGATCCAGAACGTGCGGCGCTGGGACCGGGTCAAGGAACAGCTCCAGGCGACGGCGTCGATGAACACCCGCCTGATGGGCCGGGAACGCTACATCAACCAGCTGCTCTTCCGCATCCAGCAGCTCGAGACCGAGCTAGGCCGCTACAAAGCCGCATAGCCGGCAACCTTCGCCGACGCACGCGCAGCTCCTACCAGCACAGTTAGCTCAGAGACTGAAACGCGCCGATGCGCCGTCCAGCCGCTCGCGACGCACTCGCGCTTAAGAACGTGCGCTCGTGTGCTCGCACGAGCGGCATCCGGCGCCGGCGCCTTACGCGCGAAAGCGCGGCTCGGCCTGCGGCCTCGCTATTCCGCTAACCCGTCAAGCGCCTGCGTCTTTTGCCGGCGATGTTGAGTCGGCCGAGGATGAAGGCGTCGAGGACGCGGTGCGAGGCGACGACACCGTCGCCGACACGGCGAGATCCCTTTCGGCGGTCGGCCTTGAGGTCGATTAGGTACTTCTCCTGCTGATGCCACACCAGCTCGATCAGGGCGCTGAAGGTCGTGCCCTCCTCGACGGTGATGCCGTCCTTCTCGATCCGCTGTTTGACCGCGGCGGGCAGCTCTTTGGCCTCCGACAGGTTCAGCCGCTCCAGCGCCTCGAGCAGGTCGTCGAGCCGTCGGAGGTGATAGCGGCGCTCCGCTTCATTGCCGTATGCGCGAGGTGATGGGTCCAAGCGGTCCTCCTCGATGGTGGTCTACGCCCGTATAACTCCGGAGCCGGCGATAACTTCGATTCCTCGCTGCTCCAGGGCGTCGATCACTCGGTTCATCCCGATCGAGTCGCTCGGCATGTGGCCGGTGATCACCAGGTTCGCCCTGGGCAGCTGCAGCTGCTCGAGTTCGCGCAGGTCCCGGTCATCGATGTGCATCGCCAGGATGGTGTTGATGCCGTGCTCATAATACGTGCGATAGATGGGCGCGCCACCATTGGTGCCGGCGGCCATCTGGACGATCCAGCGTCCGACCGGGTTTTCGGCCTTGCCCAGCCAGAGCTCAGGCTGGACCAATGACGCCTCCATTTCTGGGAGGGTCTTGAGCTCCTCGATCAGGCTGCCGACAGTCGTCGCCTGGCCGTCGACGACCCGCCCGACGAAGTCCATCAAAAACTGGCGTCCGATGATATCGGCGGCGAGATGGATGTTCATCAAGGGGATCTGGAGTTGGCGCGCCGCATCGACCACTCGGTCGTAGTTGGTTGTATGCAGCGCGCGCGCCACCGGGCGCTTCCGAGCCAGCATCATTTCGTGAGCGACGCCGGCCGGAATGCCCTCCGCCCGCATCTGCGCCTCGTGCCGTTCGATCACCGCCGGCAGGCCGAGGCGGGCGCGTGACCCGACCGGGTGGTGAGCAATGACACCGTCGACGCCCAGCGTTCGAGCCAGGAGCAGTTCGCCGACGTCGATGTCGATCCCGACATAGACGCGGCGCACCTCACCGTCCAGGTAGACCTCGGAGTCGGACGGGGTATCGGCACAGCCGGCAAGGCCATTGGCCAGGGCCATGATCTCCGTCAGCCGCACTCCGGCATTATCGCGAGAATTAGAATCGCTGCGTGCCGGCCAATGCCGGGGCGGACCGTCGCGGAGAAGGCGGCTTTGCTCCCACGTTCAAGGAGGCGGTGGGCCGCTGGCGGCGCCGCCATCGCCATCCTCCGGCCAACGAGACCTGGTTCGCGGTCCACTATCGCGCCGGCTGGCTGGTCGAGCGCCTCTCCTTTTTGGAGAGTATTCACCTGCTTCGCCAGGGATTGGACGTCCGATCGCTCTCGGCCGAGCGACCGGCCCGACGGCGCAAGGGCGACCCGAGCCTCGACGAGGCCCAGCCCGACGACGGCACCGGCCTGGACATCGAAGACGAGCCCGCCGGCGCGGCGGCATCCACTGAGGCAGGCGCGCCGCCCGGCGATGTCCGATAATTCGCCAATGCCACGCTTTCGGCCGCGCTGGCTCACGGCGCTCCTCGGCGGCATCGTCCTGCCATTCGACCCGGTGCTCGGCATGGTGATGCTGATGGTCGGGCTCTGGCGGCCCCGGCGGAAGCCTGTCCCCAAAGTCCTGCAGCCGTGAAGGTTTACCTTGGCCGGGCGGTGAGCGGTGAACTGGGCCCGCGCAGCCTCGAGGCCATCCAGCTGGCGCATCGGGCATTGAAGGAGTACGGGGCCGGCATCCTCGCCGAGCGGGTGGCGGACCCGGAATACCGGCCCGGCCTCGACCGGCCTGAACTGATCGCTGAGATGATGCATCGGGAACTGCTCGAGGCGGACGCCGGCTGCATGGAAATGACCGGCCGCAGCACGGGGGTTGGCTTCGAAGCCGGCTGGCTGCTCGGCAGGGGGCGGCCCGTGCTCGCGCTTTATGACGCGGATCTTCCACCCGCCTCTGCGGTCGTTCGCTTTCCGCCGTTCGAGCACTGCGTCCCCTTTGGCTACCGCGACCTGATGGAGGTCGGCGCGGCCGTCACCGATTTCTGTCGCACCATCGCCGCGCACGCCGCCTATCGCGCCGAAGGCTAGCCGCCTTCCTGCCATACCGGCCACTTTCTAGACTGCTGGGATGAGCTTTCGTGCGTGCGTCTTGACGGTGAGCACGAAGGGCGCCCGTGGCGAACGCGTCGACGAAAGTGGCGAAAAGATCAGCGAAGCGTTGGCACGCATCCCCGCGGAGGTCGTCGGCCGCGCCATCGTGAGTGATGAGATCCCGGACATCCAGCGCCAGATCCGCGAGTGGCTGCGGGCGACCGATCCCGACCTCATCGTGTTGACCGGCGGGACGGGATTGGGCCCCCGCGACGTCACGCCACAGGCGGTTGAACCGTTGCTCGACTACCCGGTCCCCGGGATCGCGGAGGCGATGCGGGCCGCGGGGTTGCGCAAGACGCCGCACGCGATGCTCTCCCGCTCGCTGGCTGGCGTGGTCGGTAAAACGCTGGTGCTGGCCCTTCCCGGCAGCCCTCGCGGGGTGGTCGACAGCCTCGAGGCGGTGATGGAAGCGTTGCCGCACGGCTTGCGCACGCTCCGCGGCGAAGTCAGCGACGCCCCCGCCGCTCACCGCCCCAGCTGATGGGCCGCATCAAGGTCGGCATTTCCGCCTGGACTGAGCCGACGTTGGTGAAGAGCGGTTGGTATCCGCCGGACGCCACCACCGCGGAGGATCGGCTGCGCTACTACGCCTCGAAGTTCCCCATCGTCGAAGTCGACAGCACGTTCTATGCGATCCTCAACGAGAAGACGGCGCAGCTCTGGGTCGAACGCACGCCGAAGGATTTCACCTTCAGCGCCAAGGCTTATGCGCTGCTCACCCAGCACCCCACGCCAGCCGCCCGGCTGCCCAAAGACCTGCGAGAAAAGGTGTCGGATTCGAAAGCCAATCTCTATTTCAAAGACCTGGGGCCGAAGGAAAAGGAAAGCGTGTGGGACCGCTTTCGCGAGGGCCTGCAACCGCTGCAGGATGCAGGGAAGCTGGGCGCGATCGTGTTTCAGTTTCCCAAGTGGTTCCTGCCCGCGCCTGCGGCCTACCGATTCATGGAAGACCTGAGAGAGTGGCTCCCGGACTTCGGTATCGCCATCGAGTTCCGCCAGGTGTCCTGGATGAAGGAGGACCGGCGTCAGCGCGTCTTCCAATTCCTCAAGGATCACGGCTTCACGTATGTCGCCGTTGATGAGCCGCAGGGCTTTGCCTCGAGCGTGCCCCCCGTCGTGGCCGTGACGGCGCCGCTCGGGATGGTCCGCTTTCACGGCCGCAACCGGGAGACCTGGGAGAAGAAGGGGATCAGCACCGCGGAGAAATTCCGTTATCTGTACCAACCGATTGAGCTGAAGGGCTGGGTTCCCAACCTGCGCGAGATGGCGAAGCCTGCCACCGAGGTGCACGCCGTCTTCAACAACTGTTACTCCGACTACGCCGTTCGCAATGCGGAGGATCTGGCCCAGCTCCTGCGTTGACCACGTTTCCCTCCCCTATACGGGAGGCACGAGGGCAGGGTGGGGCTTTTTGGCGCCGAAAGGTTCCCGGGGCCTGCCAGTTGCATCGGTAGCGCCGCGGCGCGACCATGCAGGCCTATCAATCGGCTCCGTGTCCGTATTGCGGCATCACCTGGAACCAACTGGGCGCCCAGAGCTGTGCCAACTGCCGCAACACATTGCCCCCGCCGCAGGCGAGCTACGCGGCGTCCGGCTATGCGCCAGGCCCGCCGCAAGGACAGCAACCGGGCGCGCCGCAGCCACCCGGCTTTCCCTATGGCCCGCCGAATTACCCGCTACAAGCCTATCCGCAGCAGCCGCAGTACCCGGGAGCTCCGAGCGGCTACCCCATGCAGCCCGGCCAGCCCGGCCCCGGCTACCCCTCATACGCCCCGCCCGGATATGGCCAGACCCCCGGATACCCGCCGCAGCCAGGTGCCTATGGGCAGATGCAGGGCTATCCCGGCTACGCGCCCGGGGCCGCACCTGTCGCCGCCCCGGCGACCACGACCCTGCGCCTCTTCGGCCAGACCGTCACGCTGCCGGTCGTCGTACCGCCCATCGTGCTGCAGTATCAGCAGGCGATCGCCTACGGCGCCGTCGCCCTGCTGGCGCTGCTGGTGCTGCTTTTTGGCGTCATGCCGGTCGTCGCCGCGAGCCAGATTTCGTCCGCCAACCAATCGCTCTCGGCGGCGGCCTCGCACCAGGCCAAGGTCGACACCGCGTTCGCGCAGCTGATCAGCTCACCGAGCGGCTCGAGCGATCCCAACGCGCTCAAGGCACAGTGGGACAAGCTCGCCAAGTCGTTTAACGATGGCCTGAGCCTGGTGCAATCCGACGAGGCGGCCGTCAACGGGGTTGACCAGCGTTTGTCCGTAATTCACTGGGTCGCGCCGTCGAAGGGAGCGAATATCTCCAGCGAGCGGCATCGCCTGGCAGGTGCTCTCGCCGGGCTCAACCAAGCCGACACGGCGATGACCTCGGCCGTCAACGAGGCGAAGGTGATCCAGCCATACAATGACGCGCTCATCGACTACGCGACGATCGTCGCCGCGCTGGCCAAGCACGACCTGGTGGGAGCGGGGGCGCCTTATCCCGACGCCCAGCAGAAAATCGAGCTGGCGATGTCGCTGTCCGGCGCGCCCGGGCTGCCGGCGCAAATCGCGAAACAGGTGAGTAGCTTCAATGACGTGCTCACGAACACCGAGAGTCTGGTCCAGGCAATCCAGGCCAAAGATCCGGCCGGGATCAAGAAATACACCGATGCTATGAACGCGGCATTGAAGGCGATGTCGGGCCCCGCCGAGACCCTGCCAGCAGACTATGAAAGCAAGACGTTCGGTCCGATGCAGAAGGCCTACGACACCGCGATGAAGACGATCAGCGCCGGGGCCTAAACCGGGCGACGCAGGTCGCCGCTCTTTCCCCCGCGTTTTTCCAGCAGCTCGATTCCCTCGATCGTCATCCAGCGGTCGGCGCTTTTCGCCATGTCGACGATCGTCAAGGCCGCAACGGCCACCGCCGTCAGCGCCTCCATCTCGGCGCCGGTTCGCGCCTCGCAACGCACGACTGCCTCGATCCGGATGCCCGGGAGGGCGTGATCCGGCCGACACACGACGTCGATCAGGGTCAGCGCCAGCGGGTGGCACATCGGAATCAGCTCGCTGGTCCGTTTGGCCGCCTGGATTCCGGCGATGCGCGCCGTGGCGATCACCTCGCCTTTCGGCAGGATGCCCCGCACCATCGCCTCGAGCGCGGCCGCGCTCATCCTCACCGAGCCACGCGCCCGCGCTTCCCGGCTGGTGACCGGTTTGGCGGAGACGTCGACCATGCGGGCTTCACCGCCCGGTCCAACATGGGTGAGATTTACCGCCTTGGGCTTCGCGGGCTTCACCGGTCAGACTCTCGAAGGACATCGAGGTCGTCCCGCCTGACGTCTTTCTGGTGCGGCCGGGTGGCAGCGCCGCGTGCGATCACGTGATCGCCGTAACGTCCTCGCAGTTCGTCGAGTTGCTCGTCGAGCATGGCCAGTCGCGAGGACCGGTTCTCCAGCAGGCTCAGCTGCGTCGCGCACGGCTCGAGGTTGCTGACACCGGCCCCGATCAGGCGGACGGGCCGGTCGGGAGCGAGCTGGGTCTCGAGCAGGTGGCGCAGCGCCGCGGCCAGCTGGTCGTCGCGGTCGGTCGGGTAGGGGAGCGTTGCCTGCCGGGACTGGCTGTCGAACGGCTGGTAGCGAATCTTGAGCACGACCGTCCGCGCCGACAACCGGTGCCCTCGGAGACTCTGGGCGACATCCTGCAACAAACCCAGCGCCGTCTCCCGTAGTTTGCGGGGGTCGGTCAGGTCCCGGTCGAAAGTGACCTCCCGCGAAATGCTCTTTGGATTGCCCGGGGGCAGGACGGGACTGGGGTCGATGCCGCGGGCATGGCCGCCCAGGGCGCGGCCGTATTGCCCGAAGAGCTCGCCGAGCAGCGGGTCCGGTAGGGCGGCGAGGTCGCCGATCGTTCGAACCCCAACCCGCTCCAGCTTGAGCGCGGTAGCGGGTCCGCAGCCCGGAAGCCGGGCGAGCGGGAGTGGGGCGAGAAAGGACGCCTCCTCCGTGGGCCGGACGACGACCAGGCCGCGCGGCTTGCGCAGCCCGGAGGCGACCTTGGCGACCAGCTTGCAGCTGGCAACGCCAATACTGAGGTCGAGCCCGCAACGTGTCTTGACCTCGTCGCGGAGACGTACCGCCACTGCCTCCGGCCGCCCCATCAAGGCCTCCTGCCCGGTAAGGTCCAGGTAGGCCTCGTCGAGCGCGATCGGCTCGATCACCGGGGAATAGCGGTCCAGGATGGTAAAGACCGATTTCGAGGCTTCGCGGTAGGCGCGGAAGTCGCAGGGGACGAAGATTCCGTTCGGGCAGAGGCGCCGAGCTCGGCTGAGCGGCATCGCCGAGCGTACCCCGAAGGGACGGGCCTCGTAGGAGGCCGCCGCCACCACCCCGCGCTCGCCCGCGACGCCGGCCCCGCCGACGATGACCGGCTTGCCGCGCAGCTCCGGGCGGCGCAGCTGCTCGACCGACGCATAAAACGCGTCTAGATCCACGTGCATCACGACCCGCTGCACGGTGCCAGTGTAACGAGCGTGTGACAGCCCGGTATATCGCGTGTCGCGGCGGCATGGCGTTGCTATGATCCCGTCGCTGGCTAGGCCCGCCGGCGCAGCTGATTCCCGTCCCCCCTCTTCGGATCCACCGACAACCCCTCCTTCCGGCGGGCCGCGCTTTTCCCCTAGCAAGGAAGATTTGGCGCTCCCGTTGAGTGCTCGATGGCTCGGCTCATCACCGTTGGAGTGGTGGTCGCCTCCTGCCTTTTGATCTGGAAGGGTGGCGCTCTCAACTCCCTGATGCCACAGCCGGCTCCGCCGCCGCTGGATCCCGGTCCCGTCATCAGCAAGAGCGGTGACGCGATGCAGACGCTGAAAAGCGTCCACCTCTCGCTGAGCGGCACGCTACTCCTCAATGGCATTGCGGGCGTGAAGGTGACCGGCTCAGGTGACCTCGTCTACCCGCATAAAGAGAACCTGAGCCTCCAGCTGCAGGTCCCCGACGCGAACGGGCAGACCGCGCTGGTTGCCATCAACGAGCGGATCGAGAATGGCCACGAATATCTGCAGATCCCGGCGCAGGGCCCCGCCTGGAAGGACGTGACCGGCAACTCGAAAGGCCAGATTGCTCCGGGCATGGACCCGATCGCGAACCTGGAGTTCGCCCATGCCTTCCGCGCCTCCGACGACCTGGGCGACATCACGATGGACAACATCGACGTTCATCATTTCTCCCTCACCGTCGACCCCGGCAAGTACCTCGATCAGCTCAAATCGGATCCCCAGAGCGGCCTCTCACCGGCAGACGAAGCCAGCCTGACCACGGCCGGCATCCAGGTCGAGGTGTGGATCTCCGCCAGTGACCTCTACATGCACCAGATGAAGATCGAGATGACGACCTCGCAGTTCACCTGGGACGTCACCTACCACTTCTCGAACTTCGTGGCCGGCGGCGGCGCGACCTCCGCCTAGGCGGAGACCTTCTCCCGCGCCCGTTCCGTCTCTTTCTCGGGCGGCTTGGGCGGGTGGCTGATGTATTCGCGCAGGTCGTCCTCGGTGAGGTGGCCGGCGGCGATCATCAGCTCGACGTAGGTAACCCCCAGATGCGGCGCCGCCCGGCGGAGCACCCACGGCGGCGGGTTCTCCTTGTTTTTGTTGACCGCCTGGTAAAAATAGATCTGGTTGAGGTCGCAACGGACCGCCAGCCGGTGCAGGGAAATGCTCTGCTCGCGACACTTGCGCTTCAGATACTCGCGGAAGTCCAACGCCCCACCTACCTCCAGAACCCATCCGCGACACTACTCGCGCGACGTCACCTCATTATAGGTATCGGCCGCCCGTGCACCGGGCATCAGGCGGCTGACCACGGCGGGAAGCTCACCCAGTCGCTGGATGACGAAATCGGCGGCTCCGGGATCGTCCTCCTGCCTCCATTCCCGCGTCAGGACCGCCCGCATGCCAAGCTCCTTGGGTCCTTGCACGTCCTCGCGCACCCGATCCCCGACGAACAGACCTCGGGAAGGCTCGACGCGGACCTTGTCGAGCGCGTCCTGGTAGATCGCGGGGTGCGGTTTGCGAACGCCGACCTCGGAGGAGAACGTCACGCCGTCGAAATAGCTCGCCAGGCCGAGCGCCGCCAGCTGCTCTTTCATGAGTCGGGGCAGGTAGGCCGCATTCGAAACCAGCGCCAGGCGTAGGCCCCGGCCCCGGAGATCTTTAAGCGTGTCGACCACGTCGGGGCCCACGTGCACGCTCTTCAGCCAGCCCTGCTGTTCGAGTTCCATGACTCGCTCGATCAGCTTAGGTTCCAGTTCCAGCCCGAGGTCGCGCAGGGCCGCGTCGTAGATGGCGGCGATCTCGACCTCCTCCAACCGGCCGGTGGCGTAGTCCCGCTGGATCTCGTCGTCGACGGCGCGCGAAACCTTCTCGATCAGGACGTGGGCGGCCGGCACCTCGCGTTCCAGGCTGTCCGCCAGCATGCGGTTGACCTTCTCGTAGGCGTCGACCAGCGCAGAGTGCGGCCGCTCGTCGAAATAGATCAGCGTATGCCCATAGTCGAAGAGGACCGCCTCGATCGGCGCACTCATCGCAGCGCCCGCAGCGTGGTCAGATTCTCGAGCCCTTCGAGCATCTCCTCCCCTGGAGTCTCGAGGACGAACGCGCAGTGGGCCAGCGGTTCGAAATGGAGCAATGCCTTAAAGCCCTCGAGCCCCACGTTGCCCTGGCCGATGTTGACGTGCCGGTCGGCCTTTCCGCCGAGGGTGACGGTCGTGTCGTTGCAGTGGCAGGCGCGGATCCGCTCCGCGGGGATGATGGCGGTGAGCTGCTCCAGGGTTTTGCGCATGCCCTCCGCGCCGGCCACGTCGTAGCCGGAGGCGTAGGCGTGGGCGGTATCGAGGCAGATGCCCAGCCGGGCGGCATGCTGGGGGAGGCGCGAAAGGATCTGCGCCAGGTCCTCGAACTTCGCGCCAACGTAGGCGCCGCCTCCCGCCGAGGTTTCCAGCAGGCACGTTGCCGAGCTGCCGGCCGTGCTCAGCACCTGGTCGAGTGCGGCCACCACCCGGTCGATACCGGCCGGCGCGCCCCCACCCATGTGGCTCCCAACATGGGTCACGACGTACTGGCAGCCATAGGCCTCGGCGCGCACCAGTTCCGCGCTGAGCGCCTCGCGCGATTTCTTTTGAAAGTTCGGATTCGGTGAGGCCAGGTTGATCAGGTACATCGCGTGCGCCAGGGCCGGCCGGACATCGAGTTCGTCGAGTGCGCGCTTGAAGAGCGCGGTCGCCTGCGGGTCGACCGGCGCCGACCGCCAGGCACTCGGGTTGCCGGTGAAGATCTGGACGGCCTGCAACTGAAGCGCCTTGATTGTCTCGACGGCTTTGTCGAGACCGCGGCCGGTGTGCACGTGCATGCCGATTCGCCGTTCCTGGGCCATCGAACTCAATTCTAGGTACGGCCGATCGTAGACTGACCTGGTCGTGTACAAGCTCACGAGCTTCTCCGTCGGACCCTACGACAACAACGTCTACCTGCTGAGCGATCCGACGAGCAAGGAGGCGCTGCTGATCGATGCGGCCAACGACGCGCCGCGCATCCTCAAGGAGCTCGACGGCTTGCGGGTCAGTCACATCCTCACCACGCATGGACACGCCGACCATGTCCAGGCCCTGAAATCGGTGCGCGAGCATACCCACGCCCGCTTTACCTGCCACGAGGCGGACGAGCCGATGATGCCGATGCCCGCCGACCATCGGGTCCAAGACGGCGAGCGCTTTCGGTTCGGCGATTACGAGGTGGTGGCCCTGCACACGCCTGGTCACACCCCCGGCAGCGTCTGCTTCGTGGCCGGTGATCGTCTCTTTTCGGGGGACACGCTCTTCCCGGGCGGCCCCGGGAACACGGCGAACCCCTACGCCAGTTTCCCGACGATCATCGATAGCATCCGCGGCAAGCTCTTCACGCTCCCGGACGACATCCAGGTGCTCCCGGGCCACGGCAAGCCAACCACCATCGGCCGCGAGCGGCCCCACCTCGACGAGTGGATCAAGCGGGGCTGGTAGCTCGAGCCGCTCAGCCGGCACGGCCGGCTTCCGATTTCCTGCCGCGCGACCCCCGCCGGATCCAGCGCGTCCGCACTCTCCGGCCGCGGCGTGACCGCATCGAGATCACGACCGAGGATGATCGCGGGGCGCGGGGGGCGATCGAGGTCAGGCCGGTCGCGCCAAGCATCATCCGTCTCCACATCGGCGCGGGTGCAGCCCGAGCCTCGCGGCTCCTTGATGCTGATGCGCCGGCGAGCACCGACTGGAGCGTCGATGAGAATGCAACGGGCTGGTCCGTGTACACGTCGGCCGTCAGCCTGGACATCGACCGTGAGCCGTACCGCCTCCGGCTGAAGGACGCGTCGGGCAACGAGCGCTTCGT
>DASYVR010000031.1:0-2015 GCA_035936995.1 Candidatus Dormiibacterota bacterium | reverse complement strand
GCCGGCCTCTACCGCCTGACGACAGTCCAGTTTCCGTCTCGAACCTAGTCGAGACCTGGTCCGGACCTCCCGCGTACAGGTCTGCCCAAACGCTCCGCCTCATCGGCCCTCTCCCAGGGCCCGAGGAGGAGCGAAATGTTTCGAAGAGGCAACACTCGGAATGCGCAGCCGAAGCGTTCGGCGCTGGTACTGGATCGGCTCGACATCAACGACCTGCACTTCGCAGACGAGATGGCAGCCGGTCTGGAGGTCGATCTGCCCGGCAGGGGGGCTGCCTTCGTCCGCGTGTCGGAAGGTCCGAAGGGAGCGCCGACCGTCCTCCTCGTGCACGGCCTGCTCGCCACGGCGGATCTCAACTGGTCGCTGGCAATGCCGGCCCTCGCTTCGCGCTTCAGGGTGGTTGCGCCGGATCTGCGCGGTCACGGCCGCGGGCTTCCGACTCGCCGGTTCACCGGGTCGGAGTGCGCCGACGATCTCGCGGCCATCGTGAAGGTGCTCGACCTCGGTCCGGTGATCGTGGTCGGCTACTCGATCGGCGGCCTGGTTGCGCAGCTGTTCGCCCGCCGGTACCCCGAGCTGGTCGTGGGAATGGTCCTGTGCGCCACAGCCTGCAGCTTCGACGTGCCGACGAAGAAGCCGGTGATTCGGTTGGTCGAGCGGGCAGCGAGGCGGGCGCCCGAGCGGCTGCGCCGAGCCGCGCTGATGGCGATGCTCGCGCCGCGGTCGGCGAACTGCGCCCGTGGCCGGTGGCTGATGGCCGAGGTGCGGCTGCACGACACGATCGCCATCCTGGACGCGACCGCCGAGGCCGGACGTTTCAACTCGGCAGCCTGGCTGGGCGAAAGCGCCTGCCCGGCCGCTGTCATCGTGACCTCGGAGGACCCCGTGGTCTCGGCCGCGTCGCAGCGCGAGATGTCAAAAGCGCTGGTTGGGTCTGCGGTGTACGAGGTTGCGGGTGATCACTTCGCGTGCATCAAGCGCCCGGTGGAATTCAACGCCGCCCTTATGAGCGCGTGCGTGGGGTTGGGGTCGTGACGTCAGGCGGCGCGGATAATAACGGGCGCAAGTGGCGGAATCGGCTCTCGCCCGCAAACTCCTCATCCAACCCGGCCAAAGTGTGCTGGTCCTGAACGCGCCGCCGGGCTATCTGGCCGGCCTGGAGCCACTGCCGGAAAGCGCCGTTATGGCAGAACAGGGGAACGGGCCGCACGACGTGGTCCAGCTGTTTGCCCGAGACCGAGCGCAGCTCGAGCGTGACGCCGGCGCGGCGCTGAGCGCCTTGAAGTCGGGCGGAATCCTGTGGATGGCGTATCCCAAACCTTCTTCCGGGCCCGGCTCGGACCTCAGCCGCGACCACGGCTGGGGAGTGCTGCACGGCGCCGGCCTGGTCGCAACGACGCAGATATCGGTGGCGGACGACTGGAATGCCTTGCGATGGCGGCCTAACGCGGATGCGGTCGCCGTGGGCCAGGCCAGTGCGGACGTCCCACCGGTCGATCTGCTCCCGGTGGGGCGCCGGGCCACGCTCGCCTATCGCATCGTCCGCCTGTTCACAGTGCCCACGCTGCGTCTGGCATTCCGCTTCTCTATCCACGGCCGCGAGCGCATTCCGCGCACCGGTACGTACATCGTCATCGCCAACCACCTCGGTTGGCTGGACGCTCTGACTCTCGCGATGGTCTTCCCGATCGAGCCGCGCATCCACTTCCTGGCCGACCCGACCGGAATGATGAGACGGCGTCTGGAGTGGGCGCTGATTCGGGCGACGGGCGGCATCATCCCAGTGGACAGGGCGGGCCGCCAGGCCACGGAGGTCATCCGGCTGGTCAGCCGCTGCCTCGAACTCGGTGGCGCCTTGGCGCTGTTTCCGGAGCGGGACTTTGGGCCCCGCGAGGGTGAGATTCTGCCCTTCAAGAAAGGCTTCGCCCATTTCGCGGTGAGCTCGGGCGTACCGGTCGTCCCGGTCGGGCTGTCCGGTCCCAAGGACGTGTGGCTCGGGAAAAGGATTGGTGTCT
>DASYVR010000030.1:0-1510 GCA_035936995.1 Candidatus Dormiibacterota bacterium | reverse complement strand
GTCATCGAAGAGATCGGGAGCCGGCTGCCGTACACGGCCGAGCTGGCACTGGTCGCCCTCGTGATCGCAATCATCGTGGGTGTCCTGGCCGGAGTTGCGGCCGCCATCCGCCGCAACACGATGCTCGACCTCCTCATCTCCAGCTTTTCCGTGTTCGGGGTGTCGATGCCCGTCTACTGGCTCGGGCTGATGATGATCATCGTCTTCGCCATCGATTTCCATCTCCTCCCGGCCGCGGGCGCAGACGAGCCAACTTCCATCTTGATGCCGGCCGTGACCCTGGCGCTCTTCTCGCTCGGCTTGATCGCGCGCATGACGAGGTCATCGATGCTGGAGGTGCTCGGCCAGGATTACGTCCGCACCGCCCGAGCCAAAGGAGCGCCGTTTCGCTCGGTGGTCTTCCGCCACGCGCTCCGCAATGCCCTTCTGCCGATCATGACGGTGATCGGCCTGCAGTTCGGCGCGCTGCTGGGCGGCGCGGTGGTGACGGAGACTGTCTTTTCGTGGCCAGGGGTCGGACGGCTCCTGGTCGACTCGATCTTCTTCCGCGACTACCCCGTCGTGCAGGGCCTCGTGCTGATGTTCGGCACGACCTTCGTCGTCATCAACCTCCTCGTTGACCTTCTCTATGCCTATGTCGATCCCCGCATTCACTACTCCTGAGGCGCTGGGGGCGCCAGCCCTCGCGCCAGAGGTCGCGTCGAACGTCCGCCCGTCCGCGGCGTGGCGTCGATTGGTCACGCATCGCAGTGCCGTGGTCGGGCTGGCGGTGATGTCGATTTACGCGGTGGCCGCGATTTTCGGGCCCATCTTCTTCCCTTTCAATCCCGGGCAGAGCCACCTGATCGACGTCTTCCTTGCCCCCGGCCAGCAGGGTCATCTCCTGGGGACCGATAACCTCGGGCGCGACGAGCTGTTGCTGCTCGTTTATGGATCGCGTTACACGCTGAGCCTCGGCCTGATGGCCGTGACCCTCGGCCTCGTCGTCGGCGTCCCGCTTGGCGCCATCTCGGGTTACTTCGGCGGATGGGTCGACATCGTGATCCAGCGCCTGACGGACATCCTTCTCGCTTTTCCTCCGATCGTCCTCGCCCTGGGCCTGATCGCAGGCCTTGGAGTCGGGCTGCGCAACGTGGTGATCGCGGTCGGGCTCAGCTCGGTGCCGTCCTTCATCCGGCTCGTCCGCGCCGACTCGCTGCGCCTGCGGGAGCTGCCGTTCGTCGAGGCGGCAGTGGCCCTGGGCGTACCGCCGTGGCTGGTGCTGGTTCGGCACGTCATCCCCAACGCGCTCGCCCCTGTAATCGTGCAGGCGACGTTGTCGATGGGCTTCGCGATCCTGCTCGCCGCCAGCCTCGGCTTTTTCGGCCTCGGGGTCCAATTTCCGATACCCGAGTGGGGCCAGATGCTCGGCGAGGCGCGCAACTACATCTTCTCCGACCCCAACCTCGCCACCATCCCGGGGCTCGCCATCTTCGCCGCCGTGCTTGCCTTCAACCTCGTCGGCGATGGC
>DASYVR010000029.1:0-66025 GCA_035936995.1 Candidatus Dormiibacterota bacterium | reverse complement strand
CAGGCGATCCTGACGATCGCGCTGGCGAACATCATCGTCTTATCCCGATGCTGGCGAACAGCCACGCCGGCACCAAGTACGGGATCCCGTACCCGGTCTTCGCCCGTGCCTCGTTCGGCGTCTTCGGCGCTAACGTCGCAGCCCTGCTGCGGGCGTTCATCGCCTGTGGCTGGTTCGGCATCCAGACCTGGATTGGCGGGGGCGCGCTCTACGGGCTCTCCGGCAAGCTGTTCGGAAGCGGTTGGACGAACTCCGCGATGATTGCGGGCCAGCACTGGACCCTCTGGCTCAGCTTTGCCATTTTCTGGGCGATCAACATCTTCATCATCATGCGAGGGATGAACGCGGTCCGCCGGTTCGAGAACTGGGCGGCGCCGTTCGTGCTGATCGTCGCCCTCGGGCTCCTTGCCTGGATGGTGACCAAGGCCGGCGGCTTCGGGCCAATCCTCAGCGATCCGGGCAAAGTCGGCTGGGGTGGCAACTTCTGGTTCGTCCTCTTCCCGCCGGCGCTGATGGGCATGATTGCGTTCTGGTCGACGCTCTCGCTGAACATGCCCGACTTCACCCGCTTCGGGAAGAGCCAGCGGGCACAAGCCGTCGGTCAGATCCTCGGGCTGCCTACGACCATGACCCTGTTCCCATTAGTGGCGGTGCTGATCACCGCTGCCACGCAGGTGGTCTATAAGACGGCGATCTGGAACCCGGTCGACCTCGCCGCGAAGTTCGACAACCCGTTCGTCGTGGTCTTCGCGCTCTTCACCCTGGCTGTCGCCACCCTGTCAGTCAACGTGGCGGCCAACATCGTGAGCCCTTCCTACGACTTCTCGAACGTGATCCCGAAGCTGATCAGCTTTCGCACTGGTGGCCTGATCACGGGTGTCCTGGGCGTCGTGATCCAGCCCTGGAATCTGCTGGCGAACCCTAACGTCTACATCTTCACCTGGCTCGGCTTCTACGGCGGCGCGCTGGGCGCGATCGCGGGCGTCCTGATCGCCGACTACTGGTTCATGCGTAACACCAACCTCAAGCTGGGCGACCTCTATCGCGTCGACGGCGAGTACCGCTACTCTGCCGGCTTCAACTGGCGCGGCGTGGTCAGCCTGGTCGTGGGAGGTGTCCTGGCCGTGGGCGGCGCCTATTCGACGCCAGGTAATGGTCCCTTCCCGCAGAGCGGGATCATCGGCCCGCTCTACAGCTGGTTCCCCTTCCACGTCTATGACTACAGTTGGGTGGTGGGGCTGGTGGCGGCGTTCCTCTGCTACCTGGCGCTCTCGGCTCTGTTCCCGGCGACCGGCGCAGCGCGGCGTGCTCGGATGGCGGCGGCGACCTAACCGCGGCGTCAATCGCGCTGGAGCCCTGACCTCGCGGCCGGGGCTCCAGCCATTTAGCAATCAATGGCACGAATCAGCTTCGGCGTCTGCTTTGCCCCTGATCCGCCCCCCAGCCGGTGGGTGGAACTGACCAAGCTTGCCGAAGCCCAAGGCTTTGAATACGCCTGGCTCTTCGACTCGCACGTCCTCTGGCAGGAGGTTTACCCCATCTTCACCCTGATGGCCGTCAACACCAGGAAAATTAAGATCGGCCCCTGCGTCACCAATCCGGGCACCCGCGACCCCACCGTGACCGCGAGCGCGCTGGCCACCTTGAACGAGATCTCGGGCGGCCGCATGGTAATGGGCATCGGTCGCGGTGACAGCGCCCGTCGCGTGCTGGGCCAGAAGCCGGTGACGGTCGAGCAGATGGAGGCCGACTGCCGCCTGATCCGCGACCTGGCCGCCGGCCGCGAGGTGAGCTACGACGGCGTCAAGATCCGGCTGAAGTGGGCGGAGCATGAGCTGCCGATCTGGGTCGCCGGCTACGGTCCGAAGGCGCTGCGCGCGGCGGGCCGGGTGGCGGATGGGGTCATCATCCAGCTCGCCGATCCCGCCATCATCAAGTGGTGCCTGCAGTTCGTGCGCGAGGGCGCCGAGGAAGCAGGCCGGTCGTTCGACGACATCCAGATCCAGGCGGCGGCCCCGGCGTTCATCTCTGATGACCTCGCGGCGGCCCGCGAGCAGGTACGCTGGTTTCCCGCGCTGGTCTCGAATCACGTCGTCGACCTACTCAAGCGATACGACGTGCAGGACCTTCCCAAGGCGTTGACCGATTACATCAAGGCGCGCGACCACTATGACTACTCGGAGCATGCGCAGCGCGGGGCGGCCCACGCGGACTTCGTTCCCGATGACGTGATCGACCGGTTCTGCGTCATCGGCACCGTGGAGCAGAGCCGGAAACGGATCGAGGAGCTGATCGACGTTGGGGTCGACCAGTTCAACCTCTACCTGATGGTGGAGAAACCGGAGGCGGTCATCAAGAAATACGGCGAGGCAATCATCCCGGCGTTCAGCTAGCGAGGAGGAGGCGAAAACATCCATGGCGAAGGTGCGGGCGGCGCTGATCCAGGCATACGCCAACATGCCGAAAGAAGAAGCCATCGTCAAGCACGAGGAATTGATCGGGCAGGCCGCGGCCAAGGGGGCGCAGGTCACCTGCCTGCAGGAGATCTTCTTCGGTCCCTACTTCTGCGCCGAGCAGGATCCCAAGTGGTACGACACCGCCGAGCGGGACGACGGGCCGACGGTCAAGCGGATGCAGGCGCTGGCAAAAAAGCACAAGATGGCCCTGGTCGTGCCTTTCTACGAGGAAGCCCAGACCGGCGTCTACTACAACACCGCGGTCGTGATCGAGAACGACGGGACGGTAGTCGGCAAATACCGGAAGACGCACATCCCCCACGTCGGTCCCTGCTTCTGGGAGAAGTTCTATTTCAAACCGGGTAACCTTGGCTACCCGGTGTGGGAAACCTCGGTCGGCCGCATCGGCATCTTGATCTGCTACGACCGGCACTTTCCGGAGCCGGCCCGGGCGCTCGGTCTCAAGGGCGCCGAGCTCGTCTTCAACCCGTCGGCCACGGTCAAGTCCCTCTCGCGTTACCTCTGGGAGCTCGAGCAACCAGCGCACGCGGTGGCCAACGGCTACTGGATCGGCGCTATCAACCGCGTTGGGGTGGAGAAGCCGCTCAACGAGGCCCAGTTCTACGGCTCCAGCTACTTCTGCGATCCGCGAGGCCGCATCATCGCTCAGGCGTCGGAGACCGAGGATGAGGTGCTGGTATGCGACCTCGACCTGGACATGAATCGGGAAGTGCGCAACACCTGGCAGTTCCTGCGCGACCGCCGGCCCGAGAGCTACGAAGAGCTCGTCAAGGAACTGCCATGAGGACGCTGATCAAAAACGGCACGATGGTGACGGCGAGCGATACCAACAAGACCGATGTACTGATCGAGGGCGAGAAGATCGCGGCGATCGGAAGCGGCCTCGAGGCCACGGCCGACCAGGTGATCGACGCGGAAAACCGCTACGTCATGCCGGGCGCGATCGATGTCCATACCCACATGGAGTTGCCGTTCGGGGGCACCTTCGCGTCCGACGACTTCGCGACCGGGACGGCCGCGGCCGCCTGGGGCGGCACGACGACGATCGTCGACTTCGCGGTCCAGAGCTACGGCCAGACGCTGCGCCAGGGCCTCGACCAGTGGCATCAGAAGGCCGAAGGCAAAGCGCACATCGACTACGGCTTTCACATGATCGTGCGCGAGATCAACGACTCGATCCTCAAGGAGATGGACGCGCTGGTCGACGAGGGCGTCCCTTCGTTCAAGCTCTTCATGGCCTACCCGGGCGTCTTCATGCTCGACGACGCCGCCATCTTCCGGGCGATGGGCCGCACCGCTGAGAACGGCGGCCTGATCATGATGCATGCCGAGAACGGTGGCGCGATCGATGTGCTGGTCAAGCGCTACCTCGCTGAGGGAAAGGGGGATCCGATCAACCACGGCCTGACCCGGCCGGCGAGCATGGAGGGGGAGGCGACCAGCCGTGCCATCGCGCTGGCCCGGCTGGCGGAGGTCGCCGTCTACATCGTGCACCTGAGTTCGAAGGAGGCACTCGATGCGGTTCGCGAGGCGCGCGACGACGGCGCCTCGACCTTTGCCGAGACCTGCCCGCAGTATCTCTACCTGAGCCTCGACGACCTTGGCCGGCCCGGCTTCGAGGGCGCGAAGTACGTCTGCTCGCCGCCCCTACGACCGAAGTCGCATCACGATGAACTCTGGAAGGGCCTGCTGCAGGATGACCTCCAGCTGGTCGCGACCGACCATTGTCCATTCCACTTCAAAGGCCAGAAGGAGATGGGGCTCGGCGACTTCTCCAAGATCCCCAACGGCTTGCCTGGCGTCGAAGACCGCTTTTCGCTGCTCTTCCACGGCGGCGTAAATTCTGGCCGGATCACGCTCAACCGGTTCGTCGAACTGGTGGCGACGGCGCCGGCCAAGATGTTCGGACTCTTCCCGCGCAAGGGCACGATCGCGCCGGGAAGCGACGCCGACATTGTCATCTTCAATCCGAGGGTGGAACGGACGATTTCGGCGAAGACCCATCATATGAACGTGGACTACAGTTGCTACGAGGGCATGACGGTAAAAGGCCTGCCGGAGGTGGTCATGCAGCGCGGCAACGTGCTGGTCCGGGACGGAAAGTTCCTGGGTGCAAAAGGCGCCGGCCGATTCCTACGACGCTCGCCATTCCATGGGGTGCCGGCCAGCGAGCCAAGCCGGGTAGGAGCCAGAGCATGATTGCGACGAAAACCGTTCAGAGTTTTATCGGCGGCAAATTCCGTGACTCGCGGTCGGACAAGACGGATCCGATCCCGAACCCCGCGACCGGACAGACGATCGCCAGCCTTCCCCACTCGACCCGTGAGGAGATCAACGAGGCGATTGCGGCGGCCAAGAAGGCGTTTCCCGCCTGGAGCGAAACCCCCGTGCCCGAACGGGCGCAGGTGATGTTCCGCTTCAAGGCGCTCTTCGACAAGCACATCGACGAACTATCCGCGATCGTCACCCAGGAGAACGGCAAGACCCTCGACGAGTCGCGCGGCGAGGTCAAGCGCGCCATCGAGGTGATCGACTTCGCCTGCGGTGCGCCGACCCTGATGATGGGTCAGAACCTCGACCAGATCGCGAAAGGGATCGATGAGGAGTTGACCCGGTTCCCGGTCGGTGTCGTCGTCGGGATCACGCCTTTTAACTTTCCGAACATGGTGCCGATGTGGATGATTCCGGTCGCGATCGTGACCGGCAACACGTTCGTCCTCAAGCCATCCCAGCTGACTCCGCTCTCGGCGATGCGGATCGCCGAGCTGCTGCAGGAGGCCGGGCTGCCCGAGGGCGTCTTCAACGTCGTCCACGGCGCCAACGACGCCGTCAACCAGTTGCTGACCCATCCGGATGTGGCCGGGGTCTCGTTCGTCGGCTCGGCCACCGTCGCCGCCTACATCTACGCGACCGCCGCGGCGAATGGCAAGCGGGTCCAGGCGCTGGGCGGGGCCAAGAACCACATCCTCGTGATGGACGACGCGGATCTCGAGCTTTCGGCGCCGCACGTCATCTCCTCCGCCTTCGGCAACGCCGGCCAGCGCTGCCTGGCGGGCAGCGTCGCGGTCGGCGTCGGCAAGATCGGCGACGCGCTGGTGCGCGAGCTGGCCCATGATGCGGCGAAACTGAAAGTGGGTCCGGGCACCGATCCGACGACGACCCTCGGACCGGTGATCCGGGGCGAGCGCAAGAAGAAGCTGATCGAGTACATCGACCAAGCCCAGTCGGAGGGGGCACAGCTCGTCTCCGATGGTCGGCAGGTGGATCAGAAGGACGGCTTCTTCCTGGGGCCGACCATCTTCGACCACGTCACGCCGAACATGAAGATCTGGAAGGAGGAGCTGTTCGGCCCGGTGCTTTCGGTGATGCGCGCCTCGGACATTGATGAGGCGCTGAACCTGCTGAACGCCAGCACCTACGGCAATATGGCGTCGATCTTCACCGGTTCCGGCAAGTATGCCCGGGAGTTCAAGCGCCGGGCCCAGGCAGGTATGCTGGGCGTGAACATCGGGGTGGCGGCGCCGATGGCCTTCTTCCCCTTCACCGGCTGGAAGAATTCGTTCTTCGGCGACCTGCACGCGACCGGCCAGGACAGCATCCGCTTCTACACGCGGCACAAAGTCATCACAACCCGTTGGCTCTAGAGACGCAATCGCGCCCGCACGTGCTAAGCGGCGAGGAGATCGTCGCCCTCTGCCGCCAGTACACGCTCTACGACTGGATGGCGCAGTCGGCGGCCGACCCGATCCCGGTCGACCACGCCAAGGGTGTCTACTTCTTCACTCCCGAGGGTAAGCGCTACATCGACTTCAACAGCCAGTTGATGAGCGTCAACGCCGGACACGGCGATCCTCGCATCGTCGAGGCGATCAAGCGGCAGGCGGAGAAGCTCGCCTATGCCAACCCCTTCATGGCCCACGAACCCCGTGCCCTGTTGGGTAAGAAGCTCGCCGAGTTGCTTCCGGGGGACATGGACAAGGTGTTCTTTACGCTGGGCGGCGCGGACGCCAATGAAAACGCTGTGAAGCTCGCGCGAGCCGTGACCGGCCGCTACAAGGTGATCTCGCGCTATCGCTCGTATCACGGCGGAACCGGAGTGTCGATGGCGATGACCGGCGATCCCCGCCGCTGGGCCAACGACCAGGGGACTTCCGGCGTTGTTCGCGTGCTCGACCCGCACCACGGGCCGCAACGGGAGGTGGACTCCGCGGAGACGGCGCTGCAATACCTGGAAGAGACGATCGAGCTCGAGGGACCACACACGATCGCGGCTTTTTTCCTGGAGACCGTCGTCGGCACGAACGGTGTCCTGATCCCCCCCGATGGCTACCTGCAGGGCGTCCGGACGCTCTGCGACCGCTACGGCATTCTGATGGTCTGCGATGAGATCATGTCCGGCTTCGGGCGAACCGGCGCATGGTTCGCTGTCAACCACTGGAACGTCGTTCCCGACATGATCACGATGGCCAAGGGCCTCACCTCCAGCTCCGTGCCGCTTGGCGCGGTCGGCATGCGCCCGCGGATCGTCCGGCATTTCGAGAAGAACGTGTTCTACGGCGGCCTCACGTACAACAGTCACCCGCTGGCCTGCGCGGCGGCGCTGGGCACGATTCAAGCGTACGAGGAAGACGACATGATCGGCAATGCCCGGCGGATGGGGGAGGTCATGAAGCGCCACCACGAGGCGCTCAAGAAGAAGCACCCGTCGGTCGGCCTGACCCGGTCGATCGGGCTCTTCGGCATCCTCGAGCTGGTGAAAGACCGCAAGACGATGGAGCCGCTCGCTCCCTTCAACGGCACCTCGGAGCCGATGAAGGCGGTCGGGAAGTACTTCCGCGATCACGGCCTCTACACCTTCGTCCGCTGGCACACCATCATGACCAATCCGCCGCTCTGCATCAATGAAGACGAGCTGGCCGAAGGGTTCGCCATCATCGACAAGGCGCTCGATATCGCGGACCAGGCGGTCGCCTAGGGAACCGCGCGCTGCGTTAGCGCGGCCGCAATGGCCACCGTACGAGACGATCCGTCGAACCCCGACGCCCGATTCGCCGACCTGTACGCCCAGCTCCCCGACGCGACCGACCTCTGGCCCTGGTTCGAGATCGCGCAGACCGCGGCGTCGCCGGTGCTGTACCTGGGCATCGGAACGGGCAGGCTCGCCGTGCCGCTGCATGCGGCGGGGATCGATCTGGTCGGTGTCGACAGCCATCCGGGAATGCTCCGTCGGCTGCGGCCACGGCTCCCGGATACCGAGCTGGTCGAATCCCGGATCGAGTCGCTCGAGCTCGATCGACGCTTCGGCCTCGTGATCGCGCCATCGAACATCCTCTATCTGGTCGAGCGCCTACGCGCGGCGGCGAAGCACCTCAACGCCGATGGCCTGCTGGCCATCGAGCTGGCTAATCCACACTGGCTCCGATCTGGTGCGGGCGATGGTGTCCGGGTGACTGCGTTCGATGGCAATGGGGCGCGCCTCGAGGTGGACTACAGGCTGCCCGATGGCAGCACCGTCACCCAGCAGGCGGAAGTCGCCCTCGTCTGGCCGGAGGAGATCGAGAACTGGCTGGCAGTGGGCGCCGGCCTACAGCTTCGGGGCATGTTCGGTCGACCGAACGCTCAGCTGGTCAGCAGTCCGAGCTTTTACGTCGTGGCCGGCAGGTAAGCTCGATGGCGGCCCGGATCCTGGTCGTCGAGGACGACAGAGCGTTGAGGACAGTATTAGTCGGAGCGCTTGAATCGGGCGGCTTCGAGGTCGAGCAGGCCGCCGATGGGTCGGCCGGAGTCCAGGCATTGAAAGTCAAGTCGTTTGACGTGGTCCTGCTCGACATCGGCCTACCCTTCGTCGACGGCTGGCACGTGCTCTCGATCCTGGAAGGCCGCCGGATCCCTTCGGTGATCGTGATCAGCGCTCGCGGTGACCAGGCGGACAAGGTCCGCGCGCTCGACATGGGCGCCGACGACTACCTGGCCAAGCCGTTTGGGTCGGACGAGCTGCTGGCGCGGATCCGGGCCGTGCTCCGCCGCGCCAAACCGCCGATCCAGGTGCCGCTCGTCGTCCACTGGGGTCAGGTCACCGTCGATCTCAGCAACCATTCGGTGCTCAAAGACGGGCGGGAGGTCCGCCTGTCGCCCACCGAATACCTGCTGCTGGCCGAGCTCGCACGGCACGAGCACGAAGTGATGGACTACCGCACGCTCCTCCACCGCGTTTGGGGGCCTGCCTACGGTGATGAACGGCATTACCTGCGCGTCTTCATCCAGCGATTGCGGCTCAAGCTCGAACATGATCCCGCGCACCCCGAGGTGATCCAGACGGCGCCGGGTCGCGGCTATCGCTTCGGTCCGGCCATCGAACGCTGACGCGTGTCGCGCTAAGCGGAAGCCCGAAGAAACCGGCGGGTTGGGACCGCAACGACCGGTAGATCCGAGAGGCGCAGCACCCGTGGAGCCACGCTGCCAAAGAGGAGCCGTCCCAGCCATGAGCGTCTTGAGGCACCGATCACGATCTCGTCGGCGTGATGCCTGCGGGCGGCATATACGATCTCGTCGGCGACGCGCCCGGTCCGAGCTGTGCGGATGACTCCACGCGCGTGCACGCCGGCCCGCTGGAGCTCATAAATCGCGTGGCTGACGGTTTCCGCGATCTCGCCTGGCTGGTGAATGTCCCACGCGAAGCCACGGGTGTAATCGCGCTCACGCACCGACAGCACAAGCACCTCGGCATGTGACCGGCGGGCAAGCTTTGCCGCCGCCGCAATCACAGCTCGCGACTCAGGGACAGCCTCCACGGCCAGCAGCATCCGTCCCGTCGCCGTCGCCCGACTGACCTCTGAAATTCCCATGCCTCGACACTATCGCCGAGGACGTCAACACCCCATAAACGCCGTTCGCTCGCGTCGTTTACGCAGCGTTGACGCTGGCCGCCATAAGCTGGGCATCGTGCTACTCGACCTGTTGATGCTCGGCACCCTCGCGGTGCTAACGATTGTGAGCGTGGCCTATGTCATCGGCCTGCGGAGGCTGCCCTGAGATGCTCGCCTATATCGTGAGCGGCGTGGTGGCGCTCGCCGTCACCGCGTACCTCTTCGTCGCCCTGCTCTTCCCGGAGAGGTTCTGACATGACGCTGGTCATCATCGGCGCGCTCGTTACCCTTGTCGCCATCGCCGTCGGCGCTTGGTTCCTCGGCGGCTTCATGGCCAACGTGTTCGAGGGGCGGCGGACCTTCATCCACCCGGTGCTGCGGCCGGTCGAGGTTTTCTGGTATCGCCTGGTCGGCATCGATGAGGCAAAGGAGCAAGGCTGGGTTGGCTACTTGCTGGCCATGCTCGCCGTCACCGTCGTCAGCCTGCTGTTCACATATGTGATCCTGCGGCTGCAGGATCATCTCCCGCTCAATCCGCAGGGGTTTGGTTCCGTCCCGGCCGACCTTGCGTGGAACACGGCGGTCAGCTTCACGACCAACACCAACTGGCAGAACTACACCGGTGAACAGACCATGAGCTACCTCTCGCAGGCAGTGGCGCTCGTCCTGCACAACTTTCTCTCGGCTGCGACCGGCATCGCGCTCGCCATCGCGCTGGTCCGGGGCCTGGCCCGGCACAGCGCGAAGACCATCGGCAACTTCTACGTCGACGTCACCCGCTCGATCCTGTACCTGCTGCTGCCCATCTCGGTTGTCGGCGCACTGATCCTGATCTCCCAGGGCGCGATTCAGAATTTCAACGGCTACACCGCCGTCCACACCTTGCAGGGGGCGATGCAGTCCATCGCCCAGGGTCCCGTCGGCTCGCAAGAGGTGATCAAGGACCTCGGGAACAACGGCGGCGGTTTCTTCAACGCGAACTCCGCTCACCCGTTCGAGAATCCCAATGGGTTCACCAACCAGTTCACGATCTTTCTCGAGCTGCTCACCCCCTTCGCGCTGGCGGTGACCTTCGGCCGGATGGTGGGCAATGTCAAGCAGGGGCTCGCCATCGGCGGCGCCATGGCCTTCGTGCTGGTCGCCATGATGGGCCTGGCCGCCTTCGCCGAACAAACGGGCAACCCGGCCCTTGGCACCGTGGGCGTCAGTCAGCAGCGAACCGCCACCCAATCCGGCGGCAACATGGAAGGCAAGTCGGTGCGCTTCGGGCCGATCCTCAGCGGCCAGTTCGCCGCGTCCACGACGGGGACGAGCACAGGCTCCGTCGACGCCGCCCTCGATAGCTTCACCCCGCTCGGAGGCATGGTGCCGCTCGTCTCCATCGAGCTTGGCGAGATCACTCCCGGAGGCGTCGGCGCCGGCCTCTACGGCATGCTGATGTTCGCCATCATCGCCGTCTTCGTCGCTGGGCTGATGGTGGGGCGCACGCCCGAGTACCTGGGCAAGAAGATCGAGAGCAAGGACGTCAAGCTCGCCTCGCTCGCGATCCTGATTCTGCCCGCGAGCATCCTCGGGTTTACGGCCCTGTCGGTGCTGGTCTCGCAAGGTCAGGCCGGGCCGCTGAATCCGGGACCTCACGGCTTCAGCGAGATCCTGTACGCCTTCTCCTCGACCACGGGCAACAACGGCAGCGCGTTCGCCGGCCTGAGTGGGAACACGCTCTACTACAACTCCACCCTGGGGATCGCGATGTGGGTCGGCCGCTTCATCTTCGTCATTCCGATCCTGGCGCTCGCCGGCAACATGGTCGGAAAGAAGGTGGTTCCGGTCAGCTCCGGCACGCTGGAGACCGACACCAGGCTCTTTGCCGGGCTGCTGGTGGGGGTCGTGATCATCGTCGGCGCCCTCACCTTCTTCCCGGCGCTCTCGCTCGGGCCGATCCTCGAGCACCTCCAGCTCTTTGCCGGAAAGCTGGCTCACTGAGATGGCCATAGAAGCACGCGCCCGTTCTGAGCATTACCGGAGTCGGCGGCGATCGAACCTGCTCGACCGCGACATCCTGGTCACCGCGATCGGTGATTCATTCAAGAAGCTTGACCCGCGCGGGCAGGCGCGAAATCCGGTCATGTTCGTGGTCGAGGTTGGCTCCGTGATTGCGACCTACGTCTTTATCGTCGGCCTGATCGGCGGCAAGGCCGATACCTCCTTCGTCGGCCAGGTGGCGCTCTGGCTCTGGTTCACCGTCCTCTTCGCCAACTTTGCCGAGGCGCTGGCAGAAGGACGCGGCAAGGCGCAGGCCGCCAGCTTGCGCCGGGCGCGCACCGACACCGTCGCGCGCCGACTTAACGGCGATCGCGAGGAACCCGTGCCGGCCATGCAGCTGCGACGCGGCGACCTCGTCGTCTGCGAAGCGGGTGACCTGGTCCCGGGCGACGGCACCGTGGTCGAGGGCATCGCCTCAGTGGACGAGTCGGCCATCACCGGCGAGTCCGCACCTGTGATCCGTGAGGCCGGCGGCGACCGCAGCGCAGTCACGGGCGGGACGCGGGTACTTTCCGACCGCATCGTGATCGAGATCACAGCGAACCCCGGAGAAACCTTCCTCGATCGGATGATCCACCTGGTCGAGAGCGCGGCCCGCCGCAAGACGCCGAACGAGATCGCGCTCGCCATCCTGCTCGCCGCACTGACCATCATCTTCATGTTCGCCGTCGTCAGCCTGGAGCCATTCGCCATCTATGCCGGCTCGCCGGTCACCATCACCGTCCTGATCGCGCTCCTCGTCTGCCTGATCCCGACCACCATCGGCGCGCTGCTGTCCGCGATCGGGATCGCCGGGATCGACCGTCTCCTGCAGCGCAACGTGCTGGCACTGTCCGGGCGGGCGGTGGAAGCGGCGGGCGACGTCAACACGCTGCTCCTTGACAAAACCGGAACGATCACCTACGGCAACCGGCAGGCGACCGAGTTCGTCCCGGCTCCGGGGATCACGATGGATCGCCTGGTCGAGGTCGCCGATCTCGCCAGCCTCGCCGACGATACCCCGGAGGGACGCTCGATCGTCAACCTCGCCCACCGCTACGGCGCCAATGGAAAACAGCAGCCGGACATGAGGTTCATTCCCTTCTCGGCGACGACTCGAATGAGTGGCGTCGACGTCGACGGCCGGAGTATCCGCAAGGGTGCGGTCGATGCGGTTTCCAGTTGGTGCGGCTGCCCCACGCCCAAGCAATTGCCGGAACTCGTCCAGGAGCGGGTTGAGACCATTGCCCGTTCGGGTGGGACGCCCCTGCTGGTGGCCGAGAACAACATGGTGATGGGAACCATCCATCTCAAGGACATCGTCAAACCCGGGATCGCCGAACGCTTTGCAGAGCTCCGCACGATGGGCCTGCGCACCGTGATGATCACCGGCGACAACCCGCTGACCGCGGCCACCATTGCCCGCGAGGCGGGCGTGGATGACTACCTGGCGCAGGCCACCCCCGAGAACAAGCTGGACCTGATCCGCAAGGAGCAGCAGGACGGACGAATGGTGGCGATGACCGGCGACGGCACCAACGACGCGCCGGCCCTGGCGCAAGCGGATGTCGCCGTCGCGATGAACAGCGGGACCCAGGCCGCCAAGGAGGCCGGTAACCTGATCGACCTCGATAGCGACCCGACCAAGCTGATCGAAATCGTGCAGGCCGGGAAGCAGATGCTGATAACCCGGGGCGCGCTCACGACCTTCAGCATCGCCAACGACGTCGCCAAATACTTCGCCATCATCCCGGCGATGTTTGCCGGCACATTTCCGGAGCTGAATGCCCTGAACATCATGCAGCTGCATAGCCCGTTCAGTGCAATCCTCTCGGCCGTCATCTTCAACGCGCTGGTCATCCCGGCCCTGATCCCGCTGGCCCTGCGGGGTGTCCGCTTCCGCGCGCTCGGTGCGGCGGTTCTGCTGCGACGAAATCTCCTGCTCTACGGCGTCGGCGGCATCATCCTTCCCTTTATTGGCATCAAGGTCATCGACGTGCTGATCACGTCGGTGCACTTCATCTAGCAGCGAGGCAGGTCATGGTCGCAAAAATCGGCAAAGAACCACTGGCGGCGCTCCGCTTGACGCTGGTTCTGGGGGTGATGTGCCTCATCTATGCCTTCGTCATCACCGGCATCGCGCAGGTGATCTTCCATGACCAGGCGAACGGGAGCCTCATCACGAAAAACGGCCAGCCTGTTGGCTCCAAACTGATCGGGCAGGAGTTCACCGATCCGAAATATTTCTTCGGCCGCCCCTCCGCGACCAACAACGATGCGGGCACCAAGCCGCAGCCCTATAACGCCGAAAATTCGACTGGGAGCAACCTGGCGCCATCCAATAAGGCCCTGATCGACCGAGTCCAAAAGGCCGTGGCCCAGATTCGCAGGGAGAATGGGCTCGGCCCGAACGCTCCCGTGCCGGTCGATCTGGTGACCGCCGACTTCAGCGGTTTCGATCCGGACATCTCGGAAGCCTCGGCCCTGCTGCAGGTCAATCGCGTCGCGTCCGCTCGCGGCCTCGATCCCGTCCGGCTCCGCCAGCTGGTTGAAAGCCAGGTGCAGGGACCATCGTTCGGCATCTTTGGCGAATCGCACGTCAACGTGCTGCTGCTTAACATGGCTCTCGATGGAGGAGCCGCCGGCTAGCGTCGCTCCGACCGGCGCCACCGTCGCGCCAACGGCGAAGATTCGTGGCCGCCTCAAGGTCTACCTCGGCGCGACGCCGGGCGCCGGGAAGACCTTCGCCATGCTGCGCGAGGGGCGGCAGCGAAAAGAGCGCGGCGAGGATATCGTCATCGCCTACGTCGAGACCTACGCCCGCCCGCGCACCGAGGAGCTCCTCATCGGCCTGGAGTCGATCCCGTGCCAGCGCGTGCCCTATCGCGGCACGGTGCTTGAAGAGATGGATGTCGACGCCGTCGTGGCCCGGCACGCGAAGATCGCGCTGGTCGACGAGCTTGCCCACACCAACGCGCCGGGGCTGCCGCATGAAAAACGCTGGCAGGACGTCGACCAGCTGCGCGACGCCGGCATCGACGTCATCTCGACGCTCAACGTCCAGCACGTCGAGAGCGTCAACGATGTGGTTCAGAAGATCACCGGCATCGTCCAGCGTGAAACGCTGCCAGACCGGGTGCTGGACACCGCCGACGAGATTCAGTTCATCGATATCTCGCCGGAGGCGCTGCGCAAGCGGATGCGTCACGGCAACATCTACCGCCCGGACAAGGTGGACACCGCCCTCGCCAATTTCTTCCGGCCGGGTAATCTCGCGGCGCTGCGCGAGATCGCGCTTCGCCTGGTCGCCCAGTCGATGGCGGCGTCGCGCGAAGTGCTGGCACCGGCCGAGGACGTGCTGGTCGCGATTTCCGACGCCCCGAGCTCGGAGCCGCTGATCCGCCGCGCCGTGCGGGTCGCCCGCCGGCTCGGCGGGCTCTGCATGGTGGTCACGGTGGGCTCGCAGGGTGGCGTGAACCGCGAGCGGTATCAGCGGCTGGCCACTCAGCTCGGCTGCTCCTTCGTTGCGCTGGGCGGTTCCGATGTGGGGAGGGGAATCATCGAGGCGGCCCAACTGGCGAACGTCCGGCACCTCTTCATCGGCCAGCCCGCGCCGCGGGGGCCCTTCACTCGCTGGCAGAAGACGCTGGCAGACCGGATGATCGATGCCTTGCCCGAGATCGACCTGCACGTCATCGCTCGCGAGCACGCACGACCCGCTGCTGAGGTCGAGCAGCCGCGCCGCCTCCCCGAGGACTTGCTGCGCGAGCAGCGCGGCGGCCGACGGGTCGCGGACGCCCGTGTCTACCTCGGCTATGCCGATGGCTCCGGAACGACGACCGCCATGCTCGACGAGGCGCGGCGCCGGCGGTCCCGCGGTACGGACGTGGTGGTTGGCGCCATCGGCCCGCGCGCCCCAAACGAGGAACTGGCCACCCTCGAGCTCCTCGGCGGGCCGAACGCCCCGGCGGCGAACGATCGCCTCGACGTCGAGGCGCTTCTTGCCCGAAATCCCGAGGTCGCGGTCGTCGATGAGCTCAACGGCCTCGACACCCAGGGGCGCGTGCGGGCGGAGTCGATTCCCCGGCTGCTCGAGGCCGGCATCACGGTGCTGGGCACCATCCACCTGCTCGACCTGGCCAGCGTTCGCCAGAGCTACGCGTCGCTCCTTAAAGAGCGGGCGCCAGGTTCGGTTCTGCCAGACGACGTTCTCACGAGTATTGACGAGCTCGAGATTGTCGACGTGACCCCGGCGGTCTTGCTCGAGCGGCTTCGACGAGGCGAGATCATGAGCCCTGCGGAAGCCGCTCGTGCGCTGCAGGCCGAGTTTCGTCCGCAAATCCTTTCCGCGCTGCGCGAGATGGCGTTCCGCATCCTCGCCGATCACACCGACCGCCGGCTGGTCGCCTACATGCGCGAGCGGAAGATCGAAGCGCCGTGGGAAGCGCGCCTGCGTCTCGTGGCGTGCATCCCGCCAAAGCCGGGAATGGATGCCCGGATCCTCCGGGTGGCCCGCTGGGCCGCCCGCGCGGCGGCGCAGGTCACAGTCGTCAGCGTGCGGCCTCCCAGCCTAAACGAGCCCGAGCGACGCTGGCTCGGTGAGTATGCGTCCCTCGTACATCGCGAGGGCGGAGAGTTCGTCAGTCTCTACGGGCGCAATGTTGCAGCGGCGCTCGCCGCGTATATCCGCAAGACGCTCAACACCGAGATCGTTCTCGGACGGCGTCAGCGTGCCTGGCGACCCTGGGATACAACCGCCACCCTGATCCGCCTGCTCAACGATGTCGACGTCCACATCCTCCGGCGAGAGGAGTCGCTCACTCAGCCTTCGGGATCGTAAAGCGGAACGTCGTTTCGCCGGGATTCCCATCCTCGAGGGCGATGGTGCCGGCATGCGCCTCAACCAGGCCTCGCGTAATCGCCAGTCCGAGCCCGGTGCCGTCGCTACCGGACGGTGGGCCTTTGACGAAGCGGTTGAAGAGGCGGTCGCGCATCTCGGCCGGGACGCCAGGACCGTGGTCGCTCACCCGAACCGTGATGCGCCCGGGTTCCTCCTGGGTGACCCCGACCTTGATCGGCGTGGCGGCTGGCGCGTAGCGATTGGCGTTGTCCAGGAGGTTGTCGAAGATCTGCCCCAGGCTGTCCCAGTCGGCGAGCACGCTGACCGCGGCGTCCTTAGCGTCCCATTCGACGGGCCGGTCTGGCGAGGTTCGCTTGAGCCGTTCGGCTGCCGCTGCCACCGCGTCACCGATCTGGATCGGCTCCAGTGTCAGGTGCAGGGCGCCGCCCTCGATCCGGGCCAGGTTGAGCATGTCGGCGAGCAGGTGGTTCAGGCGCCGAGCCTCGCCGGCGATCCCCTCGATTCGGTAGCGCACCGACGCGTTCATCTCCTGTGTCCGGAGCATATTCGTGCTGTCCGTGAGGATGGTGCCAATCGGCGTGCGCAGCTCGTGCGAGATCGTGGCCAGCAGATTTCGCAGGTCCTGCTCCGCCTGGTGGAGCAGCACGACCTGTTGCTCGCTGCGAGCCAGCCGGACCGCCGCCTGCGCCGCCACCGCCTGGTCGCGGTTCAACCGGACCAGCTCGGCGTTGGCACTCCGCAGCTCCGCCGCCAGCGCCTCGGCACGGAGCTGCAGCTCACGGCGACGGCCGGCCATCAACCCGATCACGCCGGCGGTACCGAAGAAGATGGCCAGGTTGACGAGGTCCTGCTCGTCCGCAATCGTCAGCGTTCGGGCCGGGGGGACGAAGAAGTAGTCGACCAGCAGGAAGCTGGTCGCGGCCGCCAGCAGGGCGGGCCACAGGCCTCGCAGCACCGCGATAACCGCGACCACCGCCATGTAGAGGAAGACGTACTCCCGTTGTGGCGAGTTGGTCTGCAGCAGGATGGCGGTCAGTGCCACCGGTACGGCGACGGCCGCGAAGGCCACTGCGATTTCCTCGACCTGGTCCCGCTTGATCACGCTCACAAGTGTGGCGCAAAGCCAACGGGTTTACAGTTAGCGGGGCCATGGGGGAAGAATCCGGAGAGCGGCGCACCGGAGGAATCGTCCGACGCGGCGTGGAGCGGCAGATCGACGACCGCAAGCTGCTGGAGCGGCCCGCCGTCGCTCCGGAATTCCTCGAAAGCGACCCCTGGCGGGTCCTGCGGATTCAGGCCGAGTTCGTGGCGGGCTTCGATGCGCTGGCCACGGTCGGTCCAGCCGTAACCTTCTTCGGTTCGGCGCGCGTCCGTCCGCCCGACCCGATGTATGAGGCCGCGCGCGCCCTGGCGGCCGAGCTCGCCCGCCGGGGCTTTGCCATCATCACCGGAGGCGGGCCGGGCACGATGGAAGCGGCCAACCGGGGCGCCCGTGAAGGCCGCGGGCTCTCGGTCGGCCTGAACATCGAACTGCCCTTCGAGCAGGGCCTCAACGAATACGTCAACCTGGGCATCGAATTCCACTACTTCTTCGTGCGCAAGACGATGTTCGTCAAGTACGCCGAGGCCTTCGTCATCTTTCCGGGCGGCTTCGGCACCATGGATGAGCTGTTCGAGGCCTTGACGCTGATTCAAACGGGGAAGATCGTGCACTTCCCGGTGATCATGTTCGGCTCCGAATACTGGGCCGGGCTGCGCCAGTGGATCCGCGACCGGGTGTTGGCCGAGGGCAAGATCTCGCCCGAGGACCTTGACCTCATGGTCGTGACGGACGACATCCAGCACGCCGCCGACATCGTGCAGCAGTACTACCAGCGGAAGGTGCTGGAGGCCCAGCCGAAGGAGCCAGCCGAACCGAAGAAGAGCGACGCCCAGTGACGGCGTCGGTTGACGTGACCTTTCTCCAGGACGGCGCGCAGACGGCCGAGCAGGTCGCGGGAGAGCTGGCTGATTTCATCGGCGCCGCACAGCGCAGTCTCGACATCGCCATCTACGACCTGAATCTGAAGGACGGGCCGGCTGACCAGTTGCGCGCCGCGGTCAGAGCCGCCGCCGCTCGTGGCGTGGCCATTCGGCTGCTCTACAACGTCGACTTTCCGAACCCCATCCCGGTGCCGCCGCCCTCACAGGCCGACACCGCGTTCATCGACAGCCTGGGGGTGCCGTCGAAACCGGTGCCGGGCGTTCCATCGCTGATGCATCACAAGTACATCGTGCGCGACGCGGCGACCGATGCGGCATCGATCTGGACCGGTTCCACGAACTGGACGAACGATTCCTGGACGCGAGAGGAGAACGTCATCCTCACGCTGACGTCGACGGCATTGGCCGCCGAGTACGCGAGGAACTTTGCGGAGCTGTGGGCAACGGGCCGGGTAGAAGGTAGCGGGAAGTACGACCTCGCCGGCGTCCCCCTCTCGTATCAGGACGGTCCCGTCAAGGCGCATGTCTTCTTTTCGCCGGGACGCGGACGCCAGATGGCGCATGTGATCGCCGACCGGATCGCCCACGCCCGACGTCGCATCCGCGTGTGCTCACCGGTGATCACCGCTGGGGTGGTTCTGGGAGCGCTCGGCGACCTGGCGCGCTCGACGCACCCGGAATTCAAGGGAGTCTATGACCGCACGCAGATGGCCGAAGTGCTCGGCCAGTGGCGAGTCGACCCGCATGCGGGCTGGAAGGGCCCCGCCTTCCAGACCGTCAGCACCGCTCTGCCGTTCGCTTCTAAGGTCACCACACCCTACACACCAACGAGCGTCCACGACTTCATGCACGCCAAGATCACGGTCGTCGACAACACGGTGCTGACCGGCAGTTACAACCTGTCACATGCCGGTGAGGAAAACGCGGAAAACCTGCTCGAGCTCGACAGCGCACCGCTGGCCGACCGTTTCGTCGAATTCGTCGATGCGGTCTTTACCCACTACGCCCAGACCCCTGTCGCTGCGCCAAAATAGGGCCATGGCGCGGCGTCATCACGGAGCCCTGGCCGCCGGGTCGCTGCTGTCGATCACCGCCCTCCTGCCTCCGGTCGCCGGCCTGGCCGATCAGCGGCTCAGCCTGCATATGCTCGAGGAGATGCTGGTGCTGGCGATTGCTGCACCGCTGCTAGCCTACGGAGTCAGTCCGCTGCTGTCGGGCCGAGCCGCTTCTTGGATGCCCCCGGTGGCGGGCATCGTGGCGCTCAACCTGGTGCTGTTTGGGTCACAGCTTCCGGCCGTGCTCGACCTTGTCACCAAAGATCTCGGGTTCCGCGAGGCGGTGCAGGCGGTCTTCATCATGGGTGCCTTTCTCTTCTGGTTGCCGATCGTGGCTAAAAAGGGGCTCAGTGCCATCGCCAAGATCGGTTACCTGATGGTCGCCGGCGTGCCGCCCACCATCCCCGGCATCACGCTGGCGTTCTCCCATCACCTTTTCTATCACGCCTATCGCTCGATCGAGGACCAGCAGATCGCCGGCCTGCTGCTGTTCGCCACGGCGAAGTTCGCGCTCGTGGCTGGAACCTTCGTGATCCTCTGGCGATTGCTGGCACCCGAGGCCGAGCCGCCGGATCGGGACGATCGGCGCCCGCAGATTAGCGATCTTCCGCCGACGGCGCCCGCCTGGCTCCGACGGCTCGACGAGGACCTCCCGGCTGAAGCTGGTCGTCCGCGGGTCCCAGTACCACTCGGTCGCTAGCGCGCTTTTTAGATCAGCGGCCAGGGGTAGGCCCAGCGCGAGGTCGGCTCAGGATATCGTCCCTCATCGGCGACCCGGCGCGCCCGCTGGGCCAGCGCCCGAAGTTCCGGACCGGAGATGAGGTTCCGCAACTTCGCCACCCATGCCGCGTCGGTGATGAGCTCTTCCGCCAGACGCCGCGCATCGCGGCGCAAGTTTGCCGGCACCTCCTCCCCCGCGAACTCCCAGATCACGGTGCGCAGCTTCGGCAGCGAATGGAAGGTCAGCCCATTGTCGACGCCCCAGATGTGGCCGTCGCGGTCGACAAGGCAATGACCGCTCTTGCGATCCGCGTTGTTGACGATCAGGTCGAAGGCCGCGATCGTCCGGAAGTCCGAGGCCCTGGCGGGCATCAGCGAGAAGTAATGCTCACCGACGTCGGCGACAATGAATTGCTGCAGGGACCCCCGCCCCAGCGGACCATCGCTACGGTAAACGGTGAGGGGAACGACCTGCCAGGTGAGCGCGGCGCTGACCAGGTAGGCGGCCACCTCGCGCTTGCCCAGGGTGCCGTCCGGGAAATCATCGAGGGGGGTCTCACCTTGGGCCGGTTTGTAAACGCCGAGCGTCTCCGCACCCTCCGGGCCGCGGACATGCGCCAGGTAAGTGTAGTTGGAACAGTCGGGCATCAGTCCGCGGGGCGTGATCCGCCCTTGCAGTAGCAGCCGGTGCTGGGCCTCACCATCAAGGAAGGGCGCGGCTTGCGCCATCGCTAGTGATGTCCGTTGAGTCGCGGGCACACGCCGCCATCATGATCGATGGGGCCGCCGCACATGGGGCACGGTGGGCGGCCGGCGCTGATCAGAGCGGCCGCGTGGGCGGCGAGCGCCTGCATCTGGGCAAGGCTCGCCTGGAAGTGGCCGCTGGCCGGCTGATCGCCCTCAGCGACCAGCTCGACCAGCGAGACCTCGAACACCTTCTCGTCCTGGCTGTAGGTGAGGGTCATGAAGCCGACCCGCCAGATTGGAGCGACTGGTTCTTCGAGCGCCATGTCAGGTAACGGTTTGGCGGGCGGCGGGACCGGCACCCGAGAAAAGACCTCCTGCAAGCGCTCCGCTAGCGTCCGCAGCTGATCCTTCTCCATGGCCAGGCTGACCAGGTCGCCTCCGGCGCGGAGCTGAAGGTAGAACTCGCGCTTGCCCGGCTCACCAATGGCCCCGGCAGTCACGCGCGTGACCAATTCGAAGTCAAAGCTTTCCGAGGCCATGACGGTTTATTGTCGCGTAGCCGGCCTTTGAAAAGAATGCGGGCCGCTGGGGAAGCGGCCCGCTAGGAGGGGGAGGGAATCGCCCCAGCAGATTTGTACCCAGTCTGCAGGCCGTTTAGCGCCGCTGGGCATCGGGCCAGGACCTGAATGCGCCCCGGCACCCGCCGATTCGAAAAGCAGCTCGAAAGCAGCCTCAAACCCGTGCCTAGAATGAGGTGTGAGACCCTCGTTGGACCCTCGGTGGTGGCACCGAAACCTCACCACGTTTCAGAAGGTCGTCGTGGCCAACAGCGCCATCATTGCGGCGGGCGCCGTCAGCGGGCCACTGATCACCTTGAATTTCTCCGGGCGCACGCGTTTGCCCTTCCTGATAGGCCTGCTCGCGATCGGCTTGGTCGCCATCCTGATTGCCAATTTCCTGATCCTGCGGCTCGCCTTCAAGCCGATGCGCGAGCTGGAATCGACCATGGGGGCGGTGCGGCCCGGCCTCGAGGAGCCGCGGGTGCATGCGAACTTTGCCGATCCGGACCTACGGCGGATCGCGACCGTCTTCAACACCATGCTCGACCGGCTGGAGCACGAACGTCACCTCAGCGCGCAACGCGTCCTGCAAGCCCAGGAGCGTGAGCGCCAACGCGTCGCCCGCGAGCTACACGACCAGACAGGCCAGGCGCTTACCCACGAGATCATCAGTCTCGATCTCTTGCTGGAACGTACCGGCGATGCCAAGGCGCGTCAGCAGCTGGAAGCAGTCAAGCGGACGCTGGAGGACACCCTGGAAGAGGTGCACCGAATGTCGCAGGATCTGCGACCATCCGTCCTCGACGACCTTGGCCTCGTCCCGGCGCTCCGGACCCTGGCCAAACAGCCCTCCGGAGCCGAGGTCTCGCTGCTGGTCGATGGGCTGCGCGACCGTCTATCCGCGCCGATCGAGACGGCGCTCTACCGGATCGCACAGGAGGCGCTGACCAACGCGAACAAGTACGCGAAGGCGTCACACGTCAACATCGACCTGCGTTGCCTCGACGGCCACGTGCGGCTCCGCGTCCGCGACGACGGCGTTGGTTTCGATCCGGGAAGCATCCCCGAACGCGAGGAGCCGGGGCGTGCCGGTCTGGGAATCTTCGGGATGCGGGAGCGCGCCACGCTGCTACGCGGAACCCTCGAAATCCATTCCGCACCGTTCAGGGGAACGGAGGTCGTGGCCCAGCTGCCGCTGGAGGACCCTCATGCAAGTTGAGCGCCGCCCCATCCGGGTGATGCTGGTCGAAGACCACAATCTGGTGCGCGCCGGCATCCGCGCCGTCATCGATGGACAGAGTGACATCCAGGTGATCGCAGAGGCCACCGAGGGCCGGGAGGCGATCCGATTGGCGCGCGCCAACTGCCCCGACGTGGCGGTCGTCGACGTGGCCATGCCCGGCATGTCGGGGATCGAGGTGACGCGGGACATTCGTCGCCTCTGCCCGCAGACGCAGGTCCTGATCCTCACCGCCCATGACAACGAGGAGTATTTTTTCCAGACACTCAAAGCCGGCGCCGTCGGCTACGTGCTCAAGAAGGCCGCCGCCTCCGACCTGATCGCCGCCATCGAGGCGGCCAGCAAGGGCGAGCCCTACCTCTATCCCTCGGTGGCGCGGCTGCTGGTCTCCGATTACCTGCAGCGCGCGCCCGAGCGGGAGACCTTTGAGCCCCTCAGCGATCGCGAGCGCGAAGTCTTGCGGCTGGTGGCGGAAGGCAAGACGAACCGGCAGATCGCCGACACCCTCTTTCTCAGCATCAAAACCGTGCAGACGCACCGCGATCACATCATGAAGAAGCTGCGGATGCACGACCGCACCGAGCTGGTCAAGTACGCGATCCGAAAGGGCCTGATCGAAGCCGACAGCTAAGCGCGGACTCCAGTGCGCCGCTCGTCGACCTCGAGCTCCTGGCTTGCGGCAATCGCGCGGATGCGGCCCGATCGGCGCACGATCACGCTGTAGACGACCGGGACCACCACGAGCGTGAACACCGTCGACGAAATCAGCCCACCGACGACGACCACCGCGAGTGATTGCGAGATCAAGCCGCCTCCGCCGCTAGTGCTGATGCCGAGCGCCACCGGCAGTAGCGCCACGACGGTGGCTACCGCCGTCATCAGGATCGGGCGCAAGCGAGTCGCTCCCGCGATCAGGAGCGCGTCCCGGGTGGAGTGCGTCTCCCGCGCTCGTTCGGCGAAATCGATCAAGAGGATCGCGTTACTCACCACGATCCCAAAGACCATCAAGACGCCGAGGAGCGCGGGCAGTCCCAGGGCGCTGTGGGTGACCAGCAGCGCGGAGATGCCACCGATCAATGCCAGCGGCATGCTGACGAGGATGACGAAGGGGGTGATGATCGAGCGGAAGAAGATCACCAGGACGATGAAGACGATCGCAATCGCGATGCCGATCGCTTCGAACATCGACTGGAACGACTGGTTGATGTCTTCACTGGTGCCGCCGGTGTCGAGCTTGACCCCGGCCGGCAGCGAGACCGATTGAACGAGCGTCGTCGCGCGTTGCGAGATCCCGCTGGTATCTGAGCCGTTGATCAGAGCGCTCACCGCCACCAGCCGAGTGCCGTCGCGGCGGTTGATCGCGTCCGGCGCCGCCTGGTCGGAGATGGTGGCCACGTCCTTCAGCGTGGCGCCGGGACCAACCGGCAGCCCGGGGAGCCGGTCCACCGTCACCGCCGCCGGGTCGAGTTGAAGGGCGACGGCCGGCCCACCGCCGCCGAGGTTCCCGAGCGGCATCGGGGATAACGCCTGCGACACCACCTGCGCGATGAGCCGCGGGCTCAGTCCGTGGGCGGCCGCCCTGGCCGGATCGACGTCGACGGAGAGTTGGGGCTTCGCCGCCGCTAGGTCGGACTGCACGTCGGACAGGTCGCGGTCTTGCTGGAGCCTGGCCACGATCAGGTCCGACGCCTGGCGGAGGGCCTGGTCGTCCTGGCCGCTGGCGCGGGCCTCGAACCGGTTGGAGCTTGGACCGAACGACGCGATCTGCAACTGCGCATTAGCCGAGCCGTACAGGTCGTTCAACTTCGCCTGCAACCGGTTGACCACGGCGGCAGCTTTCCGCTTGTCCTTCACCAGCACCAGCAGCCGGGCCTGGTTGGTCTCGAATCCGGCGGAGAAGCCGCCGAAATCGCTGCTGGACACGGTGACCTGGACGAGCTTGACGTCGGCGTCGGCCATGGCGGCTGTCTCGAAGCTCTTGAGCTGTTCGCTAGTCTGCTGGGTGGTGGTGCCGGGCGGTAGCGTGACCTGGCCGGCGAGCTGCTCCGAGCTACCAAGGTCGAAGAAGTTCTTGGCCACCAGCGGAGAGGCAACCACGCCGATCGCAAGCGCAAAGAGCAGCGTCGCGGCCACGATCACGACCGTCTTCGTCAACCGGGACGAGAGGGCCCATCCGAGGATCGGCTCGTATGCCCGGTGCGACCAATCCTTCCGTCCTTTGACGGCAGCGGCGCGCCGTTGCAGGAAGAAGCTGACCAACACGGGGATCACCGTCAGCGCCACGAGTAGCGAGGCGAGCAGCGCAATCGTCACCGTGACCGAGAAGGGGACGAAGAATTTGCTTATGATGCCGCCTACCACCGCGATTGGCAGGAAGACGGCCACTGTCGTCAGCGTGCTCGAGATCACCGCCTTCGAGACCTCGCTGGCGCCGTTGAGCGCCGCCAGCTTTGGCGGCTCGCCCATTTGGAGGTGGCGGTAACTGTTCTCCAGGACCACGATGGCGTCGTCGATGATCCGGCCGACGGCGATCGTGAGACCCGCCAGCGTCAGGATATTGAGCGAGAAGCCACCGAGCGAGGTGCCGAGAAGGGCGACGAGCACGCTGGTCGGCAACGAGACCGCGGTGACCAGCGTCGCGCGCACGCTGCGCAGGAAGAGAAAGATGACGAAGATTGCGAACAGCGCGCCCAGCAGGCCTTCGAGCAGGAGGTCGTTGAGGGACGCGCGAATGGCGGTCGCACTGTCTTCGATCAGCGACAGGCGGTCACCCGGGTCGAGGTTGAGGGCGGCGACGCGCGCGCGGATATCGTTCGAGAGCGTGATGGCATTGCCGCCGGGATCGCGGATCACCTGGATGCTCAGGGAGGGAAGGCCGTCGGTCCGCGCAATGCCGTTGACCGGCGCCGGCGCCTGCTCGACGCTGGCGACCTCGCCGAGTGTCACGGTGGCAAGCCGGGCGAGCGGTGTCGCTCCGGTGGCCGAGCCAACCGGGAGCCCTCGCAGGTCGGCCACCGTGTGCAACGCGCTCAGGACCTGAACCGGGACGACCCGGCTGCCGCTGAGCGATTCTCCTGCCGGAACATCGACCTGAGCGGCTTGTAACGACTCGGCGACCTGGAACGGCGCCAGCTGGTGCGCGGCGAGTCTTATGGGATCGAGCGTGATCGTGATGGCATCGGCTTCGCCGCCGACAACCTTGATCTGGGCCGCGCCCTGGGCGCCTTGCAGCGCGGGCGCGAGCACGCTTTTCGCCTCCCGGGTGGCGCGACTCAAGTTGCCGTCGGCCGCCCCTAGTGAATAGGTGATGCTCGGTGCGGCGCTGAAGGAGAAGGTCTGGACGAGTGGCTTCCCGACTCCGGCGGGCAGCTGCAGCTGGGCGAGGCGCGAGTTGACCGCGTCGAGGTCGTCCTTCGTATTGGAATCGACCGCGAACTGGACCTCGACCTGGGAGAAGCTCTGACTCGAGGTGGCGAAGACGTGCTGGGCATGCGGCAAACCGTTCAGGGCATTGGAAATCGGGAGACTGACGTCGCGGTCGATCACTGCTGGGTTCGCCCCTGGATCGCTCGTCACGATGAAGACGCTTGGAAAGTCGACCGACGGAAACAGCTCCTGGTTCAGCCGGAAAATGCTGACGATCCCTGCTCCCATCAGGACAAAGCCGAAGAGGATGACGACCGCTCGGTTACCCAGGCACCAGCCGACGATGCGCCTCATCAGGACCTCCTCTTCGTTGGTTGCGGTGCGGCCACCAAGTTTAGATCAGCGCTGGCGGCCGTTCCTTGTGGCGATTCATCTTTGCCGTGACCTACTCTGGCCGGCACCTGTGTCGGCCTGATGCCGAATTCTCCGCGGTTTTGCCGCAAAGAGGTGGCGGCTACCATTTGACCGCCGAGGTTAGCGACAGCTGAAGGAATCGGCCGATGTCCGAGATCTCCCCCTCGATGCCGGCTCGGATCGGGCTCGAGAGCGGGGCGAAGGGTTCGACGACGACGTCGCCACGCCGACCCGAGCGCCGCAGTTGCCAGGCGCCAACCGCGCGGCCGTCAACGACCACCGAGGGGTGAAGCCAACCGCCACCGCGCCCAAGACGCCGCTGCAGTCGGGCCGGTACGGCGAGGTCTCGACTGCGGTAGCCGAGCAAGTAAGTGTCGAAGGCCGGCAGCAACCGGACGGTCGGGCGGCGTCGATGGGGCATTGCCGATTCTGCCGCACGGCCCTTTAATAAGAAAGCGGGACTGCCTCGCACCGCGACCTCGACCAGCGCCGCCCTCGCCGAAGCGATCGCCGTCCGGGCCAGCGCCAGCGGGATGCCCGACCAAGCGGCGAGATCGGCGATGGTTGCCGGTCCATACGCCTTAAAGTACCGGCGCGCCAGTTCAGCCAGCGCGAGGTCTCTGGGCGGCGAGCCGACCCGACCGATCCAGTCGTCGATGAGCACGTAGGTCGATTCGCCGGCCCGATCGGGCCCGAGGCAGAGCACGCCCTGCAAGGCGGCAAGCTGGATCAGGTGAATGGGCGCCTGGGTGCGCGGATCCAGGTTGATCCCGCGGCCGCCAAGCCGATCGACCAGCTCGTAGCGCGTAAGCGCGCCATCCTCGGCCAGGATCTTCCGGATAGCGTCGACGCCACGCCGCTTCAGATCGTCATCGAGGCCGAGCTGGGCCTGGCGCGTACGGTTCGCATTGGCGAAGAGTGGACCGAGGAGGTCTATCAGCCAGCGAAGGTCATCCGCGGCAACAAGGTGCAGCGTGCCGCGAATCAGCCAGCTCCGAACGATGGAGCGGTCCTCGTTCAGCGCGCGCAAGATGTCACTGCGACGTATGCCTGCGCTGCGCGCCCGCACACCAAGCATCGCGGCGTCCAGCACCTGCGCCTGCAATCCGAAGACGGCGGACAGCACCCCGGCTGCAGACGCCCTGGTGGCAGTGTTGACCGTCAGCCGCTGCGCCTGCGCTCGCAGCCGAAGGACGCGACTGCCGGAAAGCAGCCGGTTAGCCGCCGGCAGGTCCCGTTTCCAGCCCGGGCTCGGTCATGCGCGCCGGGTCGAGCAAACGGTCGAGCTCGTCCGGCGGCAGCTGGGTCTGCGCGCGCGCCACTTGACGGATGGTCTTGCCCGTGGTCAACGCTTCCTTGGCAATCTTCGCCGCCGCGTCGTAGCCGATGGCGGGTACAAGCGCGGTGGCCAGCATCAGGCCCTGTTCGACCACTTGCGGACCGCGCTCGGTCGCCTTGATCCCCACGATGCATTGGCGGGCCAGGTTCTGCGCCGAGGAGGAGAGCAGGGCGATCGACTCGAGCAGGCAGAAGGCAGCCACCGGCATCATGAGGTTGAGCTCGAAGATGCTTCCCGACTGGGCCGCAATGGTAACCGTCTGATCATTGCCCAGCACCTTCGCCACCACCATCGTCATCGATTCGATGATCACGGGATTGACTTTCCCGGGCATGATCGAGCTTCCTGGCTGCACCTCAGGCAGGGTGATCTCGCCCAGGCCGGCGCGTGGCCCGGAGGCGAACCAGCGCAGATCATTGCCAATCTTCCAGAGGCTGACGGCGACGGTGCGCAGCGCGCCGGCGGCGGAGAGCACCGCGTCGAGCGTCGCCTGGGCCTGGAAGTGGTTATCGGTTTCTTGCACCAGGACGCCGGCGCGCCGGCTGAGATGCGCGCACACCCGCTGTGCGAATTCGGGATGGGCATTGATCCCGGTGCCGACCGCGGTGCCGCCAAGCGGCAGCTCGGCCAGTTCCTCCGCGGCGCGGCGGACTCGATCGACCGACCGTTCGACCTGACCCACATAGCCCAGGAACTCCTGACCAAGACGGATGGGTGTCGCGTCCTGCAGGTGCGTCCGTCCGGTTTTGATGACCGGCATCAACTCTTTGGCCTTTTGGTCAAGGCCATCCTTGAGGTAGGAGAGCGCCGGCACCAGCTCTTCGTGGATCGCCACCAGCGCCGAGAGTTGCATCGCCGAGGGGATCACGTCGTTACTCGACTGGCACTTATTGACGTGGTCATTCGGATGGATCGGCGGTGGCGAGCCGAGCGAATGACCGAGGATCTCGTTCGCCCGGTTGGCGATCACTTCGTTGGCGTTGGTGTTCGTCGACGTCCCCGAGCCGGTCTGGAAGACGTCGACGACGAAATCCTTGTCGAACTTGCCTTCCTCGACTTCCTCGGCAGCCTGTTGAATCGGGTTGGCAAGGCGGGTCTCGAGTAGCCCCAGCTCAGCGTTGACCAGCGCGGCCGCGCCTTTGATTTGGGCCAGCGCGCGGATGAAGCGGCGGGGGAGCCGCAGGTTGCTGATCGGGAAGTTCTGTCGGGCGCGCTCGGTGCTCGCCCCGTAATAGGCATCGGACCGGACCCTGACCTCACCCATCGAGTCTCGTTCGATGCGCGTCCCCTCCTCGGCCATCGATGTCATCCTAACAACCGGTTGGCGGCCATCCAGCTGTCGCTTGATATGCGCGAGGAATCGCGTAATCTGTATGCCGTGCCGCCGCGAATTGTCTCGATCCAGCTCTGCCCGGGCCATCGGGAGCCAATGGAGGCCGTGTCGACGGCGACCCTTATTACCGGGGTTGGACTCGACGGCGACAAACACGCCGTCGGCGCCTCGGACCGGCAGGTACTGCTCGCGGATAAGGAGACACTGGACGCCGTCGGGGTGCTTCCTGGAACGATTAAGGAGAATCTGACGGTCGAAGGTGTGAACGTGATGCAACTTCCGGTCGGCAGCCGAGTCCGGCTGGGCCAGATCGCGGTGCTCGAGATCACGAAGGTCTGCGAACCATGCTTCCGGATGGATGAGATCCGTGACGGGCTGAGGCAAGAGCTCGAGGGCCGGCGCGGTATGGTCTCGCGCGTGGTCCGGGGCGGAACGATCAGCGTCGGCGACTCGATCACCATCGAACGGTCAGAGTCTCTCGCCTCCTAGCTTGATCCGCGCGATCGACCTGCACGTCCACCTGCCCCTAAAGGAGTGGCTCGATGGGAGCATGGGTCCGTATCGCGAGGCGGCAGCCCGTTACTTCCGCAGCGAGGTCCACGAACGCAGCGTCGACGAGTTCGCCGTCGAGTTCGCCCAGGAACAGATTTTTGGCGTTCTGCTCGCTTGGGACGCGGAGACGGCGACCCACCGGCCGCCCCTCTCCAATGACGTCGTGGCCGCGATCGTCAAACGTCACCCCAAGCGTTTCGCGTTCTTCGCCTCGGTCGATCCCTGGAAGCCAGACGCAGTCAAGGAGCTGGAGCGAGCCGTCAAAGAGCTTGGAGCAAAGGGCGCGAAGTTCCATCCCTCGATGCAAGACTTCTACCCGAGCGACGAACGGCATTTCAAGCTCTGGGAGAAGGCATCGGAGCTGAAGATTCCCTGCCTCTTCCACACCGGAACCAGCGGCATCGGCGCTGGCCGGCCGGGCGGTCAGGGCATCAAGCTCGACCCGGCCCGTCCCATTCATTTGGACATCGTGGCGGCCCGCTTCCCTGACCTCCCCATCATCGCCGCCCACTTCGGCTGGCCCTGGCACCTGGAGCTGATCGCGATGGCGCTGCACAAGACGAATATTTTCATCGAGCTCTCGGGCTGGTCGCCGCGGTATTACCCCGAGGAGCTGGTGCGCGAGATCGGCGGACGGCTGCAGGACCGCACGCTGTTTGGCAGCGACTACCCGTTCATCAAGCCCGCGCGCGTGCTCGAAGAGCTCGATGCCTTGCCGCTCAAGCCTGAAGCGAAGGTGAAGATCGTGCGCGAGAACGCTGCGCGATTGCTCATGCTCGAACTCGCCTGAGAGGTCGTCACGATTCGTGAACGAGCACTACGCGCACCTGGATGATCTCCGTCGCTGCCTGGTCGCCGCAGGCTTGGATGAATATGGGCTGCAGAGCTCCTCACAGCTGAGCGTTCGGCGCGGCCACATGGGGTGGGGCTCTATCGAACACTGGGACCGTGCTAAAGCGGTTACTGGACTATCACGTGCTTGTAGCCGCTGGGCGGCGGGAGCGCGCTGAGGGGATTTATCGAGAGGGTGACGGGTTGTGGCATGGCGGCCGCAAATGACCCATCAAGTTTGTGTGAACCGAGCTCACCCTCACTTCGCTTGACCTTCCCAGCAAACGACGCCGCCTGGACCGACTACGGCTCCGTGCCGCATCCCAGCCGGAAGGTCCATCCGGTCCCCGGCTTGCATCACGATGGGCGATCTGCCCGCCGGCGTGAACGTGATCGACCCCTCTGCGACATAGAGAATCTTACGGTACGGATGGTCGTGGGCGGCGTACACGGTGCCCGGACCGTTACTCCATTGGTACAGTGGTCCGCCTCCGCCCGGAGCCTTTCCTCCACGGCTGGGCCCATGACCTCATAATGCACGGCGATGCCTCGCGGCTATGCGCGTTACGTCCTAGCGGTAATGGTCGGCATCAACTTTCTCAACTACCTCGATCGCTACGTCCTGCCGGCGGTCGCCACCAGGATCCAAGCGGAGTTTCATCTGACCGACAGCCAGGTTGGCCTGCTGGGCAGCGCGTTCCTGCTGGTCTATGCCGTGGCAACGATTCCGTTCGGCATCTGGGCCGACCGCGGCGTCCGTAAGACAGTGATTGGCATCGGCGTCACCATCTGGAGCCTGGCCACGCTATTCACCGGTCTGGCCCGCAGTTACCTTCAGCTCTTTGCGGCGCGGGCGGTGCTCGGAATCGGCGAAGCGAGCTATTACCCCGCAGGCACCGCGCTGCTGGGCGACTACTTCAAAAAAGAACGTCGGGGACGCGCCATGTCGATCTGGGCCGCTGGCACAGCGGTTGGGATTGCCGTTGGCTTCGCGGGTGGCGGGATCGTGGCCAGCACCCTCGGCTGGCGCGCCGCCTTCTACATGACGGCGGTGCCCGGCCTGGTCTTCGCGGTGCTTGCCTTTGGCTTGCGTGAGCCCCTGCGTGGCGCGGCCGAGGATCGGGGCCCGCAGACTCACGGGGCCGCCTCCATCACCTGGCGAACCTTTCTCGCGCTGTTGCGGATCCCTACGCTGCGGGCGACCATCGCCGCAGAAACTGCCCTCTTCTTCGTGCTGGGCGGGGCGGCGTTCTGGCTGCCAACCTACCTGAGCCGGCGCTTCGGCCTGGGGACGGGGAGCGCAGGGACCTTAGCGGGCGGCGTGCTCGTGCTCGGACTGCTGGCCGGGTCGCTCCTCGGCGGGGCCGTCGCGGATCGGCTGACGAGTCAGCGTCGAATGGCCAGCAACCTCCCGGTCGGCATTGCCGGCTTCGTCGCCGGCGCGGTCTTCGTCGCGCTGGCGCTGGTCATGCCCAGCCTGGTGCTCTTCGTGCCCATGTTCCTGCTGGGCTCCGCCTGCCTCTATCTGTACAACGGGCCCTACACGGCGATCAAACAAAACGTTGTCCTGCCAACCGTGCGGGCCACAGCGGTCACGCTCTCCTTGCTCATCGAGCATCTCCTCGGGGACTCGTACGCTCCGTTCGCGATTGGCAAACTCTCCGATGCGCTCAATAGCCTCCAACTCGCCTTGCTCATCCTGTTGCCGCCGTTGCTGCTGCTGGCCGCGCTCGCCGCCGCGGCCGGCCTGCGACACGAGGACCCCGACGGTCGGGCGATGGAGGCACGCTGGGCCGCCGCCCATGCCGACGCCGACGGGGCGATCAGCGCCTCCAGTTAGCTGTCGACTCCCGCGAACAGGTCATCCTCCGACAGGTCGTCTGTTGCCCCGAGTAGTGAAAAGACTTCGACGTCGCGCTGTCCCTCAATAAACTTGCGAAGCGGTTCCCACTCCTGCGTTTGGGTGTGGTGATGGGCGAAGGCGCGTAGCTTTGCCTCCTCGAAGCCTCGGATAGAGACGCGGGTGGTGATCGGGGGCTGCGGCGGGAGCTTGAGCGATTCGACGGTCATGGTCGTCGCGGTCTGGAAATAGAGCTTGCTCGGCGACCAGGGGGCGATCCCCAGCGCCAGCGCGTCGAGTTCGTAGGCTGCGGGATCGCCGGCCAGCGTGCAGGCCTGGACCGTCATCCGGCTGACGACCTTGTGGTCAGGATGGCCATAGGCGCCCTCCGGCCCGAAAGTGACGACGACCTGCGGCCTGTGGGCGCGAAGACAGCGCACGATGTCACCCAGAAACCGCTCCCGGACCGCCTCGACCTCCTCAACCTCTTCCAGAGCTCCATCCGGATAGTCGAAGACTTCCAGGAAGTGGACCCCGAGCTCGGCGGCCGCGTCGCGAAGCTCGAGCTCGCGGACATCCGTCAATGGGCGAAGATCGCCTGCGGCCCGCCCGTTCCAGAGCCCCGCACCGCCACGGGTCATCGTGACCAGGCTGACCCGCGCCCCCTCTGCGCTGTACCGCGCGATGGTCGAGGCGCACCCGAAGCACTCGTCATCGGGATGCGGCATCAGCACCATCAAACGCTGGCTCTCACGCCTCATGTCGAGCAAGTGTAAGGCGACCCAATCGCGGGTTGCCTGCGGTTGCGCCGAACGATAATGAGCGGGTGCCACGCCCACGGCCGCCGGTCAACCGGCTCCGGATCGTGAGCCAGCTGCCTCCCGCGTCGTATGCGTTCCGCTGGGAAGGGGTGGTCACCTGAGCGTCCTCCTCTTCCTTCACAACGGCTTGTTCCGCGCCGGGCTGCTGATCACCGTGATCGTGGGCATCTGGGGGCTGGTCATGTACTTTCGCAAAATGCCATCGAGTAGCGGCTTCCGCTCCTCGTTGGTCCTGACCGAAGCCCTCTTCATCCTGCAGGGACTGGTCGGGGCGCTGCTCTTCGTATCGGGACGGCGTCCGCACGACAGCCTTCACTGGCTCTACGGGATCCTGCTGGTGATCCTCCTGCCGATCGCGGCGACCTACACCTCGGGGCGCGACGCCCGCCGGGAACCGCTGGTGTACGGCATCGCGGGGCTTTTCATGGCGGGGCTGACGATCCGTGCGCTCACGACCGCCTGAAAACGAGAGAGGGGCCCTTTCGGACCCCTCTCGTTGCCGCTTTAGCGGCTCTTACGGGTCGACTTCTTGGCCTTCTTCGTGGCCTTCTTCCTGGTTGCCATGCGTCACCTCCTTATCGCGTGAGCGGCGAACCGCGGCGCACCGCATCGTGCGCCTATCGAGATAACGCTTAGTCCAAAACGAACTTGCAGATTCGAAAGGTGCGTGCCTCAGAAGAGGCGCAACTGGTCCACGGCGCCCAATGGTTTCGCCCGCAACCCACGGCGTCGGAGGTGCATGGCGAGCTCTTCATCAAAGCCGAGCACCGTGTACGTCATGCTGGCGTTGACCTGTTCCGCGTAACCACAGAGTTCTTCGAAGTCGGCGTGGTCGGAGAGCGGGAAAACGGCATCGACCTCCAGTCGATCCTTGAGGCTGCGGTCCATCGCCCAACCCGTCAGCGCTGCCGTTTTGAATTCACCAATCTGGCCCGCAAGCCCGCTACGACGGGCGGACGGTGGCGTGATCACGACCGTCGGCCCCCCTACATGCTCGCCCAGCCGGTGATAGGGCGGGAACTCGCAACCGAGCTCCCGATACACTTCCGTCACCCCGAATAGCGACGGATGAAGGGCGATGAGCAGTCCTTCGGCCGCCAGCGCCGACAGAATCTCCTGCCCCTTGCCCAGCGAATAGCCGAGGAGCACTGGGGTCGCGCCGCCATCGAGCACACGCCGGCACCAGGAGATCAGGGCCGCAATCACCTCGGCGGCCTCGGGAAAGCGATAGTGCGGCTTGCCAAAGGTGCTCTCGAGGACCAGCACCTCCGCCGGAACAGGCTGGGCCGGCGCGCTGGTGAACCCGGCCCGCGTCTTCAGATCGCCGGTGTAGAGGACTCGCCCGAAGTTGGTCTCGACCAGTGTCTGCGCTGACCCCAGGACGTGCCCGGCGGGGTAGAGGGTCACCTCACACCGGTCGAGGGCGATCGGCTGACCGTAGGGAACGGCTTCGAGGGTGCCCATGGCGGGGTGCCGGTGGGTAACGAGACGGCGCGTTGCCGGCGTGGCATACGCCAGTGGGTGGGCGGCGACATGGTCGCTGTGAGCGTGGCTGATGACGGCTCGTGGCCGGGGCCGTCGGGGATCCAGCCAGAGACGTTGTTCGGGAAGGTAGACGCCGCTATCCCAAAGGATCGGGTAGGAAGTCAACGCCTGTTTTACTCGGTCGCGGCGGCGCTACGTTCGAAAAGCTCGTCGCGAAGCGCGCAGTAGGTGCAGAAGCGCTGGCCGGGCGGCCCGGCGAAGACGCTGGTCCGGCCGCAGGTTGGGCAAGTCTCCTTTGGCTCGCCCTCGGACGCCGCAGGGGCGATTTCGAGCAGCGCCGGCTCTTTAACCGCTTGATCGGCGAGCTCCGCTTGGTCCGCAACCTCGACCGGAGCACGGCTGTCGGTGGGCGCTGGCGTCGCTAGCGGTGGTGCATCTGGCGGTGGTGGCGCTGCGGCGGGGGCAGCTTCAGCCTCCACCCGTTGCCGGAACAGCCGGGTCAGCCAGCCGAACACTCGCGGCTACGGTAGAACACTGGCGCGGCGCTGTCAAATACCTGGCTAAACCGCCAGATCGAGTTGCACGGGCCCTTGGGGCGGGTCGGCACGCCAGATGCGTCGATCCGCGACGCCATGGCGACGCTTGAACCTCGCCACGGCGGCAGTCACAGGCGCTTTCGCCGCATCCGGCGCATACGCGCCCGGGAACAGTTCCCGGTAGCGGGGCAGCAGCTGCGGATACTCGCGCCCGAGGAACTCCATGAAGTGTTCTTTCGTCCCGGGCTTCAAATAAACGATATTGGCCCACACGAAGCACGCTCCGGCTTCGGCGGCGGCCGCCACCGTCGCCTCGAGCTGCCGTGGTGAATCGGAAAGCCCTGGCAACACCGGGGCCATCCCTACGCCGGCCTCGATGCCCGCGTCGACCAGCGCTTTCATGACTCTCAGCCGTTTCCGAGGCGGCGGCGTGCCCGGTTCGGTCTTGGCCCACACGGCCTCATCGATGGTGGGGACGCTGAAGCAGACGGTGGTCTTGGCGCGCCGGGAGAGCTCGACCAGCACGTCGATGTCTCGGATCACCATCGTTCCTTTGGTGATCAGGCCGACCGGCGTCCTGAAGTCGCGGAAGCCCTCCAGGCAGCGGCGCGTCAGCCGGTAGGTGCCCTCGATCGGCTGGTACGGATCGGTGGCGGTGCCGAACGCCACCGTCTCGCGCTTCCAGCTCCGGCTGGACAGCTCGCGTCGGAGCAGTTCTGGCACATTGACTTTGACGCCGACCCGGGCCGAAAACCCGGCGCCCGGGTCGCGGTCGGCGAGCTTGGCGTGGGCGCGAGCGAAGCAGTAAACACAGCTGTGGAAGCAGCCCTGATAGGGGTTCAAGGACCAGTTGAAGCCCATGTGCTGGACCCTGTTCAGCGCCGATTTCGCCGTGATCTCGAAATACTCGGTTCGGGGCATGGGTTTCCTATGATAGAACAAACGTTCGATCGGGCTGGCATTCTCCATAATGGAAACAGCCAGCCATGAATGTTCTCGTCTGCGTCAAGCAGATCCCCGATCCCAACGTGCCGGGAAAGCTTGACCCGCAGACAAAGCGGCTGGTACGTGAGGGAGTCGACCTGGTCCTCGATCCCGGCGATGAGCATGCGGTCGAGGCTGGGCTCCAACTGGTCGAGAGGGATGGGGGCGAGGTGACGGTCATCTCGATGGGCCCGCCCAAGGCACTGGAGGCGATCCGCCGGGCGCTCGCCATGGGCGCCCACCGCGGCATCCTGGTCACCGACCCCGGTCTCGAGAATTCCGACGCGCTGAGCACGGCTCGGGCCATCGGCGCAGCCATTAAAGGTCAGACCTACGACCTGATCATCTGCGGCACCGAGAGCACCGATGGCTATTCGGGCGCGGTGCCGGCGCAGCTGGCCGAGCTCCTCCGGCTGCCGCTGCTCAGCTTTGCGAAGAAACTGGACGTCAGTGAGGGCAAGGCCCTGATCGACCGGCAAACCGATGAAGGGTACGACGCGGTGGAGGCGCCGCTGCCCGCCGTCGTTACCGTGACGGGCGGCATCAACGAGGCCCGCTATCCCGCGCTGCGGGGCATCATGCAGGCTAAGAACAAAGAAGTGAAGCAGGTCGGACTCAGCGATATCGGGCTCGACGGCCAGGCGGGCAAGGCCGCGTTGACCCAGGAAGTCGTCGAGGTGACACCGGCGGAGGCGCGCAAATCCGGAGAGGTCATCGAGGACAAGGGCGATGGCGCCAAACGCGTCGCCGACTTCCTTGAGGAGCTGAAGGTTATCTGATGGCGGGCGTCTGGGTCTTTGCCGAAACCGTCGACGGGGCGCCCAAGCCGGTGGTCCTCGAGTTGCTGACCAAAGCCCGCTCCCTTGGAGAAACCACCGCCGTCGCGCTCGGTCCGGGGGCGTCGAAGGCGGTGGAAACGCTCGGCAAGTACGGCGCGAAGAAGGTCTACGTCCACGAAGATCCCGCCTTCAGGGAGCTCCTCGCCACGCCGGCCGTCGAGCTGCTTGCCCGGTTGATCGAGAAGGATCAGCCGGATCTCGTCATCTTTGGCATGACCTACGACGGTCGCGATGTGGCCTCACGCCTCAGCGCCCGCCTCTCGACGGCGCTGATTGCCAACGCGACCGATGTCTTGAGCAAGGACGGCGGCTGGGCGATCGTGTCGCCGGTGTTCGGCGGCACCCTGCTGGTGACGACGATCCCCAGGGCGAAGGCGCCGACCCTCGTCCTGATTCGTCCGAAAGCCGTCGCCGCCGAGCCGGCCGGTTCGGCGGTCGCACCGCAGCTGGTGACCCTGACGGATCCGGTCGAGACCAGTCAGCCGGTCGCGCGAGTGCTGCGCCGCGAAAAGGAGAAGGCGAGCGGACCCAAGCTCGAAGATGCAGCGGTGATCGTCAGCGGCGGGCGTGGCCTCGGCGCACCGGAGAATTTCAAGATGCTCGACGAGCTCGCCGCCGAGCTGGGCGCCGCGGTGGGCGCCAGCCGCGCGGTGGTCGATGCCGGGTGGAAACCATACTCCTTCCAGATCGGCCAGACCGGAAAGACCGTCAAGCCGACCGTCTACATCGCCCTGGGCATCTCGGGCGCGATGCAGCATACCGTCGGCATGAAGGGCGCCAAGACGATCATCGCGATCAACAAGGACCCGGAGGCGCCGATTTTCAAGCTGGCCGACCTCGGAGTGGTCGGAGACGTCCACAAGATCGTGCCGCAGTTGATCCAGGAAGTCCGCTCGCGCAAGGCCAAGTGACAGCGTCTGCACTCAGCCTGCTGGCGGTCCAGCCGCACCCGGACGACGAGTCCATCGGCATGGGAGGCACGCTGGCCCGCTATAGCGCGGAGGGCGTGCGAACCACGCTGGTGACCGCCACTCGTGGCGAGGTCGGGGAGATTCTCGATAAGGATCTGGACCCCACGGAAGCAGCCCCACGACTCGCGACCATTCGCGAGGGGGAACTTCGCAACGCGGTGAAGATCATGGGCGTCAACGAGCTCGTCTTCCTCGGCTACGAGGATTCGGGGATGGCGGGCCTACCCCGGAACCGAGAACCTGGCACATTCTGGCAGGCCGACGAGGAGGAAGCGATCGGCCGGCTCATCCAGGTGGTGCGGCGGGTCCGTCCGCAGGTGATGGTCACGCAGAATGAGTTCGGTGGCTACGGCCACCCCGACCACATCAAGACGCACCGAGTGGCGATCGGCGCCTTCTACTACAGCGCGGATGTCGAGCGATTCCCCGGCGGGGAGGCCTTTCGGCCGAGCAAGCTGTACTATTCCGCCTTTCCAAAATCGCTGATGCGACAGCTCGCCGAGGCGATGCAGCGGGCCGGCGTCGAGAATCGGTTCTCCACCGACGGCGAGCCACCGCCGTTCGCGGTTTCGGATGACCGCGTCACCACCTGGCTGGACGTTAGCCCGTACATCGACAAGAAGCTCGCCGCGATGCGGGCCCATCGAACGCAGATCCCCGAGGACAGCTGGTTCCTGAAGCTCAATCAGGCGCTTGGCCCGAAGGCCTGGTCGCTGGAGACCTTCGAGCGGGTACGAAGCTCGGTCGACGCCCCCGTCCCGGAGGACGACCTCTTCTCCGGGCTGCGATGACCACCGCGACCGACGCCGCGGTTGGTCAGGCGGCGGCGCTGCTGCGCGGGGCACGCTCTGGCATCGCCTTCACCGGGGCCGGTATCTCGGTGGAAAGCGGGATCCCTCACTTTCGGGGCGAAGGCGGGCTCTGGACCAAGTTCGACCCCTACAAGGTGGCTCACATCGATACCTTCCGGAACGACCCGGCTCAGTACTGGACCTACAGCCTCAACCATCGGCGGACCGACGCCGAACCCAATCCCGCCCATCGCGCGCTGGTCGAGCTGGAGCGGCTGGGCCACCTGCGGGCGGTGATCACGCAGAACACCGACGGTCTCCATCAGAAGGCAGGCAGCTCTCAGGTGGTCGAATTGCACGGCTCCTCGCACGAAGTCGTGTGCCTCGACTGCGAGGCGCGCTTCCCACGCGGCCAGGTGGACCGAATGAACCGCGAGCACTGCCCGCCGAACTGCCCGGCATGCGGCGGCCGCTTTCTGAAGCCGACGGTCGTGCTCTTCGGCGAGGCCTTACCGGTTCGGGCGCTGCGTGACGCCCAGGCGCTGGCGATGGCCGCCGACGTCGTCTTGATCGTGGGGAGCTCGCTGCAGGTCTATCCGGCGGGCGGCATCCCGCGGCTGGCGCGCGAGCACGGGGCTGAGCTCTGCATCGTCAACGCCGAGCCGACCCCCTTCGACCACCTCGCCGCCGCGGTGATCCATGGCAAGGCGGGTGAGATCCTCCCAGAGGTCGTTCGGCGGATCGCCCGGGGCAACTAAGGCGCTTCAGTTACCGGGAACGTCTGGCCGCAGCTCGGGCAAACGATCAGCGTCTGCTCCTTCGGTGCGCTGAAGAGCGCTTCGCAATTCGGGCAGGCATATTCGCGAGGCGGGTTCTGCACCTCACGGTCGGCGTCCATCGCGCCCGGCACCTCGCCCAGGTCGACCGCCGGGCTGCCACACTCGGTGCAGCGGTAGAGGGGCGCATCGACCACCTTGAAGTCAAGGTAGCGTCCGAGGCTGTCCACGAAGACGGACGCGTTCCAGAGCTCGAACCGGTTCGTGCTGCACCGGTTCGGACACGCGAGATACATCAGGAGGCTCGCTGGAGCTTCTTGAGCCGGTCGGCCGCCTTGCGTAGCGTCTCCATCTTCTTGGGAAAGGAGAAGCGGATCTGCCGCCGGCCGCGCTCAGGCTCCAGGTAGAAGCTGCTCCCCGGCACCGTGGCGAGCCCGATGTCGCGGACCATCCGGTGGGCGAGGCTGACATCATCCTCGCCGAAGCCGCCGATGTCGGTCATCACGTAGTAGGCGCCGTCGGGTGGATAGGCTTTGAAACCGGCCTCGTCCAGGATCTCGAGCATGAAATCGCGCCGCTCGCGATAGGCATTGAGCAAGTCGACGTAGTACTGGTCGGGGAATCGGAGCGCGGTGGCGGCGGCCACCTGCAGCGGATGCGGGGCGCCGACGGTGACAAAGTCGTGCACCTTGCGGATCGCGTTCGTCATCTCGGCCGGCGCGATCGCATAGGCCAGGCGCCAGCCGGTCACGCTGTAGGTCTTGGAGAGACCGTTGATGGTCACGGTTCGCTCGCGCATGCCGTCCAGCGTCGCGATGCTGATGTGCTCGCCTCGGTAGACGAGGTGCTCATAAATTTCGTCGGTGATCGCGATCGCGTCGAACTCCTGGCAGAGGCCGGCGATGAACGCCAGCTCGTCGGCGCTGTAGACTTTGCCGGTCGGATTATGCGGCGTGTTGATGATGATGGCCCGGGTCCTTGGATTGAAGGCCTTGCGCAGCTGATCGCGGTCGAAATGCCAATCGGGGGGAACCAGCGGCACCACCACCGGCGTGGCACCAGAGAGGATGCAATCGGGGCCGTAGTTCTCGTAGAACGGCTCGAAGATGATGACTTCGTCGCCTGGATCGACGAGCGCCAGGATGCTCGACAGCATCGCCTCGGTCACGCCACAGCAGACGGTGATCTCGGTCTCAGGATCCACCGCCATCCGTCGGAAGTGGCGAGTCTTGGCCGCGATCGCGTCGCGCATCACCTTGGCGCCCCAGGTGGTCGCGTACTGGTTGAAATCGTTGCGGATGGCGTCGACGGCCGCCTCCTTCAGCTCGGCAGGTGCGGCAAAGTCCGGGAATCCCTGGGCCAGGTTGAGGCACGCGTCGCCGTGCTCCGCCACGCAGAGTCGGGTCATCTCCCGGATGACCGACTCGGTGAACAGCCTTGACTTGCGGGAGATCATGGCGCGCGGCACGACATTAGAATGCCAGAAGTGTCGCGCCAAACCGTCCAGGACAACGGCGTTGCGGCGTTTCGCAAACAGTTCCCCATCTTCGATCAGAAGGTGTATCTGAGCAGCTGCTCGCAGGGAGCGCTGTCGACGCCAGTGGAGGCAAGCCTTCGCGAGTTCGTCGAGTCGTGGCACACGCATGGCAACCCGTGGGAGACCTGGGTATCGCGGATGGAAGAGCTGCGGGGAGAATTTGCCCGGCTGATCAACGCCGACCCGGATGAGGTGGCCGTCACGTTCTCGGTATCGACGGCGCTCAATTCGCTGGCCAGCGCCCTCGACTACCGCGAGCGCCCGAAGGTCGTCACCAGCGATTTCGACTTTCCAACCGTCGGCCACATCTGGCTGGCGCAGCAACGTCGTGGCGCGCGCGTTGCCTTTGCCCGGGCGAACGGCAATCGGCTACCACTCAGCTCGTTCGAGGAGGCCGTGGACCGGCAAACGGCGCTCGTGTCGACGACTCATGTCTGTTACAAGAACGGTTTCAAGAACAACGTTAGCGCCCTGGCTGAGCTCGCCCATGAACGGGGCGCCTACCTGCTGATCGACGCGTACCAGAGCATGGGGACGCAGCCGATGGACGTCAAGGCACTCGACCTGGACTTCCTCGTAACCGGCGCGCTGAAATATCTGCTGGGTTCGCCGGGAGTGGCGTTCATGTACGTGCGGCGCGAGTTGATCGACCGCTTCGAGCCGGCCGACTCCGGGTGGTTTGGGCAGGAAAACGTCTTCGCCTACGACGTTCACCACCTGCGGTATGCGCGCGAGGCGCGCCGGTTCGAGACCGGGTCGCCGCCGGTCCCCAATGTCTATGCCGCGCTGGCCGCGCTGCGCCTGATCGCCGGTGTGGGTCTCGACACGATCGAACAGCATGTGCAGCAGCTGGTGAGCCGGTTCCTCGCCGGGGCGCGGCAGCGCAGCCTGGTGCTGCTCACCCCGGAGGAACCCGCCGACCGCGGCCCGCTGGCCATGGTCAGGTCAACCGACGCTCCGAAGCTCGTCGAGGCCCTGGCGAAGGACGGCATCCTCTGCTCGACGCGCGACGGTTGCCTTCGGGTGTCGCTGCATTACTACAACACCGTCGAAGATGTGGACGGGGTCCTGGCCGCACTGGACCGCCACCCCGAGTTGCTGGTCGGCAGCACCGATTAGAAAGGGTTAGAGCCGGCCGGTCGGCGGTTGCTCTCCGTAGTCCAACCGTGTATAAAGAGCGCACCGAATTTTAGGTCTTCGACGAAGGAAGAGGAGGTCGACAGGAAGGATGGCACAGCCAAGGATTCTCATCCTCATCGCCATGGCAGGTGTGGGGCTTGCGGCGTGCGGCGGGGGAAGCACGGGCACCGCGACCGTGAGCAAACCGGACAAGGTACAGATCGCGGCCGAGGGGCCCTTCACAGGCCCGCAGGCGGTGATTGGTGCTGGTGCGCTGCAAGCAATTCAGTTGGCGGTCAAGGACTTCAACGCGGCCGGTGGGGTGAACGGCACGCAAGTCCAATTGCTTATCTGGGACGACCAGCATACGGCCCAGGTGGCGCAGAACTTTCAGGCGGTGGGTATCTCCGACCCCACCGTGCTAGGCATCGTGGGCCCCATGAACTCGGGTGTCGTGCTCGGTACCGCGCCGGGCCTGCAGCAGGCCAGTCCGCCGCTGCCGTTCGTCAGTGAGTCGGCCTCGAACGTCGCGGTCACCGACTCTAGCTGGAGCGTCGCCCACCGCGTCAACGCCCGCGACGATGCGCAGGGCCCAGCCGACGCAAAGTTCATGATCGACAAGGGCGCAAAAAAGGTCTTCGTGATGGACGCGAAATCCGACTACTCAATCGGATTGGCCGACCAGACCGAGAAGTACCTGAAGGCCCACAACATCACGACTCAGCGCGAAAGCGCTCAGCAGAATCAGAAGGACTTCAGCACTCTCGTGACGAAGATTAAGGCCTCTGGAGCTGATTGGGTTTACTTCGCGGATGAGGGACCAGAGGCAGTGTTCCTGGTTAACCAGATGAGTCAATCGAACTTGAAGATTGGCCAGAACATTCAGTTCCTCGGTACCGACGGCGAGGAGGATTCCTCGATCATCGGTAATACCCAGGGTGCCTACGACGGCGCCTATGCCACCAACATCGCCGCCGATCCGGCGGGTGTGTCGGGGTCAGCCACGCAGAACTATGTCAAGGAGTTCAAGGCCGCGTACGGCCCTGATTCGTTGAGCAAGGCCGGCCCATTCTATGGCTCCGCCTATGAGGCGGCGCAGGTCCTTCTGCAGGCGATCAAGAACTCGCCGGTCAACAACGGCAAGATCTCACGCGCCGACGTGCTCAGTCACCTCGGCAGCGACACCTTCACGACGATCTTCGGCAGCGTGAAGTTCAACTCGAAGGGTGACGTCCAGGGCGGCGGCATTTACGTCTTCCAGGCACAGGGCAGCTCGATGGTGGTCCTCAAGCAAGTCTCCGGCTAAAGGAGTAAGAAGAAAGGGGACGGGCGCGGCTCGTCCCCTTTTTGATTGCCGTGGACTACTTTCTGAACCAGCTTATCAACGGGTTGGAACTCGGCAGCCTGTACGCCCTGGTGGCTCTTGGCTACACGCTGATCTACGGAATCCTTGAGCTACTGAATTTTGCGCACGGCGACGTGTTCATGGTGGGCGCATTCCTGGCCGCGGGCGTAGCCGCGTTATTCGTCCACAACGAGATCGCAGCCATCCCAGGCGGACTCGTCGTCGTCCTGATGCTGCTGGTCGCGATCGGTGGCGCGGGCGTGCTGGGGGTCGGCATCGAACGCGTCGCCTACCGTCCCCTCCGGAATGCGAATCGGCTCGCCCCGCTGATCACCGCCATCGGCGTCTCGCTGTTCCTCGAAAACGCGGTGTTTGTTTGGGTCAGTCCAGCGTCGGTCCTCGTGCCCACCCACGCGCTCGTGTCGCAGGGCGTCCTCCGCGCGGGCGTGGTCGAAACCCCGCTCACCGGTCTCATGCTCTTCGGCGGATCGCTTGGCTTGATGATCGCGCTCGACCTCTTCGTGTTCCGCACCCGCTTTGGGAGCGCCATGCGGGCAACGGCGCAGGATCGCGAGGCGGCCACCTTCATGGGCATCGACGTCGACCGCGTCATCATGGTGACGTTCTTTCTTGCGTCGGCGCTGGCCGGGTTTGGCGGCGTGCTTTATGGACTGCGGTATGCGAGCGTTGATTTCTTCATGGGCTATGGGCTCGGCATCAAGGCCTTCACCGCCGCCGTCATCGGTGGCATCGGCAACATCCGTGGCGCCATGGTCGGCGGGTTGCTGCTTGGCGTGCTCGAAAGCCTATCCGGAGGCTTCATCAGCACTCAGTTCCAGGACACGTTTGTGTTCCTGGCGCTGATCGTGGTGCTGCTGGTCCGTCCACAGGGGCTATTCGGCCAGCCGGTCACCGACCGCGCATGAGCGGCCAGCCGACGGCGTTCGAGGGGGAAACCGGTCACGCGCTGAAGCGCTTCTGGGAATCCGGACCCTCTGGCTGGAACCGGACGCTTACTCGACCCGTGGTGCTCGTGCCCTTCTTCGTCGTGGCCGCCCTTGTTCCGCTCATCCTTCAGTACGTCGAAGACAATTCGAGCTGGATCGGCGCCCAGTACTGGACGTTGATCCTGGCGACCTGCGCGATGTACGCCTGCCTGGCCGTTGCTCTCAACCTGGTGGTCGGCTACGCCGGCCTGCTGAACCTCGGCTTCATCGCCTTTTTCGGCATCGGTTCCTACGCCTACGCGCTGGTCGCCAGTGACCAGATTCACCAGCACTTTCCCTTGTGGGCGGCACTGCTCGTTGTGATCGTCGTGACGCTCGCGTTCGCTTTGCTGGTCGGAGTTCCGGCGCTCCGGCTGAGGGGCGACTACCTCGCCATCGTCACCCTGGCGTTCGGGCTCATTATGACCAACCTCATCCTGGACCTGGATCGGCCGCCGGTCCTCGCGGGCCACCAGTTTGGGCCCGACGGTCTGAACATTACGAACGGAACCAATGGCCTGCATAATGTGGCACCGTTCAGCCTGCCGACGAGCCTCCCCGTGCTCGGAGCCATTCCTCACTATCGGATGTACTACTGGATCTTTGTCGGCTTTCTCGCGCTGAGCATCTTCTGCATGCTCCGCTGGCGCCATACTCGCACCGGCCGGGCATGGGTGGCCATCAGGGATGACGAGCTGGCGGCCCGTGCCATGGGCGTCAACGTCTTCAAGTACCGGTTGCTGGCCTTCTGCACGAGCGCGGTCATGGCCGGCATCGTCGGCATGATCGATGCCGCGTTGGTGTTCAACGCCTATCCCGAAAATTTCGCCGTCCAGCAGACGGTACAGGTCTTCGTCATGGCTATTCTGGGTGGCCTCGGCAGCCTTCCCGGTGCCATCCTCGGCGCGATTGCCTTCACGATTCCGCCGTACGTGCTCCAGCAGTTTGTGTTCTACAAATACCTGATCATCAGCGTCGTGCTGGTCGTGGTCATGGTCCTTCGACCGGAAGGTTTACTCGGAACCGTTTCCCTACGTCCCCGCAAGGTTTTGGGCGGCACGGTCGAGTTGCTGACGGCCGAGTCGGAGGAGGCCGAGGGGCATCCGGTCGACAAGGCCGACGCCGCCGAGATCGAGGCGGTCACCGGCGAAATCCTGACGCCTGAGCAAAAGCTATGAGCGACCGGGCGCCGGTCCTAGAAATTCGGGGACTCACCTGCCGTTTCGGCGGATTGACCGCCGTCGACGGTTTTGACGTCGAGGTCCGCCAAGGCGAGATCGTCAGCCTGGTCGGCCCCAATGGCGCCGGCAAGACGACCGTCTTCAACCTGATTTCGGGCGTGCTCAAGCCCAGTCGGGGCTCAGTTCGCCTGCAGCGCACCGAGCTGGTGGGCCGTCCGGCGCATCGCATCACGCACCTCGGTGTGGCCCGAACGTTTCAGAACATCCGCGTCTTTCCGCAGCTCACCGTGCGCGAGAACATCCTGCTCGGTACGCAGCACTGGACGCGGAGCGGCATGCTCGGGTCGGTGACATTCTGGCCGTCGACGATCCGTGCCGAGCGGGTGGCGCACGCCGAGGTGGACAAGGCAATCGACCTGTTCCGCGAGCGGCTTGAGCCGCGGCTGGAAGACCCGGCGTTCACGCTCTCGTATGCCAACAGGCGTCGCACGGAGATCGCGCGCGCGCTCGCCGCTCGGCCCAAGCTGCTCCTGCTGGATGAGCCGGTGGCCGGTATGAACCCTTACGAGCGGATCGAGATGGCCGGGCTGATCCGCTCGATGCGCGATCGGGGCTTGACGATCTTCCTGATCGAGCACCATATGCCGCTGGTCATGGAGATCTCGGACCGCGTGGTCGTCATGGACCATGGCGTGAAGATCGCCGAAGGCTTGCCCAAGGAGGTCCACAGCAATCCAAGAGTCGTCGAAGCTTACCTCGGCCGACGGGCAGCGTCAGCCTAGCCCGTCGGCGAACAACGAAATCGTCCTGCAGTTGCGGGACGTGGAGGTCCGCTACGGCTCCGTGCCCGCCCTGCGGGAGGTCAACATGGAAATCCGGCGTGGTGAGATCGTCTGCCTGCTTGGCGGCAACGCCTCAGGCAAATCGACCACCATGAAGGCGGTCATCGGCTCCGTCCGCCCGGCCCGGGGATCGGTCCGGTACGAGGGCCAGGACATCACGAACTGGAACACCTCCCGGCGGGTGGGGGCCGGGATCGCGATCGTTCCCGAAGCCCGGCGGATCTTTCCTCGCCTTACCGTGCTCGAGAACCTGATGATGGGCGCCTTCATTCGAAACGACAAAGTCGAGATTGACGCCGACCTGGATCGCGTCATGGAGATGTTTCCTCGCCTCAAGGAGCGGCGCGCCCAGCGGGGCGGCACCATGTCCGGCGGCGAGCAGCAGATGCTGGCCATGGCCCGCGCCTTGATGGCGCGGCCGCGCTTCCTCTGCATGGATGAGCCGTCGATGGGGCTTGCGCCGGTGCTGGTCGAGCAGCAGTTCGAGACCATCCAGAGCCTGAACGCCACCGGGATCACGATCTTCGTTGTGGAACAGAACGCCAGGATGGCGCTGGCGATCGCCAACCGCGGCTACGTGCTGCAGAGTGGCCGGGTCGTGCTGGCCGGCACGGCGGCGTCGCTGCTCGAGAATCCGCAGATGCAGCGGGCCTATCTCGGCATGTAGGGCAGGCCGCCGTTAGCGTGCCGGAGCGAGCTTCGCTTCCGGCGAGCCGGCCGGCGAGAAGGCGCCGAGCACCTTCATATCCTCGGCGCCAGTATTCTCCAGCGTATGCCGGACGCCGATGGGGAAGAACACGACCGAGCCTGGATGCAACTCCCCGACCGGGTCGTTCTCGATCCAGAGCCGGCCGGTGCCGGCCAGGATATACACCGCCTCTTCGTGGGGGTGCGCATGCAGCGGCGCCTTGCCAGTGGGGATGACCCCCGTGAACTGGGTCATCAGCCGGCAGCCGACCGCCGGGTTGACCAGCACCCGGAAGCTGCGCTCGCCCATCAGCGTGGGCGTCACGCGCCGCTCGTCCATCATGGTCGGGCCGACCGCGCCTTCCTCGACGCTGGATGACGGCAGCCCGGTCAGGTTGAGCCGGGAAACGGCCGGCCGGATGAGGGCGGGATCGATCGGGGGCGCCATGGCGCCGACCACGACCAGCGGAATCTCGCCGGTGTTGACGTAGCTGTGGTCGGCGCCGTCCGGTACGAAGACGGCCTGGCCTGGCCCGACGAGGTGGCTGGCATCCTCCACCCGGATTTCGCCGCTGCCTTCGAGCACGTAGAGCACCTCCTCCGCTCCGGGGTGGGCGTGGCTCGCGGTGGAGTCCGGGACGACCGTAAGACGGTAGGCCATCACGTGCTCGGCGCCCAACTCTCGGTCGACGAGCCACTGCAGGACACCGCCGTCGAAGGGGTGCCCGTCGATATCACGCTGATGACGCAGGCGGGCGCGTTGCTGCACCGACATGGTGGTTTCGCCGATGATAGCAGCGACAAAAACCTTTAGCATCTTGACGAAAGGATGGAGTACCGCATGTTCGGACGGACCGGGATGCGCGTCTCGGTGCTGGGGCTGGGCTGCGGCGGGTTCGGTGGCGTCGGCTCGGCGCCGGAATTGTTCGGCAAGGGGGAAGACAAGCAGACCGCTTTCGCCTTGATGAACCGAGCCTGGGACGAGGGCATCAACTACTTCGACACCGCGGACAGCTACGGCGGCGGCGTGTCGGAGACGATCATCGGCGCCTGGCTCAAAGAGCGAAAGCTGCGCGACCAGTTGATCCTGTCGACCAAGGTCGGCTATGCCGTCGCCGCGGGCCCCAATGACCAGGGCCTTTCCCGCCGTCACATCGTGCAGGCGATCGATGGCAGTCTGCGCCGCCTGCAGACGGATTACATCGATCTGTACGTGACCATGGAGCCCGATCCGCAGACACCCGTAGGGGAGACGCTGCAAACGATGAACGACCTGATGCATGCCGGCAAGGTCCGGCACCTCGGCGCGAGCAACGTCACGGCGCAGCAGCTACGCGACTCGCTGGGTGAAAGCGACCGTCTTGGTGTTCACCGTTACCAGTCGGTGCAGAACGGCTACAGTCTGCTGGAGCGGGCCGTCGAAGACGACGTCTTGCCGCTCGCAGCGAAGGAGCGGATGGCGGTCACGCCCTTCAGTCCGACATCCGGCGGCCTGCTGACCGGCAAGTACCGCCACGGAGAGAAGCCCCCGCCAGGGTCGCGAGTCGAGCTTCGACCACAGCCATACCAGCACTTGATGACCGCTCGCACCTTCCACGCGATTGATGCCCTGCGCGCCGCCGCGGCTGAGCGCGGCGTCGATACCGGCGCGCTGGCTCTGGCCTGGGTTATCAGCCACCCGGCGGTGACGTCCGCTCTGATCGGCCCGCGCACGGTCGAGCACTTTCGGCCGTGGCTCGAGGCCGTCGACATTCATCTGACGAAGGATGAGCGCGAGGCGCTGGTCTCAGGGATGGAGGCGGCGGTGGCCTGATGGACGTGAGGGTATTGTCGGCCGAAGACGTGGCAAAGCTGCTCCCCATGAGCGACTGCATCCAGGTGATGCGCGACGCCCTGGCGTCGCTCGCTCGCGGTAGGGCGCTGGTCCCGCTGCGGATGGTGATGCGGATGCCGGATGCCAGCGGCTTCCTGGGATTGATGCCTGGCCATATCCAAGCGGACGGTGGTCGCGATGGCGCCCTTGGCATGAAGGCCGTCTCGGTCTTTCCCGGCAACGCGCGCCGCGGCATCGACACCCACCAGGGCGCGGTTCTCCTGTTCGAGGCCGATACCGGGCGGTTGTCGGCGCTCATGGACGGCGCAACCATCACCGCGATTCGCACGGCTGCTGTCTCCGGGGTGGCGACCGACCTGTTGGCCCGAGAGGACGCGGCCGAGCTGGCGATCCTGGGTGCCGGCGTCCAGGCCCGCACCCACCTGGAAGCGATCGCGGCCGTTCGGCCGATCCGGCGCGTCCGGGTATGGAGTCGCAATCAGGAGCACGCCGCGAGCTTCGTCAAGGAGACTGGCGGCAGCTTTGGCGCATCGATCGACGCGGTGCCCAGCGCCGAGTCCGCAGTTCGAGGCGCGGACGTGGTGGCGACCGTCACGGCGAGCCCGGAACCGATCCTCCAGCGCGGATGGCTGAAAGAGGGCGTGCACATCAACGCGGTCGGATCCTCGATTCCAACGACGCGTGAGATCGACACCGCCACCATGGCGGCTGTGCGGCTCTTCGTCGACCGGCGGGAGTCGGCAGTCAATGAGGCCGGCGACATCCTGATCCCGATCCGCGAAGGTGCCTTCACGGCGGACCACATCCAGGCCGAGCTTGGGGACGTCATCATCGGGAAAGACCCGGGCCGCCGCTCCGCCGCGGAGCTGACCCTTTTCAAGTCACTAGGGCTGGCGGTTGAAGACGTCGCCTCCGCGGCGTTCATCTTGAAACGGGCCCAGCAAACGGGCATGGGCCAGACGGTGAAGCTGTGAAGGCGACCGGGCTTGGCATCGAGGAGATCCGCCGCGCTCAGGCGGTGGTCGCCCAGGCAGCGATCCGTACCCCGCTGGTGCGACTCAACGTCTGGGACGCGCCGGCCGAGATCTACCTCAAGCTGGAGAACCTCCAGCCGATCGGCTCCTTCAAGATCCGCGGCGCGGCCAATGCGATGAGCGCGATGTCGAAGGCGGAGCTGGCCAAGGGCGTCCTCGTCGCCAGCGCCGGCAACATGGCGCAGGGCGCCGCCTGGAACGCGCGCCGGCTGGGCATTCCCTGCACCGTGGTCGCGCCCGACTACGCGCCCGACACCAAAGTCCAGGCGATCGAGCGCCTCGGTGGCCGCGTGATCAAGGTGCCGTTCGACCGCTGGTGGCAGACCTTCACCGACCGAAGCTATCCCGGAGTCGATGCGACCTTCATCCACTCCTTCGACGACGACCGCGTGATGGCCGGCAACGGAACCATCGGCCTCGAGCTGCTCGAGGACCTGCCCGAGGTTGACACCGTCCTCATTCCATGGGGAGGCGGCGGACTGGCCGGCGGGATCGCGACAGCGTTGCGCGCGCTCAAGCCAACCGTTCGGATCTACGCCGTCGAGGCGGAGACCGGGGCCCCGCTCACCGCGTCGTTGAAAGCCGGCAGTCCCCAGGTCGTCGACTACCAGCCATCCTTCGTCGATGGGATCGGCAGTAAGACGGTGTTCGCGAACATGCTGGTCATGGCGCAGGAACTGCTCGATGGCTCGTTCACGGCGAGCCTCGAGGAGATCGCGGCAGCCCTCCGGCTGATGGCCGAACGCAATCGCGTGATCGCCGAAGGCGCCGGCGCGGTGGCCCTGGCGGTGGCACTCTCCGGAAAAGCCGGCCACGGGCGGATCGCCTGCATCGTCTCAGGGGGCAACATCGACCTGCCGAAGCTGATCAAGATCCTGGGCGAGCACTGAGAATGCCGGAGCTGACCGCCCGGATCGCCCTGGTCACCGGTGGCGGCCGCGGCATCGGCCGCGAGGTGGCGCTGGCGCTGGCGGCGGCCGGAGCGGATGTTGCGGTCGCGGCTCGCTCCGCCGGTGACCTCGAGGAAACCGTGTCTCGGATCCGCGCTGCCGGACGCCGGGGCGAGGCGATCGTCTGCGACGTCGCCGAGCGACCGCAGGTCGATGCGATGATCGCCCGGGTCAAAAACACCCTCGGCGACCCGCTGATCCTGGTGAACAACGCCGGCATCGCGGGCAGCGCTAAGCTGACCGATACCACCGACGAGATGTGGGATCGGATGCTGCGGGTGAATGCGACCGGTGCGTTCTTTTGCACCCGGGCAGTATTGCCGATGATGCTCCATGGGAAGTGGGGCCGGATCGTCAACGTGGCCTCAGTCGCAGCCAGGGCGGGGGCCGCGTACATCGCCGCCTATGCCGCCTCGAAACATGCGCTGCTCGGCCTGACCCGGGCGGTCGCCGCGGAGGTCGCGGCTCGCGGAATCACCGTGAATGCGGTATGCCCTGGCTACGTCGATACCGAGATGACCGTCGCCTCGACCGCCAACATCGTGACGAAGACGGGGCGGTCGGAGCAGGAGGCTCGAAAGATCCTCGAAGGCTTCAGCCCGCAGGGGCGCTTGATGACGGCGGCCGAAGTCGCCGCGCTGATCACATTCTTGTGCTCGGAGACGGCGAGGGGCATCACCGGCCAGGGCATCGTCCTCGACGGCGGTGCCCTGCAGGCATGACCGATAGGGAGCGGCTCGGCAGTCTCGCTGCCGTCGTCGCCGGCAAGGTCGCGGCCATCGCCGCCACGGGCGAGGAAGGCCGGGTCAACCGCCGCCTCATCCGAGCGCTGGCCGACGAGGGGTTGCTTCCCGCTCTCTTTCCTCGACGCGCCGGCGGCACGCGAGATGAGGGTGTGTCAGCGGTCGACCTGTGCGCCGTGCGGGAAGCCCTCGGCCGGGCGTCAACGCTGGCCGAGAACGCGGTCGCGATCCAGACGCTCGGCGCCTATCCCATCGTGCTGGCAGGCTCCGATGAGACGGCTGTGCGGTACGCCGGCCCGGTTGCGCGCGGTGAATCGGTCGCGGCCTTTGCGCTGACCGAGCCCGGTGCTGGCACCGACGCTGGAGCGCTCGCCCTGCGCGCCGAGCGCGATGGCAGGGGCTACCGCCTATCCGGCACCAAGGTCTTCATCTCGAACGCGCCGGATGCGGATGTCTACACGATCTTTGCCCGGACCACGCCTGATGCGGGAACGAAGGGGATCAGCGCCTTCATCGTGAATGGCGACGCGAAAGGGCTAAGCGGATCCGCGCTCCACCTGCTCTCGGCGCATCCGATCGGCCGGCTCGAGCTGGATGGCGTGTATGTGCCGGCAGAGCAGGTTCTCGGCGAGGTGGACCAGGGCTTTCGGCTGGCGATGCGGACGCTCGATCTGTTCCGCCCCAGCGTCGGAGCCTCCGTCATCGGCATGGCCCAGGCGGCGCTTGATGCCGCCGTCGCGCACGCGGCAAGCCGGCAGGCGTTTGGCCGGCCGATCAAGGAGTTCCAGGCGGTCTCCCACCAGCTCGCCGAGGTGGCCACCCGCCTGGAGGCGGCCCGGGCGCTGGTCTACTTGGCTGCCGAAGCGTACGACCGCGGGGACCAGCGCGTTGCCCGGCGCTCAGCGATGGCGAAGCTGTTTGCCACCGAGACGGCGCAGCAGGTGATCGATGTGGCGATCCAGGTGCACGGCGCCGTCGCGCTCGAACAGGGGCATCTCCTCGAGCACCTCTATCGCGACGTACGCGCGCCGCGCATCTTCGAGGGAACCTCGGAGATCCAGCGCGAAATCATCGCTCGCGATCTGTTTCGCGAGTAGCGCTGCCTTAGTCGAGCGCCGGCATGCCGACGCATGAGCGGACGGCGTTCTCCAGGAGGGTGGCCCTCGTGTGTGTGCCGACCGAACCCGTGACAAACCCGAAGGCGTATCGGCCATCGGGACAGGCCCACCCCACGCTTCCCCCAAGGCCACCCAGGCCGAAGCCAGCGGGATCGACGCCAAGGCCGAGCCCCCAGGCGTTGTCGCCACCCATCACCAGGTCCGGACCGGAACACTGAACCCGAGTCGCTTCCTCGAGGAGCGCGGCCGACAAGAGCTGGCCCTGGAGCAGGGCGGCATAGAGGCCGGCGACCCCGCGCGCCGTCCCGTGACCGTTGACCGCCGGCACTTCCGCGGCGCGCCAGGAGGGGCTGTTGACGATGGTGGGGTCCTGGGCGCCGGGCGGGTTGCCCATCGCCCACTGGTAGAGGGGCGGCCTCGTGGCCGCATTTTCCTCTCGATAGCGTTCGTCGAGCCCGGTCAGCTCGACGGCTCGATCCTGCTCGGTCGGCGTCAGGCCGATCGCAAACTCGAGTCCGATCGGCCCGCAGACCTCCTCCCGCAAGAACCGGCCAGGGGAACGTCCATCGATGCGTCGGATGACCTCGCCAATGAGGTGACCGAAGAAGAGCGCCGACTCGCCGTGCGCTGTTCCGGGCGGCCACATCGGCTCCTGTTGCGCAAGCAACTCGCAGAGGCGATCCCAGTCGTAGAAGGCCTCTGTCGGCGTCGGGCGATCGATCGCGACCACGCCGGCCTGGTGCGAGAGCACCTGCCGTACGCTCGCCTCCGCCCGAAACTGCGGCCAGTACCGCCGCATCGGTGCCTCGAGATCCAGCCGGCCCTGGTCGACCAGCACCAAGGCGCACATTGCGGCAAATGGCTTGGTAACCGAATAGGGCTGTACCAGGCTATCCCGCCCCCAGTCGCGAGAGCCCGCCGCGTCAGCAGTGCCGCCCCATAGGTCCGCCACCCAACGCCCGTCGTGCCAGGCGGCGACCGCTGCACCCGTTCCGGTCTGCGCTTCGAGCATGGCGGCGAACGCTTCGCGAACTAGGTCGAATCGGGGCTCGACCACCCCGTGGACGTTCCCGCGCGGCACGGGCCCAAGTCTATCCACCCTTCCCAATCACGCTGACGGCGGCGATCCGGGGCCAGATCATCATGCGGGCAGACGCCGAGGGCGATTCGTCACGAGGAGGGGCTCTGCGTTCGGCGCGGTCAGGCGGTGACTGCGATACACATCAGCTCGACCAGGGCCTTGGGATCGAAGAGCCGGCTGACCTCGAGCAGCGCCATCGCCGGGTAGTGGCCGCCGAAATGTCGCCGGTAGGCTTCGCCAATTTGCTTGGATGCGCGCTGGTACTCAGCGATGTCCGTCACAAAGATCTGCATGCTCACAAGATCCTGGGGGTGCGCTCCGGCCGCCTCGAGTGCTAGGAGCACGTTGCCCGCGGCAACGTCGAATTGCTCCGCCATGGTTCCGGCCACCACACTCCCGTCGGCCCGCTGCGCCGCCTGGCCGGCCAGGTAGACGGTGCGGCCTGCCTGCGCCACCACGGCATGGGAAAAGCCCGACGGACGCGGCAAGGTCTCGGGGTTGCGGATCTCGTGCGGGCTCGCTACCGGCCGGTCCACTTCGGTTCCCGCCCTTCGCGGAACGCCGCGTAAAACTCGGCGTGGTCGGCGCTCTTCATCAGCAGCGCCTGCGTCATGCTGTCCAGCTCGAGCGCGGCTGCGAGGTTCATGTCCATCTGTTTGGAGATCAGCATCTTGGTCGCGGAGTAGGCGAGCGCCGGGCCCTGCGCCAGCCGGCGAGCCACTTCGGTCGTGCTCGCGCCGAGCTCGCTATCCTCCACCACGGCGTTTGCGAGCCCGATGGCCAGAGCCCGGTCAGCGGTCACCTGCTCGCCGAGTAAGAGCAGCTCGCTGGCTCGGCCGAGGCCGATCAGCCGCGGCAGTAGGTAAGCGGATCCCATGTCACCGCCTGACAGGCCGACCTTGGTGAACAGAAACGAGAACGTCGCCGATCTGGCCAGGATGCGCAGGTCGGCCGCCAGCGCAATGACCGCCCCTGCGCCGGCCGCCACCCCGTTGACCGAGGCGATGATCGGGAGCGGGCAGTCGCGCATTCGCTGGGTGACCGTCCCAGTCATGCGGGTGAACGCCAGCAGGTCGCGGGGATCCATCTTTTGCAGCTCCCCGATGATCTCGGTGACATCGCCTCCCGAGCTGAAGCCGCGGCCGGTGCCAGTGATCACCAGCACCCTGGCGTCGTCGCGCTGCGGTAGCTCGGTCAGCAGGTCGCGGAGATCCGCGTATACCTGGAAGGTCAGGGCGTTCAGCCTCTGGGGGCGGTCGAAGGTGAGCGTGGCGATGCCGTCCTCGACGGCGAAGCGGAAGTGGTTCCACAATGGTGTCGGTGCAGCCGACCCGCGGAACGCACTCATCGCCAAAAACTTATCATCTCCTCCGAAGGGAGCGACGGGTACATGAACATCGGGGTCGGTCTTCCGACCTCAACGTCTGGAATCAGCGGGCAGCTCATGCTGGACTGGGCGAAGCTCGCGGACGCCGGTCCATTCAGCAGTTTGGGGGTCGTCGACCGGGTCGCCTACCAGAATTACGAGCCCTTCACCGCGCTGGCCGCCGCCGCCGCGGTGACCCGGCGGGTGCGACTGGCGACCATGGTCGTGATCGGCCCGCTTCGCAACACCGCCATGCTGGCCAAGCAGGCCGCCTCGCTCGACGTCCTCTCGGGCGGGCGGCTCACCCTTGGCCTGGCAGTTGGCGCCCGGGGCGAGGATTACGAGGTGGCGGGCATCGATAGCCGTGGCCGTGGCCGTCGCTTTGGCGAGCAGCTGGAAGCCATCCGCGACATCTGGGAAGGGGGAAAGATCGGGCCGACGCCGAAGGCGCCCGGTCCCCGCGTTCTAGTCGGCGGAGCCAGCGGCGAGGCGCTGGCTCGGATGGCGCGGTACGCCGATGGCTACATGCATGGAGGCGGACCACCGCGCGCGTTTGCCGCCGCCGCAGCCAAGGCCATCACAGCCTGGTCCGACCTCGGCAGGCCGGGACGGCCGATCCTGTGGGGCATGGGGTACTTCGCGCTCGGCGATGGGATTGCCGACGCCGGCGCCGAGTATCTCCGGCACTACTACGCCTTCACCGGTCCGTTCGCCGAGAAGATCGCCGCCGGAAACCTGACGTCACCGGGAGCGATCGCCGACTTCATCCGTGGCTACGAAGATGCCGGCTGCGATGAGCTGGTACTGTTTCCCACCGTCTCCAGCGTCGAGCAAGTCGAGCGCCTGGCCGAGGTGATCGGCTAACCGGTGCGCTACGCCGTCATCGGCGGCGGAGCCGCGGGACTGTACTTCGCGCTCCTGGCGAAGAAGGCCAACCCGAGTGACGAGGTCCTGGTGGTGGAGCGCAACCCACCGGACGCCACCTTCGGATGGGGCGTGGTCTTTTCGGAGGAGACGCTGGGCGCTCTGCGGGATGCTGATTACGAGACCTACACAGAGATCGGCGAGAGCTTCGCGCGCTGGAACGCGATCGACATCTACTACCGGGACACCAAGATTCGCTCCCGCGGCCATGTCTTTACCGGCATCTCCCGCAAGGTGTTGCTCAACATCCTGCAACGGCGGTGCCGGGCGCTCGGGGTCCGGTTAGAGTTCGAGCGAGAGGTTCACGATGTCAGGGAGTTCGAGGGCGCTGATCTCATCATCGGCGCGGACGGCATCAACGGCCTGGTTCGACGAACGTACGGGGAGTTCTTCAAACCACAGGTCGCCGTTCATCCGACGAAATACGTCTGGTTTGGTGGCGACCTGCCGCTCGACGCGTTCACGTTCATCTTCCGTCGGAACGAACACGGTCTGTTCCAGGTCCACGCCTATCCCTTCGATGCGCGCACCTGCACCTTTATCGTGGAGTGCCCGGAGGATGCCTGGCGCCGTGCCGGCCTGGAGTCGGCGACCGAGGCGGAGAGCATCGCCTACTGCGAAGCCCTCTTCCAGCCGGAGCTGCGTGGCCGCCGGCTGATGTCGAACCGCTCGCTCTGGGTCAACTTTCTCACCCTGCGCCAGGAAAGCTGGCATCACGGCAATGTCGTGCTGCTCGGCGACGCGGCGCACACCGCCCACTTCTCAATAGGGTCGGGGACGAAGCTCGCGATGGAGGACAGCATCGCGCTGGTCGACGCGCTGCGCCGCCATCACGATCTGGGCGCCGCCCTCAACGACTACGAGATGGAGCGCCAGCCGGTCGTCGAGCGGTTCCAGGAGGCGGCGGTCGAGAGCGCCAGCTATTTCGAGCACGTCTCGCGTTATGCGCAGTTTGATCCCAGGCAGTTCGCCTTCAACTTGCTGACTCGCAGTCGCCGGATCACTTACGTCAACCTGACGCAGCGCGATCCAGAGCTTGTTCGGACGGTCGACTCCTGGTTTACGGCCGCGGCAACCGGGTCGCCAGACGGCGTCGTGCGCCTGAGCCCGCCGCCGATGTTTGCGCCACTCCGCATCGGAAACTTGACCGTGCCGAATCGTGTGGCGATGGCCGCCGGGCCCGACCTGGAGGCGGCGGCGCAGACGGGCGCGGGCTTGCTGATCACGGAGTTCTTCAGCGTTACGGAGGACGGACGCATCACCCCTGACACGCCGGTGATTGACCGCGCACGGCAGGACATTCTGCGCTCGACGGTGGAGCGCATCCACCAGGCTGGCAGCCGGGTTGCCCTGCAGCTCGGCCATGCCGGGCGCCGGGGCTCGATGCGGCCGCGCACCCAGGGCGTTGATCGTCCGCTGACGCACGGTGGATGGCGACTGATGGCGGCCTCCCGAATCGCGTACACGCCGCACGCGGCGCTGCCTAAAGAGATGACGGCGCGCGATCTGTCGCACCTGGTGAAGGTCTTTGCCGAGGCCGCTCGGGCAGCGGCGGGCGGCCGGCTCGATGCGCTGGAGCTCAACTTCGCGCACGGATATCTCGTCGCGGGCTTCATCTCGCCGCTCACCAATCACCGCACCGACGAGTACGGAGGCTCGCTGGAGAACCGCATGCGCTTTCCTCTCGAAGTGCTCGACGCGGTGCGTGCGACCTGGGAGCGGCCGCTATTCGTGCGGATTTCCGCCAGCGATTGGGCCGATGGCGGCATCGACCTCGATGAATCGGTCAGCATCGCCGCGCTGCTCAAGGCGCATGGCTGCGACCTGGTCCATGTCGTGATGGGCCAGACCATTTGGGAGAGTCGCCCCGACTACCGCCGGCTGTTCGGCGTTCCGGCCAGCGACCGCATCCGGAACGAGGCCGGTATCCCAACCATCGCCACCGGAAACATCACCACGGCGGACGATGTCAACACCATCCTCGCGGCCGGTCGCGCCGACCTGTGCGTGCTGGACACGCCGTTTGCGGGATAACTCCGTCATCCCAAAACGGTGATCGTTCCCGTCATGCTGGAATGAATCTGGCAGTGATAGGCGAAGCTGCCCGTAGCCATGAACGTGTAGGCGTAGCTCTGACCCGCCGCCACATTTGCTGAATTGAAGAGGCCGCTGTTTGCGGTGAAGGTGTGGGTTGCGGAATCGCGATTCGTGAAGGTGACAGGGGTGCCGACACGAACGCTAAGGCTGGACGGGGTGAAGGCAAAATTGATTGCGCTGACCGATGCGGTCATGGGCCTAGGCGGCGGCGTCGATCGGGGGGTTGGGGGAGGCGTCGGTCGCGGTGCTGAAGCCGCTGTGGGCCGCGGTGTCGGCGCCGGGGTGGCGACGGGTGTCGGCGAAGCGGTTGGCGACGGCGTTGGACTCGCGACCGCGGCTGGGGTGGCCGGGGTTGACAGCGATGGTGGCGCAGATTGGCTGGTCGCTTGCTCGCCGCAAGCCGTCAGCAAGCATGCCACGACGATCACCAACGCGTGTCGCTCCATGAGCACCTCCGTCGAGAAATCCGTCGGAGGCTGATACCCACGGACGTTACGACCGTATGATGCGGGGAATGGCTGGCGACCTCGCGACCTTCGCCAGAGACCTGCCCAAGGCCGAGCTGCATCTTCACATCGAGGGCACGATGGAACCCGCGCTGATGTTCGAGCTCGCCCGCCGCAATGGCGTTCGGCTCGCTTACGCCTCGGTCGAGGACGTCCGCCGGGCCTATGTCTTCAGCGATCTGCAATCCTTCCTCGACATTTATTACGCCGGCTGCCAGGTCCTGATCAAGGAACAGGATTTCTACGACCTGACCTGGGCCTACCTGACGCGGGCCGCCACCCAGGGCGTGCGCCACGCGGAAATCTTCTTCGATCCCCAAACCCACACCCATCGGGGCGTACCTTTCGAAACGGTGGTCACCGGCATCCATCGCGCGCTGCACGACGGGCGCGCTCGGCTCAACATCACGAGCGGGCTCATCCTCTGTTTCCTGCGGCACCTGAGCGCCGAGGCCGCCATGCGGACGCTCGCCGAGGCGCTACCCTACCGCGAGTGGATTTTGGCGGTCGGCCTTGACTCGTCGGAGATCGGCCATCCGCCGGCAAAGTTCAAAGACGCGTACGATCACGCCCGCGAGGCCGGCTTGCTAGCCGTCGCGCATGCCGGTGAGGAAGGACCGCCGGCCTACGTCTGGGAAGCGCTGGACCTGCTCAAGGCGCAACGGATCGACCACGGCGTGCGATGTGTTGAGGACGAGCGATTGGTTGGGCGCCTCGTCGAAGAACAGATTCCGCTGACGGTGTGTCCGCTCTCCAATGTCAGGCTACGGGTATTTCCAACTCTACGAGCGCACAATCTCAAGCAACTGCTGGAGCGCGGTCTCCTGGTGACCGTGAATTCCGACGATCCCGCTTATTTCGGCGGCTACGTGGGCGACAACTTTCAGGCCTCCGCCGCGGCCCTCGATCTCAGTCGGGAACAGCTGATCGCGCTGGCGAGCAATTCTTTCGTCGCGTCATTCCTTCCCGAACAGCAGAAGCGCGCCTACCTCGAGGACCTCACTCGGTTCGCGGCTCAGCCGTCGCTGAAGACGATCTCCTGAGCGCCGTCGTAGAGGACCTGGCGGCCGAGCTCGGTGAGCAGCTCGCGGCCTGCCTCGATCGTGGCGAAGTGGTTCCCGGCAAGCTGTCCCGCCTTGCTGGCGAAGCGCGTCGAGCCGTAGGGGAAGAGCACTTCGGTCTCACTGATCCCGCCGGGATAAAGGAGCAGCTGGCCGGCGGCCGGATAGCTGGTGTGGTTTTCATAGCCAAGCCCGGTCTCTAGCTCCCCGAGCGGCACCCATGCGGATTCGCCACTCCAGCGCGCCTGCACCAACCGGGCGCGCAGCGGGAGCAGGCGGCGAAAGGCGGCGCAGGTCTTCGGCGCAGCCTGGGCCTCCCAGCGCGCCGTGAACCGGAGCGAGCCGACGGTGATCTCAAGCATCGGGGCTAAGCGTAAGACCAATGACGCCGTGTGCCGGCTTCGGATCGCTGAAGACGCGGATCGTCGGGTCCCTATCCGAGACCTTCGAGGTGTCCCAGAGCCGGTTTTGCGCTTCGAAGCTCACCTCCGCCATCCCGTCGAATTGCTCGAGGAGGCGGGTGGCCATCTCGTGCACGAGGTGCTGGATCGACATGCTGACGAAGTCGTCGAAGGTGGCGATCACGGCATCGCGCACCGCCTCGGAGGCGATCCGCCGGGCGCCGTCCTCGACGCCGTCGATCGGCCGGCGGTAGCGCCAGTGGACGTCGAGATAAATGAAGAGCGGACGGTCGGAGACCTCCGGCAGCGTCGTGTAGGCATCCCGGGGGAAATCGCGGAAGGCGCTGCCGGTCAGCTTGACCAGCCGCAGGTTCCGCCGTCCGCAATGCAGCGCCCGCAACCCTTCCCGTCCGATTTCTAGCTCGACCGTTCCATAATCGTCGTCCAGCGGACTCAGCAGTTTCGCGCTGTGCCTGGCGAAGGGGATCTCCTCCACGAATACGCGCAGCCATGGCATCTGCGGATAGGTCGCGAGCAGCCGGCCGCCCAGAAAGGCGGCGAAGCCTTCGTGACTGGCTCCCGGGTACTCGAGCGCCATCGCATAGACGAAGTTCTTCATCGTGTCGGTCGCCACCACCTCGCGGTTGTCACCCTGCGTGTAAGCCGGCAGGAAGTTGTCGCCGAAGACGTCGATACTGACCCGGCCGCCGAGCAGCCCGCGGGTCGGATGCGTCCGGTAGAAGGACACATTGTGCTTGCCGTAGCGGATGTCGGCGTTCATGGGCGCAGTCGATCCTCGGCGATGTCGGCGATCGATCGCAGCCCTTGGTCCATCTCGTTCTGGCGGGTCCCGCCCAGCCGCCGGCGCAGCACCTCGACGATCTCCGACTTCGGTCGCCCATTGACGAAGACCACGAAGCGGAAGCCGAAGCGCCGCTCATATTCCGCGTTGAGCCGGTCGAGCTCTGGGAGCGCGTCCGCACCCTGCTCCTGAAGCGAACGCGACGAGAGGCGGCGCGGATCGTCCCCGATCCGCGGATGCGCGTTGAGCGTCGCGATTTTTTCCTCCTCTGTGAGTGTCGGAAGCGTGGCCCGCATGCGGGCGATCAGCGCCGCTGCCGACTCATACGGGCCGCCGGCCCGAACCTTCAGTGCGAGCGGTGTCGACCCTTCCAGCGCTTCCTCGATCGTCGTCATCAGGTTCCGCGGTAACTCGAGCAGAAATAGGGTGCGATCAGCAGCGGCACGTGGTAATGGCGGCCCTCGTCGAGCTGGAGCTCGAGTGCGATCGTCTGGAAGAGATGCGGTGCGCTCCCGAAGTAGGCGCCGACTTCGAAGAGCAGGCGGTAGGCCCCGGGATTGATGCCGCCATCGCTGAGGTCGGCGATCCGTCCCTGGGCATCGGTCGTGAGCGTGCGGGTTCCGAGCGTGACGCGAACGCCGGCCGCCGGCTTACCGGTGGCAACATCGAGAACGTGGGTCGAGACGGTGGCCAGGGCGCTCACAGTCCCACCAGGTCATCGGGCTTGACCGGAGCGCGTCGCAGCTCGCGGCCGGTGGCATTGCGCAGGGCGGCGACCACTGCCGCCGGGACGACCACCGTCGACGGCTCGCCCACACCCTTGGCGCCGTAGGGGAGGCCCGGCTCGGGCTGCTCGATCATCTCGGAAACGACAGGTGGCACATCGAGGATGGTAGGGATCAGGTAGTCGGTGAAGGACGCATTCTTCACCTGACCCTCGACCAGCGCGACCTCCTCCATCAACGCCAGGCCGAGGCCCTGCGCGCTGCCGCCCTCGATCTGGCCGAGCACACTCTGTGGATTGAGCGCCCGACCGACATCCTGCGCCACGGCCAGCTGCACCACCCGGACCAGGCCGAGCTCCTGGTCGACCTCGACGACGGCGCGCGCGGCGCCGAAGGCAAAGGTCACGTGCGGATCGCCCTGGCCGTTGGTATCGAGCTTGCCGGTCGGCCGGTGGTGGAAGACGCGGGTCGCCTCGACCGGCCGGCGCAGTTTCTGCAGGCCGCCCCGCTGTTCGATCTCGGCCTGCACCGCCTGGCAGGCAAGCTGCACCGCGCCACCGGTCATCATCGTCTGTCGGGAGGCGGAGCTGGATCCGGCTGACCCGATTGTGGTATCCGGGCCGCGGATGACCACGCGATCGATGCCGAGCTCGCTCCGAACGATCTGGGTCACGATGGTATCGAGTCCCTGGCCGACCTCCACCGCCGCCGTTTTCACCTCGGCGAGGGGGCCGTCGCGGTCGACCGAGACGCGGACCCATGCCTCTGAAGAGTCATCGAAGCCTTCGCTGTAGGCCAGGTTCTTGTACCCGACCGCGACGCCGACCCCGCGCTTGAGGCCCTCGCCGTGGCTCACGTTGCCGGCCCCGCCCGGCAGCAGCATCGGATCGCGGTCGAGGGCTGGTTCATCGGGGGGAAGCGGAAGGCCCAGCAGACGCTGCAGGCATTCGCGCACCGGGGCCACGCCGGCGATCGGCTGACCCGTTGGCAGGATGGAGCCGGAGCGCACGGCGTTCTTGAGACGTAACTCGACCGGGTCAATGCCCAGCGCGCCGGCCAGCTTGTCCATCTGCGCCTCGTAGGCAAAGCAGGCTTGCACCGCGCCAAACCCCCGCATCGCTCCGCAGGGCGGGTTGTTCGTGAACACCGCGGTTCCGACCAGCCGGGCGTTGGGGACCTCATAGGGCCCGGCGGCGAAGGTCGTGGCATTGCCGATCACCGCCGGCGATGTCGACGTGTACGCCCCGCCGTCGACCAGCAGGCGGGCCTGGATGTTCACCAGCTTCCCGTCGCGGCTCGCGCCATGACGCATCCAGATCCGCGAGGGGTGGCGGTGCACATGGCCGTAGAACGACTCCTGCCGGCCGTAGCTCATCTTCACCGGCCGCCCGGTGCGCAACGCGAGCATGCAGGCGTGGATCTGCATGCTCACATCCTCGCGGGCGCCGAAGGCGCCGCCCACCCCCGAGAGATGGAGGCGCACCTTCCCGGGCGGCAGATCGAGGCAGGGGCCGAGCTGCTCGCGATCGGCGTGCAGCCACTGCGTCGCAATGAACAGGTCGATCCCGCCGTCCGCCGCCGGTACGGCCAGCCCGGCCTCCGGGCCGAGCGGCGCCTGGTCCTGCATGCCGGTCTCGTACATGCCCTCGACCCAGACGTCGGCGCGCACGTTGGGATCGCCGTGGACGATGGTCAGGGTGCGCACGATGTTGCCCTGCGGCTGGACGGAGGGCGCGGTTTTCTCCAGCGCCTGCTCCATGTCGGTGACTGGCGTCAGGACCTGGTAGTTGACCACGATCTTCTCGAGCGCGCCGCGGGCCAGCTCCGGATCTTCCGCGGCGACGATGGCGACGGGCTCGCCGGCGTACCGCACGAGATCGATGGCCAGCACCGGCTGGTCCTGCACGTCGAGCCCAAAGGTCTTCTTGCCCGGCACATCGGCGTGGGTCAGCACGGCGAACACGCCCGTCGCGTCGACGGCGGCCGAGGTGTCGATCGATACGATCCGGGCAAATGGGTGCGGGCTCCGCAGCGTCGCGCCCCACAACATGCCGTCCCGGCGAAGGTCGCTGGCATACTCGAACTCGCCCTTCACCTTGGGCACGCCGTCGACCCGCCGGACCGACTCGCCGACGCCGCCCTTCCGCCGGATCTCGACACTCATCGCGGCATCATGCCCAGATCATGGTGGCCTCGCTCAGGTTCACCAGCTGTCCATCATGGACCACCGGTTTTCCCTCGACGAAGAGGTGCTGCACTGGACCCGGGCTGCAGAACACCAGGGCCGCGACCGGATCCGCTTCCGCACCGCGATGCATGAGTCCGTCGACCGCGAAGAGGGCGATATCGGCCCGCTTGCCGACCTCGATCGAGCCCACGTCGTCCCGACCCAGGCATGCCGCCCCGCCGCGGGTCGCCACCCGCAACGCCTGGCGGGCGCTCATCGACGCCGCGCCCTTGCGTGCCCTCGTGGTGAGCATCGCCTGGCGCGCCTCGGCGAGTAGGTTGCCGCTGTCGTTCGACGCCGAGCCGTCGACCGCGAGACCGACAGGAACTCCGGCGTCGATCATCTCGCGAGCCGGCGCGAAGCCGGAGCCCAGCCGCATGTTCGAGGTTGGGCACCAGGCGACGGCGGTCTGCGTGGCGGCCATTCGCCGGATGTCCGCATCGTCGACATGCACGCAGTGCGCCAGCCAGACGTCGGGGCCGAGAAAGCCGAGGTCTTCCAGCAGTTCCAGCGGTCGGCGATTGAACGTCGACCGGCAGTACCTCTCCTCGTCGATCGTCTCGGCGATATGCGTGTGCAGACGCACGTTGCGCCGCCGGGCCAGCGCGGCCGACTCTCGCATCAACCGCTGCGAGACCGAGAAGGGAGAGCAGGGGCCGACCGCAATCCGCAACATCGAGCCGGGGGCAGCGTCGTGGAAGCGCTGAATCGCGTCGTCGGTCGCCGCGAGGATGGTGTCGATGTCCTCGACCACCTGGTCCGGCGGTAGCCCTCCGCTCGACTGGCCGAGGTCCATCGATCCGCGGCAGGGGTGGAAGCGCAGGCCAAGCTGCGCCGCGACCTCGATCTCGGCCTCGAGCAGGCCGGTGACGCCCGAGGGAAAGACATAGTGATGATCGGTGGTGGTCGAACAGCCGCTGAGCGCGAGCTCGGCGAGCCCGACTTCAGCGGCGGTGCGCTCCCAATCGGCATCGATTGTTGCCCAGACCGGATAGAGCTCGCGGAGCCATTCAAAGAGGCCGCCCGCCTGGGCGCGGACACGGGTGAGCGTTTGGTAGAGGTGGTGATGGGTGTTGATCAGCCCGGGGACCGCGACCAGGCCCCGACCGTCGATGACGTCGGGCTGCTCGCGAACCGGAGGTCGCCCCTGGCCGATCCAGCTGATGACGCCACCGTCGATCAGGACCGATCCGTTCTCCAGTTCGGTGCCAGCGTCATCCATCGTGACCACGACGCGGCACCTGTCGAGCAGGATCATGCCTGGGTCCGCAGGCGTGCCACCGCCAGGTTGACCGCATCAAGGATCTTCTGGTAGCCGGTGCATCGGCAGAGATTGCCGCTGAGCGCCTCGCGGATCGTGACGAGACTTGGGTTGGCATCACGCTGCAGCAGGTCTGCCGCCGCCACCACGAATCCCGGCGTGCAGAAACCGCACTGGACCGCCCCCGCGTCGACGAACGCTTGCTGGATTGGATGCAAGCGGCCGCCGTCATCGAGCCCTTCCACCGTGCGCACCTCACGCTCGTGTGCCTGGGCGGCCAGCACCAGGCAGCTGCAGGTCAGCAAGCCATCGAGCCAGACGGAGCACGACCCGCACTCGCCCTGTTCGCACGCGTTCTTCGAGCCGTACAGACCAAGACCGTCGCGCAGGAAGGTCAGCAGGCTTGTCCCCGGCCAGACATCGGCCTCCCGCCAGTCGCCGTTGACGCGTGTTCTCACAACCACGACGGCATCCTCCGTTCGTTGAGCGCCCAGCCAATCGCCCGACGGGCCAGCACTCGGCAGCCGTGACGCCGGAAGGCCGCAGTCCCCCGGACGTCGTCGAGCGGCTGCGCGGCGGCCGCGACCAGTTCTGAGAATTCGTCGATCGATTGGTCCGGCAGCGGCTTGGACGGGTCTTCCCAGGACCCCGAGCCGCCAAGGGCGGCAGCCACCCGTTCCTCAGCCTGCGTCGCCCGGATGATGGTCGGCCCCACCGAGCCGAGCGCGACCTTCACCTGGCGGCGCTCCTCATCGACCACCAGGCAGAGGCCGGCGACCGAGATCACCATCGCATTCCTGGTGCCGATCTTGGAAAAGCTCCCGGGGCCGCGAAGACGCCGCCAGCGGG
>DASYVR010000028.1:0-3019 GCA_035936995.1 Candidatus Dormiibacterota bacterium | reverse complement strand
TTCGCCTACGCGACCAAGGCCGGCATCACGATTTCCGCGATGGACATCAAGACCCCCGCCGGCAAGGCCGCCATCCTGGCGGGCGCCGAGAAGAAGCTCGGTGACATCGACCAGCAGTTCAAGCGCGGCCTGATCACGGACGACGAGCGCTACACCCAGACGGTCGACCTCTGGACCAAGGCGACGGAGGAAGTGACGGCTGCGACCATGAAGAGCTTCGACGCCCTCCATCCGGTCTTCATGATGGCCAACTCCGGCGCCCGAGGCAACATCCAGCAGATCCGGCAGCTCGCCGGCATGCGCGGCCTGATGGCCGACCCGACCGGCCGGATCATCGACCTGCCGATCAAGGCGAACTTCTCCGAAGGGCTGACCGTGCTCGAGTACTTCATCTCGACTCACGGCGCTCGCAAGGGTCTCGCCGACACGGCACTTCGCACCGCGGACTCGGGCTATCTGACCCGCCGGCTGGTTGACGTCGCCCAGGACGTCATCGTCCGGACCGAGGACTGCGGCACGACCTCCGGCATTTGGGTGACGGACATTTCGGAGGAGCGCGCGCTGACGGAGCCGCTTTTCGAGCGGGTCGCCGGTCGCGTGGCGGCCGCCGCGGTCCTGGACCCGAAGACCCAGGAGACCCTGGTCAAAGAAGGCTCCGAAATCAGCGACATCCAGGCGCGCCACCTGATCCAGGCGGGCGTCGCCCAGGTCAAAGTGCGCTCGGTACTCACCTGCCAGGCGCGTGAGGGCGTCTGCCGCCTGTGCTATGGCCGCAACCTGGCGACCGGCAAGCTGGTCGAGATCGGTGAGGCCGTCGGCGTCATCGCTGCCCAGTCGATCGGTGAGCCAGGTACCCAGCTCACCATGCGGACCTTCCATACCGGTGGTGTCGCGGGTACGGACATCACGCAGGGCCTGCCGCGCGTCGAGGAGCTCTTCGAGGCCCGCATCCCGAAGGGCAAGTCGATCATCTCCGAAATCGATGGCGAGGTGGAGATCATCCGTACCGAGACCGCCCGCAAGGTCAAGGTCACCTCGCGCGACGTCTACGACATTCCTTACATCCTCACGGAGAAGATGCAGCCGCTGATCGAATCGGGTGCGACCGTGCAGGAAGGCCAGGAGATTGCCCGGGGCGCGAGCGAGGAAGGCACGGAGAAGGTCATCCAGTCGCGCGCGTCCGGCGTCGCCCGGGTCGAGCGCAACCAGATCGTGATCCGGAGCATGGATGAGGAGTGGCGCGAGTACCCCATCCCGCACGGCTCCCGGGTCAACGTTCAGAGCGGCCAGAAGATCAAGGCCGGACAGCAGATCACCGAAGGCTCGATCAGCCCGCAGGAACTGCTGCACATCCTCGGTCGCGAGGCGGTCCAGACCTACCTGGTCGATGAGGTCCAGAAGGTGTACCGCTCGCAGGGTGTCGACATCAACGACAAGCACATCGAGGTGATCATCCGGCAGATGATGCGGAAGGTCCGCGTCGACACCGCCGGCGACACCGACCTGCTGCCGGGCGAGATCGTCTCGCAGTGGGAGTACGAGGAAGCCAACGCCAAGGTCCTGGCGGAAGGCGGCGATCCGTCGGTGGCTCAGACCGTCCTGCTCGGCCTCATCAAGGCCGCGCTCAACACGGCGAGCTGGCTGTCGGCGGCATCCTTCCAGGAAACCACCCGCGTCCTCACCGAGGCGGCGATCTCGGGAAAGGTCGACCGGCTGCGTGGCCTGAAGGAGAACGTGATCATCGGCAAGCTGATCCCCGCCGGGACCGGCCTCGACTACTACCAGAAGCTGCGCGAGGAATCGTTCAAGATGTTCGCGGAACTCCCGCAAGTCGTACCCGCCGTCCCCGCCAGCTAACGCGACCCGAGCACCAAGGGGCCACCCCGCTGGGTGGCCCTTTTCTTTTTCCCTCCCCGCTTGCGGGGGAGGGCCAGGGTGGGGGCACTATTCCCCGGCGGCGCCGGTTCTGGCGAACTCTCCTTTGGGCTTGAGCGCCTCGGTCCGAATGTGGGAGATGAACCACCCGACGATGTGTCGCAGGCGGATCACGCGCGAGCGCGGATGGCCGCTGCGCGATAGGTCATGGGACTGGCCCTCGAAGCGGACCATCCGGACCTCGCGGCCCAGCAGCTTGAGCGCGGTGAACATCTGCTCACCCTCGGAGATCGGGCAGCGGAGGTCGCGATCGCCGTGCAGGATCAGCAGCGGCGTGGTGATCTTCTCCACGTAGGTGACGGGCGAGCGCTCCATCAGGCGGTCCAGGTCCCTCCAGGGCACCGCGTTCATGGTGTCGATCGTCAGGATCCAGTCGAGGTCGCCCGTGCCGAAGATGGAGGCGAGATTGCTCACGCATCGCATCGTGACGGCGGCCTTGAAGCGATCGGTATGGCCGATCGCCCAGTTCGTCATATAGCCGCCGTAACTGCCGCCAGCCACGCCGAGCCGATCGGAATCGACCCAGCCGTTGGCGACGGCGGCATCCAGACCGGCCATGACGTCCTGGAAATCCTTCCCGCCCCAGTCGTTGTTGACCGCCGCCGAGAACGCGCGGCCGTACCCGGTGCTGCCGCGAGGATTAGTGAAGACAACCGCGTACCCGTGGGAGGCGAGCAACTGGAACTCGAAAAAGAAGCTCCAGCTATACATCGCCATAGGCCCGCCGTGGATCTCGAGAATGGCCGGCGGCGCGCCTTTTCCCTCCCCCTGACGGTGTCCCTCCCCCGCTTGCGGGGGAGGGCCAGGATGGGGGTGCATGATCCAACCCTGAATGTCCCAGTCATCCGCGCCTTTGAAGCTGAACTCCTCAGGGCCGGCCAGCTCAACCTCGTGCAGCAGCGACGCGTTCAGTTCCGTCAGCCGCGCATCCTGGCCGCCGGCCGTGTCATGAACGAAGAGGTCTCCTGGGGTCGAGGGGTCGGAGCCGGCCAGGGCGATGCGACGGCGCCCGCGGTCCATGCTCAGCGCGTAGATACGGCGCCGGCCACTAACAACGACGCGCGGGGTACCGCCTTCTGCCGGG
>DASYVR010000027.1:0-19268 GCA_035936995.1 Candidatus Dormiibacterota bacterium | reverse complement strand
TGCCAGGGCGACCATCCACACGAGATTCATGACGCCGACGACGACCAACACCGCCATCAGGGCCCAGCAGCAGCCGAGACAGTAGGCGCCGTGGGAGATGCCGGCCAGGAACGCGGAACGGCTGCCGCCGCCAAAGTCGTGCTCAAGGATAAAGCCGAACGGGGTGCGGCAGGCCTTGAGGCACTTCCTTTTCCACCGCGTGAATTGATACCCGCCGGCCAGCAGCAGAATCGCTCCTGATGCCGCGACCAGTCCACGCGATGATTGGGCCAGCGGGGGCAGGCTCCGGACGGCCACCAGCGCGGCGAGCGGAATCAGCCCGATGGCGGTCCAAACGATCAGATAGCCCAGGACGAAAGCCACCGTCGGCGCCCAGCCCTCACCGCGCTTTCGAACGATGGCCCGGTGGGCGAGCACCATGGGGGCGATGGTCGGGAACATCATGGCCACCATCATCGAGAGCCACATGCCCAGGAATAGCGGCGCCGTCAGGTCCATCGCCATCCGAGTGCCGACCTGTCCCAAGCCCGTAGCCATGGTGGACATGCCAACCGCCTGGCGAACCGTCAGCGTCCAGGCAATCGCAGCCAGCGCGAGCAGGACAACGACCGTGGCCAGCGTCACTGGACGCTCGAGCTGGGCCATGGCATTGCGTGGTGTGTCCTGTTGCTCCAAAGGGCGAACCGGCGCCGGCAAAGTCATGACCGCGCGGCTTCCCTCCGGAGATCGATCGGATGCAGGGACAGATACGGAATCTCCCCCCAAGTTGCGTGCCGGGTCCATTCGATTCCCCTCCTCGGAGCCCCCTCCGAACGCGGGTAGCGTAGCGCGACGCTGCAGGCTTGTCTAGTCAGCCTCGGCACACAACCACCTCAGGCGGGCTCCTCGACACGTCGCTGACCACGCGGCAGCTTCCGAGGAGGGTGCTACTATTTGCCGATAGTAATCAATGAGAGGCAGCCGCCGATCCGGCCGACAGGTGCCGCGCACGACTCTGACTCGATCGCGCGCGCTTCCATGGTTGGGAGCTGGCGTCGTCATCGCTGCGGTACTGGTCGCTGCCTTTGTCGCGTTTAACCATGCGGCAGGCTCCGGTTCGTCATCCGGTGTCGCCGTCGGCGCCACGGCTCCCACGAGCGGTCAGCCCGCGACGACCGGACAAACGCTCTCGCTGACTCAGTTTCGTGGCTCGAAGGTGGTCGTCTACTTCTATGAAGAATCGGGTTGAGGGGCCTGCCAGCAGCAGCTCGTGGAGTTGCAAGCCCGGATGGCCGAGATCAAGGACCTTGGTGGCCAGGTGGTCGCCGTGAGCGTCGATCCCATCCCGCAGTCTCAGTCGCTTGCCGGCCAGCTCAAGCTGGCATTTCCGATTGTTGAGGATCGCGATCACACCTGGGGTTCCGCGTTCGGCGTCTTTCACCTTCCCGGCGGTATGGATATGGGACCGGTCGACAGCCATTCCATCTTCGTGGTGGACGCGTCCGGCCACATCCGCTGGAAGCAACTCGCGCCCGACACGATGCACGTCCCGGTCGACGATGTCATCAGCGCGCTGAAGCCGGCCTGACATGGCGACGGTGCCCCTCAAGGTCAAGTTGCTGACCCTGCACGACTGCCACCTTTGCGACCATGCCCGGGACGTCATTGCCCGACTCGGACGTGACCGCCCCATCGTGCTGGAGGAGACTACCTGGGACAGTGTTGAGGGTCAGACGCTCATTCAACGGGACGGAATCCCGTTCGCACCCGCGGTGTACATCGACGGTAGCTTCGCCGCCTACGGGCGCATCTCCGAGGGTGCGCTGCGGCGATGGCTGGGTAAACGCGAGCCCCGCCCGTGGCTCCCTTGGCGCCGGCGTTCATGAACGCACTCGTCTACTCGAGCTCCCTGGTGGCGGCCTTTCTTGGCGGGATCCTGGCCCTGTTTGCACCATGTTGCGTGGTCTCGCTTCTGCCGACCTTCGTAGCCGTTGCCATTGAGCGCGGACGCCGGCGGCTCCCGACCACGGCCCTCATTTTCTCGGCGGGCGTGGCCGCGGTGCTGCTTCCGATCGTCCTCGGCGTCGGCGCCCTTGGCCAGCTCGTCGCGCGCTATCAGCGGGTGGTGTTTCTCGTGATTGGCATCTTCCTCGCGTTCCTTGGCGGGAGCATCCTCTGGGGTCGTGGCTGGACCCTACCCATGCCGAGCCTTCGTGTCCGCGTGGGCGGCAGTGGGCCTGCGCGCGTCTTCACCCTTGGTCTCGCTTCCGGGGTGGCGAGTTCGTGCTGTGCGCCGGTAGTCATTGGAGTGGTTGCCATGTCGGCGCTGGCGGCATCGCCGCTGGGCGCGCTTGGGCTTGCGATGGCCTACGTTGTTGGCATGGTCTTCCCACTGTTCGTCGCGGCACTGTTCTCAGACCGCTTGCCGCAGCGATGGGTGCGAGTGGCCACGAGCTCCGGTGGCTTCAGGTTCCGTAATCGGCGTGTTGCCTGGCAGGATCTGGTGGCCGCAGGCATGTTTCTCGCGGTGGCCGCTGCCGCTCTCGCGCTTGCCATCACGGGCCGGATGAGCTACGCGCCGGACTGGCTGACATCCTGGAACCGCTGGGCGACGGGTCTGGCCGGCGACGTGGCGGTGGCGCTGCGCGGCTTGCCGGTGCTCGTCCAGGCTGCAGGCATCGCCGTGCTCGCCGCGTTGGTCGGCGTTCCTCTGTACCGCTCCTCGCGAGCGGCTACCTCGAGTTAGATCGGTGCACTCCCGGCTCAAATTGATGGCGATCGCGGGAATCGCGCTCGGTCTAGTGGCGTCAGTGTTCTGGGTCGTCAGCGCTGGCTTGCCCCCGTCGCTGAAAGCAGCCTCAATCATGTCCGAGGTCATCCCACCCGGCTCGACGGCGGCTCCCGACTTCGCGTTGCCTGACCAGGATGGCCGGATGATCAGCCTGAGTGCGGAACGCGGTAACGTGGTGGCGCTCACGTTTCTAAACTCGCACTGCACCGACCTGTGCCCGGTGGAGGCCGAGCAGCTCGCGACGGCGCAGGCGCACCTCGGTCGAGCGACACCGTTCGTCCTGTTGGTCGTCAGCGTGGCGCCGGACCTCGACACACCGGCGAGCGTCCGGTCATTTGCCCAGAGCCATCACTGGATTGCCGGCTGGCACTGGCTGCTCGGCAGCCAGACCCAACTGACCCCGGTCTGGCTGTCGTATTTCATCGACGCACGGCTGAGCCCGACGGCGGCGAACGCTGATAACGTCGCCCACAGCGGCGCCCTGTATTTGATCGACCAGAGCGGGTTCGAGCGAGTCGGCTTCGGTCTCAACTTCCCGCCCGAGGTGATCGAGCAGGACATCCGGTCGCTCGCGGCGCCTGGTTGGACGTGGCCATGGAACCGGTGACCGGGCGGTCAACCGCGGGGCCGGGCGTCGGGCGTTGGGCGCGGCGATTGGCCATGGCCCTCGTCGTCGTTGCCATTCTGGCCGTGGCCTTGTTCGCCATTCGGGGTCAGTCGGGTGGCGGCTTGGGGGCGACCATTGTCGCTGCCGGTCACGCCGAGGTTGGGCATGCGGCTCCGGACTTCACGACGCCGGCGTTGAATGGAGGAACCGTACGGCTCAGCAGCCTTCGCGGCAAGGTCGTCCTGATCAACTTCTGGGCGACCTGGTGCACTGCCTGCCAGGCGGAGATGCCGGCCATCGAGCAGGTCTGGGACCGCTACCGAGGCCGAGGGCTGGAGGTCATTGCCGTGGACTTTCGCGAAGGCAACAAGGCGGCGATGCAGCGCTTTCTCAGCCAGGTAGGGGCGAAGTTCACCGCGGCTCTCGATCTGGACGGCAAGATCGCCGACGCGTATGGGGTGACCTTCGGGCTGCCCACCAGCGTCTTTGTCGACCGCGATGGGACGGTCCGGGTCATCCATTTGGGACAGATGGCGGCGGACTTCATCGACCAGCAGGCGTTGTCGCTGCTGTAGGGTGACTGCGGTTACCGCAGGCATCCTCGGTGCCCGATTGGGGCGTTGGCGCTTCGTCCCGCTTGCGCTCGCGCTTGCCTTGCTCATCGCCGAACCGATCCAAGTGGAGGCCCACACCTTCTTGGTTGCCAGCTCTCCGGCAGCCGGCCAGCGTGTTCTGACGAGCCCTCATCTGCTTCAACTGGAGTTCACCCAGCCCGTGGTTCTCGGCGGGACTCGTGTCGAGATCCAGCGCAGCGGTGGCCGTGGCATCCCAACCGGCGCCCTCCAGCGGTCCGCGGACGGGACCGTGGTCACGGTCCGGCTCCCAACGCTAGCGGACGGCACTTACCACGTCACCTGGCAAGCGCTGTCGGAGGATGGTCACCCGTCGACGGGCGACTTCGTGTTTGGAATCGGCGCCGCCGCCGTGCTGCCCGCGGTGACCAGCGGTACGGCGAGTCCTACCGACTGGCCGGAGGCCCTCGCGACCTGGGTCGTCATCGCTGGGCTGGCGCTGCTGCTCGGAACAGTGATCAGTCGCCGGTGGGTCTGGAGTGAGACCCGGATAACGGGCGAGCGCGCATCCTTATATATGGTGCACGTCCTGGTGATCGCCGGGACGCTTCAGGAATTCACCCTCACCGCGGCACGCGTCGGGGCGGGTACCGTCGCCATCGGCAGCGCGATCGCGACCGCCGCGTCGACGCAGGCGGGTTTCCTGGCCCTGCTCACCCTGGCGATGACCGCGGGAAGCGCCATCGGCTGGAGGCTCCGACAGGCTCAAGTGGCCATTCCGTGGATTCTTGCCGGCCTGGCGGCACAGGCGCTTCGAGGGCACCCCGGCGTCTCGGGCGAACTCTGGCAGGAATCCGCAGTGGTCATCCACGTTGTGGTCGCCGCGCTCTGGGTGGGGATGCTGGCCCATCTGGTCGGTGGGATCTGGCTTCGATCAGCCACCTGGGAAGAGATCAGCCATGCCGTGCGGCGGTATGCCGCGCTCGCCCTTGCCAGCGCGGCCCTGGTGGTGGCGACGGGAATCGTCCTCGCCCTGGGCGAGATCCGCCAACCCCAGCAACTCCTCGCCACCATGTACGGTCGAATCCTGCTTCTGAAGGCCGCGCTCGTCCTGGTTGCATTGCTGGCGGCGGCCTGGGCGAGAGGATTCCGGATTTCGCGGCCCCGAACGCCGCCGCTGAGAGGCCTGCGGGCGCTGACCCGGGTCGAGATTGGTTTGCTCATCGGCGTCGTCGGCGTTGCCTCTCTTCTTGGTTCGGTCGCGCCGCCGGCGCCGCTGACCTCGCTGGCTGCGCAGCCGCTTCCGCTGACCGAATCGCCGATACCCACCGGTCCCAGCCTGACCGTTGCCGGACAGGCGGGCTGGCTCGAGGTGTACCTCACGGCCAGCTCTGGAACCATGGTCCTGAACGTCGTGACACCGACCGGCTCAGAGAGCGCCGCAACCGTGCGCCTCCGGCAGCTGGTCGCCCGCTCGCCCGGCGGCCACACAATGGCGCTAACGCCCCGCAGCTGTGGTCCAGGGTGCTTCCGTGAAGCGTATGACTGGCCCGCCGGCACCACCGCCATCGACATCACCGTTGACGCCACTCAGTGGGCCGGCGGAATCTTACAGTTCGCCGTTCCCTGGCCGCCGGTCCCCTCCGATCCGGCGCTGATCGCCCGGATGGTGGCGACCTTACGGGCCCAGCGATCGGTCCTGATCGATGAGCGCGTGACCAGCGGGCCGGGCGCGAAGGCGGAGAACCAGTTAAATGTGAGTGGAGAGCAGCTGCTACAAAGCTTCCCCTATGGCGCCGGCCAGGCATACGCGTTGCTGACTTCGGGATCGGATCGGGAAGTGGTCGTCTACCTCACGGGATCACAGATCTGGATGCACCTTTGGATCGATGCGCAGGACCGGCTAGTGCGCGACGTCATCGTGGCGCCGCAGCACCTGCTGGAGCACACCTTCTCCTACCCCTGAGGACGATCGGCCTACAGAATCTTTGCCAGCTGCTGGTCGAGGTAGGTAGGGTCGAGCGCCCAGGGGGCGAAGGCGCTGACGGTCCCGTCGCGGGCCACGAAGACGCTCACGGGAAGCCCGCTGGTACTGAGACCGACGCCGTAGCGCGCCGCGACCTGGCCGTCGGCATCAAGATAGGGAGCTGGCTGCAAGTGCAGGCTGCTCCAGAACTGGCGGACCGTCTGCGGGGTTTCCTTGAAGTCGATGGCCACCACGGCAAGCCCCTGTCCCTGGTGGGCCTGGTAGGCAGAGGCAATCATGGGTAGCTCGTCCCGGCACGGCGTGCACCAGGTCGCCCAGAAGTTGATCAGCACCGGGCGTCCCCGCAGGCTGGCCAGCGTGACCCGGTGCCCGTCGACGTCGGTCACGGTGAAGTCTGGTGCGACCGCGCCGGCCCGGATCGCGCCTCCGGTGCGCGGGATCCCTTGCTTATCTTGCACGGTCGATGCCTGGAAGGCATTCTCGAACGACGGGGTCACGGCGAAGTAGGGGAGGTAGCTGTTCAGGATGGTCAGCTGGTTGGTGAAGATCAGCAGGCCCATGGCGATCATCACCACCGCGGCGACGGCGTTGACGACGCGCGTGACCGCGTAGGCCCTCCGAATCAATCGGGTGAGCTGGCCGACCAGGCCTGCGGCGACCAGCAGCGGCAGGCCCATGCCCGCGGAGTAGGCGGCCAGCAGGAGCGCCCCCTTCGGCGCAGTGGCGGAGTTGGCGGCCAGGATGAGGATGGCGGTCAAGATTGGTCCGATGCACGGCGTCCAGCCGATCGCGAATGCTAGCCCGACGACGTACGAGGCCCAGGGAGTCCGCGGCAGCCGGTACGCCACTTCCACCCGGAACTGGCGAAGCAGCCAGGGCAGGCCGCCCAGCAGCACGACCCCCATCACCACCAGCGCCACCCCGGCCACCCGAAGCAGGAGCGGCCGGTACGCGATCAGGTCGGCGCCGATCAGCCCCGCCGCTGCGCCGAACGCGACGAAGACGGTGGCAAAGCCGGCAATGAAAAGGAGCGCATTGCCCAGCACGCGAAGTTGCTGGCGCAGGGCGGTCTGCTCGGGTAAGGCAACCGCCCGGCCGCCCATGTAGGTGATGTAGGCGGGGATCAGTGGAAGGAAGCAGGTCGAGGCGCAGGAAACCAGCCCTCCGACGAAGGCGAGCGCGAGTGTACCAACCATTTCCCCTGCGTCAGGAGGCTAGCAGCTTGGCCTGGATCAGCCGGCCGAGCCGGTCTTCCGTGACTTCGCCAGGAGTCCGCGCGACGATGATGCCTCGCCCGTCGACCAGGACCTGCGACGGTGGAGCATCCACCGCGTACGTTGCCGCCGTCGTCCCTGGGTCGTCGTACAGGCTGGGATAGGGGACGTGGAACTCGTCCTCGAAGGCTTTCGCGGCCGCATGATCATGGTCCAGGAAGTTGACGCCGATGAACTGCACCCCGCGGGTCGCGTAGTCCGTCGCCATCCGGTTGAGGTACGGCTGCTCATGCCGGCACGGACCGCACCAGGAGGCCCAGAATACGAGCACCGTCTTTCGGTTGCGGAAGTCCACGGTGATGGGCGCTCCATCGAGTGTCTGGCCCGACAGCGCTGGAGCTGGGACGCCCACCTTGCCAGACGGGGGTGCGACCGCGACGTTCTCCTGGAGCGTACAGGCAGACAGCAAACCGACGGCTCCGGCAAGAATCACCGTCGTCGCCAGGCGCGTCATGACCGTAGCCTTAACAAGCCGGTTTCCCGTACGGTGGCTTTCTACTACCGTGCTATAGTAGCACCCAACCGCATGCGCATCGGACGCTTCTGCATCGACTGGAAGGTGGTGGCCGGACTCGCGGCCGTCGCCGTCGGCCTCTTCTTGTTTCAGCCCCGGCTCTTCACCGCGGCGCTGCCTGTGCTACTGGTGGCGGCCTGCCCGCTCTCGATGCTCCTGATGATGTGGGGGATGCGCAGCGTGGCCCAGCCCGCTCCAACGCCCACAGCCGCCCCGCAGCCGGTGGCCACGCACGAGCAGATCGCCGGCCTGCGCAGCCAGCTGAGTGACTTGCAGTCGGCCCAGCTTGCGATTACCGACCAGATCCGCTCCCTGGAAGCCTCACTCGATCGTCCAGGGCCGACGATTACGGAGCTAGTGCCGCAGCGCCCGTCCTGACCGGGTCGGGAGGGCGGCGAGACCGACGGCCGCCGCGATAAGGGCAAGCCACCAGACTGGACCTGGCCTTTCGAGCACCGGGAGAGGGTAGGTGTAGATGCCATGGTCGGTGGCCGCGACCAGGCCGGAATCGACAGGGACGATCCGCCACACTGCCCCGGGCGGGATTCCGGCTGTTATTCGCGTCCAAGACTGGCCGGCGTCGATGCTGGTGGCCGTGCCATCAAGCATCATGGCGGCATACGTACGGTCGCCCGACACGGCCGTGATGCTATCGACGTGGATGACGCGCACTCCGCCGTGGTTCGCCACTAACCCGGAATCAGAGGATTGCCACCCTCCGTTCGAGAACACCTTGACGCCCTGGCCCATGGAGCTGGCAAACAGCCGGCCGTCGCTGATTGGATCAAGACTGACGACGGCGCGCTGGCCTGAGCTTTGCTCCCAGGTCGATCCCGTCCAGCGGTAGACGCCGTTAACGTCGCTCGCGAATACGGTTCCGTCGAAGTACGCGATCGCCCACGCGGTCGGTGGCGCCTCGATCCCCGCGGATTCATTCGTCCAGTGCAGGCCGGCATCGGGGGATCGCCAGAACCCCTGACGTGAACTGGCCCAAATGATGTTGGAGTCCAGCGGATCAACCGCGATGCCATGGACTTCGCGGGCCGGAAACGGGAGCCGTCGGTAGGGTCCATCGACAGCGGCGCTGGCATAGAGGCCCGTTCCAGTGCCGACGTAGACGGCAATCCGTCCATTCGGCGTGGTCAGCCCCAGCACCAGGTCGGGTGGAAAGGTGATCCGGTGCCAGCTGCCGCCCTGGAGGGAGCGTGCGTACAGCCCTTCGCCACCGGCAACCAGCGTCTGGCCATCAGCTGAACGTTCCATCCGGTCGAGGAAGACGCCCCGCAGCGCTGATGCGGCCCAGGTATTGCCCGCGCCGACTTGAGCCAGTAGCGACATTGCGCGAGGGGTGACCACGAACGCCGCCGCTGGGACGATCGCCACAGCCACGGCAACCAGGAAGCGCCGGGGCGTCCGGCGCGGGAGCCGGGGCACGAACGGCAGCGCCCACCGTCGGTGGTGCCAGGCGTGCAAGGTCGTGGGTACTGCTGCCCAGACCGACAGAAGCAGATGGGCGTTTGCCAGAGATTGCCGCCCGTCCGCCGGGAATGGGATGAGGAGCGCGACACCGGTCAGGTAGACGCCCGAGTACAGGACCAGCAGGCTCCACGAGACCCAGCGATGCCAGAGGAGGAGGTCCGGAACGCCGTCAACCTGTTGACGGAAACCCACCCGTGCAACCTTTGCGGCGAAGAAGGCGATGGAGGCGATGCCGACATAGACGTGCAGTGCGTCCACGGCAGCGAGTTGGACCGGCGAAGGGAGGTTCAAGCGGACAAGCAAATAGGCCGCCCCGGTGAGCCAGGCCAGGCTCACGAGCAGGAAGAGGCTCGCACCGAGGGCGCCCAGCGAGAGTTGTGCCGCCAGGTTGCGGCGGCCCCCTCCCGGATCGGCGGTTACCGCTCGGGCCACGCGGCCTTCCGCTGGCCCCGCCGGTAAAAGACAGTGACCGAAATCCCGACCGCGATGCCGCTCCAGAACAGCAACCCATGCTGGATCCAGTGCACGAGGTCGCTCTGGTTGGCCAATGGCTCGAGCGGAAACTGGGCGAGCAGGGCGACGGCCACCCCGGCAATCAGGCTGATGAGCGGGTTCATGGCGATTCCTCCGTCAGTTACTATCTATCGCTAGTAGTCTAGGGAAGCGATTTCGCATTCGGGAATGAAGGATCATTGAAAACGCCATCTGGCCGGTCAGCCTTGACCCGGGCGGCGGCTCTTCTGGGGCCGCTCGAGGGCCGCATCATGCGGGCGGTGTGGTCGGGTGCCGTGGACAAGACCTTCGTCGTTCGTGATGTTCAGCAGCTGATGCCTGAGCTCGCCTACACAACCGTCATGACGACGCTCGCACGCCTGGCGCAGAAGGGTTTGCTCACCACCAAATCTGTCCCGAAGCAGAAGGCCCACCGCTATGAGGCCGTTGGTGGCCCAGGTGACTTTCTGGCGCAGGCGAGCCGGCAAGATGTTGTGGAGATCGTCCGGCGGTATGGGGACGCGGCCCTGGCCGCCTTTGCCGAAGAGTTGGACCGGCTGAGTAGCGAGCGCCGTCGACGACTGGAGGACCTTGTTAAGTGAGGCAAGTCGGCTGGGTCGTGGTTGGGCTGCTAGCGACACTCGCGTTCGCGTGTGGCGTCTGGGTCATGGGGTGCCCAGAGGGGGCTGCGTGCCTGTCCATAGGCGGCGCCATGGTCTGGTCGTATCCACTCGCTGTCACGGCCTTCCTGTTCCTTGTCGCAGCGGCAATAGGCTGGCCCCTTCGTGCCGTCTGGCTGCTGCGGACGAGCATCGACGAGGTGACCCGTCTTCGGCGTCTGCCGCTGCCGGAGCCGTTGGTTGGCGCCATGGCCAGGACCAGTGCCTGGCGCCTGGAATGCATCGAGGGTGAGGGGGCGCTCGCGTTCTGCGCCGGCGCCCTGCATCCGACGGTGTTCGTGACGCCGGCGTTGATCGACCGGTTGGATGCCTCGGAGCTCGACGCGGTCCTGCTCCACGAGCGATACCACGCCGACCGCCGAGAGCCGCTCCGACGCGCACTCGTCAAGGCGGCCACGGAGGTGTTCTTCTTCATCCCGCTGTTGAGCTGGTGGGCGGACCGGCGGCTCGAGGAGTCGGAACTCGCCGCGGATCGCGCGGCGATTCGGCAGGTAGGCCGCCGTACGATGGGGCGGGCACTCTGGCACGCTGCTGCCCAGCAATCTCAGGCGCTGCCGGCCTTCGGAGGCGCGGCAGAGGCACGGGTGGCACAACTTCTGGGCGAACGATTGGCCTCGCGGCCGCCAGCGCTGTCGCTCTGGTTCGCCTCGGTGGCGGGCTCGATCCTTGTCATGAGCACCGCCGTATGCCTTGCTCACGTATTCGTCGCGGTTTCCTAATGCGCGGGCGCCAAGCCGCGCTCGCCCGGCCCAGGCCTCGGTCAATTCTTTCCACCCTTCTGGGCATCGTGACCCTGCTCCTTACTGCCTGCGGCACCGGCACTGACACCAGCAGCGCCGCCTCGACCGCATCGCCGGCCGCGACCGCAGGTCTGCAGGCCGTCATCGTCGGGTCGGAGCTCCTGGTCGGAGACCAGCGTTTTCCGGTTGGGATCCTCGACCAAAACACCCCGGTTAATGACGCGACTGTGCATGTCCGCGCCTTTTTGGTCAGTGGCACGACCGCGCAGCTGAAGAGTGAGTCGGACGCTCCCTTCCGAGGGGCCCAGCTCGAAGGCAAGGGCCTGTACGTCGCGCACCTCACCTTCGACCAAGTTGGACAGTGGGGCGCCGAGATTACGGCGCAGCGGCCCGATGGCGAGCATGCCGTCATCACGCTGCCGTTCAGCGTCGTCGCCAACGCGACGGTCCCGGCGCCTGGACAACCGGCGCCGCCAAGCCATAACCCGACCGCGAAGGACGTCTCCGACATCAGCACCATCGATAGCGGGCAGCCCCCCGACGACATGCACCAGCTGTCGGTTGCCGACGCCATCGCCCAGCACCGTTCGACGCTGGTGGCGTTCGCCACCCCCGCCTTCTGCACCAGTGCCACCTGTGGGCCGTTGATCCACGCAATTCAGTCGCTGGAGCCCACGTACCGAAGCCGGCTGACCTTCATTCACATCGAGATCTGGCGCGACTTCAAACCCGATCCGTCGAAACGGCAGCTGACGCCGCAAGTCCTGGAGTGGCGGCTGCAGACCGATCCCTGGGTGTTTCTCATCGACTCGAAGGGGCTCATTCGAACACGGTTCGAAGGCGTGGCCGACGCGGATGAGCTGCGCGCAGCCATCGATCAGCTACTGGCGGCGCCGTAGGGCGCCTCGGAGGAGACCATGGATGAAGGACTTCGGCGAATCGTCATCGTTGTGGCCGTGCTGGCGGCCGCCGTCCTCGCGCTGATTCTCATCTCGAGCCTCTTCATGGTCCTGATCATGGGATGGATGATGAGCGGCGGCATGGTGGGCGGCGTGATGGGCCGCATGGGTGGAGGCGGGACGATCGGCCTGATCGGGATCCTAGTTGTGGCCGTCATTGTTCTGCTCGTCCTTGGCGGCCTCGGCGTCCTGATCGCGTGGATTCTGCGACAACCGGTCGGGCAATGAGTCGGCTGGACTCGTTATCGCTTACGAGGACAGTCGGTGTTGCGGCGGTGGTCACCTTCGTGAGGTGCGGCTGCGTCGGAGCCAGCGACGAGACGAGAGGTCTTCGCTCGTCAACATTGGCGACATGACCGGCCGTCGGATCCTCCTGGACCAGCGCATCACCCCGTTCGTATACCCCCCTAGGGTATAGTGAAAGCCTATGAAGCCAAGTTATACGAAGGACCGGGACGCCCTCCTCACTCGACTTAGCCGCATCGAGGGTCAGGTCCGTGGAGTCAAACGGATGGTCGATGAGGAAGCCTATTGCATCGACGTGCTAACGCAGATCAATGCCATCAAGGCTGCGATTGACCAAGTCGGTTTCCTCCTGCTGGAGGACCATATCAAGGGCTGTGTGACGACAGCGGTACGTAAGGGCGACAAGTCCAAGGTCGAAGAGCTCGTCGAGGCCGTCGAGCGGTTTGCCAAGGCCTAGCCGGGCGCGGCACAGGCGGTTATGCAAGTTCTGAGCGCTATCGGCGACAGCCTCCGGATGGCCTTCTTCATGTTCTGGGACACGCTGTGGCCACTCATCTTCGGCTTCGGCCTGTCTGGCGCCGTCCAGGCGTTCGTCTCCCGCTCCGAGATGCAGCGCGTGATGGGCGATCACCGGCCGAAGACGCTCGGGATCGCCTCGGTCTTCGGCGCCGCGTCGTCGTCGTGCTCCTACGCCGCCAGCGCGATGGCCAAATCGCTCTTCCAGAAGGGCGCCGACTTCACCACGGCGATGGTCTTCATGCTGGCGTCCACCAACCTGGTGATCGAGCTGGGCCTCGTGCTCTGGATCCTGATCGGCTGGCAGTTCGCCCTCAGCGAGTATGTCGGGGGAATCATCATGATCGGGCTGCTTGCCCTGGTGGCCCGGTTCTTCTTCCGGCCCGGGCTGGTCGAGCGGGCCCGCCAGCATCTGGCCGAGCAGTCCCTAGTGAGTGCCCAGGAAGAGCGCGTGGGCGATCCAGGAGGGGAGCAGGTGGCGCCACTCGCTCGGCGCCTTCGTTCACCAGCCGGCTGGGCTGACGCTGCCAGCTACACGATTGCCGACCTCGTGATGCTCCGGAAGGAGATGATCGTCGGCTACCTGGTCGCCGGTTTCCTGGCCGTCCTTGTCCCGAATAGCCTCTGGAACACCATCTTCTTCCGCGGGCACGGCTTCGCCACTTCCGTGGAGAACGTGATCGTCGGGCCGCTGATCGCCATCCTGAGCTTCGTCTGTTCGATCGGCAACGTGCCGCTGGCGGCCGCCCTCTGGAAAGGCGGGATCAGCTTCGGCGGGGTGGTCAGCTTCATCTTTGCGGACCTGATTACGTTTCCGCTGCTCTTGATCTACCGGCGGTTCTATGGATGGGCATTAACGCTGCGGATCCTGGCGGCCTTCTGGCTGGTGATGGCGGTGGCTGGGCTCGCGACCGAATACCTCTTCGCCGGAGCCGGCCTCGTTCCTGTCGGTCGTCCGGCGCAGGTCGTCCAGCCATCCTTCCAGTGGAACTACACCACGTATCTCAACCTCGTCTTCCTGGCTGTGTTCGCCGGGCTCTTCTGGCTGTACCGGAACCGCGCGCGGCTGGGGAGCGGCGCTGGGTACACAATCGACCCGGTGTGTGGGATGCAGGTCGAGAGGCAGCTGGCACCGGCGAGTGCGCGAAGCGGTGATCAGACTTACTTCTTTTGCTCGGACCGCTGTCGGGACCGATTCGTCGCCGATCCCGATCGCTTCGGCGCCGGCGACCCACGGCGGATCCAAGAAGACGAGACAAGGAGGCCCGACATGAGCCAGGAAATCGATCCGGTTTGCGGGATGACGGTAGAGCCCGAGTCGGCGGCCGCGAAAAGAGAGTACGCAGGCAAGACGTATTACTTCTGCAACCCGGGATGTGCGAAAGCCTTCGATCTGAAACCCGAGAACTTCGTTGAGGCGGCGCGCTCTGCGTGACGGCATTGACGCGCGGCGCTCGTCTGACCACCGTGGTCCTCGACGTCTCGGGACTCCATTACGCCACTGAAAAGGCCGTCGTAGACACTGTCCTTTCTCGCCGGCCAGGTGTGCGCCGGGTGGTGGCGAACCCGGTGTCTCAAACGGCCACGGTAACCTTCGATCCAAGCGTGACCTCCGTGCGGGAACTGGCCCGCTGGGTCGAAGAGTGTGGATACCACTGTGCCGGCCAGTCGGTGCCCGATCACCTCTGCGATCCAATGGTCGAGCCGAACGGCGCGGCCGCAAAGAAGCAGATGCACGCGCCCGATCAGGCGCAGCTCGCCCGCACTGCGCACGAGGCTGGATTGCGCTCGCCCGAGGAGGTCATGGGGCATGGCGGCCATGTCGGCATGTCGATGGACGCCATGGTCCGGGACATGCGCAACCGCTTCCTGGTGGCGGCCATCTTCTCGGTCCCGATCCTGCTCTGGTCAAGCATCGGCCGAAACGTGCTGCATTTCACGGTTCCGGCACCCTTCGGCCTTCGGGATGACCTCTTCCAGCTGCTGCTCAGCCTGCCGGTCGTCTTCTATTCGGCACGGATCTTCTTCGAAGGTGCCGTTCGAGCGCTGCGCGCGCGCACCCTCGACATGATGGTGCTAGTCGCTATCGCCATCGGCGCGGGCTGGACCTACTCCGTGGCCATCAGCCTCTCCGGTGGGGGCGATGTCTTCTACGAAGCGGCGTCGGTGCTGGCGACCTTCGTCTTGCTGGGCCATTGGTTCGAGATGCGGGCGCGGGGCGGGGCCAATGATGCCATCCGCAAGCTGCTCTCGCTGGCCCCACCGATGGCGCTCGTCATCCGCGGCGGCGAGCCGGTCGAGATCCGCACGGCCGAGGTCAAGGTCGGCGACCTGCTGCTGATCCGGCCCGGCGCCCGGATCCCGGTCGATGCCAAGGTCGAGGAAGGAGAGAGCGAGGTCGATGAGTCGATGGTCACGGGGGAGAGCCTGCCCGTCTCCAAAGCACCCGGGTCAGACTTGATCGGCGGCTCGATCAACAAGAACGGAACCCTGCGGGCCCGCGCCAGCCGCGTGGGCGCCGACACGGCGCTCGCGCAAATCGTCAAGCTCGTGCAGGAGGCCCAGAACTCCAAGGCGCCGGCGCAAGAATTGGCCGATCGCGCCGCCTTCTGGCTCGTCCTCGTCGCCCTCATTGGGGGCGCTGGAACGTTCGTCGTCTGGCTGCTGGTCAGCCGGTCGGTATCGGTCGCCATTCTCTACGCGATCACGGTGGTCGTCATCACCTGCCCGGACGCCCTGGGCCTGGCAACGCCGACCGCGATCATGGTTGGGACCGGCCTCGGCGCCAAGCGGGGAATTCTGTTCAAGAACGCGATGGCGCTGGAGGCCGCGGCGCGCATCCAGACGGTCGTGCTTGATAAGACCGGCACCCTGACGAAGGGCGAGCCCGAGGTGACCGAACTCGTCGTTCAGGGTCTTCCGGAAGCCGACGTCCTCCGAGCTGCCGCGGCGGTCGAACGCGAGTCGGAGCATCCGCTGGCGCAGGCGGTCGTGAAGTACGCGGACGCGCGTGGCGTTCCTAAAGCTGCGGCTCAAGGCTTTGAGAACGTCCCAGGGCAGGGCGCCGTCGCCCTGGTCGATGGGAAACGGGTGGTCGTCGGCAATGCGCGGCTGATGGCCAGGGAGAACATCCCCCTGGGTGCTCTCGAGAACCGCCGAGCCGAGATGGCGGCCGAGGGCCGCACCACCGTGTGCGTTGCCGTTGACGGGCGGCCGGTTGCGCTGATTGCCATCGCCGACGCACCCCGGCCGACCTCTCAGGCGGCCGTCTCCGCCCTTCGAGACAAGGGCGTGCAGGTCGTCATGCTGACCGGGGACAACGAAGCCACGGCCCGTCGCATCGGTCGTGAGCTGGGCATCGACACGGTGATCGCCGAAGTGCTGCCGGCCGACAAGGCCAGCAAGGTGGCAGAGCTGCAACGGAGCGGCCAAAAGGTGGCCATGGTCGGGGACGGCGTCAACGATGCCCCGGCGTTGGCCCAGGCCGACCTCGGGATCGCGATCGGTGCGGGGACCGACGTCGCCGTCGAGACTGCGGACGTGGTGCTCATGCGGTCGGATCCGCTCGACATCCCGACCGCGCTAACGATCGGTCGAGGCACGTTGCGGAAAATGCGTCAGAATCTCAGCTGGGCGGTCGGCTACAACGGCATCGCGCTGCCGATCGCCGCCGGCGTATTCGCGCCGCTGGGCCTCGCCCTACGACCCGAGATCGCGGCCCTCTCCATGTCCGGCTCCAGCGTCCTGGTCGCGGTGAACGCCCTACTGCTCAGGCGATTGCCGCTACCCGACGCCCAGGGCGAGAAGTAGCGGTGGCGAAGAGGCAGGGACCGGCTCTAAGCTCGGGTTCAGGCGCCGGCGAACTGCGGCCCAAGGACGCCGCCCAGCAAGCTGATCACCGCAGGATCGTTCCCGACGTAGATGACCAGCACTCGCCCCTTGAGGAAGAAGTGGGGTGGCGCCACCCAGTCGACAATCGTGGTTGGAGTACCGCTGCCATCGGCTCGGATCTGATGCGCATCGGCCCCGGCAGCCGCGGCGGAGCCGTATTCAAAGAGCTGCAAGTCGGCCGGGGCGGCCAGGGATGCACCGCTCAGCCGGACCGTCGTGCCAGACTGCGGACGGAGGAAGGGTTGCGCCACGGTGCCAGAGATGTCCACGGTCAGGCTTTTGCGGAGCGCATCGATCAGGCTTACCTGATCCTGGACGGGGCCCCCATGACTTTGCGGGGCCGTCCCGCAAGCCGTCATCAGAAGCCCGACGATGACCACGAGACGCTTCACTTTCCACCCCTTTTATCTGGCTCGACTGGCCGAGGGAGCACGCGTCGGCAATCCTGAGACGGGGGATCTTACGATAAGTTCCGCCGAGACCGAACGAGTCCGCCGTATCTGGGAGAAGCTCGCGCCCAGATACGACAAGGACATCAAGCTGTTCGAGAAGATCCTCTTTGCGGGCGGCCGCCAGTGGGTGTGCTCGCAGGCAAGGGGAGAGGTTCTCGAAATGGGCGTGGGAACCGGACGGAACCTTGAACACTACCCGCAAGGCATCCGACTGACGGGCATCGACATCAGCGCCCCAATGCTCGACATTGCGAGACATCGGGCGAGCGAGCTTGCGCGGGAGGTCGATTTTCGGGTCGGCGATGCGCAGGCTCTGGAGTTTGCCGATGAGAGCTTTGACACCGTCGTCTTCACACTTTCCCTCTGCTCGATCCCGGACGACCGGAAGGCCATTAGCGAAGCGAAGCGTGTCCTCCGCCCGGGCGGACGGCTACTGCTACTGGAGCATGTGGCCAGCCCCTGGTGGCCTGTGCGAACGGTCCAGCAGCTCCTCGACTGGATAACTGTTCGAACCGTGGGTGACCACCTCGTGCGCAACCCTCTTGTGCGTGTGCAGGCGCAGGGGTTCGAGGTCGGGCGGATCGAGCGCCTCAAGTGGGGGATCGTCGAGCGCGTCACGGCATCGAAGCCCACCTGACCGACCTCGACATAGAACTTGCGTGGAGCTAGCTCGCGGTCGTCGCGAGCCCGCCTTCGTTCGCAGTCGACGGAACGGGATCGACCATGACTTCCCGGGTGTCCGGAAGCTCCGCCCGTAGGCGCTCCTGGACCCGGTGGGCCAGCTCGTGGGCCTCGGTGATGGGCATGGTGACTGGCACATGAATGACAAGGCGCACCTCCGCCTGGCGCCCCAACCATCGCACCCTCAAATCGCCAAGGCTCCGGACTCCCGGAATCGTTCGGGCAATTCTCGCGACTTCGCCCGCAAGTTCATCGTCGTGCACATCCATCAGCCGCGAGACGACGTCGCGGCTCGCGTTGATCCCAATATGAACAATCAAAACAGTGATGGCGAATCCGGCGAGAGGATCGGCTTGCCGGAAGCCGAGCGCCACTCCAATGAGCCCGATTAGGGCACCAAACGAAGCGATTGCATCGAGCCATGAGTGGCGGGCATCGACGATCAGTGGGGCGCTCTTGATCTCGCGTCCGACCCGCCCCTTGTAGCGTGCGACGAGCTGGTTGCCGACAATTCCGATGATCGCGGCGAGCATGCCAGGGTCAGATGTGTCGTGCCGCGACCCGAACGGAGCTTTTCATACGACTGGATTGCGGCAAGCACCGCGCTGCCCCAGATGGCGGCCACGATGAGGACGCCGGCGAGGTCCTCGGCGCGGCCATACCCGTAGGGGTATCTGCGTGTCGGCGGCTTCCGGGAAGCGCGAAAGCCGAAGTACACACCGACAGTGGTGAACACATCGCCGAGGTTGTGCAGGCCATCGGCCAGCAGCGCAACGCTGCCGGAAAGCACGACGACGACCAGCTCGATAGTGCTGGTCAAGAGGAGACCCAGGGACGAGACGATGACAGCCCGCATGGCGCGGGTCCGGTTCGTGGCGTCACGTGAGCTCGATCGAGCCAAGTGAATGACGCCCTCGTCGGTTGTGTGGGTCACCGTGCCATCATGCCAGCTTCCGCGAGAACCGGATCCTTTCGCCGCCGTCTCGTCGCAACGGAAGGGCCGAGATTCGCGAGGCCTCGGAAGTGACAGGCCGGCGTGCGGAACTACGAAGCGGTAGGGGAGAGCACGGCGCGTCATGCGACACATGTCGGCCCTGTAAGTGGTCCGGCTAACTGGGATCGACGCGGGGAAACGCGGGGTCCCGCCCTAACTGGCCAAGGGTCCCCAACGCCGTGGGCTGGGCGCAGTTCGACGGGAGACCGTCAAGGTTCTTTCAAAATTGGTGGTACTTTTGGTGGTACGGGCCGTCGGCGATAGGCTTCAAGCTGAATCGCCCTGGGTTTCTTGGAGACTCGGCGACTTGGATTCACGCGACCACCGCGGCCGCTTGTCGGTCATGGTAGCGCTGCTCGTACTCGACCGGTGGGAGGTTGCTCGCGGCACCGTGTAGCCGCCGACGGTTCCACC